>NZ_JAVLVT010000007.1:0-66419 GCF_031628175.1 Lipingzhangella rawalii | reverse complement strand
GATGTACTGATCGTGGGGAGGTTGATGTCGCGGGTTGGGGGGTCACGGAGATACCGGGCAGACCACGCGCGCTATCTCGGCCGTCGGCGGTGCGTAGGGGCGACAGCCGTGGAACCAGCACCCCACCGAGAACAGCACCCTCCCCCGAACGACGCCGCAACTCAAGGGGACGAGGGCGGAAGGTGCCGTGACTCCCCCTCTCTGCGAGTGCCGAACCTCCCGTAGACCGGGAACGGTTCACCAAGCCCCGGACGAGCGGGGGCCGGGGACGCCACGGAACGTGGTGCGATACGCGCGGGGCGACATACCCAGCTGGGTGCTGAAGTGCTGACGCAACGAGGATGCCGTGCCGAATCCAGCGTCGACGGCGATCCGGTCAACGGGGAGGTCGGTGGTTTCCAATAGCGCTCGGGCGTGGTCGAGGCGCTGTTGGGTGAGCCACTGGGTCACCGACAGGCCGGTGTCGGCGCGGAACCGGCGCGTGAAGGTGCGCACGCTCATGGCGGCTTGGGCGGCGAGGTCGGCGAGGGTCAGATGATCGGCGAGATGCTGACGAGCCCAGGTGCGCGCGGCTGCGGTGCTGGAGGTGTCGGTCTCGACCGGGCGGGGTGGAACGTACTGAGCCTGGTCACCTGCACGATGGGGTGGCACGACCGTGATACGGGCGATGTCGGTGGCGGGGTCGGGGCCGTAATCGGTGCGGACCATGTGCAGGCACAGATCGATGCCTGAGGCCACGCCTCCGGAGGTGAGGATCGTGCCGTCTTCGGTGAACAGCGCGGTGGGATCGAGGCGCACGGTGGGGAAGAGACGTCGGAAGTCAGCGCTGGCCTTCCAGTGGGTTGTGGCGCGGCGGTCGTCGAGGAGGCCAGCTGCGGCCAGGACGAAGGAACCGGAACAGATCGAGGCGATCCGGGTTCCGGGGCGGATGCGGGACAGCGCGTGGGCCAGTTCCGGAGTGAGGCGGCCGTGGTGCCGTGCGGGATCGTTGCCGTAGGCGGCGGGCACGATCACCGTGTCGGCGTGGGGGAGAAGCTCGGGTCCGGTGGTGACGGGCAGGACGAGGTCGCTTGCGGTGACGAGGTCGCCCGGGATGGGAGTACAGGTGCGTACCTCGTAGAGGGGAGCGCCCTGCGCCGAGGTGACCTGGCCGAGGATCTGGTGCACGATCCCCAGTTCGACGGGCAGCAGGTGGGGGCGGACGAGGACGGCGACCGGGTGGCGGTCGGCATGCGTGAACATGGCCGGATTCTTGCACATCTTGGCCTGCGGGCCACTCGTGTGTACTCGGGGTGTGCGTGATGCTGGAGCACATCCGGGCCGTTCGTCGGGGACGGCCCTACCGTTCGGGAGTTGTGGTATGCGCGTGTTGTGGCTGTTCGCCCATCCGGAACAGCGGTCGTTGAGCGGGGCCCTGCGTGACGAGGGCTTGGCTTCTCTGACGGAAGAGAACCACGAGTACGCCCTGTCAGACCTGTATGCGATGGGCTGGAATCCGGTGGTCTCCGGAGAGGACTACGCCCATGATCCCCAGGAGCGGCTGGTGGTGGGAACGGCATCCACCGCGGCGCTGGAGACAGGCCGGCTCAGTGCCGACATTCGCTGGGAGCAGGAGAAGCTGACCTGGGCCGACACAGTGATCGTGCAGTTTCCTCTCTGGTGGTACGGAATGCCGGCCATCCTCAAGGGGTGGTTCGATCGAGTGCTGGTCAAGGGCTTCGGGTTTGGCATCACCGATGAGCAGGGGTGCACACTTCGATACGGGCAGGGGCCCCTGGCGGGAAAACGCGCCATGGTCGTGGTCTCGGCCGGCGCGCGGTCGGCCTCGCTGGGTCCCCGGGGGATCAACGGCGAACTGAATGATCTCCTGTTTCCGATCCAACACGGAACCCTGTGGTACACGGGGATGCAGGTGCTTCCGCCCATGCTGGTTCCGGGGGCGGACCGAATGGGGGAGGCGGGATTCGCCGATACGGCTGACGCGTTACGTCGTCGCGTGTTGGCAATCCCGCAGACCACCCCGCTGGCGTTTCGGTACCAGAATCACGGGGACTACGACGCGGACATGGTGCTGCGCACAGAACTGGGCACGGAACAGTCCGGGCTACGGGTGCACTACGGGGCCGCCCCGTGGTGGACGGCCCCGTCCAGCGCTAGTTGAGGGTGTCGGGGTCGGGGCCAACCCGAGTTCCGGTGTCGAGCTGGGCAAGGGTGTCCATGTCGGACTGGTCCAGCTCGAAGTCGAAGATCTCGGCGTTGGCACGGATGCGGCTGGGGGTTACGGACTTGGGGATGACGACGTTGCCGAGCTGGACGCTCCACCGCAGAGCGACCTGAGCGGGACTGCGGTCGTGCTTGGCGGCGATGGTTGCCAGAGTGGGGTCGTCGAGGAGCCCCTTGCCCTGCCCGAGTGGGCTCCAGGCTTCAGTGACGATGTCGTGTGCGGCGTTGAACTCCCGCACGGTTTCCTGGGCGAGCTGGGGATGCAGCTCCACCTGGTTCACGGCGGGGACGATGTCGCTGGAGTCCAGGATGCGGCGCAGATGGGCCGGATGGAAGTTGGACACCCCGATGGCGCGGGCGCGTCCCTCGGCATGGATGCGTTCGAAGGCGCGCCAGGTGTCTAGGAACAAGTCCTTCTCGGGGAGGGGCCAGTGGATCAGGTAGAGATCGACGTAGTCGAGACCGAGTTTGGCCAGGGAAGTGTCGAAGGCGCGCAGAGTCGAATCGTAGCCCTGGTCGGTGTTCCACAGCTTGGTGGTCACGAACAGGTCGTCCCGCGGGATACCGCTGTCGGCGATGGCCTGTCCGGTGCCCTTCTCGTTGCCGTATAGGGCGGCGGTGTCGATACTGCGGTATCCGGCCTCGAGGGCCGTGGTGACGGCAGGAACGACCTCGTCGTCGGGGATCTGGAACACGCCGAAGCCCAGCTGGGGCATGGTGGCTCCGGTGTTGAGGGTGACAGTGGGAATGGATGTCACGGCTCGGTCCTCACTCGTGTTCGGTTGGTCGGTGTCGGGCAGCCAGTGTTGCAGGCACGTCACCGTGGTGTCGCACGGGCGCGCCTGGTCACAGCGGTGAGGTGAGCCACGAAATCCTGCGGCGCGCGGACGCGGATTTCTCGTGAAGCGGGGCGAGCTGTGATGATTCAAATGTGTGGCGAGAACTGATTGGCGAGCTGTATCCGGAGGCGGAGTTCGCGGAGCCTGCTGACGCCTCCGCGGTGGCGAGTGTGGAGCATAAGCTGGGTCTCCCGGTGCCGCACGCGTTGTCGTCGCTCTTGCTCGAGGTCAACGGCGTGCGCAACGACTATGGCGACGACGTGGTGTGGCCGGTGGAACGCATCGTAGAGGACAACCTGGCGATGCGGAATGAGCCCGACTACGCACAGCTCTATGCCCCGTTCGACCTGCTGCTGTTCTTCGGTGACAGCGACATGGGTGCCCAGTTCGCCTACGTGCACACGGACTACGGGCCCGGCATCGTGTACTGGGATCATGACACGGACCAGCGTCGGCTCGTGGCCGCGTTCTTGCGGGACTATCTGGTGCAATGCCTGACCGAAGGCAACTCTTGGTACCGGTGAGGGCGCGGTTTCGATCCGGTGCTTGGAGCTTGAGGCTCGTGGCACAGCCCGGGGAGCGGCTGTGGGTATCCTCGGGGCAGGAATGTCGGCGAGGCGGCGGGCTGAATGCCTGTCCGATGTGTCAGGGCGGTGCAGCAGGATGTCGGAGTCGGTGGGCTCGATGGAACAGGCCGCTGTGCACAGTGCGGTGTTGGTTCAGGGCCAGCCGGTTGCCGAGTATCCGGAACTGGCACCGGAAGCCGACCGGGGATCGCTACGCGAGATCACGGAGGTTGGTGCCGAGGTTCTGCACCACCCCTGTCATGAGGTGGTCGATTTTGGAACGCAGCAGCTGCGGGACCTGATCGACGACATGTTCCTGACGATGTACGTCGCCGAGGGAGTTGGTCTGGCCGCGAATCAGGTCGGGGTGGACCTGCGGGTGTTCGTGTTCGACTGCCCCGACGACGAAGGGGTGCGCCACGTGGGACACATCGTCAACCCCGTGGTGCACACGCCGGCCGAGGACCGACGCCTGACCGTGGACACCGAGGGCTGTCTATCGGTCCCAGGCCCGCACGCGGACCTGGCCCGGGCCGAGGCCGCCACGGTGCGGGGGTGGGACCGGGACGGCGCCGAACTTGAACTCAGCGGCACCGGCTACTTCGCCCGATGCTTGCAGCACGAGACCGACCACCTCAACGGTAAGCTCTACATCGACCGATTGCCACGGCGTCAGCGTTCGCGCGTGCTCAAGCGGATGGACCAGCTGCGCGAGGACGTCCTGGCGCGGCGTGCCCAGCGTGCATTGGAACTGGCGCAGGAGCCCGACAGCCAGAGTCCGTAACCGGATCTCGGCCCGGGTGGGCTGACGCGTGCGACAGCCCACCCGGGCCGGGGCCCCTACCGGCGGCTGGGCGGCGAGGTCTCACCCACGACACCGGCCTGACTGAGCGGTGGTTCGGCCCCGAGCCACGAAACCCCAAACTTTTTGGGATTTCTTTGGGAAACGCCTGAGCGGATCTGGCCGCGCGCAGTACCGTACCAACATCACACACGGCGATGTTTGGGAGCCTTCGGTGGATATCCGGACCAGGCCGCTCGGGCGGGTCCTGACACGTGCACACCCGCAGTGGTGTGGACCGGCCTCTGGGGTACCCGTGGCGATCCCTCGCGTGGCCCCACCATCGCCGCGACTGTGGCGGATGCGGCAGTTCGTGTGCACGATCCCCCGTAACTGCGCACCGTGTTCATCGAGCCACCGTCGTGATCGCAGGAGTCGAACCAGCCAGGTCGTATCCGGATCGGGCTGGCTCGGTCGTGTCGGTGGCGCGGGTGTTGTGGCCGCTGGGCCCTTCGACCCGGACTGGTCGTGGCTGCCCCACCGTCCACGACCCGTGGTCAGTCCAACTGAACGAGGAGAGAAGCCGTGGCACAGGCGCCGACACCGCCCGACCCCACTGACCCTCCCAGGTCCGATCACCGGCGCAGTGGCCAGGAGCACCCCCGCGCGCCGCGACGGACGTGGCTGAGGTGGCTGAGCGCAGGGCTGTGGCCCCGTCGGACGGATCCCTCGTCCCCATACGAGTCCGGAACACAGCCACCGCAGGCTCCACCGGATCCGGAAGCAGATTCGGCCGTGGTCGATGGTGAGTCGACCCCGGAGGAGGTGACGGGCGGGTCGAACGCCCACACCACCACCGGGACCGCCGCCCCCGTCGACAGCGCTGACAGCGCCGCGCCTGCGCAGCCTCCCGAGGCGGCCGAACACAGCGAGGCGACCCTGTCCAGCGCGGCCATGGCCAGCCTTGCGATGCGGGACCTGACACTGGTGGAGTCCCTGCTGGACGTTCTCGAAGGCCTCGAGAACGAGACCGAGGACCCCGACCTGCTGGCGAAACTGTTCAAGATGGACAACCTCGCCACGCGGATGCGGCGCAACGGTGAGAATCTGCTGGTCCTGGCGGGACAGGGGCCCGAGGACCCGCATCTGGAACCCATGCCGATCCTGGATGTAGCCCGGGCGGCGATCTCGGAGATCGGTGACTACAACCGTGTGCAGGTAGGCAAACTTCCCGACTCCCACCTTGCGGGGCCCGTCGGCGACGACCTGGCCCATCTTCTGGCCGAGCTGTTGGATAACGCCACCGCCAAGTCTCCCGAACATGCCCAGGTGGTCGTCAGTGGGCAGCCCATGGCCGACGGCAAGCTGTTGCTGGCCGTGGAGGACGAGGGGATCGGGGTTCCGGCCGAACAGCTCGGCTCGCTGAACGAGCGACTGGCCGGGTCAGCCGAGGTGGACGAGGGGGGCATGCGGCACATGGGCCTGTACGTGGTCAGCCGTATCGCCCACCGGCACGGCATGCAGGTCCAGCTGGAGCAGCGGGCCTTCCGCGGCATGAGTGCATTCGTGGTGGTCCCACACCACTTGTTGCGGGAGCCGATCTCCAGCCAGCCTCCACCCCTGGCCCAAGGACCCGCCCCCGCCCCCGCCCCCGCTCCGGCGTCCGGCGGCCCCAGGCCGGGCTCCTCCCCGTCGGGCGCGACGACAACCGCAGCAGGGTTGCCCCGCCGCAGTGCCCGCCAGGCTGCGACCCCGGTGCTGGATCCCGACGATGACAGCCCACCCGCCACCTCGACGGCGACCCCGGCCACCGAAGCCGGTGCGGGTAATCGTGCCCAACGCATCAGCAGCGACATCGACGGTTTCCTGGCTGGTGAACGAGCCGCCGCACAGGAGGAGCAGTGACCCGTGCCCGGCCGGACACCGCGATCGACCCCTAGAGCTGGAGCCCCCCAATGACTGACCAGTTGACGGACAGCGCCGACAATTTCACCTGGCTGATCTCCAATTTCGTTGACGAGGTGCGCGGCGTGGAACATGCCATCGTCGTCTCCTCCGATGGGCTGCTGTTGACGGCCTCCCGCGATCTGCCCGAGGAGCACGCCGAGCAGCTCTCGGCGATCGCCAGTGGACTGCACAGTCTCGCCGAGGGCGGGGCGCGCATGTTCGGCAAGGGTGACTGTGAACAGCTCATCGTGCGCATGCAGCGCGGTCACATGTTCGTGATGTCCATCAGCGACGGCTCCTGCCTGGCCGTGCTGACCTCTCCCGAGGCCGATATGAAAATCGTCGCCTACCAGATGACGCGGCTTGTCGAAGATGCCGCGCACGTACTCACCCCGCAGTTGCGATCCGAACTACGCGAGGTGATCGGGCGCTGAGACGCGCCTGTTGGCCCGCACCAGACTCACGAGAAGGTTGCCATCGAACAATGAGCTACCGCAGGCGACGGAGCGCGCGGATCCGCCCCTACACCTTCACCGGTGGGCGGACCCGGTCACGTCATCCACTCATGGTGCAGACCCTCGTCTCGGCCGCGGATCCCGGCAGTGAGCCGCCCCGCGCCCTGATGCCGGAGTCGCGGAGCATCCACGAGCTGTGCGTGGAACCGCGTTCGGTCGCCGAGATCGCGGCGGAACTGGACATCCCCCTCGGGGTGACCCAGGTGTTGCTCAGCGATCTGGCGGACCAGGGTCTGGTCTACATTCACCCAACCATCACCGGGCACAGTCCATCGGAAAACCAGGTTCTCGAGAGGGCGCTTCGTGGTCTCGAACGACTCTTCCAGTGACAGCCGGTCGAAAGTCTCGACCAAGATTGTGGTAGCCGGAGGGTTCGGGGCCGGCAAAACCACCCTGGTCGCCTCGGTCTCGGAGATTCCGCCCGTGACCACCGAGGCGATCATGACCGAGGCCAGTGTGGAGCACGACGATATCTCCGCAACTCCGACCAAGGCCACCACCACCGTGGCCATGGACTTCGGCCGCATCACCCTGGATCATGAGCTGATCATGTACATGTTCGGAACTCCGGGTCAGTCCCGCTTCTGGTTCATGTGGGACGACCTGGTGCGCGGAGCGGTCGGCGCTGTTGTGGTGGTGGACAGTCGACGACTGGCCGATAGCTTCGACGCGGTCGACTACTTCGAACGTAACCAGCGCATCCCCTACATCGTCGCGTTGAACCGGTTCGACGGCCGGTTGGACTACACGATCGACGAGATTCGGGAAGCACTCGAAATCGCGCCGGAGGTGCCGATCGTCGATTTCGACGCGCGGGACCGATCCTCCTCCGGCTCGGTGCTCAAGACACTGCTGATGTACGCACTGTCCCGTCCCACCCAGCCAGAGCCTGTTGGTTAGCAAAGAAGGCCCGGATGCGTAAGATCCTGATCGTCGGCGCGGGCCAGTCGGGCCTGCACCTCGCCCATGGGTTGCTCACCCACGGTTACGACGTCACCGTGATCACCAGTCAGACCTCCACCGAGATTCGGACAGGGCGCCCGTCCCTCACCCAGTTCACCTATCCCACGATTCTCGAGTTCGAGCGTGAGCTCGAACTCGATTTCTGGAGCGCGCAGGCCCCACACATTGAGGCGATGAAGCTGCACGTCTATCCCCCCGGAACGACCGAGCCGGTCGTGGAGATCGGCGGTCGGCACCAGGGGTATGCCGTGTCGGTCGACCGGCGGGTGAAAATGGCGGACTGGCTGGAGTATTTCGAAGACCGTGGTGGCAAGGTGGTGATCCACGGAATCAGTGTCACCGACCTCGACTACTTCGCGCGCATGTTCGACCTGATCGTTGTCGCTGTCGGCCATGGCGAGCTGGGTGCGCTCTTCGAGCCGGACCCACACCGCTTCAGCGGAGCCCGTCCTCGCATCATCGCCCAGGCGCTGGTTGACGGGGTGGCTCCCGACCCGGACGCGGACCCGGAGACGGCCTGGATCGGAGCCAGCGCCGACGCCGGACAGCCGTTCATCATCCCGATGCTGAGTGAGGACGGTCCGTGCACGGGGGTGTTCATCTCGGAGTGGCGCAACGGGGTGATCGACAGCTGGCCGGAGCGCATGCGTCCTGACCAGCAGTGGGATCATATGTGTGCCCTGCTGCGGGACTACCTGCCCAAGTACTACGAGCGTGTGTCCAAGGCGGAGTTGATCGACGGCCGTAGTGTGACCCTGGAGGCCCTGCGTCCCCAGGTGCGCAAGCCGGTGGGGGTGCTTCCGTCGGGGGGCCGGGTCCTGGGGATCGCCGACGTCGTGATCACCTCCGATCCCTCCGCAGCACAAGGGTGGAACCACTCCAGTCGCTGCGCCAAGAGCTACCTGGAGAGCATTGTGGCGCACGGCGATCGTCCGTTCGACGAGACCTTCATGGTGCAGACCTTCGAGTCGTTCTGGACCTACGGCTACTACGCGGAACTGTGGGCGGAGACCGTGTCCTCGTTCTGGGATGGCCCCCCACCCCAGCAGTTCCAGGATGTGTTCGCGGCCGCTCCGTACCATCCCGAGATCGGGGACCGCTGGGTGCACGGCTGGGACAATCCGCTTGATTTCCACGAGTGGCTCCTGGACCCGGTGAAGGCCCAGGCGTATTTGGACACGGTGACATCCAAACAGTCCGCATAGCGGAACACTCGAAAGGCGCGGGCCAGCGGCTGAACAGGGCGCGGGGGCCACAGTCCGGACTGTGGCCCCCGCGCCCTGTTGTTGCTGCACATGATCATCGCTGTGTGGCTGTGGTCCCAGATACGCCGTGGGTGAAAGCCGGGTGACCTCGTCCGAATTGGGATCACCCATTGCACCCGCGCAGAGCCGGAGTTTACCCTTTCCGGGACGGTATGGCCCGTTTGAGCCATCTGTGGGCCACTGTCGAATGCGTCTCTTTTGTCGATATTGTCGATTTGTGTTGCGAGCTGGCCATCAAATTTTGGACACGTGATGCTTCGGAAAGTGTCTGTCTTGAATTGTTCACTGGGTCCGAACCACGGGAGTTCCGTATATCCGCTGTCTCCGGGGGGAGCGCCCTGGCTCCGGAACGGTGGGTGTGCCCGAGCATCGCTTGGGTGCTAACCCACTGAGTCCGACACCAGACAGTCGCAGTCACCACCGAGGAGACGAACACCGAGGTCAGCGTGGGACGCTAACGCACGAGTGTGCCCGACATCTCATTATTTTCCGCATCTGTTCCTGACGGCACTGGGAGGGCCGGAACATGCGGATTACGCGGGAGGGGAGACCGCACAGTGGCCAGTACCAGCAGTCGAAACCGTCATGCATCGACAGTCCCTGTGGACACGTGCGAGGTCGCCGTTGTGGGGATGTCCTGTCGTTTTCCGGCAGCCCCCAACCCGGCGGCATTCTGGGAGCTCCTGGAATCGGGGGCCAGTGCCATCACGCGTGCACCGCGACACCGCGCGCCGTTCGCCGATGCGGGCACCGATGCGACGACCTACGGTGGTTTCCTCGATCATGTCGACCGCTTCGATCCCGAGTTCTTCGGCATCGCACCACGCGAGGCGGCCAGCATGGACCCACAGCAACGCCTGATGCTGGAGCTGTGCTGGGAGGCCCTGGAGGACGCCAGAACCGCGCCACCCCAGTTGAGCGACAGCTCCACCGGGGTCTATATCGGCGCTGCCGCGGACGACTACGCCGCACGGGTGCACCGCCAGGGCAGTACCGCCATCACCCGCCACACCCTTACCGGACTCACCCGAAGCATCATCGCCAACCGTGTCTCCTACCGGTTGGGACTGCGTGGCCCCAGCCTCGCGGTGGACACCGCACAGTCCTCGGGGCTGGTCGCGGTGCACCTGGCCGCACAGAGCCTGCGCTCCGGGGAATGCGCCCTGGCACTCGCCGGTGGAGTGAATCTGATGCTCGACCCACACGGCAGCCTGAGCACCAGCGAGTTCGGCGCGGTGTCACCCGACGGTGCCTGCTATACCTTCGACGCCCGCGCCAACGGCTATGTGCGTGGTGAGGGCGGCGGGGTCGTCGTCCTGAAACCCCTGGACGCGGCGGTGGCCGACGCGGATCGCATCTACTGCGTACTGCGGCACAGTGTGGTCAACAATGACGGCACTTCGGAGGGGCTGACCGTACCCAACGCGCACGCCCAGCAGGAACTTCTTCGTGAGGCCTATGAGCACGCCGGTATCGCCCGCCGCGACGTTCAGTACGTGGAGCTCCATGGAACCGGAACACCTGTCGGCGATCCGGTGGAGGCTCGGGCGCTGGGGGATGCGCTGGGTGTGGCCCGTGATCCCGACCGCCCCCTGGCGGTGGGCTCCGTCAAGACCAATATCGGTCATCTGGAAGCGGCGGCCGGAATTGCTGGTTTTCTGAAGACCGCCCTGAGCGTTCACCACCGTCGTCTACCCGCCAGCCGCAACTTCGCCACCCCCAATCCGAAAATTCCCCTGGATCGCCTCCACCTGCGCGTCCATACCGGCGGGTCGCATTGGCCCGAGCAGGATCGCCCACTCGTTGCGGGCGTCAGTTCCTTTGGTATGGGCGGGACCAATGCCCACGCCGTCCTCATCGAACCTCCCGAGGAGACGAACCCGGCGGCCCCGATGGACGCAGGGAGTATCTCTGTTGACGCGCCGGCACCAACAGTGGCCTGGCCGCTTTCAGGCCACAGCCCATCGGCCCTGGCCGCCCAGGCGGAACGCCTCCAGACGCATCTGGCCACACGCCCCGAGCAGACCGCGGCGGAGACCGGAAACGCCCTGGCCGTGTCGCGCGCCCACCTGGCACACCGCGCCGTGGTCCTTACCGCGCCCACAGCCGATCCGTCGCCCCAGCTGCGGGCGTTGGCTGCCGGAACCCCACATCGGGAGGTGCTCGTCGGTCGGGCAGAGAGCAGCCCGGGCCCGGTTGGCTTTGTGTTCTCTGGGCAGGGAGCCCAACGTCTTGGAATGGGGCGCGGGCTCTACACCACGTTTCCCACCTTCGCCACGGCCCTGGATGAGGTGTGCGGCCTGCTGGATCCCCGGCTGGAGCGCCCCCTGCGCGAGGTGATGTTCGAGCAGCCGCGGTTGTTGGAGGAGACCTCCTTCACTCAACCGGCCCTGTTCGCTTTCCAGGTGGCATTGTGCCGGCTTCTGGAAGAGTGGGGTGTGCGGCCCGACTATCTACTGGGCCACTCCGTGGGCGAAATCGCGGCTGCGCACCAGGCCGGGGTGCTTTCCCTGGACGAGGCCTGTGCACTCGTGGCCGACCGGGCGTATCTGATGCAGCAGCTTCCGGTCAATGGCGGCATGCTTTCCGTCGAGGCAGCCGAAGAGGATGTGGCCGCCCTGGTGGAGCCGGTGCGGCACACGGTGGATATCGCCGCGGTCAATGGCCCGCGGAGCACCGTCATCTCCGGCGATGAGATGACCATCGAACACCTGGCCGGGGAATTCGCCACGCACGGCATCCCGACGCGTCGCCTTGCGGTGAGCCGCGCCTTCCATTCGCCACAGGTGGATGCCGTCCTCCCCGAATTCGCCCAGCGAGTCGCGCACCGCACCCTGCACTCCCCGCGGATCCCACTCGCCTCCACCGTCACCGGAACGATCCAGGCCACGCTTGACAGCCCCGACTACTGGGTGACCCAGGCCCGCCAGCCCACACGCTTCTCCGCAGCCGTTGCTGAGCTGGAGAACCACGGAGTGCGGACGTTCGTAGAGATCGGGCCTCGAGCCACGCTGCGTTCGGCCCTCGAGCAGAGCCTGCACGCGAAGTCCGCCACCCTCGTGCTCGCCGCCCAGCGCGGCCATAGGGACGACGAAAGCAGTCATCACGACGTCACGGCTCTGCTGACCGCGCTCGGGCGACTCTACACCCGCGGTTATGACATCGGCTGGGAGCACCAGTGGGCCCAGCACCCACCCCGTCTCGTGGATCTACCCACGTATCCGTTCCAGCGCCGTCGATTCTGGATCGAGGACGCGGCCCCACCCGCCACGCCTGCGGCGAAACCCGCTTCAAGCCACGAGGACCGTCCCGAACCACGGGCGGATCCACAGCGGCCACAGACCCAACCGTTGGCCCCCACGTACAGCGAGCTCGTGCGTGACCACACCGCAGCCGTGCTGGGCTACTCCCCGGAGCAAGGTGACGCCGTCGATATGCGAAGCAGTTTCACCGAACTGGGCTTTGACTCCGCGGCCGCCGTTGAGCTCCGGGACCGCCTGGCCGAGACGACCGGCCGCTTCCTACCCGCCACGCTCACCTACGACCACCCCACCCCGGAGCAGGTAGCCGCCTGGCTGGAGGGCACCGGCGGCGACCACCCTGCCGAACCCGAGCACACCCGCGTGCACCAGCACACGTCTGTCCCCGCCCGATCGATACAGGGGGAGCTTGCGGTTCCCGTGCAGCGCGCCTCTGCTCGGAGATCCCCTACCGGCCTTCCCGGACGTCTCGGCTTTTCCTCGGTCCAGGGACTGGGCCGCCCCCAGACGTTGGAACCGTCGCAATCCCACCCCAACAGGACATGCACGGCGTGCGTTCTCGAATCCCTGCCACTGCGGGCGTGTCGACACGGTAGGATCGACGTGACCTACTGGTCGGTATCGTCGGAGGGTGAGCGCACATGGAGTCGGAGCCGAAGTGGCTGGACGTTGAGCCGCAGGAGGGAACGCCGAGCTGGCAGCAGCTCGACACGGGTGAGCCTACCGCTGCTCGGGTGTACGACGTCATGCTCAACGGCAAGGACAACTTCGCGGTGGACCGGCAGGTTGCCGAAGCAAGCCTGTCCGTGATGCCGGAGCTCAAGCAGATCGCGCTATACAACCGCGAGATCCTGCACCGGGTGGTGCGGCACCTGGCCGGGGCCGAAGGCATCACCCAGTTCATCGACCTGGGCTCGGGGCTGCCCACGGCCCGCAACACCCACGAGGTCGCCCAGGAGGCCAACCCAGACGCCCGCGTGGTCTATGTCGACATCGACCCGATCGTGCTCGCGCATGGGCGGGCCCTGCTGGAAGGGGACCGCCAGACCCGCGTCGTCACCGCCGACATCCGCGAGCCCCAGGCGGTGCTGGACCATCCGGACACCCGCGCGATGATCGACTTCGAGCAGCCGGTGTGTGTGATGTTGTGCGGCATCCTGCACCACCTGCTGGACGAGGAGGACCCACACGGGGTGGTTGCTAGCCTGCGCAAGGCGGTGCCGTCGGGCTCCTACTTCTTTATCACCAACTTCACGCGCCTGGGCGATGCCCCCGAGTCCGCCGAGCTGGAACGGGTCCTGTTGAGCCAGCTGGGCACCGGCCGGGTACGGGACCCGCAGGAGTTGGCCCGCTTCTTCGACGGACTGGAGCTGCTCACTCCAGGATTGGTGCCGCTACCGCTGTGGCGCCCCGACGAGCCGGTCACCGACGCCACCAGCATCGCCGCGCGGTTCATGACCGGGGGCGTGGGCCGCAAGCCGTAGCCGCTTCGGTTGCCTCGTGTCCGGCTCGTTCCGGGCGTGCCCTCCTGGTTGGTCTGACTTGACCAGACCAGAAACATGTCTGATGCTTGACATATGGTCACGCAAGTCAACGTGTATGAGGCGAAAACCTCGCTGTCCGCACTTCTGGCCCGGGTGGAGGCGGGCGAGGAGATCGTGATTGCCCGCAATGGGCGGGCAGTCGCATCGCTCGTCCCGGCCCGCAAGCAAACGGAGCCACGAACCCCGGGGGCGTGGCGGGGGCAGGTGTGGATCTCCGAGGACTTCGATGAACTCGACGAACAAACCCTCGCTGACTGGTACGGCACGTCGCTGGAAGCAGGGACCGACTCGTGAGACTGCTGCTGGACACATGCGTGCTGCTGTGGTGGTTCGAGGATCACCCTGCTCTCGCGCCCCAGGCGTGTGCGGCCATCGCTGAGCGGGCCAACGACGTTTACGTCTCCAGTGTCAGTGCGGTGGAGATCGCCGTGAAATCCTCGCTGGGTAAGCTCAAGATCCCTGCTGACCCGCAGGAGCAGGTGGCCGCCGATGGGTTCACGCTCCTGCCACTGACGTTCCAGCACGGCATGCAGCTGCAAACGCTTCCCTGGCACCACCGCGATCCGTTTGACCGCATGCTCATCGCCCAGGCCCAGGTGGAGAACCTGACCATAGTCACCGCTGACCGGATATTCGCGGACTATGAGGTGCCCACGCTCAGCGCGCGGGCGTAACGATGCACACTCGGGCCTGGAGGGCGGGCACTTAGCTCGCATCTCCCGTTGTGGGCTGAACTGATCGGAGTCAGTCTTCTAGCTTTCCACGTCGAGTTCTCCGGTGTGGATGGCGTGCAGGAGGGCGTGCCATTCGTGGGTGGGGTAGGTGAGGGTGGTGCCGTTTGGGTGGTGGCTGTGCCGGATGGCGACGCGGGCGGTGCCGTCCAGGATGGGGCCGGCTTCCACACAGCTTCTCCCGCCGTTTGAGCTGTGGGTGCTGATGTGCCACGCCACCCGGGCCAGGTCCGTGGCGGCTGGCGGCTGCGGCGCGGGTGTCGACGTCACGACTGCTCCTCGATCAGGGCCGAGATGGCCTCGGCCGATGCGTGCTCACTCAGGGATGCCTCCCACAACCGATCGTATCGCTCCAGGATCGCCCCGGTATCGGGCGATTCGATGTACATCGCCCCTTTGGGGGTCTCCACATAGGCCACCTCGGGATACGGGTCCTCCATCCGATACAGCTGAAACGCGCCCATCGGGCTGGCGTGCTCCCCGGCGGAGAACGGCAGCACCCGCAGGGACACGGTGGGCCAGTCCATCGCCTGCCGCAGATGCCGCAGTTGCGCGGTCATCGTGCGCCGGCCGCCCACCCGGCGGCGCAGTACCGCCTCGTCCAGCACGCAGTACACCTGCGGTGGTTCCTCCCGCTCCAGAAGCTGTTGCCGAGCCAAACGCAGTTCGACCGCGCGGTCCAATTGCTCCCGGGTGGAGGCAGGATCGTCGGCCAGCATCACCGCACGCGCGTACTGCTCGGTTTGTAGCAGGCCGGGCAGCACGGTGGTGTCGAACAGCAGGTGCGCGGTGGCCTGCTCCTCCAGCCACACGAAGTCGATGAACCAGTCCTCCACCTCGCCGGTGTAGCCGTCCCACCAGCCGGTCTGCCACACGTCGTTGGCGATCTTGAGCAGGTTGGCTCGGGTGCGGGCGTCATTGACGGCATACAGGTCGAGGAGTGCAGTGACCTCAGTGCGGCGGATGGGGTAGATGCCGCTTTCAAACCGGCTGACTGTCCCCATGCTTCGCTGTAGATATTCTGCGACCTCTTCGATGGTCTGGCCACTGGCGTCCCGCAACTCCCGCAAGCGCTGGCCAAGCCAGCGAGCGCGTAAGGTTACTCGCTTCGGCTTACCGACTGGCACCGCACGACCTCCACAGTCGATGAAATTATATATGCAAAAGCTTGTGTATGTAGAGACATTACCCTACTCTTACTCTAAGTAACAAGCAGGATGCGTGGCGGCGAGCCCGTGGGATTCGTGGTCAGCTCGCCGCATAGAAACGGAGGCGGCCCGGACGGAGACAGTTGGCAGCTCGACCCGCCCGGGCCTATCCAACCAAGGAAGGGGCCTGCGATGCAGGGCAATGACTCCCTCGATCTGTCCTCTGTCTACCAGCCCGAGGAACCGCACGACCAACCCCGGGCCTTCTACGTGGACTGCTGGGACGAGGACCTGGACGATGTCGTGCACCGCTACTACGGCGTCACCAATCCGGTGCGGGGTGGTGGCATCGCCCAGCCGCTGACCGGCTCTGGGATGCATTCCTTCGCCGACGTGCGGCAGCTCGCCGCGCGGCTCGGCGGAGAAGTTGCCTGGCTGTAGCCCGGTGAGGCTGGGGCGCGTCGCGGTCAGCGCGATGTGCCCCAGCCACCATGCGCAGGCGATAGCGTTACACCCGTGATTAGGGTTGGTGTTTTTGGCGCCCAGGGGCGCATGGGAGCGGAAGTGGTGCGTGCGGTCCAGGGGGCCGCCGATATGGAACTGGTGGCCGGGGTCGACGCGGCGGACGACCGGGAGCAGGTGTCCGGGGCGGACGTCGTGGTGGACTTCACCACCCCGGACGTGGTGCTGGACAACGTCCGCTGGCTCGTGGAGCGGGGCATCCACGCGGTGGTGGGCACCAGTGGCTTCGACGAGGCGAAGCTGACGGAGGTCCGCGCGGCGCTCACCGGGCATCCGGGCGCACGGGTGCTCATCGCCCCGAACTTCGGGATCGCCGCGGTGCTGATGATGCACTTCGCGGCGAAGGCCGCGCCGTACTTCGAGTCGGTGGAGATCGTGGAGACCCACCATCCGAACAAGGTGGACGCGCCCAGTGGCACGGCGAGCCGCACGGCGCAGGTCGTGGCCCAGGCGCGCGCCAACGCGATGGCCGAGCCGATGCCGGACGCCACCACCTCCGAGCTGCCGGGGGCGCGCGGCGCCGAGGTGGACGGGGTGCGTGTGCACGCGCTGCGGATGGCCGGTCACATCGCGCACCAGGAGGTCGTGTTCGGCACGCACGGCGAGATCCTGACTGTGCGGCACGACTCGATGAACCGCGAGTCCTTCATGCCGGGCGTGCTGCTGGGTGTGCGCGAGGTCGCCGGGCTGCCCGAGCAGCTCACTGTCGGCCTGGAACCGCTACTGGGCCTACCGCCGACGGGGGAGTAGTTCCCGGTTTCGGAGTGCGCGGTGGCGGGGCGTCAGGTCGCCCTGCCACAGCGCACTCCGGTGGTCACCAGAGCAGGTTCTGGGCCAGTAGTCCTACCGTCGCCAGTGCGGGCAGGACCCAGGCGAACAGGTGACGTAGGTGCCGGGGCCAGCGCGGCCAGACGAACACGGCGGTCCACAGGCCAAGCGCAACCCCGATGGGCAGTCCAACTGTCAGTGCCAGACGGGCCAGTGAGCTGATCAGAACCAGATCCACCGGGAGGACAAACAGCCCCCCACCTGGCTGGAACAACGATATTAACCACATGAACCACACGACGAATCCAGCGAGAACTGCCCCGAGAATGGCCGCCAGCGGGGTTCGCCGCAGGAGGTGGACCAGGAGCACGGGCATCAGGTAGGCCCCGTGGGCGATGAGCAGTGCCATTGCGAGGGGACCCAACGGATTCGAATGGTCCGGCAGGGGGCCATTCATGATGTCCAAACCCACCAGGGCCGTGTACATGGCGCCGGCCGAGGCGAGGACAGCGAGAGTAGGAACGGTGGAGTGAAGCCGGTGTTCTCGCAATCGGTGATCCAGGTGAGTTGGTGGTTGGAGTTCGAGTCGTCGGTTGTTGTCGTGCGCAACATCGTTCGCGCCAGAACCCGTCGCGCGCTGTCCAGGGCCAGGACGAGGGCGTTGCTTCAACGGATTGACGCTGCCAGCCGCAGGCGAACGGAACTGGGGGTGGGCAGATCGGTCAGCGTGTACTGGGTGTTCTCGCCCCGGTAGACGGGTTGCGTGGGATCGTCGTGCACCGAATCTTTGGGAACCTCGTCAAAGATCACGTATTCGCTGGCTTGGGGAACATCATCCCAGGAGACCTCAATCTCCTGAGTGCGTCGGTCCACGGTTATGCTGTCGAGCATCTCACCGCGGGAATCGGCGTGCGCGGTCGTTGGGGCTACCGGGAGCAGGGTGAGAGTTGCCATGGTGGCGAGTAGTGGGGGGCCTACTCTCCGCATTATTTTCCTTGGGGTGGGGATTGGTTCTCCGGTGATATTTCCGGCGCCTCGTTACGGTTTCAGTGTTCGGATATTGATCGCAAGGGTGCGTTGTGGTGCGGTGATGTCTTCCTACTGCTGGGCTGGGCAGTAATAAGGGGCACCCGGTGAACCGGGTGCCCCAGGGAGGGAAGGGTGTTGTTACATCGGGAAGCCGATGGCGGGGTAGACGAGGCCGGCGAGGATGCCGCCGGCGGCGGGCCCGGCGATCGGGACCCAGGAGTAGCCCCAGTCCGAGTCGCGCTTTCCGGGGATCGGCAGGAGGAAGTGTGCGATACGCGGCCCGAGGTCCCGGGCCGGGTTGATCGCATAGCCGGTCGGTCCGCCCAGCGACAGGCCGATCGCCAACACCAGCAAACCCACCAACAGCGGAGCGATCCCGTTGGCGAACAACTCCGACGCGTCAGTCACCCCCGCGGTGGCGTTGATGCCGAGGATTCCGAACACCAGCATGAAGGTGCCGATCACTTCGGTGACGAAGTTCGCGGGCTTGTGTCGGATCTCCGGTGCGGTGCTGAAGCAGGCCAGCTTCGCGTCAGAGTCCTCGGTCACCGCCCAGTGCTTCAGGTAGTGCACGTAGACCAAAGCGGCACCGAAGGCACCGCCCGCGATCTGGCAGGCGATATAGCCGGGCACCAGCGCCCACTCGAACTCGCCGGCGCTGGCCAGGCCGAGCGTGACCGCCGGGTTGATGTGCGCACCGCTGATCTGCCCGGTGACGTACACGGCCATAGCCACGGCCATACCCCAGCCGAGCGCGATCACGATCCAGCCGCCGTTGTGCGCCTTGGACCTGTTCAGGAGCACACCGGCGACCACGCCGTTGCCCAGCAGGATCAGAATCGCCGTACCGACGAATTCCGCCAGGTAGTTCTCCATGAGGAGACCTCCGCTGTAGAGAAGGAAGGCAGGTAGTTACAGAGAGTAGTTAGATAGGTTCGTCTGGTGGTTGGTGGTCGCGGCGCGGCCGGCGTGTCAGCCCGTCAGCGCCTCCGAATCTCTGGAGGAACCGCAGGGAGGGGAGGCGAGAAGCTGCGCGGTGCGCTGGCGGATCTCCGGAGTTTCCAGCCCCCGAACCGTCACCGTTGTGCGTCGCCGCAGTACGTCGTCAACGGTGCGTGCCCATTCGTGAGTGTGGCCATAGACGGCTTGGGCCCAGATATCCGGCCCGTCCGGGTGGATCCGGTCCAGTAGCTTCGGCGCCGAGCGGACATAGGACAGGACGTCGTGACTGAGTGCGCCGTAGTGGGTCGCGAGGTGCTCGGCCACATCCGCCGGCAGCGGAGGAACACCCGAACGCAGCAACCGGGCCACCGCCTGGGGCTGGGCGACACCGGGCACCGGAACCGTGGTGCGGTCCGGGACCACGGCCGGCAACCGACGCCGGACCTGGTCGAGGACCTGAGCACCGATCCGGCGAAAGGTGGTCCACTTGCCACCGGCCACACTGATCATGCCCCCCGGTCCGACCGTGACCACGGTCTCGCGTGGCGCCCGCGCCGAGTCCTGCCCGGGTCGTCCCGGAAGCACCCGCAGTCCGGCGAACGAGTAGGCGATACGCTCCGCATTCAGTTGATCGGCCCGCAGCGCCGGAGCCAACTCGGAGCGGATCTGGTCGGCATCCTCCTGGGTGCAGGCAACTGTGGCGGGATCACCGGTATAGGTGGCGTCGGTGGTTCCCAGGAGGAGGTGCCCCTCCCACGGAACGGCGAAGGACACACGGACTTTGTCCACCGGTACCACCAGGGCGGACTGCCAGCGATGGCCGGTCCGCATCACCAGGTGTGCGCCCTTGGAGAGCCGGACGCTCGGTTCGGCGGTGGGATCCTCCAGTCGCCGGAGTGTGTCCACCCACGGTCCGGTTGCGTTGACGACGGCGTGCGCGTCGATGCCGAACTCGGTTCCGTCCAGCCGGTCGATGAGTTCGGCCCCACTGACCTGGCCGTGAGTGGTGCGTAGGGCGGTGACCTCGGTGTGGTTGAGCAGTAGTGCCCCAGCACGCCGTGCGGCCCGCGCCACCATGATGGCCAACCGGCTGTCGTTCATCTGGTGGTCGTGGTACAGCCCGCAGGAACGCAGCCCCGTGGTGCGCAGCTCCGGCGCCATCTGGCGGGCGCGGCGGGGTCCCACAAGCCGGCCCAGGCCGTCGTGGAACCCGGACAATGCCGAGTAGGTCACCATCCCCGCGCCGATCTTGGCCGGGCCGTGTGGCCCGCCGCGATACAGCGGAAGTAGGAATGGCATCGGGCGTACCAGGTGGGGTGCGACCCGTTCGGCCAGGGCCCGCCGTTCGGCGTGGTTCTCCCAAACCAGACCGGCCGAACCGGTGGCCAGGTAGCGCAGTCCGCCATGAACCAGTTTCGTGGAGGCGGAGGAGGTCTCCGCGCCCAGATCGCCACGGTCCACCACGGCGACCCGGAGCCCCGAACGTGCCGCCTGCCAGGCCGTGCTCAGCCCGGAGATGCCGCCGCCGATGACCAGCAGGTCGTAGGGCCGACGGGTGGGGTCGTGCTCGATGTTATGCGTCGTCATGTTCCACCCACCCCAGGGTGCGCTGTACGGCCTTCTGCCAGTTGTGGTACTCGGCTTCCCGCTTGTCCGGGGCCATCTGTGGTTCCCACTCGGCCGCCTTGTGCCAGTTGGCGCGCAGGCTTTCGATGGAGGGCCAGTAGCCCACGGCTAGGCCGGCGGCATAGGCGGCGCCCAGGCAGGTGGTCTCCGCGACCATCGGGCGGACCACCTCGATGTTGAGAACGTCGGCCAGGATCTGCATGAGGAGGTTGTCGGCCGTCATCCCGCCGTCGACCCGGAGCGAGGTCAGAGGGATTCCGGAGTCGGTGTTCATGGCATCGACGACCTCGCGGGTCTGCCAGGCCGTCGCCTCCAGAACCGCGCGGGCGATGTGGGCCTTGGTGACGTAGCCGGTCAGTCCGGCCATGACCCCGCGGGCGTCGCTGCGCCAATGCGGGGCGAACAGTCCGGAGAACGCCGGCACCACATAGCAGCCGCCGTTGTCGTCCACGGTCCGGGCGAGCGTCTCGATCTCCGGTGCGGTCTCAATGAGTTCCAGGTTGTCGCGCAGCCACTGCACCAGCGATCCGGTGACCGCGATTGCTCCCTCCAGAGCGTAGATCGCGGGTTGGTCCCCGATCTTGTACCCGAGGGTGGTCAATAGGCCGGTTTCGGACATCACCGGCTCTGTGCCGGTGTTGAGAACGAGGAAGGTTCCGGTGCCGTAGGTGCCCTTGACGTCTCCGGGGTCGAAACAGGTCTGTCCGAACAGGGCCGCATGCTGGTCGCCGAGTGCTGAGGCGACCGGGACTCCGGCCAGGAACCCGGTGGCCTCGCCGTAGACCTCCGCCGAGGAGCGGATGGTGGGAAGCATCGCCCGGGGAATGTCCAGCGCCTCCAGGATGGAGTCGTCCCAGTCCAGGGTGTGCAGGTTCATCAGCATGGTGCGACTGGCGTTGGTCACGTCGGTGACGTGCTCACCCGTCAGTTTCCAGATGAGCCAGGTGTCCATGGTTCCGAACAGGACTTCGCCGCGTTCGCAGCGCTGGCGGAGCTCGGGCTTCTCGTCCAACAGCCAACGGATCTTGGGGCCGGAGAAGTAGGTGGCCAGGGGCAGGCCACAGCGTTCGCGGAACCGCTCCTGGCCAACCCCACCGCCGAGCTCCCGCACCAGCTGGTCGGTGCGGGTGTCCTGCCACACGATCGCGTTGTGTACTGGGGCCCCGGTGGCCGCGTCCCAGAGCACCGTGGTTTCCCGCTGGTTGGTGATGCCGACCGCGGCGAGTTGCGCGGGGCTGATCTCGCCCTGTTCGAGGGCCTCCCGCACCACGTGTTCCACGTTGGTCCAGATCTCCTGGGCGTCATGTTCCACCCATCCCGGGCGGGGGAAGATCTGGGTGTGCTCACGTTGGCCGACCGAATGGATTCGACCCTCCTGGTCGAAGATCATGCAGCGGCTCGACGTGGTCCCCTGATCAATGGCGGCGATGAACTGCTCGGTCATGAATAACTCGCTTCCGGCGGGTCCGGCACGGGAGTGGAACGTTGTATGGCGTTCCCGGGTTATTAGCGAATGATGTACTACATTGTCGTACGTTGCTGGATAAGTGTGGTATGGGTCTCGTCGCATGTCAACCCGGGTTTCCGACTCGTTACCAGCGTGTTCAGGCCGGTTACCAAGGCGTGGAGCCCAGCTCCCGCGAAATCGCCCGTGCGGCGTCCCGCACATAGGAGACCTGGTCCATCCGCGGTTTGTCGTGGTCACACAGCCGCTCCACCGCGCCGCGGATCCCGATGGCGCCGACGGCGGTGCCCCGGCGGTCCCAGATGGGGGCCGCGAAGGCGACCTCCCCCTCCACGAGCTCCTCCAGCTCCCAGGCCCAGCCGTTGTTACGCACCTCGATCGCCTCCTGCTGGAGGCTTTCCAGATCGGTGATGGTGTTTCTGGTAAAGCCGGGCAGGTCGATGGTGCCCTCGGCGGCCTCGGAGGCAGCGTGCGGGTCAAAGGCCAGCAGGATCTTGCCGAGCGCGGTCGCGTGTAGCGGTAGCAGGCTCCCCACGTCCAGGCTCTGTCTGCTGTCGTCGGGGCGGAACACGTGGTGCACGACCAGTACCTGTGCCTCGTGCAGAGTGCCGATACGCACGCTTTCACCGCTGCGGCCGGCCAGGGAATCCGCCCAGTTCAGCGCGCGGGTGCGTAGTTCGTTGCCGTCGAGATAGCGGGTGCCCAGCCGCAGGACACTACCGCCCAGCTGGTAGACCCCACTCTCGGTGTCCTGCTCCACGAAACCGACGTGTTGCAGGGTACGAAGGATCCCCAGCGCGGTTCCCTTGGGTAGGTCCAGGGATCGGGAGATCTCCGCAAGGGTCAGGCCCCGGGCTCCGCCCGCCAGCAGACGGAGGATCGCCGCCGCGCGCTCGATCGACTGGATGCGTCCCGGCATGCCTACCTCGCCCCCTTGCGTACGACAGTGTCATACGACATCCTACTGGTCCGGCTGTCGCGTCTGCCGCGGCTAGCCCAGAGCGAGACCGAGAGCGTACATCGTTCCGAACGCGAGTTGGAACCGCCCGGTCGCCCCGAGCAGCTGCACGAGCTCCGCACCCTGCGCTCCGCGGGCGACATCCAACCAGGGGCGCACCGCCAGCGGAACCGTCACCAGCACCAGCAGCGTCCACCAACTCGCCACGGCAGTGGCGATCGCCGCCAGGAAGGCACCGGCGATGCAGCCCAGATACACCAGCCGCGTGCCACGGTCCCCGAGAACCACGGCCAGGGTGCGCTTGCCCGTGGCCGCGTCCGTGGGAATATCGCGCAGATTGTTGATCACCAACACCGAGCAGGACAGTAGCCCCACGGGGATCGCCGCGACCCACCCGGCCCAGGGAACCGCCGCCTGCGGCCACAGCTGCACGAACGCGGTACCCACGACGGCCGCCAGTCCGAAGAACACGAACACCGAGAGTTCCCCCAGAGCTCGGTACCCGTAGGGATTGCTGCCACCGGTGTAGGTCCATGCGGCCAGGATCGCGGCAACGCCGAGCAGCAGCAGCCACCACGACGTCGTCGCGACCAGCACCAGCCCGGCGACGGCCGCGACACCAAAGCCCAGCCAAGCAGCGGTGAAGACCTGACGTGGTCGGGCCACACCGGCAGCGGTCAGCCGGGCGGGCCCCACGCGGTCCGCGTCGGTTCCGCGCACACCATCGGAGTAGTCGTTGGCATAGTTGACGCCGATCTGGAGCGCCAAGGCGACAACCAGGGCCAGACCCGCCTTCCACCACACCGCGCCGCCCGGATCGGCGCCGATGGCGACGCCGGTTCCGACTGCCACCGGAACCACCGAGTTCGGCAGCGTACGCGGGCGAGCGCCTGCGACCCACTGAGCGACCGTGGCCACGCCGTATTTCCTCATCTCCGGTATGGGGCTACATCCGTACCGCGGGTTCACCGGCGCCAGGACGGCGCGTGGTTCTCGGCCCGTGCTCCCGGTCTCGCCGGGGCGCCGTGAATCCCGCAGGTGTTCCGCTGGGCGGAAGACTACCGGTTGCCCTGCGTAGGGTCGGGGCCGCCCTAGGCTTCGATCCCCGCATGTAGACGGAGCATGGGCACCGCGGTTCCGGCCACATCGAGTTCGCGGCGGGCGCCATCCGGGCGCCACCCGGTTGACTCCAAGAGGCTGTGCAGCCCCGCATCCGCGGCCAACACCCAGGCGTATACCGCGGTGAACCGATCCTCCAGCAGATGGTCCACCATCGCGTTCAACAGTCGGCTCCCGTGCCCCGCACGTCCGTGCTCCGGGGCCACGTGCAGTGCGTAGAGTTCGGCGTCGGTTCCGGGCCAGCGGTCCGGATCCTGCGCGGGGCCGAAAGAGGCCAGCCCGACCACTTCCCGCTCCGTGGTTCCGGCCGTGGCGGCCAGGACACGGTGGCGAGACGACGGTGGTGCCGTGATCGCCTCGTGCCACTGTTGGCGGAACTGGTCGGCGGCCTCGTCACTGGTGAGTTCGGCACACACTTCGGTGGGCAGAATCGGGCCGTAGGCCCGGCGCCACGCCTCGACCTGGATCCGCACGAGGGTGGGTACGTCCGCGGCTCGGGCGGCGCGGACAAAGGCGGCGGTGGTCACGGGTGCGTCCTCGCACGGGGTTCGGGGGCCGGGGTCCGTAGCTGTCTCCCGCGATCCTCCCAGGCTGTCCCGGCCATCACCAAGCCGGTCCCCGGCGAAGCCCCCCGGGGAGCGCGGTGGACACGATGCGGGGACGGTTCCCGGCCCCGCGGTGTTCCCCACGGTGTGTCAGGCGTGGCAGCATCGTGAAGGTGAGCATCATACTTCGTGTCGTCATCAACGCCGTCGCGCTGTGGGCAGCCGTGTACTTCGTACAGGGGCTCGACGTCCACGCCGGAACTCTGGGCGAAGAGGCCGTGGTCTACCTCGTGCTGGGGCTGATCTTCGGCCTGGTCAACGCGGTGATCAAGCCGATCGTCAAGACGGTTGGCTGTGCCTTCTACGCACTGACCCTGGGGTTGATCGCCCTGGTGGTCAATGCCCTGCTGCTGATGTTGACCGGATGGATCGCGGGGCTGTTCAACATTCCCTTCGAGATTGCCGGGTTCTGGCCGGCCTTCTGGGGAGCCATCATCGTGGCCGTGGTCAGCTGGCTGCTCAGTCTCTTCCTCGGTGGTCGCGACGAGTAGAACCGCACCTTCCAGGCCCGGTTCCGGGGAACGAGCCGCGGGTCGGCTTCCGGGGCCGGGCCTGCCGTCATGGCGCCCGGCTCGGGCCCTGCTCCCGTTGGCCGCGGCGGCCCGGTGGAACGTATCGTGCCGCTGTGTTGCGGGCGAGCCATGGGCAACGCGGTCCCAGGCTGGGGCGCGGGATGTCTCGTCGGTGGAACCGCCAGAACCGGTCGAGTCCGGGCAAAACACCGGGTGAGGGCGGTTCGCGTGGCCACGGGTGGCGCATATTAGCGATACGGTTTGGTGCATGGTAGGCAGCAACACGCCGAACGCGCCGTTCGGCCAGATGTTGACCGCGATGGTCACGCCCATGCACGAAGGCGGGGAAGTCGATTACGACGGGGCCGCCCGGTTGGCCACGTACCTGGTGGATGAGCAGCGCAATGACGGTCTCGTCATCAGTGGCACCACCGGGGAGGCACCGACGACCAATGACGAGGAGAAGGACCGGCTGCTACGAACGGTCGTCGAAGCCGTGGGGGACCGGGCGACGATCGTTGCCGGTGTTGGCACCAACAACACCCGCCACAGTATCGAGTTGGCCACGGCGGCGGAGCGTGCCGGAGCCGACGGGCTGCTCGCGGTAACTCCCTACTACAACAAGCCACCCCAGGAAGGGCTGATCCAGCACTTCACGGCGATCGCCGACAGTACCGAGCTGCCGGTGATGCTCTACGACATTCCGGGGCGCACCGGTGTCCCGATTGCCTCCGAGACCCTGGTGCGGCTCGCGGACCACCCCCGGATCATCGCCAACAAGGACGCCAAGGACGACATCGGAGCCAGCTCCTGGGTCCTGTCCCGTACGGATCTGGCCTACTATTGCGGCACCGACATGATGAACCTGCCGCTGCTGTCCATCGGAGCGGCCGGATTCGTCAGCGTGGTGGGTCACATCGTGGGTTCCGACCTCCACGAGATGATCGACGCCTACACCTCGGGGGACACCCAGCTGGCGCTGTCGATTCACCGTCGGCTCACGCCGGTCTACACGGGAATCTTTCGCACCCAGGGTGTCATCACCACGAAGGCGGTCCTGGACATGTTCGGCCTGCCCGGTGGCTCCGTTCGTACCCCGCTGGCGGATGCCTCCACCGAGCTGCGCACCCTGCTGCGTGAGGACCTGGCCGCCGCGGGAGTCAAGGGCCCCATCGGGTTGGCGCCGCACCAGGCGGTGCCGGCCAGCGCTGTCGGTGTCGAGTCGTTGCCGGAGGGATCCGCATGAGTCACCCCCACCCGGAGCTGGACGCTCCGCCGCCCCTGCCGCAGCAGGCCCTGCGTGTCGTCGCACTCGGGGGCCTGGGCGAGATCGGCCGCAACATGACCGTCTTCGAGTACGACGGCCGGCTGCTGATCGTGGACTGCGGCGTCCTGTTTCCGGAGGAGGAGCAGCCCGGGGTCGATCTGATCCTTCCGGATTTCGACCACATCGCCGACCGGCTGGACGATGTGGAAGCCGTGGTCCTCACCCACGGCCACGAGGACCACATCGGAGCCGTTCCGTTTCTGCTGCGCCAGCGTCCCGACATCCCGCTCGTGGGCTCCAAGCTCACCCTGGCCCTGATCTCGGCGAAGCTGGGGGAGCACCGCATCAAGCCGGAGCTGGTCCAGGTCGCCGAGGGAGAACGGCGGAGTTTCGGGGCCTTCGACTGCGAGTTCCTCGCCGTGAATCACTCGATTCCCGATGCGCTGGCACTCGCCCTGCGGACGCCGGCCGGGACGGTTCTGCACACCGGTGATTTCAAAATGGACCAGCTGCCCCTCGACGGTCGGCTGACGGACCTCGGGGGGTTCGCCCGGCTGGGAGACGAGGGGGTGGATCTCCTCCTGAGCGATTCCACCAATGCCGAGGTTCCCGGATTCGTCACCAGTGAACGCGACATCGCCGGTGTGGTGGACCAGGTGTTCGACCGGGCGGACAAGCGCATCATCGTGGCCTGTTTCGCCTCCCATATTCACCGGGTTCAACAGGTGCTCGACGCGGCCGCCGCCCACGGCCGCAAAGTCGCGTTCGTGGGGCGTTCGATGGTGCGCAACATGAACATCGCCCGCGACCTCGGCTACCTCAGTGTTCCCGGAGACCTGCTGGTCGATGTTCGGGACCTCGACGATCTGCCACCCGACGAGGTGGTTCTGGTCTCCACCGGCTCCCAGGGCGAGCCCATGTCGGCGTTGACCCGGATGGCTAACCGCGATCACCAGATCCGGATCGAGGAGGGAGACACGGTCCTGTTGGCCTCCTCCCTCATTCCGGGAAACGAGAACTCGGTCAACCGGGTGATCAACGGCCTGACCCGCTGGGGGGCGACAGTCGTCCACAAGGGCAATGCGCTGGTGCACGTCTCCGGGCACGCCCCCGCGGGCGAACTGCTCTACGTCCTGAACATGGTGCGTCCCAGAAACATGGTGCCGGTGCACGGGGAGTGGCGACACCTGCGGGCGCACGCCGAACTGGCGCAGCTGTCCGGAGTTCCCAAGGACCGTGTGGTGATCGCCGAAGACGGTGTGGTCGTCGACCTCGTCGACGGGCGGGCCCGTGTCACCGGGGCCGTGCCGTGCGGATACGTCTACGTCGACGGTCTGTCCGTGGGCGATGTCACCGAGTCCGCACTCAAGGACCGGCGCATTCTCGGTGAGGAGGGATTCATCTCCGTCGTCATCGCTGTGGACTCCACCACGGGTAAGCTGCTCAGCGATCCCGAACTCCACACGCGTGGCTCCGGGATCGACGCCGAGGCCTACGACGAGGTGCTACCGCGGATCCAGAGTGCCTTGGACCGGGCCGCAGCCGACGGGATCACCGACCCCACCCAGCTGCGCCAGCTGGTCCGGCGCAGTGTGGGGCGGTGGGTCAACGACACGTATCGCCGTCGTCCTATGATCGTGCCGGTGGTGGTGGAGGTCTAGAGCGCCGCGCACGGCGTGTCGCGGCCCGTGGTGCTGGCGAGCCGAGTATCCTACGGGCCATGGCCACCCGTGCGCCCAAGTCCCCCCAGCGCTCCGCCTCTACCGCAACCCGGTCTGGTTCGGCCAGCACGGGCAAGAAGAAGGGCACCTCCTCGGGCGGTACGAGGAAGTCCACGGCGGGTGGGGCTCGGAAGGGATCCGCCCAGGCTGAGGGGCCGCTGGCGGGTCTTGTGCGACTCCTGGGCCAGGGCATGCTCATGGTGTGGCGGGTCCTGGCCCACACTGTGGGCGGACTGGTGCGGCTCGTGGGTCGCAGCGCCAAAGACCTCGACCCCGATCTGCGCCGCGACGGGATCGGGCTGGTCCTTCTCGCTCTGGGCCTGTTGATCGCCGCCGCGGTCTGGTGGGAGACCTCCGGGCCGCTGCTGGAGTGGACCCGGGTCATCGTCGCCGGTGCTTTCGGCGCGTTCTCCCCGGTTCTGCCGCTGTTGTTCCTGCCCGTGGCCTGGCGCCTCATGCGCACTCCGGGCAACAACCAGACCGACGTGGGGCGGATCTCGATCGGGGCCTCTGCCCTGATCGTGGGCCTTCTGGGACTGATCCACATCGGGCACGGGGTCCCGTGGCCCGCTGACGGCACCGAGGCCATCCAGCGTGCGGGGGGCATGATCGGTTTCGTGGCAGCCGGGCCACTGAGCCAACTCGCCACGGCGTGGGTCACCGGAATACTGTTGCTGTTCCTGGTCATCTTCGGGCTGCTGGTGCTCACCGCCACACCGATCTACCGGATCCCCGAACGTCTACGTAGCCTGGTCGCGCCGCACTTCGTCCGCCCGGACGGCCCCGACTCCGGAGCCGATCTGTTGCCCGGGGAGAAAACCGAGGGTGCTGCGCGGGGCTCCCGCAAACGCTCGGCCAAGAAGCAGGCGGCCGCTGCTCGCGTCTCGGAGACCGAGGAGTCCAGCGTTGGCACGACCGAGCGTCCCTACGACAGCCCGGTGGTCTCCGGGGAGCAGCCACCCGTCCCCGAGCCGGCACCAGAGCCCACCCCCCAACCCCAGAATGTGGAGCAGCTGGCGATTCCGGCACGCGTGGTCGAGGGCGACTACGAGCTGCCGCCGGCGAGCCTGCTTCAGCCCGGAAGCCCCCCCAAGCCTCGCACCAAGGCCAACGACACTGTGGTGTCCGCCCTGACCGGGGTCCTGGAGGAGTTCAAGATCGATGCGGAGGTCACCGACTTCACACGCGGCCCCACCGTGACCCGCTACGAGATCGAGCTGGGGCCGGCGGTCAAGGTCGAGAAGGTGACCGCGCTGACGAAGAACATCTCCCTGGCCGTCAAGAGTGCCGACGTGCGGATCCTGTCTCCGATCCCCGGTAAGTCGGCGATTGGTGTCGAGATCCCGAACAGCGACAAGGATGTGGTGAGTCTGGGGGACGTCCTGCGTTCCCCAGAGGCCACCAGTGAGGAGCATCCACTGCTCGTGGGACTCGGCAAGGATGTCGAGGGTGCCAACGTGGTGGCCAACCTGGCGAAGATGCCCCACATTCTGGTAGCGGGTGCGACCGGTGCCGGTAAGTCCACCTGCATCAACGGACTGATCACCTCGGTGATGAGTCGGGCGACCCCAGACGAGGTCCGGTTGATTCTCGTGGACCCCAAACGGGTCGAACTGACCATGTACGAGGGGATCCCGCACCTGCTGACCCCGATCATCACCAGCCCGAAAAAGGCAGCCGAAGCGTTGCAGTGGGTCGTTGGGGAGATGGACCGGCGGTACGACGATCTTGCCGCGTCGGGATACCGACACATCGATGATTTCAACGCCGCGGTGCGTTCCGGCGAGCTGACCGCACCGCCGGGCAGCGAACGGGTCTACGAGCCGTATCCCTACATGGTCGTCATCGTCGACGAGCTGGCGGACCTCATGATGGTGGCCCCGCGGGACGTCGAGGACGCCATCGTCCGGATCACGCAGCTGGCGCGTGCGGCGGGAATCCACCTCGTGCTGGCCACACAGCGTCCCAGTGTGGATGTGGTCACGGGGCTGATCAAGGCGAACGTGCCCTCCCGGCTGGCGTTCGCCACCTCCAGCCTGTCCGACAGCCGAGTCATTCTCGACCAGCCGGGAGCAGAGAAGCTCGTCGGCAAGGGTGATGGGCTGTTCCTCCCGATGGGAGCCAGCAAGACGATTCGGCTGCAAAACGCCTGGGTCACCGAGAAGGAAATCCGCTCGGTGGTGGACCACTGCAAGAAGCAGGCCGAGCCCAGTTACCGCGAGGATGTGGGCGCCGCCGAGAGCAAGAAGAAGGAGATCGACGAGGAGATCGGTGAAGATCTCGAACTGCTGCTGCAAGGCGTGGAACTGGTCGTGACCACACAGTTCGGTTCGACCTCGATGCTGCAACGCAAGCTGCGGGTCGGTTTCGCCAAGGCCGGGCGTCTCATGGATCTGATGGAGAGTAACGACGTCGTGGGGCCCAGCGAGGGTTCCAAAGCGCGTGACGTTCTCGTATCCCCAGACGAGCTTCCGCAGGTGCTCGCGCGGATCCGCGGCGAGTAGGACCATCGAGTAGGACCATGCTGTCTGTCGGGTGGCCGGGGAACGACGACACCCAGGGCGACCATACCCCCCGTACACGCGATCTTTGCGCGGCGCTGTCCCGGGAGCGCTACGTAGCCCCAACCGTGTTACTACAGTAGGTGACTGACTAGTTTCCACGTGTACCCGCGGTCTCAGGAGACTCCCGCAGATGGAGGAGAACGGGCGGATGACGATCGGACAGTGTCTCGCCGAAGCTCGAGCGCGATCCGGATTGTCCATAGCGGCCCTCGAAGAGCGAACCCGTATCCGCGGCCAGGTCATCGCCGCGATCGAACGGGACGAGTTCGGCCCCTGTGGCGGGGACTTCTACGCTCGCGGACATATCCGGCAACTTGCGCGGACCCTTGGACTGGACCCGCAGCCGCTGCTCGCAGACTTTGCCGAGCAGGTGCGGGCGGTGCCGGCGAGCGGGGGCGCCGGCGGCCCGCATCCGCCTCCGGAGACCGGCGCGGTCGGCACGGTCGGAGCCGCTGCCGGCCCCCGTGGGGCCGGCAGCGCGGGTGCCACCTCCGAAGCCATTCAGAGCGCTCCCCGGCGACGGATGCGGGCCGCTGAGATCTTCCGTGCTCACCGGAGTGCGGAGGGAACCGAGCCACCCCGCGTGCGCTGGACACTGCTCATGGCTCTGGCCTCGGTCGTGGTGCTGCTGCTGGGGGTGGCCCAGGCGCTGTTCGGCTCGTACGACTCCACCGAACGGTCCGCCCCGTCGGAGGTGACCCAGGAGCAGGAAGGTCCCGTCGAACGGAGCGTGTCCCCGGCCCCGCCGGACACTCTCGAGGCCGGGGACAACACCTCGGCCGAGCGTGCTTCCACGGAACGGTACGACGTCACCACACAGCCCACGGCGGCGGTCAAGGTGCGCGCGGTGGAACGGACCTGGTTGTCCGTGCGCAACAGCCACGGCGGCGAGCTGTTCGCGGGGATCCTGACCGAGGGACAGAGCCGCGGGTGGCGGGGGCCAGAACAGTTGAGCCTTCGGCTGGGAAACGCGGGTGGCGTCCATGTGACGGCCAGCGGGGAGATCCTGGAGCCACCGGAACGCCAGGGTGGTGTTTCTCTCATCACCGTCAACACCGACGGCATTCACCAGGACGGATCCGCCGAATGAGGCTCCACGTCCGCTACGGCGGGCGTGGGAGCTATGGGTGCGGCGCGTCGTGGGGTGGGGATGTGGTGCGGCGGGCCGGCATCGGTACGCTTGGAGGCTATGTTGTCTCCTCCCTCCACTGGCGCGGGTGCGCGCCGGCTTCCGGAACGGTGTGTCCCAGCCCGGGTGTCGGCTGTGTCCCGTCAGCCCCAGGAGTCGGTGAGCTATCACGTGGGCACTGTGGCTGATGCCCGTGGTGCTGGTGTTTCCGGTGTCGCAACCGCAGGTGGGCCCCGGAGCTGGCGCACGGAGGCTGAACCGAACGCCGGCCCGGGATACTGTGGATTTGGTACGACAGTCATAGCCGGTTGCCAACCGCCACTGTCTGGGCGGGCCGCGGCCGTGGTCGGCCGGCAGGCGCTTGACGCTGACCGGATCTTCGGCTACTCCGAGGGTGACGGCACCACACCAATCCGGTATGTCCAGGTCAGCCCCACCCGGACAACGGGCGCACGGCCCGGTGGGCGGACTGGCCAGCCGGTGGAGGAGCTCATGGCACAGCGGTCACGGTGGCTTCACAACAGCCACGAGGCGTGCAGCCGCCCGGTCCGGGTGATGCGCGGTGGCGGGCGCGGCCCCCTCCAGAGCCTCCAGAGGGGCGGGGTGGTGGTGGGAATGCCGGGTGTGCTTTGACGACAGGGACGGTGGCTGCGGGCCACTCGCGATGCACGTGGCCCGGCTGGTGGGCCGGACTCGGCGCGCACGCGTGGCTGCGGACGGCTGGGAGCACATGGTCAGGAACCGATCGGGGGAGGCTGTGAGTACATCCGGGGACTCGGTCGCCACTCCGGGATACCCGGGGGGCAGCGCACCGACGCTGAACATCGCCAACGTACTCACCATGACCCGACTGGCCATGGTTCCGCTCTTCGTCGTGTGCATGTTCTTCGAGGATCCGCTGTGGCGGTTTGCGGCCTTCACCGTGTTCGTGCTCGCCTCGGTCACGGACCGGATTGACGGGGAGTTGGCCCGCCGGCGCAATCTGGTCACCAACTTCGGAAAACTTGCGGACCCCATCGCCGACAAGGCCCTCACCGGTGCCGCGCTCGTGGTGCTGAGTATGCTCTCCGAGCTCTGGTGGTGGGTAACCCTGGTGATCCTGGGCCGGGAACTGGCCATCACGGCTCTGCGGTACGCGGTCCTGCGGCACGGCGTCATTCCGGCGAGTCGCGGCGGCAAGATCAAGACCGTACTCCAGGTTGTCGCGATCGCAGCGTTCCTCTTCCCGCTGCCGGCAGCGCTTATGATCGTTCCCCAGGTGTTGATGGCAGCCGCTCTCCTGGTCACTGTGATCACGGGGCTGGACTATGTGGTACAGGCCTACCGCCTGCGGCGGGACGCGTCCGGCGGAGTGACGGCCCTGCGGCCCCATCCCAACGCTCAGGACTCCTCCTGAACGGCGGGAAGGACCAGTTATGGACGCCCCTGAGCCCCAGGCTTTGGTGACGCGAACTGCTACGGAAATGCAGCGGCTCCGTGCCACACTCGCGGTGGCGGAGTCCCTGACCGGCGGTCTCATCGGGGCGAGGCTGACGCAGCGCTCGGGCGCGTCGGCCTACTTTCGCGGCGCCGTGGTTTGTTATGCCACTGAGGTGAAGGAACGGGTGCTGGGCGTCTCCCCGCATCTTCTGGCGACCCGTGGCGCCGTCGACCCCATGGTGGCCCAGGCTCTGGCCCTGGGGGTGCGCCAGGTACTCACCGCCGGGTACGGGCTCGCCGTGACTGGAGTAGCCGGGCCCGATCCGCAGGATGGGGTGGCGCCCGGAACCGTCTATGTGGCGGTGTGTGACCCGGAGGGGGAGGTGTCCAGCGTCACCGTGGCGGCCCGGGGCAACCGCGAGGACGTGCGCGAACAGGCGGTACACGCGGCTCTGGAGCTCCTGGTCACCGTTCTCGAACGTGCTCCCGCGGCGGCGTAGGCCTCGATGTGCGATTCCCCGCCATGGCAGCGGGGAACAAACACGAGGGAGGATCGCGTTAACCCTCGAGCGAACAGCCGACGTTGAGGTGCGACGGTCACTCCAGGGACAGGTACGGTATGTGTATGTTGGTCGCTACCGGTGGGAGGGAGCGCGAATGATGGTCCTGCTTCGTCACCTCCTGGGCGAGGTGCTCAGGCAGCTTCGGCAGCGGCAGGGCCGAACCCTCCGTGAGGTGTCGGCTGAGGCCCGGGTGTCGTTGGGGTATCTGTCGGAGATCGAACGTGGGCAGAAGGAGGCGTCGTCCGAACTGCTGGCGTCGGTCTGTGCTGCCCTTGGAGTCCCCCTCTCCCAGGTTCTGCGCGAGGTCGGGGATCAACTGGCGCTGGCCGAGCTGCAAGAGGCAGCGATGCTCTCCCCAGGATCCGTTCCGGCAGCCGAACGGTTCGACATCGGCACCGTTCCGGACCAGCTTCCGGAGGTGCCCGACATGGTCGGGGTCTGAGCCACACCGGCGGTGCCGGGCGCGCTCCATCGGGGTGTGCCCTACCGGCGCGGTCGGGATCGCGCGGCGTAGGCCCGGTCTGGGAAGCCCTGGAGATGGAACCGTCGTGGGAGCCTGCCGGCTGTGCCCGGCAGGCCGGACGCAGGGGACACAGCGGTTCCCCGAGGCCCCGCGTGTGGCATCCATCCCTTCCGCATCCGCGTCATCGCGTGGACCCGGGCGGCCGGCCGGTGACCCGGATTCCCCGAGTGGTCCGGGAACCGGAGGTCGCGGGTGGGCCCCCGGTTCACCCCGATGGGCCGCTGTGCGGGGGCAGATCTAACTGGCCCAGGAGTCCGGGTCCTGGGTGAGGTCCTGGATCGTTCCGGGAAGTTCACCCGTGGCGATGTGTTCCAGGGTGACCGACTCCAGGATCGCACGCTCGTTGGCGCGCAGGGCGATCCAGACGCGCTGGAGACTGCGTGCCGCACCGCCGTAGTCCACGTGCTCGGGCCGTTCCCCCCGAACGTTCGCCAGCGGCCCGTCAACCGCGCGGATCACGTCGGCCAGCGAGGTGTCCGCGGGCGGTTTGGCGAGCCAGTACCCGCCAACCGGACCACGTTGGCTGCGAACGAGCCCCGCTCTACGGAGCTGCGTCAGAATGTTCTCCAGGAACTTTCCGGGGATGGCCTGGGCGCGTGCGAGCTGTTCGGCGGTCACCGGACCGCCGTCGGCTGCGGCCAATTCGGCCGCGGCACGCAGGGCATAGTCAACTCGTGCGGACAGACGCATATCGCGATTATCTCGCGCTTCCCGCCCGCTCCTGTGCATCGCCCGCGTGCGAATGCTGGCATGGTGCACAGGGTCGGGCCTGTTCGACGTTCAGCGGGCGTGAATTCCACCCTAATGGGAGCGGGTGTGGGCCCGCGCCTATGGGGTCGTTCGTCAGTGCACGGGCGCGGCCACCCGCGTGCGCAGGACCTCCGCCGCGCCCTGGGCATTGACACGGGCGGCCCCATAGGTGCGGATATAGGCACGACATTGCGGCCGCCACACCGGAACCCCCATGTCCACCACGACCGTGTCCGGATACGCCTGGCACACCTCGGTCACCAGGTTGCGTGTGTCCTCGTGGCGGTGCGCGTCTCGGACTACGAGGACCAGGGGACGGTCACCCACCGCAGCGCGTACCTCGTCCACAGTGGTGTGTTCGGGGCGCAGGCGCCGTGTTTCGGGGAACCAGGGGCCAAGCCCCCAGGGCACCTCACCCACCGCCGCCATTGGTGGCACGTCCAGTTCCACGACCACGGGCCCCTCGGGGTGATTGAGGTCCGGTAGATCCCCCTCCACCGTCAGTGCACGGCGGGCACCGTCGAGCCCACTCGCCCGCTCGTGGGTCGGTGGGGTCACGGTCGGGGTGGGGGAGCGGAGCGTGGCGACACGGGATGCTGCTTCCTCCAGGCGTTCGCCCGGGAGGCGCCCAGAGCGCACCGCCGTGGTGATGGCCTCCCGTACCGTGGCGATGTCCGTGTCGTAGATGTAGCGGCCCAGGCACAACAGGTCGCAACCGGATTCGAGGGCCCGTACCGCAGCCTCGGGGACTCCGATGTCGGCGGAGACTCCCCGCATCTCCAGGGCATCCGAGATCACCACCCCCGTAAACCCCAGCTGTTTCCGGAGAAGGTCCGTGACCACGGCACGGCTGAGGGTGGCGGGCCCGGTGAGCCCCAGGGACGGGAGCTGGATGTGCGCGGTGAGGATACTGGCCACTCCCGCGTCGATTGCCGTTCGGAACGGCTGTAGCTCCCGGCTGTGGAGCAGGTCGGGGGCGGCGTCAACGACGGGAAGAACCTCGTGGGAGTCCTGGTGGGTGGCTCCGTGGCCGGGAAAGTGTTTCGCGCACGCCGCCACCCCCGCACTCTGAAGTCCGGACACCGCGGCGGCCGCGTGGCGGGCGACCAGGTCGGTGTCGGAGCCGAAAGAGCGGGTCCCGATCACCGGGTTGTCCTCGGCGACATTGACATCCACGGAGGGAGCGAGGTCGAGGGTGACACCCAGATCGGCGAGCTCGGTGGCGAGGGCGTGATGGACCCGCCGGGTCAGCTCGAGGTCGTCCACGACTCCCAAGGCGGCATTGCCCGGGTAGGCGCTGCCCTGGAGGTGGCCAATCCGGGTCACGTCGCCTCCCTCCTCGTCGAGCGAGACGATCGGGGCCTCTGCCGCACGGTTCAGGTGGGACACCAAGGAAGACACCTGCTCTGGGCTGGCGATGTTGTTGTGAAAGAGACAGACCCCGGCAAAGCCCTCCGCGAGTCCGTCCAGGAGCCAGCGTGGGGCCTCGGTTCCGGGGAAGGGCACGAGGAGGGTCGCGTTGGCGAGTCGGTCCAGGGTGGCGTCTTGTGACATCTCGAGGTTTCATCCGTTCACGTTGTCCACGCGTCAACGCGGCGTGGGGTGGACTGGGGCGCGGACCGTCGGCTCCGGACATGTGGCGCCGCGCGCCGGGTGGGGCCCTGGCGGCGCGCGGCGCCCGGCGGTCAACGGGCCGGGGAGGAGGGGCTAGCCCTTGACCGCCCCCATGGTGAGTCCGGAAACCATGCGTTTCTGCACGAACAGGAAGAACAGCATGACCGGGAGCGTGAGCAGGGTTGAGGCGGCCATGATGGCCCCCCACTCGGTTCCGGTGCGGCCGAAGTAGTAGGACAGGGACAAGGGCAGGGTGTAGTACTCGGTGCTGCGGCCCAGGAAGGTCAGGGCCACGATGAACTCGTTCCAGGCTGTGATGAAGGCGAAGATGCTGGCGGCGATGAGGCCCGGTGCCACCAGCGGCATGAGGATGCGCCAGAAGATCGTCCAGCCGCTCGCTCCGTCGATGGCTGCTGCCTCCTCCAGTTCGGGAGGAACCGCGGCGACAAAGCCCCGCAGCATGATGATGGTGATGGGCAGGGCCACGGCCAGGTACACGACCAGCATTCCGCTGAGGTTGCCCAGCAGCTCCAGCCCGGTGGCGTCGCTGAGGTGCCGGAAGTTGAGGAACAGCGAGATGATGATCGCTTCCATGGGCACCATCTGGATCAACATCAGCAGCATGATGAACGCCGAGCGCAGCCGGAACTTGAACCGTGCCACGGCGACAGCCGCCATGAGGGCGAACACCGCGGCCATCGCGGTCGAACCGACGGTCACGATGAGGCTGTTGATCAGGAAGTCCCAGAACCGTACCCCCGGCAGTAGCTGTCCCGACAACACCCGGTCGAAGTGGTCGAAGGTGATGCGGGTCGGGAACAGGGTGGGTTCGCGGGTGAAGATCTCGCCCTGGGGACGGAACGCGGTGGCCGCCATCCAGTAGACGGGGAAGACGGCGAAGATCAGGACCACGACTCCGGCTCCGTACAGGCCGACCGACCGCAGTGCCTTGCGCGGGCTCATCGGGTTTCTCCCTGTCGGATCATCATGCGCAGGTAGTAGGCGGAGACGATGAGGATCAGGATGGTCATCGTCACGGCCAGGGCCGATCCCATGCCGTAGTCCGGCGGGTTGTCTCGGAATCCCTGCTGGTAGATGTAGTAGGACAACAGGTACACATCGCGGTTTTGGAATCCGCCCGCGAGGATGTAGAGCTGGGTGAAGATCCGGAAGTTCCAGATGATCTGGAGGACCAACAGCAGGGCGAACAGGGGGCGCAGCACGGGGTAGGTGATGCTCCAGAACTGGCGCCATGCACTCGCCCCGTCAACGCGCGCCGCCTCGTAGAGTTCGTAGGGAACACTCTTCAGGCCGGCCAGCACCGTGACGGCGACGAAGGGGAAGCCCTGCCAGATGATGATCATGGCCAGGATGGTGAAGAGGGACAGCGGCTGGAGGAACCAGTTGAAGGTGGTCCAGAACTCACCCCAGCGCGTACCGACCAGCCATTCCGGGAAGTTGGCCAGCGTGTAGTTGACGAGGCCGCGTTCGGGGAGGAACAGCCAGCGGTAGATCAGGGAGGCACTGATCTGCGGGGTGGCCCAGGCGAGCATCATTCCGGTGGCCACGACGGTGGAGAACCACCGCGGTAGCTTGTGCAGCAGGAGGCCCACCAGGGTGCCCAGGGTGAGTACCCCGGCCACCATCGCGATCACGACCAGCACCGTGTTCCGGAAGATGGTCCAGAACTCGGCGTCGGTGAGCAGCTGGCGGTAGTGCTCGAAGTTGTTCCACTCCGGCGCGTCTCCGCGGGCCAGATCCGGCAGGGTGTAGTCGCTGAGGGAGTACCAGACCATCTGGATGATCGGCCACAGTAGGACGACACTCAGGATGATCAGGGGAGCAGCGATCAGAAGGTAGGGCGTGGGAATGACGCTGAGCAGCCGCAGCGGGGCGGGTGGGCGTCGTTCGGCGCGCGTCGTGGCGGCCGGTGCGGTGGATTCAGCCATAGTCATCTCGCGAGCGGAGGCAGGGGCTGGTGCCGCCCAGGGAGGGGCGGCACCAGCCCGCGGGTCGGTGGGAGGTCCTAGTCGGTCTCCTGGTTGAGGACCTCGGTGAGCTCCTCATTCGCCTCGGCGAGCCGCTCCTCGGCGTTGTCTCCGTCCGCGATGTCCAGCACCGCGCCCGGGATGATCTTGCCTTCGAAGTCGGCATCGGTCCAGTTCGGCGTGGCCGGGAAGTACCGCTGGTTCTCCAACTGCTCCGCCGAGGCCTGGGCGACCTCGTCCTCCTGGAACTGTGGTTCGTCCAGCAGCTCCGGGTAGGCGGGGAAGAAGCCGGTGTACTCGGCCCAGGTTGCGGCCATGTCCTTGGAGGCCCAGGTGGACAGCAATTCGAAGGCGAAGTCCGGGTCGTCAGCCGTGCTGAACACGGTCAGGTTGGATCCACCGGCGAAGGCCGGGGCCATCCCGTCGACACCGGGGATCGGAGCTGCCCCCAGGTTGTCCACCATGTCCGGGTCCTCGGCCTGGTCCGCGATCTCGTCGAAGGCCCAGTTCCCGTCGATGTACATGCCCAGCTCACCATTGGCGAGGTCTGCCTGGGCGATCAGTTCGTTCTCTCCCGTGTAGACGGGGGAGAAGTCGTTCGTCAGGTCCGTGTAGAACTCGATGGCCTCCACGGTGGCCGGGTCGGTGAGTTGCCCCTCCCACTCGGCGCCGTCCTCGCTGGTGGCGATTTCCCCGCCGTTGCTCCAGATGAAGCTGGCGATGCCGTTGGTGAAGTCGGTGGGGGCGCCGAAGCCGAGCACTCCGTGTTCGTCCTCGATGTCCTCGGCCACCTCGACCAGCTCGTCCCAGGTTTCCGGGGCGTCGTGCCCCAGATCCTCCAGCCAGTCGGCTCGGTAGATCAGGGTGCGCACGGCCAGGTGGAGAGGAACCGAGTACTGCGTGTTCTCGTAGGAGCCGTAGTCCATGGCCTCCTGGTTGATGTCCTCAGCCTCGTCCCAGTCGGCCACGTACTCGTCGAGGTCGAGGATGGCCCCCTGGACGGCCCAGTTGGACACCTGGTCGTTTCCGGCTTCCAGGACGTCCGGGGCGTCGCCGCCGGCGAGCGCGTTGGTGATGGAGTCCTGGGCCTCGTCCCACGGGATGTACTCGACGTTGAGGGAGGTGTCGGGATAGTCCTGCGACCACTCGTCGCGGAGTTCCTCGAAGAACTCCTCGCTCTCCTCGGTGGCTCCGCCCATGGTCCAGATTGTGAGTTCTTCCGGAGCGTCCCCGGGATCGACGTCGCCGCCGTCGCCGTTACCTGCGCAGGCGGTGGCGAAGACCAGCGCGGAACCTGCTGCTGCGATGTGTGTGAGTCTCACCTGATTCTCCCTTCACGATCGCCCACGCCAAGCGGCTAGCTTCGCGAGTAACGCCCCCCGGTCGATGTCTCGTCGGCCACGAACGCTGTGCGGGCTTCGTAACTTGTGCGGGATTCGTGCTTGAGTGGCACGTGATGTGCCGGAGCCGACCTGGAGCCACGCCAGACACAGGGGCCTGGTGCCCTCCAAGTGGGCGATGGGTGTTTAAACTAACAAGAAACTTTCCTAATAAATAGGGATGGGAGTGTCACGGTTATGTCTCGACGTCCGGGCACGCCGCGATTGCTGCGACAGCTCAACGACCGCGCCGCGTTGGAGCTGTTGATGTCCACCGGACCGTTGACGCGGACCCAGCTCGGACAGGCGACGGGACTGTCGAAAGTGACAGCCTCCCAGCTGCTGTCCCGACTCCAGGAACGCGAGCTGGTCCACATCGTCGGTGCGCAGGCGGGCGGACGGGGGCCGAACGCCGCGCTGTACGACGTGGTTCCCAGTAGTGCCTACGTTGCGGGACTGGATGTGGGGCCAACCGAGGTCACGGCCGAGGGGCCCCAGCAGGTGACCGCGGCGATCGCCGATATCACCGGCCAGGTGGTCACCGAGTCGACCATCGATCTCGCCGGGGAGTCCGATCCGGTGTCCGCGGTGCACACCACGGTCATGCGGCTGGTGGAACGAGCGGAGGTTCCGCTGGACCGGCTGCGGGCCTTCGTGATCGGCACGCCGGGTGTCGTGGATCCACGAACTGGCGATATCCGATTCTCGTTCAACCTGCCGTCCTGGCACGAGGGAGTGTTGGAACTCCTCCGGGCCGACCTCCAGCGCTCGGTCATCATCGAGAACGACGTCAACCTGGCGGCGTTCGCGGAACGGTCCCTGGGGGCGGCTCGAAACACCGACGACTTCGTGTTGCTGTGGATCGGGGCCGGTGTCGGTATGGCCATCATGCTTGGCGGGCAGCTCCATCGTGGTCACGCCGGAGGCGCCGGCGAGATCGGCTGGCTGCCCGTACCTGGGGCGCCCCTGCCCGAAGAGGTTGGCCTGCCGGAGGGGTACCACGGGCACGGCGAACCCGCGCCACACCCGGCCTTGGGCTATGGCCTTCAGTCCCTGATCGGTGCCCGGGCGACCTGCGCCCTCGCCGCGGAGCACGGACTGCCCTCCGACAGCGTGTCCGTCGCTTTCACCGCGGCCCGGTCCGGCACGGACGGAGGCGAGGCGTTCCTGGACGAGATGAGCCGTCGGATCGCGCGGGCTGTCACCGCGGTCTCCGTGATCCTCGACCCCGGGCTGATCGTTCTGGGGGCCGACGTCGTTCGCGCCGGTGGCGACGACCTGGCGCAGCGGATTCGCCAGGAGACCCGGCGGCTGGGACTTGAGGCCCCCGATATCCAACTCAGCCAGGTGGATGGGAACCCGGTGCTGCGTGGCGCCGTCCTCTCCGCCCTGGACGCGGCCCGGGAGGAGCTGTTCAGCACCACGACCGAGTGACTCCTGGGGACAGCGCACGGCGTCGGCCGCCGCGGTCAGGCCGCGGCGAGGTCACGCAGCATGGCGATCCGGGGAGCCACCCCGATTCCAGCTGCCATTTCCGCGTCCCACTGTGCCGTCAACTGTGGGCCCCACCGGCCCCGATCCAGTTCTTGGAAACCCAGACGTGCATACCACGGGCCGTTGAACGCCACCTCGGCGAACGTCGTCAATGTGATCCAGCGATATCCCCGCCCCCGCGCCGCGCCACAGGCGGCGTCGACCAGTGCGCTGCCCACACCACGACGCCCGTACCGGGGATGCACACTGATTTCCTGGAGGTGGGCATGGGCGTCCAGTTCGACCAGCTGGACGAATCCGACCGGATCAGGCCTGGCCCCGGGAAGCTCCGCGACGAGCACCCACCGCGCCTCGACGAGCTCGGCCTCGGGGTCGTCCGGGGGCAGGTGCAGGCCGACCTCTGCGAACAGGGTCATAGCCGACCGGGCGATCTCCGCCAGCCGGGGCGCGTCTCCCGGGCAGCCGTCCCGGATCCGCAGGCGTTCCATGCCAACCTCCGCGCTACTCGTCCCTTCGAGGAAGGTGCCGGACCCTGCCCCGGGAACGCCACCGGTTTTTTGGGCGGTGTGGCTCGCTCCCGCTGCGGGCGCGGGTCCGACCCAGGGGCAGCTCACCGCCGGAACCGGAGTGCCCTGGGGGTGGGATGGAATCCGGCCTCGCGCAGCATCGGGGACAGTTCGGTGTCGAACACCACCCGGCCGTCGACCCGTTCCACGGCCACAGAATCCAGTGACCCGGTGCGCACGGACTCGACCAGGGATTCCACCCCACGCCGCAGCTGCTGTCGGGGCGCACCGAACGTGAGGATGCTGGTTCCGCCACGCTCCACGAACAACACGAGATCGCCGTCCTCCAGGACCACCACCGCCCCGGCTCGACGTCCGGGACGTGCCGAGGACGGCGATCGTGGCCATGCCAGGGCCGCTCCGTACACATTGGCGGGGTCGGCCGCCGCGAGTACCAGCGCCGTCGTCCCGGAACGGCCGGTGTTCTCCTGGCCGGCCCCAGAAGGCGGAACAGTCCCCTCCTCCGCCGCCGACCCCCGGGGAGTGTTGGCCACTGCGCGAAGTCGGTCCACCGCGCCCGCCAGTGCGAACTGGGCCGCACCCAGACCCGCAACGAAGTATCCCCGCCTGGCGTGTCCCGCCTCCTCGAACTGCCGCAGTACGGGGTAGTAGCGCGCAAATCCGCCGCTGGCCGAGCGCCGCCCGAGCTCGGCGGCGAACACACCCCGACTGACCAGGCCGTGGCGATCCAGCAGTGCCGCGGTGCGGGCATGGGCGCGGCGGGTCGCGTCCGCACCATGGTCCTCCCGGTGCGGAAGCGACCACCAGCGCCCGGCCCCCGTGGGCGGGACACTGGGAGTCACCGGGCCGTGCCGCGGGATCCGGCCACGTGCCCGGCGCCGTGGCCGCGCTGCGGGCGCCAACCCCCCTGCACCGAGCAGGGCCCGGATGGGGGACAGGCTGTCGTTGCTGACGTAACCGGCCCAGGCCAGCTCCCACACCGCAGCCAGCACGTCGCCCTGGGGCACCGCCGGCCAGTCCAGGAGATCCCGTACCGCGGGAACCAGGTCCCGAACGAACATCCCTCCTCGGGTGCGCAGCGTGGACAGGACCGCATCCCGCAGTGGAGCGGCTTCCAGGGGCTGGGGTTCCGGCGCGACCAGCTCGATCTCGTCCGTGGGCACCAGGCACAACCAGCCATCCCCACCGGACAGCCCGCCACAGCCCACCCACGCCACCGCACCGGACACGGTCAGTTCGTCCAGCTGGCTCGGAGCGTAGTCCCCGACCCGCGCCGGAAGGACCAGGGACTCCAGTGCCGATGCGGGAATCGGTGCTCCGCGCAGCAGGTCCACCGCATCCAGAACGGCCTGCGGCCCCCGCGGGCGGCTCCCGGCCGGCGCAACCCCCTGCCAGGACGGGACGAACCGCGCCAGCGCCCGTTCGTCCACCGGCTCCGCCTCCCGGCGCAGCCGTGCCGCCGAGGCTCGCCGCAGCCGCCGCAGCACGGCGATGTCACACCACTCCGTGCCCTGGCCGTGGGGCCGGAACTCCCCGGACACCACCAGCTGGTCGGTCTCCAGACCACGCAGAACCTCCCGGGCCGCCTCTGCCTCCACCCCGAATCGCGCACACACCTCCTCGGTGTGGAACGGACCCCGCGACCGGGCGAACCGGGCAACCAGTTCCCGCAGCGGGTCGGCCACCGCCGTGGTGAACACGGCGTAACTCCCGGCGTGCTCGCCGGCGTTTAGCCAGGCTGGAAGGTCGGCCCCGACCCCGTCCCGCAGCCGCGCCGCATCTTCGACCGCGGCCCACCACTCGGCACCGGCGAAGCACACCCGAATCACACGGCCTTGCTCGGCGAGTTCGGTTAACCACTCCAGAGCCACCCCGCGTTCCCGTGCTTCTGCGCAGGTCAGCGGGCCGATTTCACGGAGGAGGTCCGCCGTGTGTTCGGGGCCGCGGGGATGCAGGGCCGCAGGTCGTCGTTGCAGCTGCTCCTCGATCTCGCTGAGAACGTCGGGCTCCAGGAGTTCCCGCAGCCCGGCCTGCCCCAGGAGGTCGGCGAGGAGCTGGGAGTCCAGGGTCAACGCCTGTGCCCGCTGTTCCGCGACCGGGGCGTCGCCCTCGTAGAGGAAGCTGGCCGTGTACTCCATCAGTAACGACTGTGCGAAGGGGGACGCGCGTGGGGTCTCTGCCGTGACGATGCGCATCCGGCGGCTGGCGAGGTCGGACATGACCTGGCGCAGTCCCGGGACGTCGAACACATCCCGCAGGCACTCGCGCATCGCCTCCGCCAGGATGGGAAACGAACCGTGCCGTCGGGCCACCGCAAGGAGCTGGCTGGAGCGCTGGCGCTGCTGCCACAGCGGCATTCGCTGCCCCGGACGTCGCGGCGGCAACAGCAGGGCCCGGCCCGCAGCCTCCCGGAACCGTCCGGCCAGCAGAGCGGATCCGGACAGTTCGGTGGTGACCACATCCTCAACCTCGTCCGGAGCGAAGGTGAGCAGCCGGTCCAACGCGGCCTCGTCCAGGCCGTCGGTGTCGGGAAGGCGCAGGATGATCCCGTCGTCTCCGTACACGACCTTGGCGTCCACACCCAGGTCTGCGCGGATCCGCGCCGTGATGGCCAGTCCCCACGGGGCGTGTACCCGGGCTCCCAGCGGGGAGTGGACCACGACCCGCCAGTCGCCCAGCTCATCGCGGAACCGTTCCACCACCAGGGTGCGGTCATCGGGAATCGCTCCCGTGGCGTCATGCTGCTCCGCCAGATACTCCAGCAGGTTTTGGCTGGCCCACGGGTCCAATCCGGCCGAACGCAGCCGTGCGGTGGCCTCCGTCGCCTCCCCGGGGGGACGCTGCGCGGCGCCCAGCTCCACCAGCTCGCGGTGCAGCCGTCCCAGGGCTCGGCCCAACTCGACCGGACGACCCATGGTGTCCGCACGCCAGAACGGTAGCCGGCCCGCGCGACCCGGTGCCGGCGACACCAGCACACGATCCGCGGTGATCTCCTCGATGCGCCAAGAGCTCGCACCCAGGGTGAACACGTCGCCAACCCGCGATTCGTACACCATCTCCTCGTCGAGTTCCCCGACCCGTGTGGGACCCGATCCCGCGGTTCCGGCGAGATGAACCGCATACGCGCCCCGGTCCGGGATGGTTCCGCCGCTCGTGGTCGCAAGGCGCTGTGCCCCCGGCCGGCCACGCAGCAGGTCAGTCTCCCGATCCCATACCAACCGGGGACGCAGCGTGGCGAACTCGGACGGTGGATAAGCCCCGGACAGCAGGTCCAGTACTCCGTGCACGGCAGCGTCGGACAGTTCACCGAACGGGGCGGCACGCCGCACGAGCTCCGTCAACGCGGGAACGGACCATTCGTCCATCGCGACCATCGCCACGATCTGCTGGGCGAGCACATCCAGCGGATTACGTGGCATACTCAGCGCCTCGATCTCTCCGCTCCGCATCCGTTCCGCCACCGCCATCATGGACAGGAGCTCCCCACGAAAACGGGGAAACAGGACTCCGCGCGAAGCCGCTCCCACCTGGTGACCGGCCCGGCCCACGCGCTGGAGCCCGGCGGCCACCGACGGCGGGGTGGATACCTGGATCACCTGGTCCACCGCCCCCATGTCGATTCCCAGCTCTAGGCTGGAGGTGGCCACCACCGCGGGTAGGCGCCCCGCCTTGAGTTCCGCCTCGATCGTGGCCCGCTCCGACTTGGACACCGAGCCGTGGTGGGCCCGAGCTACCACAGGCTCTGTCCCGTGTGATGTTCCGGAACTGCCTATGACCTGTGCGGGTGGCCCGTCGGCAGCTCCGGGGGCCGGGGATGGGTCGTGCTGCGCGGCGAGCTCGTTGAGGCGCCCGGACAGCCGTTCGGCCACGGTCCGGGCATTGGTGAACACGATCGTGGACCGGTGGATGCGGACCAGGTCCAGGATCCGGCGCTCCACGTGCGGCCACACCGAGGCGCGGGCCTTGCTCGCGGTGTCGTCGTCCGCACGGGACGGGTCCACGGCCCGTTCCAGGTGGCGCAGGTCTGGAACCGGGACCTCGATGCGCAGGTCCACGTTCGGTGCACTGGACGGGGCCACCACGGTCGCCCTCCGGGAGCGCTGTTCGGGCTGGCCCGTGAGGAAACGGGCGACCTCGTCCACCGGTCGAACCGTGGCCGACAGGCCGATGCGTTGGGCTGGGCGTTCCACCAGGGCATCCAGACGCTCCAGGGTCAGCGCCAGGTGTGCTCCCCGCTTCGTTCCGGCCAGGGCGTGAATCTCGTCGACGATCACCATCTCCACGCCGCCGAGCCCGCGACGCGACTGGGATGTGAGGACCAGAAAGAGGGACTCGGGCGTTGTGACCAGCACATCCGGAGGGCGGCTTCCCAGGCGTCGCCGCTGCGCCGCGGGCGTGTCCCCGGTACGCATACCCACGGTCACCTCGGTGTGCTCCTCGCCACGGCGGCGACGCGTCGCGCCCAACTCGGCCAAGGGGTGCTGGAGGTTGCGTTCGATATCGCTGGCCAGGGCCTTCAACGGAGATACGTAGACGACGCGGCACCGGCTCGTGGGCTCCGTGGGCGTGGGGGTTGTGGTCAGCCGGTCCAGCTGCCACAGGAACGCGGCGAGGGTCTTGCCCGAGCCGGTGGGCGCGACCACCAGGACGTCGTTACCGGAGCTGGTGGCATTCCAGGCCTGAGCCTGGGCCACGGTGGGACCCTGTGGGAACGTGCGGGTAAACCATTCCCGGGTCGCTGCGGAGAATCGTCCCAGTGGATCGTCGTTCGGGTTGGCGTCGGCGGTCATGTCACCCAGTCTCGCTGCTGCCGGGGACAACCGGCGGTGAAGCAGCGCCGTGGAAACGGACACGGGCCGCGTGGCCGGTGTGGAGGATTCGCCGGGGCGGCGCCAGCCGCTTTCCGTACCGGTGGCGGCTACCGAGCGTCGATACTGGGGGCATGCGACTCTCCCTGTTCTGGCAACGAATGCATGCAGAGTTCGGCGAAACTTATGCGCACAGCCTCGCCCGGGACCATGTGCTCGGACAGCTTGGCTCCCGGACGGTCGAGCAGGCGTTGGCGGACGGGGTGTCGGCCAAGGAGGTTTGGCAGGCGGTGTGTACCGAGTTCGACCTTCCGGCGAGTGTGCGGTGACCGCATGTCGTTGCGGGAACACGCGGCTGGCGCGGGTCGATGTCGAACACCCGTTCGGCTATACTGGTCCTGCTGGTTGGGGCGTATTGTGCGGGGTAGGTGGCCCGACGGTCCTGGCCACGACGACCGCGGTCCGGTTCTCCACACCGATGATGTCGGTGTCGCTGTCTGTCATCCCGGCCGCGTAGCGTCACGCACGAGACGAACAAGACACCGACCCAACAGGGGTTTTCCGTGGCTGCTGCAACTGACCGTGACAAGGCTCTAGAAACCGCCCTCGCCCAGATCGAGCGACAGTTCGGCAAAGGCTCGATCATGCGTCTCGGCGATGACACGCGCCCCGCAGTGGAGTCGATCCCCACCGGTTCGATCGCGCTGGACTCGGCCCTGGGGATCGGCGGGATTCCGCGCGGCCGCATCGTGGAGTGCTTCGGGCCGGAGTCCTCGGGAAAGACAACCGTCGCCCTGCACGCGGTCGCCAGTGCACAGAAGAGCGGCGGAATCGCGGCGTTCGTCGACGCCGAGCACGCCCTGGACCCGGAGTACGCCAAGAAGATCGGCGTCAACACTGACGACCTGCTTCTCTCCCAGCCGGACACGGGGGAGCAGGCCCTGGAGATCACCGACATGCTGATCCGTTCCGGGGCGGTGTCAATCGTGGTCATCGACTCGGTGGCCGCCCTGGTTCCGCGTGCCGAGATCGAAGGCGAAATGGGAGACAGTCACGTTGGCCTCCAGGCTCGGCTGATGTCCCAGGCCCTTCGCAAGATCGCGGGTGCCCTCCGTCAGACCGAAACCACAGCGATCTTCATCAACCAGCTGCGGGAGAAGGTCGGGGTCATGTTCGGGTCTCCGGAAACCACCACCGGCGGACGGGCGCTGAAGTTCTACTCCTCGGTGCGGCTGGATGTGCGGCGGATCGAAACCCTCAAGGATGGTACGGATGCCGTGGGTAACCGCACCCGGGTCAAGGTGGTCAAGAACAAGGTGGCCAGCCCGTTCAAGCAGGCGGAGTTCGATATTCTCTACGGGGTGGGGATCTCCCGGGAGGGTGGATTGATCGACCTCGGGGTGGAGCACGGTGTCGTGCGGAAGTCCGGCGCCTGGTACACCTACAACGGGTCCCAGCTGGGTCAGGGCAAGGAGAACGCCCGTAACTTCCTGCGGGAGCACACCGACACCGCCGACGAGATCGAGCAGAAGATCAAGGAGAGTCTGGGGATCGCCAAACCGTCGGCCCAGGCCGAGACCGCGGGCAGCACAGAATCTGCCGCCCCCGCGGACACGACAACCGCGGGATCCGCCACCACGACCGGGAGTGGAACCAAGCGTGGGCGTGGCAAGTCCACGGCCACATCCTCCTCGGCTGCTGCCGCCGCTGCCACATCCAATGGGGCCACCTCCGGTACCTCGACCAGCTCGGAGTAGCCGTGGGAGCGCACACCGTCCCCAGTGCCGCAGGACGACCGCAGCGTCATGAGTGAGGAACAGCCCGCCGCGGGGGAGGACCCACGGGCCAGAGCGCGGGAGGTGTGCCTGCGGCTGCTCACCACGCGCGCGCGAACCCGGGCACAGCTTGCCGCGGCCCTCCACCGTCGCGACATCCCGGACGAGGTGGCCGAGCCTGTTCTGGATCGGCTCGCCGAGGTGGGGCTGGTCGACGATGAGGCCTTCGCCGCGGCCTGGGTGTCCACCCGGCACAGCGGGCGTGGTCTGGCCCGGCGAGCCCTGGCCGAGGAGCTTCGCCGACGTGGGGTTGCCGAGGACACGGTGGAATCCGCTGTTGCGGAGCTGGAACCCGAGGACGAGGAGGAGACGGCCCGGGAACTGGTTCGCCGCCGTCTAGCGGGAACTCGGGGTCGGGACGTCGCTGCACGTATGCGCAGATTGACCGGAGTGCTGGCGCGTCGCGGCTACTCCGCGGGCCTGGCCTATCGAATCGTGCGTGAGGAGCTGGAGGCCGAGGGCACGGACGTTGACCTCCCGGAGCCGGATCTGGACTAGATCGTTGGTGGAGCATGGGCGTGATACTCCGGCCCGGGCTCGCCAGCGCCTACCGGGCCCCGCCGGCCTGTCCCCGTCCCCAGGAGCGGGGGCCACCCCGGGGCAGTATCGTCATCGTCGCAATCCCACTGAGGACCGCCGCGGTACTCATGTTCGCTCCAGGGGCGAGGCCCCCTCCCGACCCTCGTGGTCCTCCCCGGCCCCGTTCGCCGGTGACGCGGGCGAGCCGCGCAGCTCCAGTGGCGCCACATCGGGTGGATTAACGTCGAACACGGCTGCGTAGAACGCCAGCTCCGCCTCCAGAGCACGGGCGCGATTCTCGGCGTCCCGGAACCCGTGCCCCTCGCCCTCGAAGGTGTACAGGGCGTGGGGCACCGCGCGCTCGGCGAGCCGCTCAGCCATCGCGGTTGCCTGGTCCAACGGTACGACCGGGTCCTCGGTGCCCTGGAGCAGGAGTACGGGTGCGTTCACGTCGTCGACCCGGTTCACGGGCGAGCGTTCCGCGTAGGTGGCCTGGTAGCCCGGCAGTGGACCGACGAGGGCGTCCAGATATCGGGATTCGAAGTCGTGGGTGTGCTCGGCCAGTCGGAGCAGGTCGGTCACACCGTACCGAGATACCCCGCAGGCGAAGGTATCCCGGGTGAGGGCCAGGAGCGTGGTCAGTCCCCCGGCACTGCCACCGCGGATCGCGAGGCGTCGCGGGTCGGCGGTGCCGTCGGCCACGAGAGAACGGGCCACGGCCACGGCGTCGTCGACGTCCACCACACCCCAGGCGTTGTGCAACCGCTCCCGGTAGGAGCGTCCAAAACCGGTGGAGCCGCCGTAGTTGACGTCCACCACCCCGAACCCGCGGCTGGTGAAGTAGGCGAGCTCCAGGCGCAGCGCCCTGCTGGAACATGCGGTGGGGCCACCGTGGATCCACACCACGAAGGGGGCTGGGCCGGATGCGGTGTGCTCGGGGTGGCGTGGCGGATAGACGGTGGCGTGGACCTGCTCGCCGTAGCGGCCCGTGACGGTCTCTCGCCGCGGGGTGGGTAGGTGGGCCGTGGTGACGCCCGTCCCGAGGGAGGGCTTTCGCAGCGGGGTGACCTCGCCGGTGTCGATGTCCAGCGACACCGGCACGGCCGGAGTCGTGGGAGACGCCGCGATCCCGACGACCGTGCCTGTGTTTTCGGTCGTGTCGCAGGTGACGGCCTGCCAGGTCCAGGCGGAGTCGAGTTCGGTGATTTCCCCCGACGCGGTGTCGAGGCGGGATGCTCTCAGGTCACAATCCCCGTGCAGCGCGATGATGCGTCGGTCGTCAACGGCGCAGTAGGGTTCCGTGCCCAAAAGGAGCGGGGTGGGGCTGAACTCCTCCTGCATCGGACACAGCGCGATGGCGGGCCCGTGTAGACCGATCTCGTAGAGGTTCCACCATCCCGACCAGTCGGAGACACAGAAGAGGGTGGCCTCGTCCCGCCACCGTGGAGCCAGCACCGACTCGGTTGGTCCGCCCTTCAACGTGCGGACGTTGTCCAGGGTGCCGTCCTCGGTGAACCTGGCGATGCGTAGTTCGGTGCTGTCCCAGGGCATGCGTGGGTGATTCCACGCGATCCAGGCGAGGTGCACACCGTCCGGCGAGGGAACCGGGCTGGCGTAGAACTCGGCGTCGGCCAGCAGCTCCACGATCGCGGTGGGGTCCTCGGCGGCGGATCCATCCAGGGGAACTCGGACCAGGGATCTCCGCACGGTGTTGCCCTGGGGCGCGACGGTGGCCGACGTCCCCGATTCCGAAGATTCCGTCGCACCTGTCGCCGTGTCGGGTGCGTCCGCTTCCGCGGCCGGCTCGGCCGGCTCGGTCTGCGCAGCTGCCTCCGGTGTGGAGTCGGTGTTGGCATCCGGCACAGACATGGCATCACAACGGTCCACAGGGCTGGCGTGGTGTTCCAGCACGCACACCACGTGACGCTGGTCGGCCGTCAGGGCGAGGTCAGCGTAGCGGTCGCCGGCCGGCGTCGCGGGCTCGGGGGTCAGCGGTGTCGGCAGCGTGGCCCCGTCGTCCAGAAGATACAGCCGTTGGTCGCTGAATTCGCTGAAAACGATTCCGTAACCGGACTCCGTCGGGACGGGCAGGTAGGAGCGTCCGCCGTACTCGTGCACCCGGGTACGTGCGGACCATGGCTCGGCCAGCAGGTCCGTGGGTGAGCCACCGTCGACACTGCGGAGTACGGTTACCCGGCCGGCCGCTTCCGGCAACGATTCCTGCCACCAGATCTGGGTACCCACCACGGTGGGAAAGGCCGGCAGGGTGTCACCACGAGCGGCGTCCCGAGCGGTGATCGGTGACGGCCACGCGCCGAGGCAGGCTGTCGCGGGGTCGGTCATCAGTCACTGCCCTTGCTTGACGGGGATGTGCCAGTGCCGACCCTAGTGGTCACAACCGGTACGTGCGGAATCAAGGGTGCAGGCGGGGATATTCGGAGCACAGCCATCGTTTCCCAGTTGTAATGACAGTGGGACGGTGGCTTGCTGGCTGGTGCACTACGGTGCTGGCAGCAACCGTGGACATGGTTACTGCTGTGGCGTTTCCCGTTGTCATTGCCTACAGGCGTGGGGCCGCGCCGTACGGAGGAGGGTAAGAGTGACAAGCACTGGACTGACGCGTGCGTTCGCGGTGGCAGCCGCAGGCGTCGTCGCGCTCACGGCGTGCGAAACACCGGACGACACCAACGGGAATGGGGAGGACATTGCCGGTGGAGATCTGACCCTGGCGACGGGGTCGACCGGCGGCACCTACTACCCGCTGGGTGGGGAGATCGCGAACCTGTGGACCGAGTCGCTGGAGGATGTCAGCGTCTCCACCCAGGCCACGGGGGCGTCGGTCGACAACATGTACCTGCTCGACTCGGGTGAGAACGAGCTGGTGATGGCGGTCAACGGCACCGCCCAGAATGCCGTGGCCGGTGCGGGCGACTTCGGTGACGAGCCCCTGGACGACCCGGATGCCGTGCGGGCGATCGGCAACGTCTACCCCGAGGTCATGCAGGTCACCACGGTCGAGGATTCCGGCGTCGAGTCCATCGAAGACCTGGACGGGGCCCGGGTGGAGCTGGGGCCGCCCGGAAGCGCGACCGAGGTGCTCGCCCAGCAGATCCTGGACGCCTACGATGTCGAACCGTCCGAGACCTTCGACAGTGCCTTCGGGGACGCGGCGACCAACCTCGGGGACGGCCAGGTCGACGCGGCGTTCGGCGTGCTCGGGGTGCCGGATGCGAGCCTCACCGAGATCGCGACCACGAACGACATCCACATGCTGGACATCGAGGGCGACGCGCTGGATGAGGTTCTGGCTGCCGACGACTCCCTGGTTCCACACGAGATTCCGGCCGGCACCTACGAGGGCCAGGACGACCCGCATCACACGGTGACGAACTGGGCCACGCTGTACGGGCCGAGCAACCTCTCCGACGACCTCGTCTATGACCTGGTCAGCACGATGTACGGCCAGGCTGATGACCTGGAGCACGATGTGGCCGGCGAGATCCAGCTGGACACTGCGGTCGAGGGCCTGGGCGACATCGAGCTGCACCCGGGGGCGGAGCAGTACTACGAGGAAGAGGGCGCGCTCGACTGACCACGGTCCCGCGCGCTGACGACTCCCCGCGGCGGGCCCGGAGAGGCCGGGCGCGCCGCGGCGGGTACCGTCTGGGGTCTGTGCTCGCGACGGCGCTCCTGCTCGCGGGCGCGCTGGTTCTGACCGGGGATGCCCCCGCCTGGCGCATGCATATCGCCGTGGTTGACCACGACACCTCGGTGACCCTGTGGTCCGAACCCGTCGAGGTGGGCGAGCGGATCCGCTTGGAACACACGCATTCGGTGCATGGACGTCCTGTGGTGGAGGTCTTCTCGGTCAGCGACGGCGACGGCCTGGCCCTGGAGGAGATGCGGTTCGACGCGACCGGCGCCAACCTCCCCAGCCGTCCCGAACAGATCGGGGACGTAACCACCACGTTCGTCAACGACGGTGACCAGTTCCGAGTGGTGCACCACGGACGGATTCTGGGGACGGTCCCGCTGCGTGTCGGTGGACCGATGGTCGACCACACGGTCACCACCGCGGACGGGGTGCGTGTCCGGTTTCTCGACCTCGCTCCACGAGGCACGCATGTAGAACTTCGGGTGCAGGGCATGCCTGGACCATAGTCCGGCCGTTCCCGCGCAGGGCGGCCCGACGCGGAAGGAAGGGTGATGGCAGCCCAGCCACGCTCCGACGGCGGGACGGACACCCGCACGCTGCATGAGATCGAGCAGGATGTCGCCCAACTGGAGCAGCACAGTTTCGCCGAGACTCCAACCGAGGGAGCGCGGGACACCCAGCAGGGCCCCTGGCGCTGGGTGATCTTCCTCGCCGCGCTGATCCTCGCGGTGTTCCACGTCTACACCAACGCCGTGTTCGAGGGCACACTGCCGCAGCTTCAGCAGGGCGGATTCCACCTCGCGCTTGGCCTGTTCCTCGCGTTCCTGCTCTATCCCGCCGGGACCCGACAGGGGCGGCGGCAGCACACCATCGGGATCGCACTGAGCGTCGCCGGCGCCCTCGTCCTGCTGTGGCTGTGGATCGCCGGGGCGGCCGCCCTCTCCATCGTGCTTCCCGCCCTCGGTGTGCTGCTGGTGGTGCAGCTGTCCCGGTATCTGCCCGTGCGGCTGTTCGGAATCCCCCTGGGCGATGTGGTGCTCTCGGCGCTCGGCGCGTTCTCCGGCCTGTACATTTTCATTAACTACGAGGAGATCACCCGGCTCGGGGTGCGCTTCGACGACGAGCACATTGTGGTGGGGACCCTGGGCATCCTACTGGTGCTGCTCGCCGCACAACGGGCCCTGGGCAGCGCCCTGGTGATTCTGGCCAGCGCCATGCTGGTCTATGCCTACCTCGGGCCGAACTTCCCCGGGTTCCTACATCACAGCGGCTACGGGATCGACCGGATCGTCGCGACGTCGTTCCTGGGAACCGAGGCCGTGTTCGGGTCACCGATCTGGATCTCGGCGACCGTGATCTTCCTGTTCCTCATCTTCGCTGCGATGCTGCAACGCACCGGGATGGAACGGTTCTTCACCGACCTGGCCCTGGGCGGAACTGGTTGGGCAACCGGGGGTACCGCCAAGGTGGGCGTGGTCAGCAGCGCATTCTCCGGCACCATCACGGGGAGTTCCGTGGCCAACACGGTCTCCAACGGGGCCTTCACCATCCCGATGATGAAGAAGTCCGGTTACCGCCCGGAGTACGCCGGGGCGGTGGAGGCGGCCTCCTCCACCGGAGGCCAGCTGGCCCCACCCATCATGGGGGCGGCGGCCTTCATCATGATCGAGTTCACGGGCGTGCCCTACGTTGAGATTATCCAGGCGGCCATCGTGCCGGCCATCCTGTTCTTCGTCGGGCAGTTCGTGGTGATCCACTTCGACTCGAAGAGATTCGGGATCCGGGGCCTGCCCAAGAGCCTGCTGCCCAGCGTGCGCCGGCTGATGTCCACGCGCGGCTACCTGCTCATCCCGATCGTGGCGATCTTCATGCTGCTGTCGATGGGGTTCTCCCCCGGATATGCGGCGATGGGGGCCATTGCCGTGGCGGTGGGAGTGAACGTGCTGGTGCAGCTGAGCGAGCTGGCGGTGGCGTTCGTTCCACCGCGGGCACGGAAGACGGCACTGTCGGACACGCCCACCAGCAACCGACTCGTGGGTAGCGGGATTCTGCTGGTCGCGATGTTGATCCTCGGTGCCGTGGGCTGGGCAATGTTCCGCGGGATTGCTGCGCTGGCTCCGGAGATGACCGACGCGGCCAGGGTCATCCTCACCGGCATCGTTCTGGGGGTAACGGTTGCGGTTGCCGGACGCATTGTCCTCCGGCGCCGTAATGCCACGGCGGACGAGGAGCCGGTCCAGCAACGAGTGCGCAACCAGCTGCACGCCGTTGTCCGGCTGGCCGTCCCCTTCGCGGTGGCCGCCGCGGCGCTGTGGGCCTTCTTCTGGGTGCTGGACGCCGTCGCACCCGAGGACATGGCGCGGTCGACGCGTATTCTGATCGTGTCGGTGGTGGTGAGCGTGCTTGCCGTCCTCGTACTGTTGCCCTTCCAACGGTGGCGCTCGGCCGAGGACGACCAACTGTCCCTGGACTCGTTGCTGGCCGGGCTGGTCAGCGCCACCCGACTCGCGCTTCCGGTGATCGTGGCCTGCGCCGCGGCGGGGCTGATCGCCGGCGTGATCACCCTGACCGGGCTGGGTCTCGGCCTTGCCGGCGGTCTCGTCGCAGTCGCCCAGGGGCATCTCATCCCCGTGCTCATCCTGTCGATGCTGGCCTGTCTCGTCTTGGGCATCGGGCTGCCCACCACGGCCAACTATGTGATCACAGCGACGCTTGCGGCACCCGCGATTCTCGCCATCCTGGGAGCTGGACTCGACGAGCCCACGGTCGCAATGCTGCTGATGGCGCACATGTTCGTGTACTACTTCGGTGTGATGGCGGACATCACCCCACCGGTGTGCCTCGCCGCCTACGCTGCCTCCGGAATCTCCGGTGGTCGGCCGTTGGGGACCGGGGTGCAGGCGGTACGGATCGCGGTGTCCGGATTCGTGGTTCCGTTCATGTTCGTCCTCAACCCACAGCTGCTGCTGCAAGAGGTGACCTGGACGACGGGTATCGTCGCCGTGATTACCGGGGTGGTCGGGGCAAGCCTTGTCGGTGTGGCGGTCGTGGGGTACATCGAACGCCGCGTGCACTGGGTCCAACGTGTGTTGCTGGCACTCGCCGGCGTTGGGATGATGCTGCACGACTGGATGAGCGACCTCGCTGGTGTCCTGGTGTGGTTGCGCGACCAGGCGCACCTGATTCCCGCGGCGGTGCCCGTGAACATCGCCCTTCCCGAACATCTCACCCTCGCCGGGATCGGCGCTGACGTGCCCCTGGGCATGGTGGTGAGCAAGCTCCTCGCACTGGCGGTGGGTACGGCGGTGTTCCTGGTTCACCTGCGGGGTGCCCGGAGCGCGCCCCTGGCCGGGACTCGTTCCAGCGGGGTGTGAGCCCTTCGGATGGCCAGCACGGCGGCGAGGGGTGTGGCACGCGGTTAGCCTGGAGCCATGGGAGTAGAGCAGGGTGCAGTGGACCGTGCCCGGTCGTTCGAGGTGCGGACCTACGGCTGTCAGATGAACGTGCACGACTCTGAGCGGTTGTCCGGGTTGCTCGAGGATGCGGGCTACGTCCGTGCCGCCGAGGGCAGCACCCCGGACCTGGTCGTGTTCAACACCTGTGCGGTGCGGGAGAACGCCGACAACCGGCTGTACGGCAACCTGGGCCATCTGCGTCCCGCGAAGGACTCCCACCCCGGTATGCAGATCGCGGTCGGCGGCTGCCTCGCCCAGAAGGATCGCGGCGAGATCGTGCGCCGGGCTCCCTGGGTCGATGTCGTGTTCGGGACCCACAACATCGACTCCTTGCCGGCCCTGCTGGAACGTTCCCGCATCGAGCGTGAGGCTCAGGTCGAGATCAAGGAGGCACTGGAGACCTTCCCCTCCACGCTGCCGAGCCGGCGCGACTCCTCCTACTCGGCATGGGTGGCCATCTCGGTGGGCTGCAACAACACCTGCACGTTCTGTATCGTCCCGGCGCTGCGCGGAAAGGAGCGGGACCGGCGGCCCGGCGACGTCCTGGCGGAGGTTCGCGCGCTGGTTGCGGACGGTGTCACCGAGGTAACCCTGTTGGGGCAGAACGTCAACGCCTATGGGGTGGAGTTCGGGGACCGGCAGGCCTTCGCCAAGTTGCTGCGGGCCTGTGGCGAGATCGAGGGCCTGGAACGGGTGCGGTTCACGTCACCGCACCCGCGGGACTTCACCGACGACGTGATCGAGGCGATGGCGGAGACCCCGAACGTCATGCCGCAGCTCCACATGCCGCTCCAGTCCGGATCCAGCCGGATCCTGAAGGCAATGCGCCGCTCGTACCGGCAGGAACGATTCCTGTCGATCGTGCACAAGGTTCGTGAGGCCATGCCGGAGGCAGCACTGACCACCGACATCATTGTCGGTTTTCCCGGGGAGACCGAGGAGGACTTCGCGGAGACGCTGCATGTCGTCGAACAGTCCCGGTTCGCCCAGGCCTTCACCTTCCAGTACTCGAAGCGTCCCGGAACTCCGGCCGCCGAGCTGGACGGGCAGCTGCCCAAAGAGGTGGTTCAGCAGCGCTACGAGCGACTGATTGAGCTCCAGAACCGCATTTCCCTGGAGGAGAACCAGCGACTGCTCGGCCGTGCGGTGGAGGTGCTGGTTGCGGAGGGTGCCGGCCGTAAGGACCGGGAGACACCCGGCCGGGCCTCCGGCCGGGCACCAGACAATCGCCTGGTGCATTTCCCCGTGCCCGAGGGGCCGGAGGCGCCGCGTCCCGGGGACCTGGCGACCGTCACGGTGTCCTACGCGGCGCCGCACCACCTGGTTGCCGAGCAGCCACCGACGGAAGTGCGACGCACCCGGGCGGGGGAGGCCTGGGCCGCGCGCAACGGTCAGGCCGCAACCGGGCCGGGCGTGCTCCTGGGGATGCCCACCGTGGGAGCGCCCGAGAGCCAGCCGGCAGCCCAGGACGGATGCTGTTCGGCCTCCTAGTTGTACTTCCCTGCCTTGTGAAGTTGGGAACGAGGTAGGGCCTGACCTGGCGTGTATGGGAGAGGGGCCGGTCTGGTTGTTTCGGCCGCACCGGTGCTGTGTGGGTGCTGCTCGCCCGGTGCGTGCCCGGAACCGCGCCCCGATCGCGCTGGCCGCCGTGCGGGGGGCTGTTCGGCCTGGCGGGGCGTCCGCGGTGCGGGTCCCTGCATTCTCGTTGGCCGTCGTGGTGTGCGAGAAGACGGGTGGCCCCGGCCTCGGGGATATCCCGTAGCGCCGCAACCACAGCCCGCTGGCCGTCGTGCGGCCGAGCGCCCCTAGGGCGCGACGCCGCCGGCGGCCGACACGGCGCCGGCGGGCGGGCCGTTGCCGTTACCAGCACTCTTCCCCGGGGATAGTTCAACACGCCCGCCGAACCCTCCAGCTCCCGCACCCGACCTGGGTGCCCCCGAGACGGCTATGGCGCCTCGGGGCCACCCCCCAGACGATGAGAGCCCTCAAAAGCCGATGGGGGCGAGGAAAGGCCGATGGGGGCGACACACGGTAGGCAGAGCCCGGCCCCGGCCTGACCATTCACCCCGCCCTACAACCAACCAACGAAAAGCTCAGTAGCTCGCACTCGGGGGACCATGATCCGGTCCGGAGTCTGCCACGCTCCCTGCCACCACAGGGATGCACACCCCCGGACCGAGCACGGAATCCGGGCCGGCTGGACCGCCCGGGACGCGCTGCGGTGTGCGGCACCTGGTCAGGATTGTCGCCCCGAGCCGGAGCCCGGGGTGGTGGCAGTTGCCGGTGTCCAGGCCGTGGCCGCCCCGTCCGGGGCCACTCCGGTGTCGCTTCTCCCCGGCGGGCCGGAACGTATGATCGCCAGGGCTCGATCTTCGAGATCGACTGCATCGTAGGCCAGCCAGTGCACGCGGGGATCGCGTCGGAACCAGGACTGTTGCCGGCGGGCGAAGCGTCGCGTGGCCCGGACGGTGTCGTCGTAGGCGGTGGACTCGTCGGTCTCCCCAGCCAGATACCGCAACACCTGGGCATAGCCCAGGGCCCGGGAGGCGGTCCGTCCCGCACGGAGTCCCTGCCGTTCCAGCTGCCGCACCTCATCGACCAGGCCGGCCTCCCACATCCGCCGCACTCGCAGTGCGATCCGCTCGTCCAGATCGGGGCGCGGCACCTCCAACCCCACCTGGTGGCACGGATAGAATCCGGTGTGGTCCGGAAGGTGGGCGGTGAACCGACGCCCGGTTAGTTCGATCACCTCGAGGGCACGGACGATACGGCGACCGTTGCCGACCAGTATGGACTCGGCGGCGGCTGGATCCTGGTCGTGTAGACGTGCGTGGAGTACCTCCGGGCCAAGCTCGGCCAGTTCCTGCTCCAGCCGGGCCCGTAAGCCCGGGTCCGTGCCGGGGAACTCCAACCGGTCTACGGCGGCACGGATATAGAGTCCGGAGCCTCCCACGAGAATGGGCAGGTGTCCGGCCGCGTGTGTGCGCGCGATCCGGGCACGGCACATGCTCTGGTATGTGGCGACGTCGGCGGGCTCCGTAACGTCGAGGACGTCCAGAAGATGGTGGGGAACGCCGCCGCGTTCGCTGTGGGGGAGCTTGGCGGTGCCAATATCCATACCGCGGTACAGCTGCATGGAGTCGGCATTGATGATTTCTGCGGTGATGCCGGACTCCGCTGCGAGCCGTCGCGCCAGCTGGACCGCCAGATCCGACTTTCCGGAGGCGGTGGGCCCCACGACCGTGACGACGCTATCCACGGTTCCAGTCTGCCAGGACTGTGGGATCGGCCGGGATCCGCCCCGCAGGCACAGCGTGGCCAGCGGGTGGAGCGAGGGGCCGCCGCTGGTGCCCAGCCCGTCTAGGATGTGCCCATGCGTTTTGCCAAAGGGCACGGCACCGAGAACGATTTCGTCATCCTGCCCGACCCCGAGGCCCGGATCGACCTGCCCCCGCAGCGGGTTGCCGCGCTGTGTGACCGCAGGGCGGGGGTCGGTGCGGACGGCGTGTTGCGCGTGGTCCGCACCGCGGCCCTATGTGGGCAGGGCATGGAGCTGCCGGAGCTGGGTTCCGACGTCGAATGGTTCATGGACTACCGCAACGCGGATGGCAGCCTGGCCGAGATGTGCGGGAACGGTGTGCGGGTGTTCGCCCGGTATCTCGCCGAGGCGGGGTGGGTCCGGGATGAGCGATTCAGCGTTGGCACCCGGGCTGGTGCCCGTGAGGTGACCCTTGACCATGGGGGAGACGTCACCGTGGATATGGGCTCGGTGAGTCTCCATGGCAGCGGGAATGCCCGGCTGGCCGGAACACAGCTCTCGGGGATCCACATCGATGTTGGAAATCCGCACCTCGCCTGTTCCGTGCCCGGCCCCGTGGCCGAGATTCCGTTGGAGGCTGGTCCGGAACTCGATCCGGAGACGTTTCCCAGCGGCGGCAACCTGGAGGTGTTCCAGGTGGTGGAGCCCGGAATGGTGGATATGCGGGTGTACGAGCGGGGATCCGGCGAGACCCGCTCCTGCGGAACCGGCGTTGTCGCCGTGGCGGCCGCGGCCGACCCCGAATCCCGGTCCGGTGCCTGGCGGGTTCGGGTGCCCGGGGGAGAGTGCACGGTCTACCGGGAGGGTCCACGCGCTTGGCTGCGTGGACCCGCCGTGATCGTCGCCGAAGGCGAGGTTCGTCTCTAGCCTCGTCCCGACGGCAGAGCTCTGACCACGGGCGGCGTGCCCCGCCCCCGAGGCTCCCCACGCATGCGCCAAACCGCCTGCCACACAACGGTTCCGAAACACGATGCATCCCGCTAACCTGACCGGGGCGCAGCGGCCGGCGTGTCCGGACGACCGCGGGATCGGTGGCCGTCGCGCTCGCAACGCTCGACACCCAGCAGGTGGTCGACCAAATCCCGGGGGGAGACCGGGCGAGCACCACCCCTGCCTGTCCGGTGGTTTTCCACGCGAGAAAGGGGAGCGCATGAAACTCCGCAGTGTCGCGGCAGCCTCAGTCCTCACACTCGGCGGTGCCGTGTTCCTCGCGGCACCGGCGCACGCCGGTTTGGTGACCTACTGTGACGGGGAAGGGGGCGAGGTTACGGTCCCTGGAGATCTCGTTGTTGACGAGGGCAAGTCCTGCACCCTGACCGGGACGACGGTCCAGGGAGACGTCGAGGTCCGGGACAGCGCGAACCTCATCGTCACCGACGGCACCGTCAACGGGGAGCTTTCCGTCCATGACGATGGTCTTCTGGATGCCGAAGACACCGAGATCGCGGGCAACGTCATCACACACAGTGCCTACGGAGCCTATCTGGAAGGCAGTGATATCGGGGCCAGTGTCGAATCCGCGGCGCTGCCGGACGGATACGAGGATGGTTACCTCTACGCGATCTCCTCCACCGTGGGAGCCAGCCTCAATGCAACCACCGGCTCGGTGTACGTCGAATCCAGCCGGTTGGGCGGCGATCTGGTCGGGGATGGAGCCGAGTACACCGACGTGTACGACAGCACCGTGCAGGGCCAGCTTCGAGTGGAGGACACCGCCGAGGGCGGTGTGTTCTGTGGCGGTGAAGTCTACGGCTCGGCCACCTACCAGGACAACGCGGGAGTCGTACAGATCGGAGCCAGCGGACCGGTCGCGACCTGCACCGCCGTGAGCTACTGGGATGAGGATGTCAGGGCCCAGGGCAATACTGCCGACATCTACATCGACAACAACATCATTGCCGGTGACCTGGTGGCCCAGGACAACGACCCGGTCGCGCTCGCGGGCACCAACAACCGGGTCCGTGGTGCCATGATCGGCGACTTCGAGGACATGCCCACGGTCCAGACCTTCTCGATCGAGGACCGGACCGCCGACATCGAACAGCAGCACGAGCAGCGCACCACGGAGGCCGAATCGGCAGCCGAGGAGGCGGGCCCGGCGTTCTAGGAGGTGTCCCGTACCGGGGAGTGCGGCGCGCCCCCGGGCCGCGCCGCACTCCCCGGTACGGTTATGCACGCACCCCAGGTAGGTCTCTAGGCCGAGTTCGGGGCCGAGGTGCGGAGGGCCTCCGGCGACAACCCCCGCAGGGACGCGTCCAGTACCTGAGCGGTGTGCGCCACCGCCATCGACGTTCCGGCCTGCTCCAACGCCGCGGAGATCTGAAGTGAGCATCCGGGGTTTCCGGCCACCAGCACCTCTGCTGCGGTCGCCGCGACGTCGGTGGCCTTGCGCATCCCGAGTTCGTGTGCGGGATCGGGATTGAGGAGGTTGTACACCCCCGCCGAGCCACAGCACACCTCCGGATCGGCGATCTCGGCCAGCTCCAGCTGCGGGATGGCGCGCAGCAGTGCGCGGGGCTGCGTGGTCACCCCTTGGCCGTGCGCAAGATGGCAGGCGTCGTGGTAGGCGATTCGCATCGGGAGGGGATGGCGTCGGGCCTGGGGGCCCAGCTCAACCAGCAGCTCCGTCAGATCGACGACCCGGGCGCTCAGTGCCTCGGCGCGGCGCCGCCATCCGGCACCCCCTCCGGCGACTCCGGCCGTGTCCAACACTCCCGGATAGTGCTTCATCGTGCTGCCGCACCCGGCCGAGTTCACCACAATGCGGTCCACGCCAGCCCGTTCGAAGGTCCGCACGGTGGCACGGGTCATGGCGGCGGCTTCCCGACTACGTCCCGCATGAGCCGACAGCGCCCCACAGCAGCCCTGCTCGCGGGGGATAACAACGTCGCAGCCCTCCATTGCCAGGACCCGGGCCGTGGCCGTGTTCACCTGGGGGAACAGAGCGCCCTGGACACATCCGGTGAGCATTCCGACCACGGCGCGGCGTCGACCGCGGGCCGGGACCAGGTCCGGTAGCTCGGGGGTGGGGCGCACCGGTGGGCTGATCCGTTCCATCGTGGCGAGGGTGGGCGAGAGACGTTCGAGGAGCCCACTGTCCCGCAGCAGGGTCGACAGTCCGCTGGCCTGGTAGGCACGCAGCGGGCCCCGCATGGCGGCCAGCCGTCGGCGATAGGGAAAGAGAGCGAATATGGCGGCACGGAGGAGGCGCTCGGTCCACGGACGGTCGTATTCCTGCTCCACGGCCGCGCGGGTGGATTCGATGAGCTGGTCGTAGCGCACTCCGGACGGACAGGAGCTGACGCAGGCAAGGCAGCCCAGGCAGTTGTCGAAGGCCCGCACCGCGGCGTCGGGGAGTTGCCGGGGGCGGTCGCTGGCCGGGTCGTGCGCCTGTTCCATGAGATGGATGCGCCCGCGGGGGGAGTCCATCTCCTCCCCCCACAGGACATAGGTGGGGCAGGTGGGGAGGCAGAATCCACAGTGGACACAGTCGCTGAGCAGGTCACCGAACGAGGGCTGACCGGGTGTTCCGTTCGCGTGGTTCGGTTCGCCCGGCGGGGACGTGTTCTGGGTCTCGGACACGGGTCGGCACTCGCTTCCTTGGTCTACAGCCCCCCGGGCCCACGTCCTGGGGATAGGCGCCGCTCGGGGTCGAGCTGGTGTTTGATCGCGCGCATGAGGTCCAGTCCGGGGATGTCACCCCACGGGTCTGGTTCCATCCCCCGGAGCGCTGGTGCGCTACGCAGCAGCGTCACACTGGTTCCCGCACCCGGGTCACTTGGTTGAGCCAGGTGTTCCCGCAGTCGGGGGATCAGCCGGGCCACCGCCGCGGGATCGGCCTCTCCGGCCAGGCTCGCATACAGCACCCCGCTGCCGACGGACCCGCGCACTTGGGTGGGGATCTCCTCTCTGGCCGCCTGCTGTACCATCTCGACGGCGGTCGCGGCTGCGGCCGGAGGAACCACGATCCGCAACAGAGTGTCGGCGCCGGTGCCGGGCAGCTGCCCCCAGCCGGATGGTTCCTCGGCGTGGATCCTGGCCCCGTCCAGTTCCGCTGCGATGGTGGCGGCGCGGGTACCGATTCCCGCGTCGGAGCCCTCCAGCAGCACCTGGAGGGCTCCGAGTGCTGGTGCCGCATCCGCGCCGGTTGCGTCCACGCGCGCGGAGACCGCAGTGTCGAGTTCCACCGCGGTCGGCGCGGCCTGGCTGCGGTGTAGGGCCCGCAGCCAGACCGCCAGTTGCTGGGGGCAGGTGGCTGTGGCGGTGACCCAGCGCCTGGCCTCGGGGCAGGGATGCAGCCGGAAGGTCACCGAGGTGATGACTCCCAGGGCACCATGGGCACCGGTGTGCAGTTTGGCCAGGTCGTATCCCGCGACGTTCTTGACGACCCGGCCCCCGGAGCGACTGGTGCGCCCGTTTGCGCGAACCACGGTCATGCCGATGATGAGGTCGCTGATCGAACCGTGCCGGTAGCGGGGAGGACCGGTGAGAGCCGTTGCGACCATGCCACCCACCGTCGAGTTGGCCACGGGAGGATGCGCGGCCAGACGTTGTCCCTGCCGCTCCAGGGCTTGCTGGAGCTCCGCAACAGCAACACCGGCGCCGACCTCGACGATCAGATCGCCGGCGGCGTGGTCGATGTCGCGCAGGGCTGAGGTGTCCAGCACCAGGTCTGCTCCGGGATGAGGCCCCGGTTCCGCCAGCCAGTCCAGTTTTGTGCCGTGGCCCCGGGGAAGCACGCTCTGTCCGGCAGCGGCCGCCTGGCCCAGAACACCGGCCACCGCGGTGGTGTCGGTTGGTGTTTCCACCCGGGGGTGGGGTTGGAACGTCGTGCTGCCCGCCACCCGAGCGTCTCGGGGATCCGTCATCTGCGCCCGCTCTCCAAACGGTGGTCCGGTGCCGGCTGCACCAGCTAGAACAGTTCGGCCTTACCCTCGGCCACCAGGGGGTGCTCTCCCGTGCGTACGCTGGGTCGTTCCCCGCACAGACGGGGGGTGGGTAGCAGCTTCTCCGGGTTGGCGATGCCGTGCGGATCCACCGCCCGGCGCACGTCGTCCATGGTCGCCAGATCGTCGGGGGTGAACATCGCGGGCATGTGGCATACCTTGTCCACGCCTACACCGTGCTCGCCGGTGATCGAGCCACCGTGCTCGATGCACAGGTCCAGGATCGCTGCGGAGACGTCGCCGGCGCGTTCCGCAGCCTCGGGGTCGGCATTGTCGAACAACACCAGGGGGTGGAGGTTGCCGTCTCCCGCGTGGAACACGTTGGCGACCCGGATCCCCGTGGTGGCGGACAGCTCGGCGATGCGCCCGAGGACCTCCGGCAGGGCGGTTCGGGGTACGACACCGTCCTGAACGATGTAGGCGGGGCTGATCCGACCCATCGCAGCGAACGCCGATTTGCGCCCTTTCCAGATCCGCGCGCGCTCCTGGGCGTCGGCGGCGGTGTGGATCTCGAAGGCACCCGCCTCGCGGCACAGGGTGCTGACCTGGTCGAACTGGGCGTCCACGTCGCTGGCCGGACCATCCAACTCGACGATGAGCACCGCTTCGGCACCTGGTGGATAGTTGCACTGCACCGCCTGTTCGGCTGCCTCGATCGACAGTGCATCCATCATCTCGATCGCTGACGGGAGTACGCCCGCGCTGATGATGGAGGTCACGGCGGTGCCGCCCGCATCCAGGGAGTCGAACGCGGCCAGGAGGGTCCGTACCCGTTCCGGGGTGCGTTCCAGACGAACGGTGATGGCTGTGGCCACCCCCAGCGTGCCCTCGGAACCCACGAAGGTTCCGATGAGGTCGAGCCCGGGTGACTCGACCGACTTTCCGCCGAGCTGGACGAGTTCACCGGTGGGAGTGACGATCTCCAGCCCGGTGACGTGATGCACGGTGAAACCGTACTTGAGGCAGTGCGCCCCGCCGGAGTTCTCCGCGACGTTGCCCCCGACCGAGCACACCTGCTGACTGGAAGGGTCGGGGGCGTAGTACAGCCCGTGCGGAGCTGCGGCTCGGGTCACGTCCAGGTTGAGGACACCGGGTTCCACCACGGCGCGTTGGTTGTCGACGTCGATCTCCCGGATGCGGCGCATGCGGGAGGTGACGAGCAGGACCCCGTCCGCGTTGGGGAGGGCTCCCGCGGACAGGCCGGTCCCGGAGCCGCGGGGAACGACGGGCACGTTATGTTCCACGCACAGGCGGATCACCGCGACAACCTGATCTGTGGTTTCGGGTAGGACCACGACACCGGGAATGACGGCGTGGTAGTCCAGTCCGTCGCTCTCGTAGGTGCGACGTTCGGCCTCGTCGGTCAGCACGCCCCGATCGGAGCAGATCTCGCGCAGCCGGGGAACGAGTGCACTGAGGTCGCGAGACACGGGCGCAAGCCTCCTGAGCGTGGGCCGATGGACGTTGTCCAACCTTCCTACGTCATTGCGTCGCGGCCGGGCAAGACCACTGTGCGGGTGTGCCTTGGTGGGTTGTGGGGGGGGGGGCCCCCCCCCCCCCCCCCCCCCCGGGGGGGGGGCGGGGGGGGGGGGGGGGGGGTGTGGGGGGGGGGGGGG
>NZ_JAVLVT010000006.1:91700-297870 GCF_031628175.1 Lipingzhangella rawalii | reverse complement strand
GGGGGGAGCACCCCCACCACGGCCCCGGGTGGGTGCGTTCCCTCGGGCCTCCCACACACGGACCGGCACGCATCGACGCAGCCAGCAGCCCACATGCGGCATCCGGGGAGAGTGCCCGGTTCCCAGCCCGCGCCCACCGGAGCGACCCGACCAGCACCGCAGCCCGCAGACCTCCCGAAAGGCACGGCCTAACCGGATGGCGCGGTCTGGGCCGCTGGAAGGTCCCCGGTCGAGTCGTGCACCGTGAACACCGTGTCCAGCCCGGTCACGGACAGGATCTTCAGCACGGCCGGGGTGGGCCCTGCGAGTTCGAGGTCCCCGTCCTGCTCTCGCGCCTGCCGCATGACCGAGAGCAGCACGTTCATCCCCGTGGAGTCGCAGAACCCCACCCGGGAAAGGTCAATGACGAGCCGCCGCGCCCCGGCATCGAGTGCGGATTTCAGCTCGTTATGCAGGTGCGGCGCTGTATAGAGGTCAATCTCTCCGTGGATAGCGACGATTTCGCAATCCAAGTGAGATTGATTCGATATCTTCAACTCCACAGTCGCGACTGTAGCGGTAACTGGAGACTGGTGCCACCAACGTGACTGGTGTTTCGCGAAACTGTGTGAATCGTGCGGAACGGCGGGAGCGCGGCAAGCTGGTCACGGCGGGGACGCATCCGACTCCGCGTCCCGCTCCGCGATGGGAAGCCGCACCTGGAGGCAGGCCCCGTGCGAGCGGTTCGCCTCCGCCGTTGCGTCTCCCCCTTGGGCCTGGGCGAGCTGGCGGGTGATATACAGCCCCAGGCCGACCCCGCCGAACCGTCGGCGGTCACCCGTCTCCCCCTGCACGAAGCGTTCGAAGATGCGTTCGTGATCCTCGGGAGCGATCCCAATCCCCTCGTCCTGGACCGTGATCAGAATTCCGTCCCAGTCCTGCCCCGCCGCGCCCTTCTCGGGAACGGCACGCACCAGAACCTCTCCTCCCTCGGGGGAGTACTTGAACGCGTTTTCCAGGAGCTGGCCCACCAGCGCCTCGGTGGCGGTGGGATCGCCGTGGGCCGCGGGGAGTGGAGTCGGGATCTCCACGTTGACCCGGTGCAGCTCGGACAGGGGAGCGAAGGCGGTCGTCACCGAGCGCAGGACCCGCTCCAGGTCGAAGGGTTGCAGCACCAGATCGGACTCCGCGGACTCGGCATGCGAACCGAGGAGAAGATTCTCCACGAGCCGGGCCAGGGTGCCCGCACGGCTGGCGATCGCCTGAACCGCCTCCAGACGGTTGGCATCCTCCAGGCGTGCCCACCGCTCGACCAGGGTGTTGGCGTATCCGCGCATGACCGTGATGGGGGTACGGAGCTCGTGGCTGGTGGTGGCCAGAAACAGGTCCTTCTGCTCTTCCAGGGTCTTGGACTGGCTGACATCGCGGAAGTCGACAACGAGTTCCTCCGACTCGGCGATCCGGTCGCTGAGGATCTCCAGCCAGCGGCCGTTGGGCAGCTGGTGGGTGAGGGGACGTCCCCGCTCGCTCGGGAGGGGGAACGGAAGCCGGCGCCCCACCACCCGGTCCGCGGGTTCGCCCGTGAGCGTGGTCGCGGCCCGGTTCCACTTGCGGACGTGGCCGTGCCGGTTCAGCACCGCGATCCCGTCGGCGCTGGCGTCGAGGACCACCCGTTCGTGAGCCTGCTGGCGCTCGATCTCCTGGTAGGTCAGGGCGTTGGTCAGGGCCACACCGGCATGGCCGGCCAGCAACTCCAGCAGCTCCAGCTCGACGTGACCTACCTTCTTCCCGCTATACAGGGCGTACAGGGCCCCGTACGGTTCGCCCTTCACATAGGACACCCCGAGGGCGATCGTGTGCAGGCCCGGAAGGTTCGCCCAGATCAGGTCGTCCAGCGAGCGGGTTTCGTCGGTGGCCAGCATGACGCTCTTGCCGCTGCGCAGCAGCTCGCCGAACAGGCTGGTCTCCAGGGGTGCCGCATAGTCCCGCAGATGCTCGGGCAGGTGGGTCATACTGACCAGCCGCAGTCGCCCGTCCTCGATCATCGCGAACCCGCCGGCGTCCGCCTCCGTGAGCGAGGTCAGGCTCGTGGCGATCCGGTCCAGGATCGACGGCAGGTCGAGGTCGGTGTTGATATCCACCACCACCTCGTTGACCCGCCGGATCATCCGGGCCCGCTTCGCCCAGTGTTCCCGCATCTCCTGTTCGGACGTCGACTCCTGGAGCGGATGGAGCACGTGCACCCACCCGGTCACCGTTCCGTCGGTGGCACACAGGCAGCTGGCGTCCACGCGGACGTCGACGGGCTCCCCGTCCGCCCGGAGGCGGCGACTCAGCACCGAATGTGCGCCTCCCGCTCGTGCCCGCTCCAGCATCGCGTGGTGTTCGGCCTGAAGCTCCTCCGGAACGAACGGGACCTGCTGGCCGAGCACCTCCTCCGCCGTCCAGCCGAACACCTCCTCGGCCGCCCGATTCCAGGACACCACCCGCAGCTCGAGATCGAGCGAGACGATCGGCGTGCTGGCACTGGCGAGCACAGCCGAGGGGTCCGGCGTGGGGGCGTCGAAGCTCACGCCGTCATCGTGCCATCCCGCAGCCGTTCCATGGCAGGCGATCGCTGAGGATGTCCGGGTTTCCGTCACGAATGATTCGCAATTGGGGTGTCCCAAACCACAACAGCGGTCGCGATCGATTGCCGGTCGCCCCGGCGCGGTGTCTCGGATCCGTTGCGGCGGCCGTGTCATCCTGCCAACACGGACGACCGGGAGCCGGTGGCTCTGCCCCGGACCGGCCACGGACGTCACTGAAGGGACGAACGATCGTGACGGGAAGGCAGGACAACGGGACCTCGGACGCCCCCGGCCCGGCATGCTCGACCGACGATTCCGGAGATCTGTTCGCACTGCTGCGGGCGACCACACCCCACCGGGTGCAACTCACCGGGGGCGAAACCGCAGCCCAGGACACCAGCACCGGCCTGAGCGGCGATCTGCGCGACCCGCTGCCCCACGACGCTGTGGTGGGGTCGGTTGAGACACCGGTCGGATTCCTCACCCTGGGGCTGACCGCCCGCGGCGTCGCGGCCTGCTCCTTCGAGGCGGAGGACCAGGTGGCCGCGCGGCTCGGCCGTTCCCTGCCGAACGTGGGGCGGGCGGAGGCCCGACTGGACCCCGTGCGTTCGGAACTGGCTGCCTACTTCGAGGGACGGCTGCGTTCGTTCACCGTGCCGCTGGATCTCCGGCTAGCCAGCGACTTCGGCAAGGTCGTGCTGCGGTCGCTGCTCGACGTTGGCTACGGGGAGACCACCACCGAGCGGGAACTGGCGCAGCGTTCGGGCCAGGCCAATGCCCGACGCGCGGTCGTGAACACGGTGCGGACCAATCCCCTGTGTGTGCTGCTTCCCTGCCACCGTGTCGTTCCCGACGACTATCCGCAGCGCCTGGGCGGCTATGCAGGTGGGGGCGAGGCGAAACAGTACCTGTTGAACCTGGAGGAGACCCGGATTCGACGGCGCAGCGGGGCCGGAGCGGTCCGGTCCGGCCCCGGATGATCCACGGATCCACTGATCCATGGATCCACGCTGCCGCGCACTGGCCGGATCAGGCCACGCGCGGCTCGCCATCCACACTGGTCATGGCGAGTCCGGCGGAGGCCCACTGCTGCATACCGCCCCGGACGTTGCTGGCTTGCCATCCGCCCTCGTTGAGGGCCTGCGTCGCCTGCGCCGAGCGCCCTCCCGAGCGGCAGATGACGTAGACGTGGCGGTCGGTCGGGATCTCACCCGCGTGTGCGGCGAGCTGGCCCAGCGGAACGTGGGTCGCCTGCGGGGCGTGACCGGCCTGCCACTCCTCGGGCTCCCGGACGTCGAGCAGATACGCGTCTGCCGGGACCTGTGTGGGATCGACTTCCGGGATATTCGGCTCGGACATCGAGCTGAACGCCTCCTTTGCGCTACGCTCCAGGCAATAGCTCCGACGATTGGGCAACGCATGGCTGCCAGTCAGAACCAGGGTACGCACATCCTCCCACCAGTACCGGCAGCAACGCGGCTCGCGGCGGCGGTTGCGGCGCCGGCCTTGGCCGTGGGGCTCCTACTGTCCGGATGCCAGGGATCCGATGCCGGAACGGACCCCGAGTCCACCGAGAACGGGGACGATGACGCCGCGGACGCGGACAGCGGCGACACCGGAGATGACGCAGACGATGACGCCGCGGAGAACGGAGCCGCCGACGACACCGGAGAGGCTGCCGAGACCGAACTCTCCATCGAGGTCGCCGTCAACGAGGACGCGGACGACCTGCCGGCCGGCGAGGACGAGCCCGAAACCGGACAGTGGTCGCTGACCTGCGCGCCGGAGGGTGGGGATCACCCGGACCCCGAGGCCGCCTGTGCCGAACTGTCCGACATCGATCCCGGGGTTTTCGAGCCCGTTTCCGAGGATCAGATGTGCACCCACATCTACGGTGGCCCGCACGTCGCGACCGTGACCGGTCACGTGGAGGGTACGGAGGTCGATGCGACCTTCTCTCGTGCCGACGGCTGCGAGATTGACCGCTGGGACTCGATGGGCGCGGTGCTGCAACCGTGAGTCGACGGTCCCGGGTCCGCTCCGGGCCCGGGACCGGGACCGCTCAGGTGGTCAGCCGGCGGAAGCGGTATATGGCGAGCGGGGCACACACGGCCACGAGGGCGAGCGGAGCTGCCACGGCCAGAAACAGCGGATGCTGGGCGGCCCAGGACTCCCCGCCGACCGTTGGGTTCCCGAACAGTTCGCGGACGGCCTCGACGACCGCCGAGATCGGGCTCCACTCCGCGATGGGAACCAGCCAGTCCGGCATGGATTGGGGAGCGAGGAACGTGGTGGACAGCACGCTGAGTGGGAAGGCCAGCGGGTAGACGACCAGCCCCACGGCGTCGGGGCCAGGGGCGAGCAGGCCGAGCAGGATGCCCACCCAGATCATCGCGAATCGGAACAGCAGCAGGAGGCCGATCGCCGCCGCTGGGGCGGCGATTCCCCCCTCCCAACGCCAGCCCAGCATCAGTCCGCCCAGCAGGAGGACGGCGAGTTCCACCGCGCCCCGGACCAGGTCGGTGCAGGCCCGCCCGGAGAGGATCGCTGCGGCCGACATCGGCATGGACCGGAACCGGTCCATCACCTCCCTACTGACGTCCCGTGCGATTCCGGTCGCGGTGCCGGCGACGCCGTACATCATCACCATCACGAGGATTCCCGGGAGCAGGAACTCCATATAGGTGGTGGCCGTGGGGGGCGCCATGACCTCACCGAAGACGGTCCCGAACAGCAACAGCAGCATGACCGGAATGACCAGCGCCAGGATCGGTTCCTCGGGGGCCCGGGGAATGTGGATCAGGCTGCGGCGCGCGATGGTTCGGGTGTCGGCGAGAAAGGTCCGGACGGTGCCCCGCTCGGCGGTTTCCGGTCGTGGTGTGGTGGGTGTGCTCATCGAGTGGCCTCCAGCGGGGATGTGGGAGCGGCGGGGGAGGAGCCGGACGAGATCGCCGGTGGTTGTGTGTCGGCGCCGGTGAGGGCCAGGAACACGTCGTCCAGGGTGGGGCGGCGCACGGAGAGGTCCGCCGCTTCGATGCCGGCCGTGTCCAGTTCTCGCACGAGGGCGGTGAGCTGGGACACCCGATCGGTGCAGGTGACGCTGATCCGCAGGGCATCGGAGTCGACCCGGGGCCGGGTACCGCACACACGTTCGGCGATCTCGGTGGTTGCGGAGAGTTCGGCGGCGTTGTGGATGGCCACGTCGATCCAGTCGTGTCCGATCCTGCCTTTGAGCTCACTGGGTGGACCCTCGGCGATGACCCGGCCAGCCCCGAGTACCGCGATCCGGTCGGCCAGCTGGTCGGCCTCCTCCAGGTACTGGGTGGTGAGGATGACGGTGGTGCCCCGGGACACCAGTTCGCGTACCGAGGACCAGATCCCCGTTCGGCTTCGTGGATCCAGGCCCGTGGTCGGCTCGTCGAGAAACAGCACGTCGGGCTCGGGGATCAGGCTGGTGGCCAGGTCGAGACGGCGCCGCATCCCGCCGGAGTAGCCGCGGGCCGGGCGGTCCGCCGCGGAGGTCAGGTCGAAGTGGTCGATCAGTTCACGGGCCCGGCCGCGGGCCGAGCGGATCCCGAGCCCGTAGAGCCGCCCGAACATCTCCAGATTCTCGCGGGCGGTCAACAGCTCGTCCACGGCCGCGTACTGTCCGGCCAGTCCGATCCGTCGCCGGACCATCCCGGGGGCGCGGGTCACGTCGTGGCCGGCGACCCTGGCCCGACCCGCGTCGGGTCGGGCCAGGGTGGTCAGGAGGCGAATCATGGTGGTCTTCCCCGCACCGTTCGGTCCGAGCAGCCCGACGACGGTTCCCGTCGGCACGTCCAGGTCGACCCCGTCCAGCGCGGTGACCTGGCCATAGCGCTTACACAGACCTTCGGCTGTCACATGTGCTGCGGACATACATCCCCTCATCCTTATCTGTGTTCGCCATAAACTGTTTATGAAGTATACATATTGGTGTATGCGATACACAATTGATGGGATTGCGGAGTTGAGGAGCTGTCCGAGCCGGAGGTTCGGGGCAGATGTGGATCTAGGCTGGGACGCGGTCAAGGGAGGGGATGGCGCGATGGCGACGGAAAACACGAGCAGGCGCCCCGGTGGCGGCACCGGCGACCCCGGCGGCGGTGGTTCCGGCGCAGTCGTGAACCAGATGCGCAGCCTGGAGCTGCTGTGGGGGGAGTCGCCACGTCCCCGACGCGGCCCCAAACCACGTCTGAGTATCGACCGGATCGCCGACACCGCCATCACGATCGCCGACACCGAGGGCCTGGACGCCCTGTCCATGCAGCGCATCGCCGGGGAACTCGGCTACACGACCATGTCGCTGTACCGCTACGTCCCCGGAAAGGCCCAACTGCTGGACGTGATGATCGACCGGGCGGTGGGTCAGCCCCCCACCCCGGAGGCGCCGGACGGCACGTCCCTGCCGTGGCGTGCCCAGGTGGAGGCCATCGCCTGGGCGGTCTGGCGCGTCTTCATGCGCCATCCCTGGTTCCTGTCCATGCAGTTCGCGGGGCCACCCATCGGCCCCAACCATCTCGCCTGGATGGAGGCGGGAACCAGCGCCTTCACGCGAGGCGGACTCTCCGACGTCGAGGCTTTCTGTGCCTTCGCCTTTGTGCAGGGCTCGATCCGGGACTGGGCCCGTGCCGAGACCGAGAGCGCCGCCGGGGCTCCGGCCACGGAGGGTGGTTCCCCCACCGCGCCGCAGGAGCAGCCGGAATCCGCCTACGCGACCGCACTGCGGACCTATGCGGTTCCCGACCGCTACCCCACCCTCAGCCGCATCGTCGCGGCGGGCATGTTCGACCCGCCACAGCGCTCCGGGGCAGCAGACGCACACTCCGAGGAGGATCGGGGCGCATTCGCCGGGGTGGAGAGTGAGTCGTTCCGCTTCGGCATCGTCTTCCCGCTGCGCCGCTTCCTCGACGGGATCGAGAGTTACGTTGCGGGGCAGGGCTGAACCGGCCCTGCGACACGAATCGGCCCGGGCACCCTGTGCCCGGGCCGAATTCTGCTGGTGGGCGAGGAGGGAGTTGAACCCTCACGTCCTTTCGGACACACGGACCTGAACCGTGCGCGTCTACCATTCCGCCACCCGCCCGAGTGACATGTCACATGCTGACGCCCGGGCCTTGCTGGCCCGGCTGCCCGCTCTGCGACATGACCAAGGCTAGCACGAGTTCGTGGGGGGTCGTGCATACGCGGTGCGAGGTCGCCCGCGGCCGGTACCGGCCGTTTTCCCGGAACGAGACCCTCCGGCAGAAACCACAACGAAGCTACGATCGTCCCAGTGAATTAGGGTCGCAACGTCCGGTCCCGTAACCTCCGTCGCGGATCTCCGTGGTTGAGGGGGCTGGAGCTGCTCGTCCCCATGCCGGGGGCGGGCGCGCTTAAGCTTGAGAGAAGGATCTGTCCACCAACTCACTCACACGGGAGTGGCAGTCAAGGGAGGTACCTCGTGGGAGTGCTGCAGAACTTCGAACGCAGGCTGGAGAGCCTGGTCGAAGGAGCCTTTGCGGCGGTCAGCAAGGCCGAGGTGCAGCCGGTCGAGCTGGCCAGCGGGGTGCAGCGCGAGATGGACGAACGCGCTGCCATCGTCGCTCAGGGACGCACGCTGGTACCCAACGACTTCGTCGTGGAGCTTGCCGGGTCTGACCACGAGCGCCTCGCGGTCTACTCCGACAGCCTGGGCGACGAACTGTCGAAGCTGGCTCGGGAGTACGCCAGTGAACAGGGATACTCCTTCGTCGGTCCGGTCAAGGTCCGGATGGATCTCGCGGAGGACCTCAAGACCGGTCGGTTCCGCATCCGTTCGGGCGTGATCCGCGGAACGACCGTCGAAGCCAATGAGATCCGCCAGCCTCCGAGTGACTATCCGCGCGCCTCCGAGTCCCAGTTCCGGGGGCAGCCCCGGCTGCTCGTCACCTCCCAGGGGCGCTCCGGGGATCCGTTCCCGATCGAGAACCAGGTCACGCTGCTGGGCCGGAGCACGGACTGCGACCTGCGGCTGGTCGACAACGGAGTCTCCCGGCACCATGCCGAGATCCGGATGGAGGAGGGGGACGAGTTCTTCCTCGTGGATCTCGGTTCCACCAATGGCTCCTATGTGAATGACCAGAAGGTGCGGCGTGCACACCTGGTGGACGGGTCGCGGCTGGCTCTCGGCGATACCCGGATGACCTTCCGGCGGGACTAGGGCTGTCGCGAACCGACCAGGGCCAACAGAGATCAACCACGATGGCGTCCCCGACAGGGGAGGCCGTCACGACACAGGAAAGACCGTGGGGATGGAGGGAGCGCCGTCCCGAGAGGCTTGACCGATCGGGCAGAATAACCACGTCCAGTGGGTCTGTCCGACGTCACGTGCCATACCGAGGGCCGGTGGCCGTCACAGACATCCAGCCGGAGCACGACAGGGGTGGACGAGCACTTCAATGAACGATCTGACCCTCATGGTGATCAAGCTCGCGTTTCTCGCGGTGCTGTGGCTGTTTGTGATCATGGCCGTTGGTGTGATCCGTACGGACATGTTCGGGCCCGCGAAGAGCAGTAAGAAGTCGAAGCGCCCCGAGCGTCCCCGGCGCGAGTCCAAGCCGAAACCGAAGCCTCGGGGGGGACGCAACGAACCGAGCCACCTCGTCGTGACCAAGGGGCCCCTCACCGGAACAAAGCTGAACCTCGGTCCCCACCCCATTCTCATCGGGAGAGGCCAGGACTCGACGCTCGTCGTCAATGACGACTACGCTTCCGGCAGGCACGCCCGTATCTACTCGGACAACGGTCGTTGGCTCGTCGAAGATCTGGGGTCGCGGAACGGGACCTACCTTGGTCAACAGAAGGTGACGCAGGCGGTCCCCGTATCCGTTGGCCAGCCAATTCGCATCGGCAAGACCGTACTGGAACTGCGCAAATGACAATCGCTCTCCGATACGCGGCGTACTCCGACGTAGGATGCCTCCGCGAAGGTAACGAGGACTCGGCCTACGCCGGCCCCCACCTGCTTGCGGTCGCCGACGGGATGGGCGGCCACGCTGGCGGGGAGATCGCCAGCGCCATCGCGCTCAACGCTCTGGAGCCTCTCGACGGGGATATTCCTGCCTCGCAGATGGCCGAGTCCCTGGAGGAGGCCGTCGACTCGGCCAACACCACGATCGCCCGGCACGTCCAGGATGATCCCAAGCTCGAGAACATGGGCACCACCCTGACGGCGATGCTGTTGTCAGGGTCCCGGCTCGTGCTGATCCACGTCGGTGACTCCCGGGCTTACCTGCTGCGCGGCAGCGAGTTCACCCAGCTCACTCACGACCACACCCTCGTGCAAACCCTCGTTGACGAAGGAAAGATCACGGAGGAGGAGGTCGCCACGCACCCCCAACGCTCGCTGCTGCTGCGGGCGTTGAACGGCCAGGGCGAGGTCGACCCGGACATCCGGGTGTATGAGGTCGAACTGGGCGACCGCTATCTGCTGTGTTCGGACGGTCTGTCCGGAGTGGTCAGCGAGGACACCATTCGCGAGACCCTGGGCAGTGAGACCTCGCCCGAGACCGCGGCCCGGCGTCTGATCGACCTCGCCAACCGGGGCGGGGGTCCGGACAACATCACTGCGGTGATCGCCGACGTTATCGAGACGGACACCGATATCGCCGGTCCCACCACCGAGCGGATGTGGGTGGGGGCCGCGGATCAGCGGCGGGAACCGCTGATGACGCCGGATACTCCGGCAGGGCGCGCCCAGGAGATGATGGGCAAACCCCAGGAACCCCGGGAGGAACCGGCGCGGGACACCGCAGAGATGGACCCGGTGGAGGACGTAACCCCCGCGGAGCCCCCGGAACCCGCCGCCTCCGAACCGGGGACCCGGCGGTGGTGGCCGATGGTGGTGACCTTCCTCGTCGTCGTCACCGTGGTCGCGGTCGCTGGGTTCATCCTGGTCGGCCGCTTCCTCGACAGTCAGTACTTCGTTGGCCCAGACGAGGGAACCGGAGACAACGTCGCCCTCTATCAGGGACTCAACACCGACGTTCTGGGGTTCGATCTCTGGGAGCAGGTCGACGACACGGGCATCGCCCTGGACAGCCTGCCGCAGAACGAACAGGACCAGGTCCGCAACATCCAGGAGTTCGACAGCGAGGACGCCGCCGAGGAGATGATCGACCGGCTGCGTGCGGCAGCGGACGACGCCGAAGCTGACACAGACGCTGACGCGGTTGCGGACGACCCGGACGACCAGGATGCCGAGGCGAACGCCGAGACCGGCGCCGCCACCGCGGAGAACGGGTCCGACCCGGCAGCGGACACCGACACCCCGGACCAGCCCGATGAGTAAGGACAACGCGCCCGCGACGCTTCCCCCGGTCAAGCGTAGGAACGCCGAACTGGTCATGCTCGGGGTCGCGCTGGCGGTGACGGTGTCGGCGTTCGGGGCCTCCGGACTGGCGCTGGACGGCAGCCTTCCCGTGGGCATGTTCGGCTACGGCATCGGCTTCATCGCGATCACTATCGGCACCCACGTGGCGCTACGCTTCATCGCCCCGTACGCCGATCCGTTGATCCTGCCGTTGGCAGTGTTCCTCACCGGTCTGGGACTCGCCATGGTGTGGCGTCTCAACCAGGGCGACGGGGACCACGCCGGTGCCGGGATGCAGCTGATCTGGGCCGCCGTGGGCATGCTGCTGTGCCTGGGCGTTCTGTTCTTCCTCAAGGAGCCGCGGGTCCTGCAACGCTACCCGTACCTGTTCGCCCTGGCCGCGATCGTGCTGATGATGCTGCCGATCCTGCCGGTGATCGGTATCGAGCGGTTCGGAGCCCGACGCTGGATCGGCTTCGGTGGCTTCACTCTGCAACCTTCGGAATTCGCGAAGATCGCCCTGGTGCTGTTCCTGTCGGCGTATCTGGTGTTGAAACGGGACGTCCTGTCCCTGGCCAGCCGCCAGATCAAGGTGTTCGGTTTCCGGGTTTTCGATGTTCCGCGTCTGCGGGACATGGCACCGATGGTCGTCGCCTGGATGCTGGCGATCATGCTGCTGGTGGTCAGTACGGACCTGGGCACCTCGCTGCTGATGTTCGGCACCTTCCTCGCGATGATCTACGTGGCCACGCAACGTTCCTCCTGGGTGATCATCGGGGTGTCCATGTTCCTCGGTGGGGCCACCATCGCCTATTTCCTGTTCAGCCACGTGCAGCTGCGGGTCATGATCTGGCTGAACACCTTCGACCCGGAGATCGCGGACAACGAGGGGTGGCAGCTGGTCCAGGGCCTGTACGCGATGGCCGAGGGGGGACTGCTCGGGACTGGGCTCGGGGCCGGGCGGCCCGACCAGAACTTCGCCGCCGATAGTGACCTGATTCTCGTGTCCTTCGGTGAGGAGCTGGGACTGGCGGGGTTGATGGTGATCGTGATGGCGATCTTCCTGCTGGTGGAACGGGGCCTGCGGGTCGCCCTGGCGTCCCGGGAGATGTTCGTCAAGCTCCTGGCCACGGGGTTGTCTTTCATTTTCGCGTTCCAGGTCTTCGTGGTGCTGGGGGGCGTGACCCGGCTGATTCCGCTGACGGGTATGACGACACCGCTAATGTCGGCGGGAGGAAGCTCGATCATGGCGAGCTGGATCATGATCGGGCTGCTGCTGCGACTCAGTGACAACGCACGTAAACCCGCGCCGCAGGCGATCCAGGACGAGGGAGCCACGCAGGTGATCTCGCGATGAACATACCGATCCGACGCTTGACGGTCTTCCTCATGGTGCTGTTCGCAGCACTGCTGCTCCAGGTGAACTGGCTTCAGGCCATAACGGCGGAGTCCCTGCGCGAGGCGGACGGCAATCCACGGGTGAACGAACGCAAGTTCGACGACCAGCGGGGCCCGATCATCGTTGCTGACGAGCAGATCGCCTACTCCGAGGAGACCGGGGAGGACGCACTCTACGACTACCAGCGGGTCTACGAGGACTCGGAGTACTTCGCCCACGTCACCGGCTTCTTCTCCTTCTACAACGAGACGGGAATCGAACGTGCGGAGAATTCCCTGCTGGACGGTTCGGACAGTCGGCTCGCGGTGCGTAACTTCATGGACATGATCTCGGGGGAGGAGAGCCAGGGCGCCAGCGCGCACCTCACCCTCCACCCCGATGCGCAGCGGGCGGCCGTGGACGGGCTCCGGCAGTTCGGCGACACCGGGGCCGCGGTCGCTCTCGACCCGAGCACCGGCGAGATCCTGACCGCCGCGTCGATTCCCACCTTCGACGCCAACCCGATCTCCAGCCTGGACACCGAGGTGTCGGGGCAGGCCATGGAGGAGTTGGACGCGCGCCTGGAGGAGGACAATCCGCTGCTCAACCGGGCGTTCAACGAGCGCTACCCACCGGGCTCCACCTTCAAGATCGTCACCGCGGCGGCCGCCCTGGAGAACGGCGCCAGCCCGGACAGCGAGATGGCCGCACCCGACTCCATGGAGCTCGGGGGGACCCTGCGCAACGCCGGCGGGATGTCCTGTAACGGGGGGAATCCCGACACCCTGGCGAACTCCATCAAGATCTCCTGTAACACCTCGTTCGCGAACTGGGCGATGGAACTCGGTGCGGAGCAGATGTACGAGCAGGCCAGCGCCTTCGGGTTCAACCAGGGGCCGTTGGAGGTTCCGCTGGATGTCACCGAGAGCCTGGCTCCGAACGAGAGCGACGACGAGTTCGTTCTCGCGCGATCCGGGATCGGCCAGGGTAATCTCGAGGCGACCCCACTCCAGATGGCCATGGTCGCCTCCGGGATCGCCAACAACGGGGACGTCATGCGGCCCTACCTGGTCGACAGTGTGCAGGCACCGGACCTGTCCGAGATCACCTCGACCGACCCTGAGGTGTACATGCCCGGCGCCGTCAGCTCCAGCACCGCCAGCGACCTCACCGAAATGATGAAGCTGGTCACCGAGGAGGGGGGTACCGGTACGAACGCAGCCATCAGTGGGATCGACGTCGCGGGTAAGACGGGCACCGCCCAGGCCGGTGGTGACCGTGCCAACCACAGCTGGTACATCGGCTTCGCCCCGGCCGACGACCCCGAGGTCGCGGTTGCCACTGTGATCGAACACGGTGGCGGCGGTGGTGGTGCCTCGGCCGCCCCGGTCGCTCGGGACATCATGGAGGCGGTGCTCCAGGAGTGAGTGAGCAGTGAGTGAGGACGGCGTGCCGCACCCGGATGACGACACGCAGGAGGGCCCGGACCGCAGCGGGACCCTGCTGAACGGCCGATACCAGCTCGACGAGCGGATCGGTGTCGGCGGCATGGGCGAGGTGTGGCGCGCCACCGATACCCTGCTGAGCCGCCCAGTCGCTGTCAAGGTGCTGCACGCCGCGCAGATGGCGGAACCCATTTCCCGGGAACGGTTCCGCACCGAGGCGCGGATCTCCGCCGGGCTGTCCCATCCCGGTATTGCCCAGGTCTACGACTACGGGGAGCAGAACGACACCGCCTTCCTGGTGATGGAGTTGGTGTGTGGGGAGCCCCTGTCCGCCATCATCCGGCGGGATGGCGGCCTGGAGCCCGGTGCCGCCCTGGGGCTGCTGGCGCAGGCCGCGCACGCCCTCGGGGCGGCACACGCCCGGGGCGTGGTGCACCGCGACATCAAACCCGGCAACCTGTTGGTGACCGAGGACGGCACAGTCAAGCTGACCGACTTCGGGATCGCGCGTGGCGACGAGTCGGTGACACTCACCCAGACGGGGATGGTCATGGGGACCGCCCAGTACATTTCCCCGGAACAGGCCTCAGGGCAGTCGGCCACGCACTCCTCGGACGTGTACTCCCTCGGTGTGGTGGCCTACGAGTGCCTCGCCGGTACTCCGCCGTTCACCGCGGACGCGCCACTCGCGCTCGCACTGGCCCATGTCCGCGACGAGCCGCCGCCGCTCCCGGAGCACATCGCGCAACCGGTGCAGGACCTCGTTCTCGGCATGCTCGCCAAATCCGCGGCGGACCGTCCCTCCTCCGCGGTTGACGTTGCCCAGACCGCCCAACAGCTGCGTGACACCGGGACCGTGCCATCGCGCCCGGACGCGGCCACGAGCGTGTTGACGGCGCCCGCACAGACCGCGGTCATGTCGGGTGCGGCGGTTGGGGCGGGTGCCACTCGGGGTGGTCAGGGCGACGCCGCGACGCAGCCCGGAGAATCACTCGGTCCGGCCTCTTCTGACGGTGCCGGTGACTCGGCTACCCTGGCCCCGGGCTCCCGGAGGATTCCCCGAGCGGCGGTTATCGGCTCGATCGTTGCCGTTCTGGTCCTCGCGGCCGGTGCCCTGTTCCTTGGCCAGTGGCTCAGTGGCGGTGAGGAGCCGAGTCGCCCGGCCGGAAACGAGCAGCAGGCAGAGCGTACCGCGCCCACGGACGAGGAGGAACCGACCGAGGAGCCCGAGCCCGAGGAACCGGTGGTGGAGCAGGCCCCGGACCAGGGTGACCCTGCCCCCGAGCCGGAGGAGGCCCCGAACACCGAGCACGAGGAGCCCACCGAGCCCACACCGGAACAGACGCCGGACGAAACCGGACCCGACGAGCCCGACGAGCCGGACGAGCCTACCGGCGAACCCGACGAGGACACGACGGAACCCGATGACCAGCAGGAGGATGCGGACTCCGGTGAGGAAGCCGGAGAGTGAGGATCTCCGCAGATCCGGGGTTCGCCAGCCGTTGGCACCGTACGTGTGGGCCGAAGCCTGCCAGGGAGTGTTGTGTGCGTGCGATCGGACCAATGAGTGACGTGCAGCCCGGCCGGGCCCGCACCGCACTGAGGCTCCGGCGGGGCCAGAGCACCGTCGCAGCGGTTCGCGGGCTGGAGAGTCCGACTGTCCGCGTGCGTCGCAGCGAGCGTCGTCCCAGGGATGTACGGCCGACCTGCAACACGACATCACGATCCAGCTCCGAGAGACACAGGGGATAGTTCAGGACATGTCTCAGCCACGGCTACTCGGTGGCCGCTACGAACTCGACGGAACGGTCGGGCGTGGAGGTATGGCCGAGGTTCATCGCGCGCGGGATCTGCGGCTGGATCGTATGGTCGCCATCAAGACGCTGCGCTCGGACCTGGCCCAGGACGAGACCTTCCAGGCGCGGTTTCGCCGCGAGGCGCAGTCCGCGGCCTCGCTGAACCACCCCTCGATCATCGCGGTGTACGACACCGGCGAGGACGAGATCGACGGCGCGAACATCCCCTACATCGTGATGGAGTACGTCGACGGACGTACGCTCCAGGAGCTGCTCAACGACGGTCGGCGGCTCCTGCCCGAGCGCACCGCCGAGATCGCCGAGGGCGTTCTGCGTGCCCTGGACTACAGTCACCGCCACAGCATCGTGCACCGGGATATCAAGCCTGCCAATGTCATGCTGACACGCCAGGCCGAGGTCAAGGTGATGGACTTCGGTATCGCGCGGTCCACGGATGACTCTCAGGCGACCATGACCCAGACGTCACAGGTCATCGGTACCGCTCAGTACCTCTCCCCGGAGCAGGCCCGGGGTGAGCGTGTGGACGCGCGTAGCGACCTCTATGCCACGGGCTGTGTCCTCTACGAACTCCTCACCGGGAGGCCGCCGTTCACGGGGGACACACCGGTGTCGATCGCCTACCAGCACGTGCGGGAGGATCCGGTTCCCCCGCGCCAGCTGGACCCGGAGGTGCCGCAGTGGCTGGAGGAGATCACACTGCGGGCCATGGCCAAGGATCCGGAGGATCGCTACCAGAGCGCCGAGCAGATGCGGGCCGACATTCAGCGGGGGATGTCGGGGATGCAGACCGAGGCCAGCACCGCGGTTATGGCGGCGGCCGGGGGAACCACGGCGCTGCCGCCGGTGCAGGACGACGACGGCGATTTCGATGAGCGTGACGAGCGCCGTGGCGGAGGTGCTGGCAAGGCTCTGCTGTGGGTGCTGTTGGCCCTGTCGGTGATCGGTGCCCTGGTCTTCCTGGGCTGGTTGCTGACGCGGGACGGTGTCGAGGAGATCGATGTTCCCGATGTGAGCGGTATGCCCGTCGCCGAGGCGGAAGCGGAGTTGGAGGACGTCGGGTTCACCAATGTCGCGGATGAGCCTCAGGAACAGCCCAGTGCGGAGGTTGCCGAGGGCAACGTCATCGAGACCGACCCCGCGGCCGGTACGGCCCAGACGGCCGAGACCGAGATCCTGCTGGTGGTCTCCACCGGCGAGGAGGAGGACGACCAGGTCGACGTGCCGGACGTTTCCGGTCAGGACCAGGACAGTGCGATGCAGACCCTGCAAGACGCCGGGCTCCAGATCGGGTCGACGAGCACGGAGGAGACCGAGGATCAGGACCCGAACACGGTACTGCGTACGAGTCCCGCCGCCGGCTCCACGGTGCAGGAGGGCACGGCGGTGAATCTGGTTCTGGCCACGGAGCCGGAAGCCGAGGAGGTTGAGGTTCCGGACCTGATCGGGCTGGAGCAGGGCGAGGCCGAACAGGAGCTCTCCGAGCTGGAGCTGGAGGCCCAGGCCCAGCCGCAGCCGGATCCGGATGCGGAACCGGGAACCGTCATCAACCAGAACCCGGGTGCGGGCAGCACGGTCGAGGAGGGCACCACCGTGCAGATTGTCGTGGCCGACGACCCCGGAAACAACGGAGACGGCAACGGCAACGGCAACGGCAACGGGAACAACGGCAATAACGGCAACGGCAATAACGGCAACGGCGAGAACGGAGACGACGGGGAGGGCGAGCACGAGGACGCTTGGCTCGGGGACGACGACTGGTTCGAGGAGTGGGCCCGCAACGGGTAGGGGCCGGTCGCCCGTGTCATCCCCTCCACCGCGAGGGGCACGGGTTGCCACGTCTGACCTAGACTGTGACGTGCCAGCCAGGCGTCGTCCACCGTCTTGGAGTACTGACCGTGCCGAAGTCCCGCAGCGACCGTAAGAAGAAGGCTGTCTACACTCCTCCGGTACAGGAGGAGGCGCCACGGGTGAGCCCTCCCTGGTTCGTGCCCGTGATGCTGGCTCCAGGTGCCCTCGGAATCCTGTGGATCGTGGTCTTCTACATCACCGGCGGGCAGATTCCCGTGCTGGACCAGCTGGGCAACTGGAACCTCCTGGTCGGCTTCGGCGGCATCATCGCTACCGTGTTGATGTCGACGCGCTGGCACTAGTCTCCGCAATGCCCTCGTCCCCGCGTGGCGGCGCGAGGAGCCTCCACACGGGGGTGTGGTGCGTTGGGCGCCGATGCGGCCGCTGGCGTCGTGCCTGGCGGCGCTCCCGTTCCCCCGCAGGGTGGCCAGCGGGTCTGTCGGGGCGTGCTGGGGTGGGCTGCCCGGCGTGGATGGGTGTTCGCCGGGAGGCTGGAAGGAAGTGTCCGCACGACACCAGCGCGGCCGAAACGACCGGCCCCGATCCCTGCATCCGCCAGGCTGGGACCTACCTCAGCCCAACTCCACAACGCGGGGCTTAGCTGACGATGAGCCAGGTTTGTGCCACGGCCAGCGCCACCAGCAGCACAGCCCATCCGGCGGCCACGGCACTGTGGAAGAGGGCCTGCCGGCGCTGGTGTCGGGGTCCGGTGTGCTGTCGGGTGCGCGGGAGGTAGCCGTAGGCCAGCGCGATCACGGCGCCGCTCGCCAGTCCTCCGATGTGGCCGGTCCAGGAGATGTTGGGCACGGTGAAGGTCAGCACGAGGTTCAGCCCCAGTAGAACCAGGACGAACCGGGTGTCCAGCCCGAGGCGGTGCCCCAGGACGAAGATGGCACCGAACAGCCCGAACAGTGCGGTGGAGGCGCCGACGGTGAGCTGCTGGGGTTCCAGCAGGTAGGTCAGTACCGAGCCACCCAGGGCGCTGAGCAGCCACAGGGCGAGAAAGCGGGGATGCCCCAGCCAGCGCTCCAACTGGGGGCCGAGGAAGTACAGGGCGAAACCGTTGACCAGGAGGTGCAGCACGCCGCCGTGCAGCAGCTCCGAGGTGAGCAGGCGGTAGTACTCGCCGTGGGCGACGCCGAATTCACCCACGACACCGAGCATGCCGAACTGTGGGACCAGCCAGCTGCTCGTGGCTCCCCAACCGTTCGAGGCCGTCCCGAGCTGGGCGAGGAAACCCAGGCCGATGAGGGTGAGCAGGGTCCAGGTGACGTACGGGGCCCGTACCTGCTTTCCACCGAATACCGTACGGGCCTGCCGAACGGTACGATTCCCCTCCGCCACACACTCCACACAGTGGAATCCGACCGCGGCTTCCCGCATGCAGTCCGGGCAGATCACCCGGTTGCATCGGGCGCAGCGGACGTAGGCCTCCCGTTGGGGATGCCGGAAGCAGGTCGGAACCTCCGCGGCGGACGGTTCCTCCGGGGTGGGGGGAGGGGAATCGCTCATCGTCGTAACGCCTCAGTCGCGCTCGATAGTGACGGACTGGATGACCACGTCCTCCAGCGGGCGGTCGGCCTGGTTCGTCGGGACCGCCTCGATGGCGTCGACGACGTCGTGTCCCTCGGTCACCTCACCGAAGATGGTGTGCCGGTCGTTGAGGTGGGCCGGCTTCGAGACGGTGATGAAGAACTGGGATCCGTTGGTGCCCGGGCCGGCGTTCGCCATGGCGAGCAGGTAGGGACGGTCGAACCGCAGGCTCGGGTCGAACTCGTCGGCGAACTCGTATCCGGGGCCGCCCCGGCCGTTGCCCAGCGGGTCTCCACCCTGGAGCATGAACCCGGAGATTACCCGGTGGAAGATCGTGCCGTCGTACAGCTTGGCCGTGGTGGTCTCCCCGGTTCGGGGGTCCCGCCACTCCCGGGTTCCCTCCGCGAGTTCGACGAAGTTCGCCACGGTCTGTGGGGCCTGCTGTGGAAAGAGCGCAAGGACGATCTCGCCCTTGGACGTGGCGAGCCGAGCGCGCAGCTGGCCGGTGGACGCGTCAGACAACGTAGGAAGACCTTTCCTGGTCATGGATTCTCAGTATCTGCGGTGTCCACGTTACCGCCGGTGCTGGACCCAGCCGGTGCTGGCCGCCTGCGGCCGCATGTCCGGTGTCGGCCGGATCCGCCTCGCGTGTCACGACATGGGGTGTTCCCGCCGCGGGAATAGTCTGAGGCCAGTTGTTCTGGATGGTGGCCACACCGTCCGGGGTGGCGGCGACGGTCCCGGGGCCCGCCAGCCGCACCATCCCGCCCGCTGGGGCGCGGTTCTTTTCGGTCGGCCCGCGATCGGGTGAGCCCCGAAGGCATAACCGGCGGGTTGATTGGAAAGGTAAAGCAGCACTGCCGTGTCCCGTTGTGATGGAGCAGCCCGAACCAATCGGAGAACCAAGGAGGTCGACGTGTCAGTCACGTTGAAGCGCCGCAGCGCCGAACCCGAGTTCGAGGCGGCGCTTGCTCGGCTGCAAGAACTCGCTCGGGAACAGGCCGAACGTCTGGGGCCCTACGCCGAGGTGGCGCGGGACAACGCGGCCCGCCGGTTCCGGCAGGCGCGGGGATGGACCGCGCCTCGTCTGGAGAACGCCGCGGAGCGTGTGGAGGACACCGTTGCTCCGCGCGTGGCTAACCTGCTCGTCCAGGCTGCGCAGAAAGTGGAGCCGGAGCCCCCGAAACGCCTCTTCCTGCGTGGCCGGCGTGCGGGAGGCCGCCGGGTGCCCAGGACCCTGATCGTTGTCGGGGTGGCCGCGGCCGGCGCCGCGGCGGTGTACGGAGTGGTGCGCATGCGTCAGTCGGCCCAGGAGGCCGAGTGGCAGGAGAGCCTGCGCCAGGCCCGCGAACAGGTCCGAGACACGGTGACCGCCAAGGCCAGGGAGGCACGCGAGACCCTGCGTGGGCAGGACTCCGAGGGCGCCGAACAGTCCACGGACGGCTCCCCGGGTGCGGCGAAGGACCACAACGGGCGGATCCCGAACTAGCCGCCGATCGAGGCGCGGGCACGATGGGTCGGCGCCACGAAGCCGGACCGCCACCGGTTCACCGGGTTTCGTGGCGCCGACCCATCGCCGTGTGCTCCGATGCGGCTGTTCCCGGTGTTACCCGCACCCCTCGAACTGGGGGACGCTGGTGACCAGGTCGAGGTCGGTCGCGCCGAACCACTCCTGCAACAGCTCGGCGGCGGTGCCGTCCTGGTACATCTGGGTGATCGCCTTGTTCACCGCCTCACAACCGGCGATGTCGTCCCGGTCGATGCCGACACCGTAGCGTTCGTCCGTGAACGGAGCGTTCACGAACCGAAACGCCTCGGGGTTTTCCTCCAGAAAACCGGCGAGAATGAGGTCGTCGGTGGACACGGCCTGCACCTGGCCCTCGGCGAGGGCGGTGTTGATGCAGTCTCCGAAGTTGTCCTCCTCCACGAGCTCGGCGTCGATCCCGCGTTCCTCGACGATGCGGGTGCCCGAGTGTGAGCCCTGGGCCTGGCAGATGCGGGTGCCCTCCAGGTCCGTGACGTCCTCCACCTCGGTGTTCTCGGCATTCACCAGGATGTCCTGATGGGCGACGTAGTAGGGGCCGGCGAAGCCGACATCCGCCTTGCGTTCCTGGGTGATGGAGTAGGTGGCGAACACGAGGTCCACGTCACCGTTGCGGATGGCGTCCTCCCGGTCGGCGGAGTCCAGCCCCACCCAGGTGATGTCGTCGGGATCGACGCCGAGCCGGTCGGCGACGTAGGTGGCGACGTCGACTTCGAAGCCCTCGAAGCTGCCACCGGTTTCCAGGCCCAGCTGGGGCTGATCGTACTTCACACCGATGGTGAGACTGTTCGCTCCCGCGACGGAGCCCGTCTCCGCGACAGCGGTGCAACCCGTGGCCGCGAGCAGCGTCATGGCCAGGGGTAGTGCGAGCGTGCGCGTGCGCATCCGGGACTCCTCTCAGCGGTACTCGGCCATACGGGACCGGGCTGCGGCGACAACCAGCCCGGCCAGCAGGAGTGTCACTGCGGGACTGGCCACGGTCCACGCGGTCAGACCGCTCTCCCCGCGGGCGATCGCGTCGTCGAACGCCTGCTGGTGCAGCTCGGTGAGCCCCTCGGCAAGGGCCGTGTCGAACTGGTTGAACGCGTAGGTGCCCTCTCCACCCCCGCTGGAGACCAGGAACTGGATGGCGCCGTGGGTATTGCCCCGCTCGGCCATGGCGCGCATGGTTTCGTCGCTGGACTGGAGCGCGGTGTAGTTCTGGAGCACGGTCAGGATCGCCGTGTCGTGCCCCTCCAGCTCGCTCGCGCCGACCTCGTCGCCCAGGAGCCCGCGCAGCTCCTGATCGACGTCCTCCTCCTCGAGGTTGGCCACACCCTCGGCAAGCGATTCGCGGTACTCCTCGAGGGTGCCCGCCGCCGAGCCGTCCTCACCGCCGATCGGAACGTCCACGATGGCCTGGGAGTTCTCCAGGAACCGCTGTTCGTAGCTGGTGGCCTGGTCGGGATTGAGGAGATACCTGCTCTGGTCGGCATGATTGACCGTGGCCATTGCGCGGGCGCGGGCCAGGGCCAGGACGGAGTCGAAGCCATCCTCCTTCGCACTCTGTAGGTGCCGCGCTTCGGACAGCAGGAATCCGCTGATGCCCACAGTCATGATGGCGGTGCCGACGGTCGCGGCCACCAGGAACGGCGAGAGCCGACGTCGGAACCGTCGACGGAGGAAGATCTGGAGCCGGATGAGGGCGGCGACCGCGACGATCCCCGCCACGGCGGCCACGATCGCGGACACCAGAACCCAGGTGTGCTTCTCCTCATAGGTGGTGCGGACGAGGGAGCCCCGGTCCAGGGCGAGGTTGTAGGCCTTGGGCAGCAGCTCCAGCCGCATCAGGTCCGCGGCCTCGTCGTAGGTTTCTCGAACCTCCTCGGGAAGCTCACCCGGCGGGTGGTCGGCCTGCTCGCTGAGCAGGATCGCCTCGGCACGCAACTGGTCATAGGTCGCGAGCCCGTCCAGAAGCTCCTGGACGGTGCGTTGCTCGGTCGGATCGTCCGCACTCAGCTGCGAGGCTTCGAGGAGCGCTTCGTTAGCCTCCGTGCGTCGCTGGTCGTAGGTCTCCAGAGCCGCTTCCCGGCCGTCACCGAGCTCGTGCTGGTCCCCGATCACCAGGATGTTGGCCACCTGGGCGTCCATGTCACTGAGGGCGTAGTAGAGGTTGGCGGTCTCCACAACCTGGGGGCCGGCGCCGTGTCCGATGGTGTGGACACCGTCCCGCGCCTGGGTCAGCCCAACGATGCTGGTCGCACATAGGCCGAGAAGCGCGAGAATGGCGGTACCGGACAGAATCTGGAGCCGCCGAACCGTGGACCTGGAGCGGAGCGGGTACCGTAGCCGCTCCCGCAGCAGGCGACGGGAGCGCGCACTCACCGCCCCGCTCCCGTCGGGGCTACCCCGGTCACTGCGGGGGCCTGTGTCGTCGGCGCTCGATTCTCGGCTGAGGACGGTGCTCAACGCTTACCCTCTCTGCATGGTGATCACGGTCCAGGCCCCGAGGTAGATCCGGTCCCCATCGGCGAGCGGGACCTCGGTGTCGGGGTCGATGGGCCCGTCCATGCCGTTGACCATGGTTCCGTTGGTGGACCCTTCGTCGCGCAGTGCCCACGAGCCGTCGGGTCGGGGCACCAGGACCGCGTGTCGGGCGGAGACCGCCGGATCTCCGGGGGGCGCCCCCAGATCGATCTCGGGTTCGATGCCGCGTGCCCGGCTGCGGCGCCCGATACGAACTTTGCTGCCGGCCAGGGGGATCCGGCGCTGGGGGAAGTACTCGGGGAAGGTCAGCTCGTTCGCGTCGATCACCTCCTGGTCAACCATCGCCTGGTAGTAGGCCGGGTCGGCCCACACGATGGCGGTCCAGGTGACCGGGGAGGGCGCCGCGTCCTGCGGGGGGGAATCCGCCTGGGTGCCGGCCGACGACGGGGGTGCTGGAGCTGCGGTGTGCGGGTGGGCAGCTGGCTGCGCCGCCGGTGGCGGAGGTCCGGTCGCGGGAGGACCGGACACGTGCGGGTCGGCGCCCGGGGTCGGACCGGCGAACGGCTGTTGCGGTGGACGGTCGGGCGCCTGGATATCGGTACCGCACTCCTCACAGAACCGGTCCAGGACCGGTGCTCCACAGCCCGGGTTGGGACACGGGACCCCAACGGGCGCGCCCTGCGGCGGGGGCAGGGGGACGCTCGGGCCGGAGGGAGCGGGGGTCATCCGGATCCCGCAGGCGTCGCAGTAGCCGTCGGTGACCGAGGAGTGCGGGCAGCTCATAGGTGGGTTCCCTCTCAGGCACTGGTGCCGCGGGCGGGGCCGATCCGTGCGGTGCGGACCGACGCGGTGTCGAGCATCATCTCCTCCTGCTCCGACACCTGCTGTTTGAGGCGCACGGTGCCGCTCGCCGCGTCGACCACGTCGACCACGCCCCCGAGCCGGGTCGTCATGTCCTCGTGTCCGGAGCTGTGCGCCAGCTCCACCGCACGTCCCAGACGATGGGTGGCCGTCTCCAGATCTCCGGCCTTGCGGGCGCGGAGCCCTTCCTGGATCGCGTTACTGAGCTCCTCCTGCCCGGTGTAGTGGGCCACACTGGGGTGGATCCGGGTCGAACGCTCCTCGTCCTCGGTCCATTCCGCAAGAATGTTGCCGCTGGCCAGGACCTGTTCCTCGGCGCCGGCGACGACCAGGCGCACCCAGCCGGCCCGCATCTCCCGGCCGGGCGTTCCCGGCGGGACCGAGATGCAGATGTGGTAGTCGCGGCTTTCATCACCCCAGGAGCCCGTTGGATAGTCGCCGGCCTGGGGCGCCGATGCCGGCTCGCTCCGGCGCTCGGTGAGGTCCTCGACGGTCGGCGCGACCTGCTTGACGTACTGCACGCTGGCGGTCTGCGGTGTCCACAGACGCAGCGCCACGTCGGCGACGGCCTTACCCATGGCCTTGCTCGTCAGTTTCCGGAAGTCCTCTTCCATGTCCTGCGGGTCGGCGATCATCTCGACCTCACCGAGCAGCGCCGAGGAGATCTTGCGCAGCTCCTCCACATTCCAGCCCACGCCCACCCCGCGGCAGTCACACACGAACAGTCCCGAGCACCGCTCCAGGGCCTGGTTCAGGACGCTGGCGGGTTCGTTGTTCTGACCGTCGGTGAGCAGAATCGCGTGTTTGATCGCGTCCGGGACCGGCTGGAACAGGGTGGCCGCCAGGTTCAGCCACTCCCCCATGGCCGTGCCGCCGTAGGCGTCCAGCTGCCCGACGGCGTCCTTGGCCTCCTGGCGGGTGGCCGCGGTGACGGTGGCGAGCTCGGTGGTGCGGGGGTAGACCATGGTGGCCCGGTCGGTGCCGGCGACGATCGCGAACTTGACCCCGTCCCGCAGGGTGTCGATCGCCGACCGTGCGGCGCGCCGCGCAGCCACGATCTCGTTCCCCATCATCGACCCGGAGGTGTCGACAATGATGACCTCAGCGGCCTCGGCTGCCGTGCCCGCCGTCAGGCTCGACCCCTTGCTGGAGGTGACACTGACGATCGCGTGTACTTCGGTCCCGTCGAGGGGGAGGTACTGGTTCTGGTCGACGTTGATGCTGAAACTGGGGGTGTCGGTCATCGTGTGGGATCTCCCTGGAGGGTCGGCCGAAGCGGGATGGGAATGACGACCACACTGATGTTGTCACGCCCACCCGCCTCGTTGGCGATGCGTGTGTAGGCCCGGGCGGCCGAGAGCGGGTCGTCCGCCGCATCCGGAACGGCAGCCGCCAACTGTTCGGCCTCCGGAAGGTAGTTCCACAGCCCGTCGCTGCACAGGACCAGCGCCCCGGGGGCGCGGGCCGTCACCGTGGTGACGTGGCCGTTGATCTCCTCGGCGTCCGCGCCGAGCCACCCCACCAGCGCCCCGGAACTGGGTGCCGCATGGGCCTCTTCCTCGCTGAGCGCGCCCTGGGCGACCATGTACTCGGCCCAGGTGTCGTCACGGGTCAGCACGGTGGACGGGGTGCTGGGATCCGCGGAGACCCAGTAGGCCCTGCTGTCGCCCACCCAGCCCACGGTGATCGCGTGTGCGGTGGGGTCGGTGCCGTTGTCTGCGGCCACGACCGCGGAGACGTAGGTGCATGCGGGGGCCTGGTTGGGGGAGTCGGCGATCTCGGCGGCGGCGCGTGCCGCCGCCGAGAGGGCCGCGCTCGTGGCGCGGTGCCCGTCGGCGTCGCTGGGGAACTCGGCCAGCAGTGTTTCCGTTCCGGCGGTTGCGGCGGCCTGGGCCGCGACCTCGGATTTCGGGGAGGACGAGACTCCGTCGCAGACCACAGCGGCAACGAGGGGCCGGTCCGGAGCCGACCGCACCGACAGCGAGTCCTGGTTGGTGCGGTAGCGGCGGCCGATATCGCAGACACCCGCGGCATAACGGCTGGCGATCTCGATGTGGTCGCCCTCCTTGGGCTGGGCCAGACCGCAGGCGACGCAGTAGCCGTCCACCACGACCTCGGAGCACCAGGCGCACTGCACCTCGGGCGCGACCTCGCCGTCCAGCCGATGCCCACATCCCTCGCAGAACGCGTCCCCGGTATGGGTGGGCTCGCTACAGCCCGGACACAGTTCGGTGGCGTTCGTACTGCTCATGTCACACCCACGTCCGAGGTCGAATGTCGTTGGCCGCGTCGACCAGCAGATGCCGGTCGGACTCCGTGTTGGTGTACCGGGCGAGCTCTCGGTAGGTCCATTCCAGATGGGTGCGTAGCCCGCGTTCGGTGAGCGGAGCGCCGGCCAGCGTTGCAGTACGGTCCGGCTTCCCCGTGGCCTGGACCCAGTCCAGGGCGGCGTGCAGCACCCGCGCGGCGAGTTGCCCCCCGGCCTGACCCCCGAGGTTCAGATAGTCGAGTTTCTCCCCCGCGGCCAGGAGCATCTGCTTGGTGACGCTGGCGTCCCCGCGGGTTCCCACCAGCGCGGAGATCGCGGCCTGCTGTGCCGCGATGTGCAGACTGGACAGCTCGGGGACGGTGTTGAGCACGCCCACGGCGCCGATCCGGTCCCCCTGGGCGAGCAGGCACCGGGCGAGCCCGAAGGCCGCACTGACGTAGGAGCGGTCCGTGTTCCACACCAGCCAGTAGTACCGGCTGGCCCGGCCGAGCTCGCCCGCGCCCTCGCAGGCCGTGGCGAGCGCCAGCTTCGGCGCCACCTCCCCGGGCAGGAAGCTGTACATGGCGTCGAAACGGTTGCGGGCATCGGCGTACTCCCCCATCCGTAGGGGGACCAGAGCGCGGTACCAGCTGACCCGCCAGTCGTGTGGTTCGTGGACCGCGGCCTCGTCCAGGCATTCCACGGCCTCCTGGCCGCGGCCGAGCTGGATCAGCGCCCGCGCCAGCATCAGGCGTGTCTCCGGAGTGTGCTGGTGGGCGGAGCGTAGGGAGACGACCAGCTGTTCGGTTCCCAGGCCGGCGAGGCCGGTGAGCATGCGTGCGGCCGGATCCTCGGCGTCGGCCAGGGGAACCGGCAGGGCCGCCGCGAACGCCTCGGCGCTGGGCGTGTGCAGAATCTCGTCGGGGTTGTCCAGGATGCCACCGGTTCCGGCGGAGAAGTGTTCGGCACTGAACAGGGTGGAGCTGCTCGGCCGGGGTTCGCCGTCGCCGAGGGCGAGGATCTCCCGGAGTACACCGGTAACCTGTTCGGCCATCTCGTCGGCGGCGTGGAATCGCTGCTGGGGATCGCGCGCGGTGGCCCGGCGCAGCAGCCGGTCGTAGGACTCGTAGCGAACCAGGAGGGGCACGGTTTCCCGCGGGGGAATCTCGTGCTGGTAGCGCCGGGTCCAGCTGAAGTTGAAGCTCAGCACGGCCATGGACCGGCCCACCGTGTACAGGTCCGCGCTGATCGTGGGGCCGGTGTTCGTCAGCTCCTCTTCGGGGACCCGGTAGCCGGGGGTCGCATACACCGCGCTCGTCTGGTCGTCGAGGTGGCGTACCCCGCCGAGATCGATCAGCTTGACCTGTTCCTCGCTCTGGATGACGTTGTCGGGTTTGAAGTCACAGAACAACAGGTCCCTGCTGTGCAGATAGCCCAGGGCGCGCAGCACTTCCAGCGAGTAGGCCAGGACCTGTTCCACCGGAAGTGTCTCGTCCCCGGTGCCGCTCTCGCGGCGCTCCACCAGCAACTGCTTGAGGGAGCGGCCGCCCACGTACTCCATGACGATGTAGGCGATCGGGATGCCGCTGGCGGGGTCGGGATGTTCGGCGACACTCCAGATCTTGACGATGTTGGGGTGGTCCACCTCGGCCAGGAACGCCCGCTCCGCCGCAGCCGCCTGGTGTGCCTCCGCGTCGCCCGTGTTCAACAGGCCCTTGAGGACAACCCACCGGTCGCTGACCTTGCGGTCCTTGGCCAGGTAGATCCAGCCCAGACCGCCGTGGGCCAGGCAGCCGAGGACCTCGTACTGGTCGTTGACGAGTTCGCCGGGTTGGAGCTTCGGGGTGAACGAGTAGGGGGTTCCGCACTTGCTACAGAAGCCCTCCGTGCGTCCCGGCCGTCCGTTGCGGGACTGGCCGACCGCGGCACCGCAGCTTCCGCAGCTGCGGTTCTTCTCCGGAACGACCGGGTCCTGCATGATCGCTTCGGAGGGGTCCTTGTAGGGGACCGGCGGCACGTAGACCAGCCCGGCCCCCAGCGCGCCGCGCGCCGAGGACCCGGTGCGGGTGGACACACGTCCGGAGGGACTGGCCCCGGACATGGCGGACCCGGCGGACATGCCCCAGGAGGGGCGGGAGAGGGCCGCGGACCGGGAGGGCCGGGAGAGGGCCGCGGATCGGGAGGGTCGAGAAGGCCGAGAAGGCCGGGAGGGCCGGGAGGGTTGGGAGCGGCCGGAAGCGGAGCCTGGTGTGTGGGGCGCCGAGGGTGACTCTGGCGGGGAGGGGGTGCTTGGCGGCATTCCGCACACGACGCAGAAGCCGTCCTGGACGGCACCGGAGCAGCCGGGTTCGGTGCACGACACCGCGGATCCCCCCGTGGTCGCGGCCCCGGATCCGGCCGCGGGCGGAGCCGCTGCGGGGGCAGGTGTGGGGGTCGGTGTGGGAGGCGGTGTCTGTGGTGCTGCGGCCGGTGCCATACCGCAGGTCATACAGAAGCCGTCCTGGACAGTGCCGGAGCAGCCCGGCTCGGTGCATACGCTCATCCGCTCGTTCCACCGTTCTCGTATCCCTGGATTGCCCGCTGGTAGCGCGCGAGGATCACCGTGGCCGTCCGAAGGTCGCTCGGTGCGGTCCACAGCAGGTTCCGGGCCTGCCGGTACATGTGGGTCAGTTCCGGGTCCTCCGCCTGGCCCAGGCGGCTGGCTTTCATCCGGTAGGCGTCGAGTCGTCCCCGCAATTCGGCGCGGCGTTCCAGGAGCCCCCGGATGGATTCGTCGAGTTGCGTCAGGCGCGCACGTTCGGTTCGGGCCGCGGATTCCAGCTCGCTGATCCGGCGGGCCAGGCGCTGCCATGACCCGGCGGACCGCAGCTCCTCCACCTCCGCCAGGCCCGCCCGCAGGTGTGGGGCCGGGTCGGGAACATCCTGGGGTGGCGGGTCATACACGCGGGCCTGCACGTGGGCGCGGAGTTCCTGTGTGCGGCTCGTTGCCGTGGCTACCTCGTCGATGGCGGCGCGCAGCTCTGCGATGCGGTGCTCGTGGTTGTCGCGGAGGTGTTCCACGTGGGCGAGCTCGTCGCGCAGTGCGGTGATGTCGGCGAGGGCCCGGTCCAGGCGGGAGGTGTCGACCGCCTCGCCGCTGCTTGTCGTTGCCAGGGCCAGCGGGTCGCCGCGAACGAGTTCCTCGACCGCGGCGACTTCGTCCCCGATCCGTTCGTGTTCGGGATGACGGATTTCGAGGGGGATGATGGCCGCGTCCAGTTCCGCCTTGGCCTGGGTGAGCTCGTGCAGTCGGGGTAGCAGGATCTTCCAGGCGGCGTCGGCGGCGGCCACCATGGCGGCTGCGGCGTCGTAGGCGGCGGTCATCGCCGAGACCGCCTCGGCGAGGGTGAACGTGTCGGTTCCGGAGTCCAGCAGGGAACCTTCGGCCAGGTTCTGCTCGCGGGGCAGCACGATCGATGGACCGGACAGCAGCCGGGTCAGCTCCTCCAGATCGGCTGCGCTCGGACGGCTGCGCGCTGCCCGGAGCTGCTCGGCATCGTTGATGACGCCCTCGTAGGCGTAGTACATCCGCCACAACTGGGAGATGTGGTCCTGGGCTGTGGCCCAGCGCTGTTGGGTCACGCCACTCAGCTCAGCACCCTGGAGGAACTGGTGCCCGACATTGTTCTCGAGCTCCACCAGGTTCAGCGAGATCCGTTCTCGCTCCTCCTGCACCCTGGCGAGTGTGCGGTCCACCTCGTCCCGGCTCATTGGTGACCCGCTCGTTTCCCGGGAACTGCTCATCACCGAACGCATCACCCTACGTCTCGTGGTCGTGACCCGACGTGGACCAGCGAAACGCTCAATCTGGCCTCGGCTCGAGTGTTTCCGGTCGCGGCACCTCCCACAAGGGGCGGACTGATCTTCGGCCGGGTCCGGCCATGGGGGAGGGGGCGGGTCCGTGCATCACATCATGGTAATTGGCGTGCGTTTTCGGAGAAACGGGGGATTGGGTGCGCAGAGCCGGCAGGACCGGCAGGGCAGGCTGGGGCCATCCGGCCCGGCGGCACACCCCAGCACACCCCGCTCCCCCGCACCGCCACCCCCACCGCTGGCTGCCGCGCGGGGAACAGTCCCGGCCGCGACGGCGCGCCCCCATAACCAAGCACCGCCACCCAGGACATCCGCGGGCGGGGGCCACGCCCCGCCGTAACCACGCTCCGCTGGCCGTCGTGCGGGGGAGCGCCCCCAGGGCGCGACGCCGCCGGCGGCCGACACGGCGCGTGCGGGTAACCGGCCACCGTCACCACAGTCTCCCCGGGGGTGCTTCTATGGGTTTGTCAAGCCGCGAGAGCGGTGGGCGGTTGGTAGAAGGTGCCGTCGCGCAGCATCGCGAACAGCACGTCGCAGCGTCTGCGTGCCAGGCAGAGTAGGGCCTGGTTATGGCGGGTGGTTGTTGGTGAGGGGGGCGGCGGCGGTCTCGATTGAGAGGCGTCGTTCGCGGCACCGGGAGGGACCGACATGCCGTGCTACGCACACAACCCGGTGCTCCGTATCCACAGAACCAACGAAAAGCTCAGTAGATGCCGCATCCCCGCAGCCCCAGTCGCTGTATTCTGCGAACCGGTGGATTCGGACGGGTCGCCCGCGTAGGAACGGCCCGTGGAGTACACCCAGGGCTGGAACGGCTCGACACACTGGCGAAGGGACTCATCACATGCTGCTGCCCGAGTTGACGGTACAGGCTACCGGAGAACTGAGCCCTGACCAGCTGCAGTGGCTCCGCGACACGCTCCAGCTCACCGAAGGAAGCCGCACCGAGCCCTACGGGCCCAAGAGCAGCATCGCGCACCGCACCTTCCACGATCCCAGTGGGACTCGGCTCGTCCTTGACCTGGCCCGCATCGACGAGTCGAACTGGGTCCTGACCCTGCTGTTTGAGCAGGGCAGCGATCGCCCCTCCAGCGCCCTCGTCGAACAGCACCGCAGCCAGCTCCGGGACCTCGTGGCCCAGCTCGGTCTGGAACTGGTCCAAGTGATCCCGCCGGCCACCGCCGAGGAGGTTGCCGACCCCCCGCCCAGCACCTCCGAGGAGCCCACCCGGGTGACCTCATGGGAGCTGCCCTTCACCGAGCTGGACCAGATGTGGCGGGGTGGGGGGGTGGGGGCCGAGAGTGCCCTGCCGGGCCGGATGGATGATCCTGCGCACGACGGCCAGCGGGATCGGGGGCGGGGCCGACGTCGCCAGACCAGGCCCAACCTCGCTCCCACCCCAAGAAGCAGAGCCCAGTTGTATGAGGCCAGAGCCGCAGGGTGTGTCCCGGGCAGCCCGGCCCGGGACACACGCTGCGGCTCCTCAGGCCCCACCGTCCACGGGACGAGCCAGCACCAGCGCGAAGTCCCCGTCCGGGTCGGTCCACCAGCCGGTGACCGAGAAACCGGAACCGGCCAGCTCCGTGCGAATCCCCTCCGGGCGGAACTTCGCCGAGATTTCCGTGCACAGCTCCTCCCCGGCAGCGAAGTCCACGCTCATGTCCACGGCCGGGATCGTCACATGCTGGGGCCGGTGGGCGCGCAGCCGAATGTCCACCCACTCGGCCACCGGGTTCCACCGCGCCACGTGGGTGAACTCCTCCGGCACGAAGTTCGCCTCCAGCTCACGGTTCACCACCCGCAGAACATTACGGTTGAACTCCGCGGTGACGCCGTCCGGATCGTCGTAGGCCCGCACGAGCCGTTCGGGGGACTTCACCAGGTCCAGTCCCAACAGCACCTGGTCGGTGGGCCCCATGACGCCCCGGAGTCGACTCAGGAAGGCGTGCCGCTGTTGCGGAGTCTGGTTCCCCAGGGTGGAGCCGAGCAGCGCCAATAGTCGCGCTTCGGAGGCAGGGGTGGGATGGGGGGTGTGGTCGAAGTCGGCGACGACAGCGCGGACGTCCAGATCCGGATAGTCCTCGGCGATCCCGGCTGCGGCCCGCTCCAGAAAGGGCCCGCTGACATCCAGCGGTGTGTATCGACGCAGGCTGCCCGAGCCTGAGAGTGCGTCCAGCAGCATGCGGGTCTTCACGGCCGCACCAGCACCGAGTTCCACGAGCTCCACCGCCTGAGCCGCGCGGGCGATCTCGGTGACATGGTGCCGCAGCAGCTCCCGCTCCACGCGAGAGAGGTAGTAGTCGTCGAGTTCGGTAATGCGTTCGAACAGGGCACTGCCCCGGTCGTCGTAGAACCATTTGGGAGGCAGCTGCTTGGGTTCGGACCGCAGCCCAAGCTGGACATCCGAGCGCAGCGCCTTGTCCAGGTCGTCCGGCGTAACGCGATACTCGACACGGAGCATGTGGGGCCTTTCGCAGAGCTGGGCCGTTCAGGCCAAGTCGTGGATGGTGATGTCGTATGCGGGGTGGGGCATGTCGGTGGCCGGACGTGCGGGGGGAGAGCCGACCGGGCCAACGGCCGCATCCGCCGGATCGTCGGGGGCGCGGGAACGGACCGTAACCAGGCTGCCGTCCGGGACTGAGGTCCAGCGGGTGTCGTCGTCCAGGGGCTCGGAGGCGAGCAGGACCCAGGTCGGCGCGTGTTGGAGGAACAGGGAGTCCCCCGCCGCCGTGGCCGCCAGCTGTCGCCCGTCAGTGGCCAGGAGGTTGTACCGGCCCGAGGTGATCGCACGGCACTGGTCGACCACCGCGGCCAGGGCCTCCGGCAGGGATGTTCCGTCCCGCCACAATCGCAGCGCCCGGCCGAACAGGGCCGCAGAGTCCACGGGAGCGCGCGCGTCCATGGCATCGACGGGAATGGGACGGTTCAGCGTGTCGTCGACCGCCGCGTAGTCGGAGACGGCACCGTTGTGGCTGAACAGCAACCGCTGCGCGCGGAACGGCTGCGCGCAGGACTCGTCACTGCCGAATCCTGGGGTGGCATCCCGAACCGCGGCGAGCACGCACCCCGAGCGCAGCGTGGTCGCCACCTCGGCGAAAGACGTGTCCGCCCACATCGGCATGGCGCGCCGGTACCGCAGCGGCTCGGCGCCAGCCTCCGGGTACCAGCCGACCCCGAAACCGTCCGCGTTGACGGTGCCGTGCCGCTGGTACCGGGGCGCGAAGGACTGCTGGTACAAGCTGTGCCCGGACGCGTACAGCAGTTCGTGCAGGGATGCCGGTGGCCCCAGATAGACGAGATGCCGACACATCAGTCCAGCTCCGCGTCCCGAGCGCACCGGAACCCGGCGAAGATCTGCCGGCGCACCGGGTAGTCCCAGTTCCGGAAGGTTGCCCGCGCGGCTGTGGGGTGGGTAGCCCAGGAGCCACCACGCAGCACCTTGTACTCGGAGCCGAAGAACACCTCGGAGTACTCGCGGTACGGGTAGGCGGTGAACCCCGGATATCCGGTAAAGTCGCTCGCGGTCCACTCCCACACGTCCCCCAACAGTTGCAACGCCCCGCAGGGGGCCGCGCCGGCGACGCTGGGTGCGGCCGGCCGCGGCGCCAGGTGTCGCTGCCCGAGGTTGGCTCGGGTCTCGTCGGGAGGGGTCGATCCCCAGGGGTGGTAGCGGCTGGAACCGGTGACCGGGTCGTGGCGCGCCGCCTTCTCCCACTCGGCCTCCGTGGGCAGTCGCTTTCCGGCCCAGGTGGCGTAGGCTTCGGCCTCGTACCAGCTGACGTGCTGCACCGGTTCGTCCGGGGGCACCGGCTCCATCCGGCCGAACCGGCGGCGCCACCAGTGTCCGGCGTCCCTGGTCCAGAACGCGGGCGCATCCACCCCCCGACGCAGGCGCCACTGCCAGCCCGCGCTGCTCCACCACCGCTGGTCCGCGTAGCCGCCGTCGGCGAGGAAGTCCTGGAAGGCGGCGTTGGTCACCGGCACGGTGTCCAGCCAGAACGCCGGCAGGTCCACGGTGTGGGCCGGGCGTTCGTTGTCGTAGGCGGCCGGGTCGCCGCTGGTGCCCATGGTGAACGGGCCCGCGGGCACGAAGACTTCCGCGGGTAGCTCCCGCGGGCGCTCGGGCTCCGCGATGCGGTAGGCCGGCGCGGACTCGGTGAGGACAGGGGCGCCCTCGCGCAGTTGCAGTGTCGCGAGCATGGTCTCGTCGTGCTGGTGCTCGTGTTGAACCACCATGTGGAAAACCAGCCCGCCGGCGAGCAGGGGCGTACCGTCCAACCGCAGGGTGTCCAGGCTGTCCAGGACCCGCCTGCGCACGTGGTCGTTGTAGGTTCGCGCCTCCGTCGGCGACAACAGGGGAAGTTCGGTGCGTTCGGATCGCGGGTTCTCGAAGGCATCGTAGAGGTGGTCGATGTCGGGGCGGAGGGCCTCCTGGCCGGCGGCGGCACGCAGCAGCCACTGCTCCTCGTAATTACCGACGTGCGCCAGGTCCCACACCAGAGGCGACATCAGCGGAGAGTGCTGTGTGGTCAGCTCGCGTTCGTCGAGCAACTCGACGGTGAGGGCGTTGCTGCGCTCGCGGGCCGCGGTGAGCTCGGCTGCAAACCGGTCCTTCAACTGGGCTGCGGGCTGGGACATGGGGTTCCTCGCTGTCCTGACAGTGCTCGCTGTTGGAGATGTTCGTCGGCCGGGCAGCGCCCCGGGTCCACGAACCGTTCGGTGTAGGCATCGACCAGGGACGCGAGGGTTGCCGCGCCCGCCCGGTGCAGGGCCGCCCGCGTGGCCTCGAAACAGGCGCGGGCACAGGCGGCGATGTGCGGGTCGTGCAGCGCGTCTCGGCAGGCGCGCAGCCACAGGTGGTCGCTTCGGCCGGTCCGGGCGAGCCGTTCGGTGGCGGCCCGGGCGGTATCCGCGGCGATCGGGTCGTCCACAAGTGCACTGACCACGGCAAGTGGCACGGGCCACCAGGCTCGCGGTGGCGCGTCGATCACGCGCAGCTCGAACCAGCCGCGCGGCCGGACCGGAGGAAAAAGGGTGCTCAGATGAAAGGAGAGGTCCTCCTGAGTCGGGTGCCGGTGACGGTCGCTGCTGAGCCAGTCCCGAAACCGCAACCCCGGATTGACCTGCCAGGGGCGGTGGGTTTCCCGGATGGCCAGCAACCGCGCGTCCAGCGCGTAGCGCGCCCACGCGGCACGTGGATCCGGCCCGGCGACCGGCCGGGTTCGGGTCGCATCGATGGTGGCCCACACCAGCTGGCGGGCCGAACGCCACCCGGTGGGCTGTCCGCGCCACACCGCGGAATTGGCGAAGGCCGCGATGAGTACCGGGGTGAGCTGGTGCAGGAGCGACCAGCGGCGCCGCAGATCGGCGGGGTTGGCACCGATGTCCACACACACCTGCATGGAGGCGGTGGCGCACATCATGGTTCGCCCCGCGGCGCCGTCCCGGTCGAAGTACCGTTCCATGGCCCGGTAGCGGGGGCGGGACAGCTGACGTGCGGGCAGGCGCGCGGGGTGGAGTCCACCCCCGTGGAGACGCAGGCCGGCCTCGCCAAGGTGGGCCTCGACGGCGGCCAGATCGGCGCTGAGGGCGGCGTGGGTGGCGGAGGCATCCGGGTGGGGCAGCGAGCTGAGCTCCAGCTGTCCTCCGGGTTCGTAGGTGAGGGTACTGCCGGCGGGCGGGGGGTCGACTCCGGTGAGGGCGCGAGCTAATCGATGCAGGGGGACGGGCTCGGCGGGCTGGTGGCGGTCGACAACGTGCCATTCCAGCTCGCAGCCGACCCGACCGGGGGGTCCGGTCTTGAAGCAGATTCCGGTGACGTACTCGTGCACGTCGTCCTCGGTGAGCCGAACCATCGTCCCTCCCCGGCCATACGGCACCACTCCAGTCAGCACCCACAGGCACGGTTCCCGGAGAGATACGTGTCCCAAACCCCACCGTGCACAGGAGGCCGCCGTGTTGCCGGGATGCCTCCACCGGGGACCCGCTCGCCGTCGCGCGGCGCCGCCGACGGCCGAGACGGCGCCTACGGTCAACCGGGCACCAGGGCCACGCGCCCCTCGAGGAGCCCGCCCCGGCCCCGGGCCTGGCCCACCCTCCTGCCACATCCCCCGACCGTGGGCATGGGCACTGGGAGGGCTCGCGCCTCACACCACGGCCGACCCGGCCGGACGTGCGGCGCTCCACGGTCCGGCACGACCTGCCCCGACGCGGGACCACAGCCACAATCGCCGACCTCCAACGACCACCACGGCAACCGATGCCGAGGTGACTCGCCGGGCGGGCGCGTGGGCGGGCGCGCCCGTACGGGCTCACCTGTCCCCTGGTGGCGCCTCCGCCTCGGACGCACCGCCGCCGGTTCCGGCCGCGGCCGCACGTTCGGCCTCCTCGGCCCGCTGTGCCCACGCGTCTGCCTCGTCCGGGTTTCCGGTCTGCTGGTGATACCAGGCCAGTCCACGCATCGCGACCGAGCTTCCGTGCTCGGCGGCCCGCCGCCACCACGCCTCACCTTCGGGGGTAGGACCATCCTGGGTGAGTAGTGTTCCGAGATTCGCCATGGAGCCGACCTCGCCGTGCTCGGCGGCGGCCAGCCACCATCCCGCTGCCTCGTCTGTGCGCCCGTGACGCGCACACAGGGCACCGAGGTAGGCCATAGCGGCCACGTCGCCGACGTCAGCGGCCTTGCGGTAGTACTGTTCCGCCTCACCGAGCCGCCCGGTCTGTTCGTACAGCAGAGCGAGACAGGTCATGCCATAGCCGTACCCGGCGGCGGCAGCCCGCTGGAGGTGGGCCTCCGCCTCGGCGACGTAGCCCTGCATGGCGAACGTGGTACCGAGCTCGGTGAGCGCCGCCGGGTCACCGTTGGCCGCCGACTGGGCCAGCGCGTCTCCGGGATCCTCGGCCGCCGGTTCCTCGTCGTGGTGCAGCTGGGGCTTATTGCCGACCTCCGTGTTGTCCACCTGGAGGGCGAAGTTCCACCAACTTTCGGCCTCGTGTTCCCTACCGGTATCGGCCAGAACCGCTCCCAGGCTGGTCATGGCCTCGACATCGCCGGATTCGGCGGCCTTGCGGAACAGGGCTTCCGCCTCGTCCATGCGGCCCGTGCGGTGGCACAGGGTCCCCAGACGCCGGGTGGCCGAGACGTGTCCCTCGGCCACGGCGCGCACCCAGCACTCCTCGGCCTCCGCCTCCCGGCCCGTGCGCTCACACAGCAGGCCGAGGTTGTAGCGGGCGGGGGTGTGCCCGCTCTCGGCAGCCGCGCGCCACCAGGGCTCGGCCTCCGCCTCCCGACCCGTGCGGGCGTACAGGTAGGCCAGACTGTGCATCGCCAGTACGTGCCCGGCAGTGGCGGCGCGGTACCAGGCCTCGGCGGCGTCGGCGATGCGCTCGTTGTGGAAGTCGCCCATGCCCACCAGGAAGTCCTCATCCAGCCGGCGAGGGTCCTGCTCGGCGAGGGTGGCCGGGTTGCCGGTGAGGCGTTGCGCCCGCTGCCGAACCTCCTCGGGGGTGGCGGAGGTCCGCATCGCGTGACTGAGTTCGTCGAGCAGGGAACGCACGTGCAGATGCTCCGTCCCGTAGAGGCCCCGTAACTCCGCGAGAACCTCCGCCGCCAGAATTCCCAGCTCCAGCTCGGCACCCTGTTCCCGCAGCCGCCGGATCCGGGCCAGTAGCTCGGTCGCGTACCCGGTCTGCGTGGTCGGTGTGGCGTCCGACTCCGCCGCGTGTGTGGACGGTGTGCCGTCCGGCACCTCGGGCTCTGGCATCGAAACGGCCCCTCTCAGAGCGGAACAACGGGAGGCTGGTCTGGTTTCGCGGGGTGGTGGACCGGTCGACCCCCGCTGCCGGGTTCATGGGCGCATGCGCACATTATGACGATCGCCGGATACACCGCGCGCACCCCGTCGTCGGTATTCGACTCCCCCATGTCGCACCTTTCGTATCCCCGTTGGTTGTGCAGGGCATTCCCGCGCGCGAGTGCGGGCGCCGCCCCAGACGCCCGCACCGTGCTCACCCGGACTCCGGACCGGGATGTCGCGGGGTGTGCAGCCGCAGCACCGCGTGCTCGGACCAGTCCGGCGCCCGCCCGACGAGCGAGCCCAGGATCATCGTGGCGAACGCCAGCGGTACGGTCCAGGCCGCCGGCTGCGCCAGCAGCATCGCTGCCCAGCCCGGGCTCGGGTCCAGTACCAGTGCGGTGGACACGGCACCCGTCGCGGTCACCGCGCCCACCACGAGACCGGCACTGGCCCCGACCACGGTGAGACGCCGCCACCAGATCCCCAACACGAGCAGGGGACAGAAGGTGGATGCCGCCACCGCGAACGCCCAACCAACGAGGACGTTGATGTCCAGGCGTGCCGTGGGGAGGGCCAACAGTACCGCCAGCAGGGCGCCCACGACCACGGCCAGCCGCAGCCGCGGCACACTTCCGCTGAACAGGTCATGGGACAGTCCCCCGGCCAGCGCGAGCAGGAGACCGGACGAGGTGGACAGAAAGGCTCCGAATGCTCCGGCAGCCACGAGCGCGGTGAGCACGACGCCAGGGGATCCTGGGACCGCCTGTGCCGGTAGGGCTACAGCGACCGTGTCGGTGGCCTCGGTCAGCACCAGCTGCGGGGTCAGCACCCGGCCCAGCAGCCCGTACACCGCCGGGAACAGGTAGAACACCCCCAGCAGGGCGATCACCCCCACAGCGACCCGGCGCGCCGTGCGGGCCGTGGGGCTGGTGTGGAACCGCATGACGACGTGCGGCAGCCCCATGCATCCCAGGGTCAACGCCATCAGGGTGGACCAGGTGCCGACCAGGGGGTGTCCACCGTCGATATCGAGCAGGGGCGTGCTCCACTGCTCCCCGCCCAGGTCGGGCAGCCCCTGGGGATGCGGCACGGCAGCGCCGGCGGGAAAGACCCGTTGTTCGTCCCCGGCGACCGTGTGGCTGCCCGGCTCCAGACGGTGGGGCTGGCCCTGGCCGTCCCGCACCGTCGTCGGTTCGTGCACCACGAATGTGGTGTCCACGGTGAACTCCACCACCGTGGTCTGTTCGAACACGGTTCCCGGTTCCGGGTGCAGGGCCTCGGTTCGGGTGTCGGTGCCCGCCTGCACGATCAGGTACACGGCGGGCACCGCGATGAACGTGAGTTTCAGGACGTAGTGGAAGGCCTGCACGTAGGTGGCCGACCGCATTCCGCCCGCCGCGATGGAGGCACTGACGACGAGTCCGGCAAGGACGACCCCCACCCAGTACGGTGTGCCGCTGACCAGCTGGAACACCACACCGGCACCTTTGAACTGGGGAACCAGGTACAGCAGCATGATCACGAGGACGATGCAGCCGCACAGCTTGCGGATGCGGGAGGTTCCCAGGCGGTACTCGGCGAAGTCCGGAACCGTGTAGGCACCGGAGCGGCGCATCGGCCCCGCCACGAGCGCCGCGACCGCGACATATCCGGCGGTGAACCCCACGGCGTACCACAGGGTCCCGAGGCCGTTCTTCAGCAGCAGGCCGGCCAGCCCGAGAATGGAGGCGGCCGAGAGGTACTCTCCGGCGATCGCCATCGCGTTGTATCCAGGCCCGACCTGGCGGGAGGCGATCAGGAAGTCCGGGGTGCTGCGGGCGGCGCGCACGCCGTACACCCCGATGGCGAGGCTGGCGAGGACCACCAGCCCGATCGCGAGTACGGCCGTCACGGCCCGGCCCCACCCGGATCCCCGGGCACGGCTCCGCCGGGTCCGGCGGTGCGCTCGATCCGTTCGGCCGCGCGGACGTGCCACATGGCCAGGGTCACCAGCACGGGGTATGCCACCACTCCGACGAGCAGCCAGGACAGGGGGAACTGCGCCACCCGCAGCTCCCCCAACGCCGGGACGAAGGCCACCAGCCCGCTCAGTCCGAAGAGCACCAGCGCGAGCAGTAGCATGCTGCCCACGGCCCGTCGACGTTGCGCGAGGAAGACCAGCCGGGCGCGCTCCGTATCGGCGGGGGCCGGGACCCGCAGGAGGTGTTGACCGCCGCGATGCCGACGGGCCAACGCGATCCGCGTCTGTGGGCTGGTGACCCGTGTGCGTCGCTGTGCCGTCACTCCTCCCCCCGGGGCCTGGACGCTGTGGATCCCCCGGTTCCACGCGTCATGGGGTGGCTCTCGCGGGCGGCGGCCAACAGCCGCTCCTTCAGGGCCCGCGTGTGCCGACGGCTGACCGGAACGTCCCCGGCGGGAGTCACCGCGACCAGGCCGGCCGAGTTCGTCACCCGCAGGTCACGGACCCAGGGCACCGCGACCAGATAACCGCGGTGGGTGCGGGTGAACCCGGCCGACGCCCAGATGTCCTCCAGGTAGGACAGCGACAGCCGGATCAGGTGGGAGTCCTCGGCTGTACACAGTCGCACATAGTCTCCCTGGGCCTCGACGAACTGGATGTCGTCCCGGCGCACGAACACGGTACGCCGGCCGACCTCGATCTGGACCACGTCGAGCTCGTCGTCCGGATCGGGGACGGGGTCGGGCCGCCGCAGGGCAAGAATGCGAGAAACCGCCTCGGCCAGACGTTCCGCACGGATCGGTTTCAACAGGTAGTCCACGGCCCCGACCCCGAAAGCGTCCACGGCGTGGGCCTCGGAGGCGGTGACGAACACGATGGCGGGCGGGCGAGCCAGGTTACTGAGGACACGGGCGACGTCCATCCCGTCCAACCCGGGCATCAGAATGTCCAGGAAAGCCGCGTGGAACTCGTGGGTACCGAGCAGGCGTACCGCATCGGCACCGGTCGCAGCCGTGGTCACGTCAACGATTTCGGGCATGGAACGCAGTAGCCCGGCTAGCTCCTCCCGGGTTCCGGTCTCGTCCTCCACGACGAGACAGCGCAGTGTCGGGCCTGTCGAACTCACGAGGCAACCACCCCCCGCATATACCGCGGAACCCGAATCATAACCTTCGTCCCACTGTCCGGCGCGGTCTCGATGACCAGGCCGTATTCGGGACCGTAGACAGTGCGCAGCCGCTGGTCGACGTTGGCGAGCCCCACCCCGCGGGCCGCGGGGCCGGTACCGGCGAGGATGGCGCGTGCCAGTTCCGGGTCCATGCCGACACCGTCGTCCTCGACCTCGATCACACACAGCGGCCCCTCGCCGTATCCGGACACGGCGATGGTTCCCGGTTCGGTCTTCGGTTCCAGCCCGTGCCGAATCGCGTTCTCGACGATCGGCTGCACCACCAGGAACGGAACCGCGACCGGCAGAACCTCGGGTGCCATCCGCACGGTTACGTTCAGCCGTTCGGGGAACCGGGCGCGCTGGAGCTCCAGATAGGTCTGGATGGCCTGGAGCTCCGTGGCCACAGTGACATAGTCACCTTCGACGGAGAAGCTGTAGCGGAGATAGTCGGCGAAGTCGCTGAGGAGCTGTCGGGCCTGGTCCGGATCGGTATGAATGAGTGCGGCGATCGCGGCGAGCGCGTTGTGCACGAAATGGGGAGAGATCTGGGCCCGCAGGGTGCGCAGGTCCGCGGCCGCGATCCGGTCTCGCGTCCTGCGTAGTGCGGCGTGGTCCAGGGATTCTGCCACAAGGCCGGCCGCGCTCTCCAGCTCCGTTGCGGAGACGTCCCCGCAGGCCACAAGGCATCCGGCGAGTTCGTCCGCGACGAGAAGGGGAACGGCACACAACGGCGGCTGCCGCACGGTGCGGCCGTGCCCGTAGACGCGGGCGAGCAGGGCGGGAACGTCCGCATCGGCCGGAAGGGTGCCGTGCTGGGCCACGGGACCGTCCAGATCGGCGAGTACGAGCGCGTCCAGGGCGAGAATGCGGCACAGTCGGCGCGCCGCCCCTGCGGCCTGTCGGCCGTGGAGGCCGTCCTGGAGGTCGGCGTCGATCGCCTGGGCCTGACGCAGCAGGGTGACGGCGTTGTCGCGTTTCGGGGTGCGCGCGCTGTACCAGTCCGGCCAGGTGAGCCGCATGGGCAGTAGGGCGCGGCGTAGGTGCTGCCACCAGCCGTTCGACACGGCCTCACGGTATCGCAGCCGCTCGCGGGGCCCGGGGTCCGGAACCATCCGCATCCACGGAGCAGCTGGACAGGGGCCGGGCGACGGGAACACCCGGCCCCACAACGTCCCGCCACCACGCCGGCCGGTGGGCGTCACGATGGCCACTGGCGTGGCGGCGGTCCCCGGAGGGCTGCCCGGGAGCCCTGGCCGTCGGGTGCGGCGGCGAGGGTGGCGGGCAGCCCTGCGGAGCTCATCCCCGGTCGGGCCCCGCGGCCCCGGCCCCGGTCAGCGCCCGCACCTGGAGCCGGGCGAAGCCGTCGACGTCCCGTTCCGTCGAGCACACCGTGCCGATAACCGCGCAGACCAGGCTGAGCGGGATGGAGACCAGTCCCGGGTTCTCCAGTGGGAACCAGGCGAAGTCGACTCCGGCCCCGAACAGGGAGTCCTCGGTCCCCGAGACGACAGGCGAGAAGAAGACGAGACCCACGGCGCTGACCAGGCCGCCGTAGATTCCCGCGACGGCACCCGCGGTGTTGAACCGTTTCCAGAACAGGCTCAGCAGCAGGGTGGGCAGGTTCGCCGACGCTGCGATCGCGAACGCGAGCGCAACCAGGAAGGCTACATTGAGATTCTGCGCGAACACCGACAGGAAGATGGCGATCACGCCGATACCGACGGCCGCGATTCGGGCTACGCGCATCTCCTCGGCCTCGGTGGTCTTACCGCGGCGGATCACCTTGCCGTAGAAGTCGTGCGCGAGCGACGAGGAGGAGGCCAGGGTCAGCCCCGCGACGGTGGACAGGATGGCGGCGAACGCGGCCGCGGCGATGAAGGCGAGCAGAATCGCACCGAGGCCGACTCCGCCCAAGGCCTGGCCAACCGCCTCGGCAGTCTGCGGCGCGGCGGTGTTACCCGCGGAGTCCTGGGCGCTGATCGCGTCGTGTCCCACGATCGCCGCGGCTCCGAATCCGAGCACGAGGGTGAGCAGGTAGAAGGTCCCGATCAGCCCGATCGCCCAGTTGACGGAGGTACGCGCTGCCTTGGCGTTGGGCACGGTGTAGAACCGGATCAGGATGTGCGGAAGTCCGGCCGTCCCCAGCACGAGCGCCAGTCCCAGACTGATCAGGTCCAACTTGTTCCACAGGGTCTGGAGGGGATCGCCGGCGACCTCCACGCCGTAGACCTGGCCCGGTTCGAGGAAGGACCGCCCCTCGCCGCTGGCGGTGGCGGCATCGGTCATCAGCGCGTTCAGGTTGAACCCGTACATCGAGAGCACCAGGAGCGACAGCAGGGCCGCACCGCTCATCAGCACACCGGCCTTGATGATCTGGACCCAGGTGGTGCCCTTCATGCCCCCGAGCGAGACATAGGTAATCATGAGGATCCCGACCACGACGATGCCCACGATCTTCGCGGTGTCGGCGTCCATCCCCAGGAAGGTTTCCCCTTCCCGGATCCCCAGCAGCAGTGCGATCAGGGCCCCGGCCCCCACCATCTGTGCCAGCAGGTAAAAGATCGACACGGTAATGGTGGAGAAGGCTGCGGCGGTTCGTACCGGACGTTGCCGCATGCGGTAGGACACCACGTCGGCCATGGTGAAGCGTCCGGAATTGCGCAGCAGCTCGGCGATCAGCAACAGCGCCACGAGCCAGGCCACGAGAAACCCGATGGAGTACAGGAATCCGTCGTAGCCGGACAACGCGATCATCCCGGCAATGCCGAGGAACGAGGCCGCGGACATGTAGTCACTGCCGATGGCCATGCCGTTCTGCCACGCGGAGAACCCGCGTCCACCCGAGTAGAAGTCGGTGGCCGAACGGGTACGCCGGCTGGCCCAGACCGTGACGTACAGCGTGGCCGCGACCATGAGCAGGAACAGGGTGATGGTGACGCCACGTCCCGCGTCGGTTTCGGCTGCCAGGATCATGCGCCTGCCTCCCGCATCGTGGTGGGTTCAGCGTCCCGGTTGTCCGCGGATGCGACACCGGCTCCCGCTGCGTCGCCGTTCTCCAGCTCCACCCGCAGCTCGGTGGACAGCGGATCGAGCCGACGTGCGGCGTATCGGGAATAGACCAGCGCGATGCCGAAGGTGCTGATGAACTGGAGCAGTCCGAACAGCAGGGCGAGGTTGACCGAGCCGAAGAGCACCACGCTCATCAGGTCCCGCGCGTAGCCCGACATGATCACGTAAAGCAGGTACCAGGCCATGAACGCGATGCTCATGGGGAAGATGAATACGGTAAGGCGACGCCGCAGCGCCCGGAACCGGGGGTCCGCGTGCATGGCCACGGCGGCCGTGCCGATGTCGGCACGGTCCGAGCCAGCCGCGGCGCCCTCCGGCGCCTCCGCTCGGGTGCTGGTCACTTCCGCCTCCTTCACGGGGGATATGTGATCTGGATTACGCGGCACTGTAAGCAGCAACACGAGGAGGACTGGAGTAGCTGCACCGCGATGAGCGCCGGACGTGTCCGCCGCGCGCCGAGCGCGCGCCGGGTGGACGACGAGCGGTTGGTGTGTGCGCCGAGCGGAAACACCCGAATCAATATGACTGGAATACGGGTATGTGATGTGGCCGAAACCGGAAAGCTCTCTTGACCTCACTGCGAATCTCGCTCACCCTGAGCGATATCTGCCCTCCGCACCGTTAAGGAGTGCGCCAATGGCCCAGGACAGCCCGAACGTCACCTGGCTGAGTGATCTTCGGGACCCGGCACGGGTACAGGCCCGGCGCGCCGTTGCCGACTGGAGGGAAGCCGTGTCCGTGTCCGGAGAGCTACTGGTACGCGCCGGGGTATGCACCGAGGACTACGTCACCGAGATGTCTACCGTGATCCGCGAACATGGCCCCTACATCGTGGTCGCACCGGGAATCGCCCTGCCGCATGCCCGCCCCGGGGCCGGGGTGCTGCGGCCGGGGCTGGCCCTGGTGACCCTCGAGACTCCGGTGCTGTTCGGACACGACAGCAACGATCCCGTTGACTTGCTCGTCCCGTTCGCCGTCACCGAGCCCGGCGCCCACACCGCAGCCCTACGCGAGCTGGCCCTACTCCTGAGCAATGCCGACACCGTCGACCGCATGCGTGCCGCTGACTGTGACGCGAGCCTACTCACAACGCTCCAGACGGTGATCTGAGGCGACGGACCCGAAACGCGGGGGACGCGCGCACGCGACACCGCTCGCGCCCGGGAGGTCAGTGGACTCCCGGGCGCGAGCGGACGGCCCAGGGTGCCACCGCCTCAACGAGGGTGGGGAGCGTGTCCGGGGTGGCCGAGGTCTGCCCAACCCCGACGGCCAGGGCGCCAGCACTCAGGAAGTCGGGTGCGGTGTCCTGGGTGACACCCCCGGTCGCCACCATCCGCAGCTGCGGAAACGGCCCGGACAGGGCCCGCACCCATCGCGGCCCCAGCACCGAGGCCGGAAAGGCTTTGACTGCGCGAAGTCCCAGCCGAAACGCGTTACCCGCCTCGGTGGGTGTGGCAACGCCCGGGAGGAACGGAAGTCCCTGCTGGTCCGCGGCCTGCACCGTGTCCACATCCAGTCCGGGGGCCACGCCGAAACCCGCCCCCGCCGCGACGGCCCGTTCCAGCAAGGCGGGAGTAGTGACGGTTCCCGCCCCCACGGGAACACCCCGCGGCGCCGCCCGGGCCAGGGTCTCCAGTGTTGCCAGCCCCTGCTGGGTCTCCACGGTGACCTCCACCAGCCGGATCCCGGCCGCCCAGGCGGCGCGGGCCGTGGCAAGCGCCTGGCGTTCCGCCACACCGCGCAGAATCACCACGAGTGGCATCTCGGCGAACTCCCCGGCGAAAAAGTCCGCCCAGGCCGAGCGGGCCCCGGTGTCCGATGCCTGCGTACTTCCGCTGTCCGCGCGGGTCATGGGCTGTCCCATCCAAGTTCCTCGCTGATCCGGGTGGCGGTGGTGGTGAGATCGTCGACGAGGGACAGCAGCCCCGGACGGTCCAGGACAAAGCCGGGCGCCGATATCGACACCGCGGCGGTGACTCCGCCGGAGGCGTCGCGAACCGGAGCCGCGATGCAGTGAATGAACTCCTCATGCTCATAGTCATCCAGGACCCAGCCGAGGGCGGCCGCCTGGACCAGGTCCGACTCCAACGCCGCATGAGTGGTGCGGGTGTTCGATGTGTAACGCCCGAACGGTTCGGCGCCCAGCAGCGAGCTCCGCTCCTGTTTCGACATGGCCGCAAGAATTGCCTTACCGACCCCGGTGGCGTGCAGGGGGGCCAGCGCACCGATGCGGGAGTACATCCGCACCGCATGACGGGACTCGACCTTGTCCAGGTACATCACCTGGCCCCCCTCGAGGCCGGCAAGGTGCACAGTATGGCCGCAGGCCGCACCAAGTTCCCGCAGGTGACTGCCGGCGGCACTCCGCACGTCCAACCCTTCCAGGGCAGCATGGGCCAGCGTCACCATCCGTGGACCGATCCGATAGCGACCGTCCGCGGTACGGCGAACGAAATGCTCGTCCTCCAGGGTGCGTAGCAGCCGCAGGGAGGTGGTGCGGTGCACCTCCAGCCGCCGGGCCACTTCACTGATGGTGATCGGGCCATCGGCCAGCTCCACGAGCACGTGCAACGCCCGCTCCACGCTACTCGACATCCGCTGTTCCTTCCTCGACCCGGTTTCGGGGAACCGGGTCCCCTCCGGGCTGCGGGATCCGGCCACCCGCCGGGGCCGCACGTGGGGGCACGTCGCCATCAACCCCGAGCACCGTACCGGCCAGCCGTGTCCCCACCGCGAGACACTCGCGGATACCGGCGCCGGACAGGAGCCCGTGTAGAACTCCCGCGGCGAAGGCGTCCCCGGCCCCCACCGGTTCAACCACCTCCACCTGCGGAGCCGGCACGGCGTGCACGTCCGTGCGCCCCAGCGCGGTCACCCCGTCGGCTCCCTGCTTGACCACCACCAGATCCGGCCGATCCAGCAGCGCGCGCACCTCCGTCACGGTGGAGGTGTTCCACAGGGCCGCGGCTTCGTCCAGCCCGCAGAAGACAACATCCGCGGACTGCGCCAGATGGTGCAGCAGAGCGGCGTACTCCGGAGCAGTGGCCTCTCCGTCGTAAGGTGCACCCGCCGTCGGCGGGCTGCCCAGAGGGTGCTGAGGGTGCTGGCTATGGCTGCTGTCGCACCGTGGGGAGCCGTGCAGGGCCGGCCGGTAGTTCACGTCGAAGCTGCGCAGTGGCCCGGGGCTCGGCCCCTGCCCCGGCGACGCGCTCTCCCCCACCGGGGCATCGACTGGAACGTCGCGGAGTAGGGTGCGCACCAGGGCGGTGGCGTCCGTGGACAGTGCCGCGGTGATTCCGGTGGTGTGCACCAGTCGAGGAGCCCGGCCCCAGATCCCGGTGGCGTCGTCCGGGGCGAGCGTGGATGCCGCCGAGCCGGCACGGTAGTAGCGCATCTGGGTGCCGCCTGGAGTGATCTCCTTGACGTAGAGACCGGTACAGCGCTGCGGATCGGTTCGCACCACGCAGTGCACCCCCTCCTCGGTGAGGTGCGTGGTGATGTGCTGGGCGAATTCGTCCGCGCCGAGGACGCTGTGCCAGGACACCCTGTGCCCGAGCCGAGCCAGGTGCACCGCCACATTGGACTCCGCCCCGCCGACGTCCAGCCGGTACCGACGGGCCGGGTCAGCACCGCCCGGTTCGGGGACCAGGAGAGCCATCGTCTCCCCGACGCACGCAACATCGACGGAGGGCCCCGCCGTGGCGTCGGGTTCTGGTTCTGGCTCCTGGTGCACCCGCAACTCCTGCCGTTCCCAGCCGGGCATTGACCCCCGCTCCGGGGGGATGCTATTCAACATGGTGACAAATACGCAACAGTGTTGCGTTGTGTGCAGCATGCGGATGGGGGCGGGAGACACCATGTGGGACCTGCTGCTGCGGGGCGGGCGGGTCATCGATCCGGCCACGAGAACGGATGGTCGGCTGGATGTGGCCGTACACGCCGGAACGATCGCCGACGTCGGCCCGCAGCTCCCGGCACAGGACGCGCTCCAGGTCACCGACGTCACCGGCCACCTGATCACCCCGGGGCTGGTGGATATGCACACCCATCTGTGGCACGGCGCCAGCTACTGGGGCGTGGACCCGAACCCGCTCGCATGGCGCACCGGCGTGACAACCTGGATCGATGCGGGATCCGCCGGCGCCTACGGGATCGACGGGCTACGCCGCCACGTTGCCGAGCCGGCGCAGGCGCGGGTCCACGCCCTGATGAACGTCTCCGGTGTCGGGCTGGTTGCCGAGACCGGGGAACACCACCATCTGGCCAATCTGGACGTGGATACCGCCGCCCATGCAGCAGCGCGACAGGGAGACTTCGTCGTCGGGGTCAAGGCCCGTATCGACGCCAACACGGTCGGCCCGAACGGCCTGGAGCCGCTCCGGCGCGCTATCCGCCTCGCACGGCTACTGCGCCGCCCCCTGATGGTGCACGTCGGCTACGGGCCGCCAGCCGTGCCGGAGATCCTGCCTCTGCTCGCGGAGGGGGACATCCTCACGCACTGTGCCACCGGAGTCGCCACCGGCCTCGTCACCGGAGGTCAGCTCAGCGAGGCGACCCGCGCGGCCCGAGACCGGGGCGTGGTCTTCGACCTCGGGCACGGATCGGGCGCCCTGGACTTTGAGGTCCTGGAGGTGGAACTGGCGGCCGGCGTCCAGCCCATCGTCTCCACCGACCTGCACGCCCGCTCGGTGCACGGCCCCGCCTTCGACCTCCCCACCGTCCTCACCAAGCTCCTGGCCGTGGGTTGGGACCTGCCCACGGCCGTGGCTGCCGCCACTCTGCGCCCGGCCCAGGTCGTGGGAATCGACGCCGGCACGCTGTGCCCGGGCGCTCCGGCCGACATCGCGGTGTTCCACGTCGACGCAGGCGACGTCCCCGTCGTCGACGTGCACGGCGGCACACGCACCGCCCCCCTGCGCCTGACCAACACCGCGACCTACCGACACGGCCGGCTGCTCGCGCCCGACACCGCCGCAGGCCCGGACCCCTGGATACCGTTGAGTCCCGCCCAGCAACGCGCCGAGGACACCCGGCTGGAGCGGATCCGCCTGGCCACACCGCGCCTGGACCACCCGGACGACTTCGACGAACCCTTCCCTCGCCCTGGAGCAGCCACGTGACCACACCCTCCGCATCCCCGCTTCCCAACCCGGGCCGCAGCTCGGCCCTGACGGGTCTGGACTCCCAGCCGGTGGAGGCCCGGTCCCTGCCGACGAGCCCCGCCAGCCCCGCGCAGCTCCGTGCGGACGGCGCGCACCTGGAAGAACTGTGGTTGCCGGCGGTGACACTGCACGCCGCAGAGCTGGAACACAACCTGGACCGGTTCGCCCGCTGGTGTGCCGAACGCGGACTGGATCTAGCTCCGCACGGCAAAACCACGATGGCACCGCAACTGTGGCAGGCCCAGCTGGACCGCGGTGCCTGGGCCATCACCGCCGCCACGGCCGCACAGGCCCGGATCATGTATCGCTTCGGTGTTGCCCGCATCCTCATCGCGAACGAGGTTCTCGATCCGGCAGCTGTGGCCTGGCTCGGCGCAGCCAACGCCGATCCCGGGGTCACTGTGCTGTGCCTCGTGGACTCCACAGACGCGGTGGAGCGGATGGAACAGGCACTCGCCGATGCTCCCCAGCCAGTGCCGGTGCTGGTCGAGCTGGGGGTCGCGGGGCGACGGACCGGGGTCCGCAGTCTGGACGATGCCCTGGAACTTGCCGGTCGCGTCGCACGCAGCGCACACCTGACCCTGGCCGGGGTGGAGGGCTACGAAGGGGTTCTGCCCCAACGACGGGACACCGACGCTCCACGACAGGCCCGCGCCTGGCTGGAACGTCTCAGCGAATTCGTGTACCGGGCCGACCACGCCGGACTGTTCTCCGAACACCCGGAGGTGATCGTCACCGCGGGTGGTAGTGCCTACCCCGACCTCGTGGCCGACGCCTTCGCTCAGCTGCCCGCGGGCCCCGGTCCGCGGCAGGACCCGAACGCGGGAACCACCCCCGAAGAACGCCCCCGGGAACAGACACGGCCGGAACCGCCTGCACTGTCGCTCCCACTGCGCCGGGTCCTGCGCTCGGGCTGCTACGTCACCCACGACGACCTGTTCCTGGAACGTGCCTCACCCCTGCGTTCCGGGGCCGACACCGAGCCGCTGCGCCCGGCACTCAGCTGTTTCGCCCGGGTCCTGTCCTACCCCGAGCCGGGACGCGCCCTCGTGGGGGCCGGGAAGCGGGACGTGTCCTTCGACCTCGATCTGCCCATCGTGCGCGCGATCCACCGCGCGGGACAACGCCTGCCCGTCGGCAGGGGAGTGCGCCTGGTCGAACTCAATGACCACCACGGATTCCTCGACATCGACACCGAGCATGCGGATGGGACGACGACCACACCACGGATCGGGGACGTGGTGGAGCTCGGCCTGTCCCATCCATGCACGGTCTTCGACAAGTGGCCGCTGATCCCCGTGCTCGACACGCGCCACCGCGTGATCGACGCCGTGCGCACCCTGTTCTGACTCTGGCTCGAACCGCGTTCAACGCGGCACAGCCCCGGAGATCCAGCCCCGGAGAAACGGAAAGGTTCCACATGAGCAAGCGCGTTGTCCACACCCAGGACGCCGCCCCACCCGGAGGGCCGTACTCGCAGGCGGTGGTGGCGGGAGACTTCGTCTATCTGGCGGGGGCGACCCCACACCGCCTCGACCGTTCGCTAACTCCGGGTGGATTCGAGCCCCAGGCTCGGGCCACCTTCGACAACCTCTCCGCGGTTGCGACAGCGTCCGGGGCCAGCCTCGCCGATGCGGTCCGTGTCGGGGTGTACCTCCTCGACCTGGACAACTTCGCGGCAATGAACGAGATCTTCGCGGAGTACTTCCCCACCGAGCCGCCCGCGCGTACCACCCTGCACGCCAACCTGCCCGGCTTCGAGATCGAGGTCGACGCCGTGCTCTACCGGCCCCGGAGCTGACGCCGGGGCGTGGCTCGCCCCGCGTGGGTGGGCGCCGGCCCTGCGGGAACGGCACCCACCCCCGGGCCAATCGGGCACGGGTCCCGTGTCGGCGGTGCGGGACCGGGCGAGATGTCGGCCGCGGACGGTCAGGCGGTCAGGCGGTCAGGCGGTCAGGTCAGTGAATCCGTAGCAGAGGTCGCCCCGGTAGGAACGCAGAACCCGGCGCAGGTGGGCCGGTCGGAGCGGCCGCGGTAGTCGAGACTGTTCGTGTGCCCGGCGCCACTCGTGCGCGCGCTCCTGTTCGATCCACGGCTCGTAGGGCAGCCGCAGACAGGTGGCGGGGAACGCCACGAGCGCCGACAGTCCGGGGGTATCCGCTGCGGCGCCCCCGCACGTGCGCGGCAGAACGGAGCGCGCGATTGGGGAGCGCACAGCGCTCGTGGTCATCGAGCTACCACATTCGGTCTCTGGCGCCGCCGTATTCCTCGATGCGATCATCCAGCACCTGGTCCCCCGGTTGCCCCGCGGCGCCCGACTGCTGCTGGACCTGGCCTACGCCGACTTTATGGAGGCGCACTCGGAAATCGTGGCCGTCGGCACCCTGTCGAAGGCCCACTGCCTGCTGGGGGCACGCGTTGGCTACGTCCTGACCGCCACGGCCACCGCCGCACGGCTGTGCCAGCAGCGGTTACCGTACGCCCTCGCCGCGCTGGCCACCGCGGCAGCCAGCGTGTCATTGGCTGATCCTCCCCGCGTTGACCAGACGATCCAGGCCAACTGCACCGCCCGTGCGCGCCTGGGTGCCGAACTCGACGAGCGCGGCATCGACTACGTCCCCAGCCAGGCGAACTTCCTGTTGCTGAATCTCGCGGGTTGGTACCAACCGGTTGTCGATAGACTTCGGGCGCGGAACGCCCGGTATCGCGATGGTCACCGTTGGGAGCTACCCGGGTGGATTCAGCTCCACGTGATCGACGTTCCCACGGTCGCCCCGGTTATCGATGCGATCGCGGACACTATTCCGGGCTGCCCGTGACGCGTGCACACCCACGACCGACCTCTGGCGAAGGACTCCGCCGTCATGACAGATCAGCGGATGCTCACCGGAGACCGGCCCACCGGAAAGCTGCACCTGGGCCACTACGTGGGCAGCATCGCCAACCGGGTCAGGCTGCAACACCAGTACGAGTCCTGGTTCATCATCGCTGATCTGCACATGCTCACCACCAAGAACACCCGTGCCGACATCGACCAGGTCTCGGGCAACGCCCGCCAGATGGTGCTCGACGCGCTGGCCGCAGGCATCGAGCCCGAACGCGCGACGTTCTACCTCCAGTCCGCCATTCCGGAGATCGGCGAGCTCAACACCCTGTTCCAGAACCTGGTCACGGTGGCGCGCCTGGAACGCATCCCCAGTCTCAAGGACATGGCGCGTGACGCCGACAAGGAAACCGACATGCCCTACGGGCTGCTGGGCTATCCGGTCCTCCAGGCCGCCGACATCCTCTGCGTCAAGGCCAACGCCGTCCCAGTCGGCAAGGACAACCACGCCCACATCGAGGTCACCCGGGAGATCGCCAGACGGTTCAACCACCTCTACGGCGAGACCTTCCCCATCCCCGAACTCATCACCAGCGAGGTGTCCTCCCTGGTCGGCACGGACGGCCAAGCCAAGGCCAGCAAGTCCCTCGGTAACGTCATCTACCTGTCCGACAGCGCAGAGGAAGTCCGTAAGAAGGTCTCGGCGATGTACACCGACCCCAATCGAGTAAGCGCCGACGTCCCCGGAACGGTCGAGGGCAACCCGGTCTTCGTCTACCACGACACGTTCAACGACAATCCGGCCGAGGTGGCCGAGCTCAAGGAGCGTTACCGGGCGGGCACGGTCGGCGACGTCGAGGTCAAAGACCAGCTCGCTGCGGCCCTGAACCGGTTCCTCGACCCCATCCGACAGCGCCGCGCCTCCTTTGAGACCCAGCCTGGCCTGGTGGACCAGATCATCGTGGAGGGCACCGAGCGCACCCGCCGGGAGGTCCAACAGGTCCTCGCCGAGGTTCGCAAAGCCATGGGCCTGGCCGGCGCCTACAACCAACTGCGCCGCAAAGCCGAACGGGCACAGAAGAAGGGCGCGACCCAGCCGGGTGAGCCCACGCGCTTGAGACCTGCGGACGCTGTTGCGTATCAGGGATCGAGGTAACCCATGTGGTGCATGTGCTCGTGCCACTGCACCAGGATCTCCTCCGGCGGAGGGCAGTCCATCTGCCGCGCTGCCCTGGGGTACGTCCTCAAACCGCAACGGGATGATGGGCCAATCTTCAGCCAGCTCGGTGCGCCAGAGCGGGCCCAGGAGATGTACCTCGGCGCCGGCAGCGCGTGCGCCGAGGGCGGTGGCCCACAGCCATCGTTCGATTCCGCTGTATCCGTGTGGTGGAAAGTGGTAGCTGCCGGGGAAGTCACAGATTCCGACGAGCACGCGCTACTCCTGGGGTGTGCCGTCCGGGCCGATCCGGCGGAACCCAAGATGGGGGACGAGGGCTTCGGGGAGGATCACCGAGCCGTCGGGCTGCTGGTTCTGTTCCAGGATTGCCGCCATTGTGCGGCCGATCGGCATGCCCGAGCCGTTGAGTGTGGCCACCGGGGTGGTCTTTCCCTCGACGGTGCGCGTGCGGATCCCCGCGCGGCGTGCCTGGAAGGTGCCACAATCGGAGACCGAGGAGATCTCCCGGTAGGTGTTCTGGCTGGGCAGCCACACCTCAAGATCGTGGGTCAGCTGCGCGGAGAAGCCCATGTCTCCGGCCGCCAGCGCCACCACCCGATAGGCCAGGTCCAGCTCTTTCAGGCAGGTCTCGGCGTGGGAGACCATCTTGTCCATCTCGGACTGGGAGTCCTCCGCGGCACAGACACGAACCATCTCCACCTTCGCGAACTGGTGCTGACGCAAGATTCCGCGGGTGTCCCGGCCGTAGGAGCCGGCTTCGGAACGGAAGCAGGGAGTGTGCGCCGTCAGACCCAGCGGCAGGTCCGCCGGGGCGAGGATCTCGTCGGCGAACAGGTTGGTCAGGGGCACCTCAGCGGTGGGAATCAGGTAGAGGTCCCGGTCGGCCACCCCCGTCTTGAACAGGTCCTCCTCGAACTTGGGAAGCTGCCCGGTTCCGGTCATCGTCGTCGGGGTGACCAGGAAGGGCACGCCGTACTCGACGTAGTCGTGCCGCTGGGTATGCAGGGTCAGGAAGAACCAGGCCAGAGCCCGTTCGAGCGCAGCGCCGACACCGCGGGTGATACTGAAGCGGGGGCCAGACAGCTTGGTGGCCCGGGTGAAGTCGAAGATCCCCATGGCCTCGCCGAGATCGACGTGATCCTTCGGATCGAAGTCGAACGCGGGCGGAGTCCCCACTTTGCGCAACTCAACAGCGAAGTCCTCCGAATCACCCTCGGGTGCGGAGTCCAGCGGGAGGTTTGGAATCCCGAGCACGAACTCCCGCAGCTCCTGCTGGATCCGCTCCTGCTCCTGCTCACGTTCGCGGATCTGTTCCTTGAGCTGGCGGGCATGCTCCTTCAGCTCGGTGACATCCTCGCCGGCACGCGCCGCCTCGGTGACCTGCTTGGCCACCCGCTTGGATTCGGCCCGCAGCTCATCCGCGGAATAGATGCTCTGGTTGCGGCGATCCTGGAGGTCGGACAACACCGAGAGGTCCAGCGCATAGCCACGACGGGCCAACTTTCGGACGGCCTCGTCCCCCAGGTCGAGCAGCGCGCGAACATCATGCATCGGTGATTCCTTCCAGCGGCGCGATCGTCCCACAGTAGCGCCGGGTGACCAGGCTTACGGCATTACCGGCTTTGGCATGCATGGATGGTCATCCGAGCGCCCGGATACGTTCAGTCAGGCCGCGCGCCGCAGGCTGGCCCGACAGGTCATCCGCGAGGTGCTGTAGTCGTGTCACCGTGTTGGCGCGCAGCGCGTCGGCCGGGACCGCGTCAAGTAGGTTCTCCGCCAGCCCGACCGCGTCCTGGGTCTGGTGGTGGGCTGCCTCGGCGCGTGCGTGTACCGCGATGGCTGCGGCCCAGCCGGGTGAGCCCACGCGCTTGAGACCTGCGGAGGCTGTTGCGTGCTCGCGTGCTGCGGCGGGATGGTGCGCGAGTTGGGCTTCGGCCACGTGCAGCTCGAATTCGGGCTGGTCGAACCCGAACCGACCTGGTGCGTCCGCGCTGGCGTCCATGTCCCGGCGGGCCTGGCGGATGGCTTCGGCCATCCCGGCCGTGTCGCCCAGGGCAGCGAGGGGACGCAGTCGGCACCACGCAGTGACTTGGGCGCGGCGCAGCGGGGTGGTGGCGTACTGGGCAGCGTGGTCGGCCAAGTCCAGTGCATCAGTGGGCCGATCTTGGGACATGGTCACCATGGACTGGGCGCCCACCGCCCATCCCGTCAGTCTGGCGTCGCCGACCTGTTCCCCGATGCGAGCAGCGGTGCCCAGGTGGATGAGTGCGCCTGCCGGGTCGGCGGTGTGGTGGGCGAGGTTGCCCAGTAACGCTGAGAGCCAACCCAGGACGCGTCGGGTGTCCGTGTCCTGGTGGTGCATGAGCAGGCTGCGGCAACGGGCTACCTCCCTGGCCAGGATGTGGGGTGGGAAGTCGCTGTAGCGGGCCGCGTAGAAGTCCAGGGCGTTCTCGGCCAGGTATGCCCCGGTATCGGCTCCGTGTAGCCCGATGCTGTCAGCAACGGCCACCAGCTCGGGGTACTCGGAGGGCATCTGGGGCTCCTGTCGCGGCTGCGGTATCCGCTGACCGTACCAATCAAGCCCGCCTGCGGGCAGGGCAAGACCGAGTCGTGTCGGCATGGTCCCGTACACCTGTGCCAGGGCGTGGATGTATTCGGGACCCGGGCGGGCCTGGCCGTGCTCCCACCGGCACAGCATCGCCGTGGTCAGGCCGGGCGTGGCGAGACCTTCGACGCGATAGACCTCGCCGACAGCTTCGACGACATGCCGGCGCGACCATCCGTAGGCGAGCCGCCACGCCTCCAGCGCAGACAGAGGAAGCTCGCGGGTGATCTGTGCAGTGATGGCGGGCACGGGGGCACCGGCGCGCTGGTGCTCGGCGCGGATACGAGCGGCTTCGCGTGCGAGCTGGGCGCGGGTCGCGCGGCTGACCGGCACAGCGATCTCCTGAGGGTGGGAGGGTAGACCTTACCCCGTAGCGCGCGTGCTCAATATTGCCGTCGAGGGCAATGTGTGCTCACCACGCGCGCATTGATGCGCTCCACGGCCGCGGCGTTGTCTGGAATCACCAGACGGCGGCATTCCCGCCGCCGGGCAACCGGAAGAGGTGAATGATGACCACGACCGTGGACACCCCCGCCATCCCCACTGTGTCCCGTGATCCGCGTGACTTCGTGCCCACCGAGGTGTGGGACCGCCAGATCCTCCTACTCACCCGCGACCACCCGTGGGACAGCGTGATGGCCACGCGCTGCTTTGGCCAGGCCGTGGCCTACCTGATCACCGCCATGGAGAAGTGGGGTCAGGGCCTGGAGATTGGCTGTGGCCCCCTGGTGGATATCGCGGTACACAACTTCATCCTGGACACCCGCCACTATGCCGAGTTCTGCGACCGCTGGTTCACCGGGTTCATGCACCACGTGCCCGAGATCGCTTTCAAGTACGACGGGACCGTTGAGCGCACGGCACACGTGATCGAGGCCAACGGGTTCGTCATCGACTGGCCGTTGTGGGCCCGGGATGCGGCCAAGTGCTCGCCGTGCCACCCAGGAAGCAACTGTCACTAGCATCCGAGAGTGAGGGGCCACCGCACCGTGGTGTGGTGGCCCCGTGCTGGGTTTGCCCGCGCCCCACAGAGAGACCGCGCTACCGTGAGCCGCGTCCTGTCACTGCGCGCTCAAGGGGCACTCATGGCGAACCCAACCTCCACCGTCACCGAGTACTGGGACCGCTACGCCAGCGGGGTCACCGCCGAATCCGACCTGGATGCCGCGTTCGGCTGGACCCAGTGGGAGCACCACGGCCCCGGCCGTGAACTCCTCGGTGAACCGGAGACAGCCCTGGAGTTGGGGTGTGGGCGCGGGATTGCGGTCGCTGCCCTGTCCCGCGCTGGGGTCAAGGCCGAAGGCATCGATGTTTCCCCCATTCAGGTGGAGCAGGCGCGCAACCAGTGGGAGCCATTGGGTGCACAGTTCCACCAGGGCGAGGCTATGGAGTTCCTGCGCGGTACTGGCCAGGTGTGGGATGCGATCTACTCGGTGTGGGCAGCGGTCTGGTTCTGCGATCCCCACGAGCTGCTGCCGCTGGTGCATGATCGGATCCGGCCGGGCGGACGCCTGGTGTTCTCCCACGCGGAACCGGTCCCGGGCACGTCCGGCCCGCAGGGGATGTACGGAGCCGGCTTCCGTGGCCGGCGGGTATGGCTGCACCAGTGGGCCGCAACCCCGGACGAGTGGGAGCAGCTCCTCCACAGCGCGGGGTTCGCACACGCACACGTGTGGGTGGAACCAGCACCGCAAACCGACCATGTCGGCACCCTGATCGGCACAGCCACCCGCCGACACACCTAGAGTCCCGCACGGCGGCCCTGTGCAGGTCGGCGGCGACCTCCACCCATTGCCCACTCACGGGCTGGCTGTAGCTGGACGAGTGCCTGGTGTCTCCAGGAGTGTTCCCGTCAGCGCGGGGCCGGGCGGTGTTCGAAGTTTCTGGTGCCCGGCCCACTCGTGGTTACACCTCGCCGGTGCGGACGGCGTGGAGCAGTGCGGTCCATTCGTGGGAGGGGAGGTCGAGGTGGCCCAGCTCTGGGTGCTGGGAGTCGCGGAGCAGCATGCGGTCGGGGCCGGGCGCGCGGCATTCGACGCAGTTGGGGTCGGTGTTCGGACTGTAGCTGGACTTGTGCCAGATGACCTTGTTCATGAGAGGGCCTTTCTAATCTCGTTCATCCGGTCGAGCGAGGCTCCCAACGACAGCGCCTCTGTCTGCTGGAGACCGAACAGCGTGACCAGCCGATTCACATCCGCCGAGTTGCTGAGCACGGCCAACCCGCCAGGATGTTCAATGTGTACAACAATACGTCCGTTCGGTAGGTTCATGATCCTGTAAGCACCCGAAAGTGCAGGTCGTAGAGGTGCGACGAAGGGAACCAGAGCTACGCGGATCCGGCGGTTGTCGATCAGTCCCATCACATGATCAATCTGGGACCGCATGATCTCAGGCGATCCCAAGACCCTGCTAAAGACCATCTCCTCAAGGACGAAGGTCAGGGGGGTATGACGAAGATCCGCGAGACGTGCGGTCCGCGCCTTCACCAGCGAGGCCACTTGCTCGTCTGTTTCAGAGGGCCGCCCCTGCCGAAGGATGTAGCGAGCGTAGTCCGGGTGTTGAAGCAGACCAGGTACCAACGCCATCTGATACTCCCGGATTTCGATGGCCTGCTGCTCAAGCTGCGCAAAGTCGCGCCATGACTCGGGAATCTGCCGCGTATCGCTCAGCTCATCCCAAAGCTGCTCCAGCCGTCCCCCCGTAGACAGAACCGCGTCCGCTTTAGTCGAATGCTCCCGTCTTGGGGTTCGTGTCCCACGCTCGAAAGCGCTGATAGTGGGAGACGCTACATGCATCGCCTTGGCGAGTTGCAGCTGCGTCATGCTGGATACTTCTCGCTGATGTCGCAGCTCTACGCCCCAGCGTGACCATGAATTTCGCGATTCGTTTCCAGCCATGTGCTCCGTTATACATACTCGCGCTACAGCGCACTACCAAAACTTCAGATCTGTGCATAGGTGTATGGATACTGGCGCGGCTCTAGTTATCCGGCGATCGTAGATCTTGCAAAGAAAGAGTCCCCGCGACGGAGTCGACCCGTCCGGGGGTTGGCCGCCAGTTGGATTGGAGCTGATGACATGGCAAGGGTATCGGTGGGGCAGTCCCGGTCTGCGGACAGGGTACGTCCGTATGTGCGGATGGTGGCCCAGCAGGAGGCCCGTTTGGTGTGTGGGCGCTTGGAGACGACGCAGAGCTCCCCTACGGGGCCGCACTCGGCGATGTTCTGGCAGTGCCCGGTTGAGGGGTGTAAGTGGTCGTCGGTGACTCCGGTGGAGCATCCGTGTCCGTTTCCGCCGGAGGAGGCGCGGTCCTGTTTCGTGGGTCCGTGTGCCTGTGGCGGGGCCGAATCGGAGCCTGCTCCAGATCCGAACTCTGAGCCGGCGCAGCCGAAGTTGCCGAAGCGGGTGCCGGGGGCACAGGGTCCCTCGGCTCCGGCTCCGGCTTCGGCTCTGGAGCCGCAGCCGGCGGACGCGTGGCGCCCGCCCGCGTCGCGGAACCCAGCGGTGCTGAAGCGGGTGGTGGCGGGGCTGGAGAACCTGGAGGCCCCACCCCGGAGCGGCGCACGGCCGGTGGCCCCGATCCCGGGGGTGGTGCCGGAGGCCGAGGCGGACCGGGAACCCATCGCAGTACCGGCAGGGGCACCCGGGGCTAGGCGTGGGCCAGCGTCCCGCCCGGCGATACGTCCCGGCCCCGGGGCCAGCCCGGTTCCGCCGGTGAAGTCCGGGCAATGGCCGGGCTCGGTGGCGATTGTGCCGACGAAGGTCATCCCGGACGCGCCCACGATCCCGTTGGGGGTGGTGACCCCATGACCGGGAACCAGGAATCCGCGCAGGCCCGGGGTTTGGGGTTGGGCGAGACGCACCGGTTGCACCGGGCGGTTCAGGCTCTGGACCAGGCGGCGGGCGATCTCGCGCGGGTGCACGCCAGTGGGGCCGCCCGGGAGCTGTGGACCACCGTGAGCCTCGCCCGCCTGGGGGTACTGCTGGAACCCGGTGCCGCTCAGGCCGACCAGCTCGCCGAACAGCTCCGTGCCGCCGCCTCAGGCACCGCCATCGTGCTCCCTACACGGGCGCGGCCGATCGGGGGTGGGAACCATGTGTGAACGCTTCCACCACACCATCCCCGGCATCCCCGCCAGCGTGGCCCACGCCCGGGCCTGGGTCACCGAGATCCTGTCTCCGCGGATTCCCGACACCGAGGCCATCACTGATGCCCAACTCGTGGTCAGCGAACTCGTCACCAACGCGATCCACCACACCACCAGCGGAGACCACGGCACGGTCGGACCCGCCGAAGCGCGGCTGCGGGCGATCCTGGGGCGGGTTCACCTCCGCCTGCTCCTCACACCGTGCCGCATCCGCGTGGAAGTCACGGATTCCGGCACCATCCCGCGACCGGACGGCGCGACACCGCACGAGGCCAGCCGGGACGGCGGGGGGTCCCCAGGCCCCATCGTGCGGTGCCCCGACCCCGACGCCGAACACGGCCGCGGACTCGCCCTGGTGGACCACCTGGCACAGCGCTGGTTCTCCCGCGGCGACAATTCAGGCCGCACCGTCACCGCCGACCTCGCCCACCAACCCGCCAGCACGGCCGGGGTTTCCGCCACGGCCCGCGCCGGGGGTGTACCGGCCCAGCGCCAACCCTGACCCCTAACGCAGCACCCCGTTCGGGTAGTGAAGCGCACCCCACACGACCCCCAGCCGCGCAGGGGCAGGCCACACTACCCCGAACCACCGACCACCCCCGGCTCCCTCGCCCGACCTGGGTGGCCCCGAGACGGCTATGGCGCCTCGGGGCCGACCCCCAGACGACCAGAGCCCTCAAAAGCCGATGGGGGTGAGGAAAAGCCGATGGGGGTGGCGCAGGGCGCCGGACTACCGTGAACGTCTCCACGTGGGCACCGATCCTGCCATCCTCGACGTGCCCCGGGACGTGGTTCGGTTCCGCTCCCGTCTCCGGGCCGCCGAGCAGCGACACCGGGACCGGGCGAGATGTCGGCCGCGGCCGGTCAGGCGGTCAGGTCAGTGAATCCGTAGCAGAGGTCGCCCCGGTAGGAACGCAGAACCCGGCGCAGGTGGGCCGGTCGGAGCGGCCGCGGTAGTCGAGACTGTTCGTGTGCCCGGCGCCACTCGTGCGCGCGCTCCTGTTCGATCCACGGCTCGTAGGGCAGCCGCAGACAGGTGGCGGGGAACGCCACGAGCGCCGCCAGACCGGGGGTGTCCGCTGCGGCGCATACTCGGCTGGACAGCTCCAGTCCCACGCCGTCCCGCAGCTGCTCGGCGGCGGGACGGTCATCCCCGGCCTCCGCGGGCTGGGGATGCAGGTAGATGTCGAGGACATGCACGGTGTCCCCGAGCCGCCGCTGCCCGACGTCGGGAGCGATCCGGGCCACCACCGCCTGTACCTCGGACCAGAGCACCGTAGTTCGTTGTCGACGCGCCGGCAGTCGCCACCGGCGCTTCTGCACAAACCCCAGTCCATGTTCGTCCACCCGCACCTCGATTCGGGCGAGCCAGCGGGGCGCGGACCACAGTCCCCAGCCCAGCATCCCACCGAACACCAGCAGAGCAGTCGACCACAGCACCGCGGACCAGACCCTGCCATTGTCCACAGTCCCGCCCGGTCCCCACAGGGCCAGGGAGGCGATCCCGGTACCCGCGGCCCACACCGGAAGCAGCACGATCCCGATCCAACGGTGGTAGCGGACCCGCGCAACGCCGGCTGGTGTCTCGTCCGCCGTCGGGGCACGCCGGGCCGCGGGCTCCGCGTACGGGACGGGACCCGCATGCTCCGGGCAGAACCACTGCTCCGCGCGGATGCCCGTGTAGAACAGCTCGGGGCGTGCCTCCCCCAGAGCCGTCGCCAGCCCTCGGACGAATGCCTCCAGCTGTGCGCCTTCGCCCCCGATGCGCAGCCGGTGGGCGGGTGCCGACACCCCGTCCAGCTCGGGATCCGGACGGTGGGTGGAGTCCACCCAGTCGATCAGTACCGGCTCTGGTTCGCGGTGCAGGTATAGATCCAGCACTGGCCGTGTCCTGTACACGAAGGAGTCTCCGCACCGTTCCCGGTACACCCGTTGCCAGGTACTGACCACCTGAATGTCCTCCCAGTGCACCCGCAGGTGTGCGGCGGAACGGACCGCGCTGGCCGCACGCACCAGCTCCAGGCCCGACTCGGTCAGCACGGCCGCGTCCCGCCCTGATCCACGGTGTGCCTCCAGGGGCACCCGCACCGTGGATTCCGACGACATCGGCTCGTCCCCGGCTGTGTACGCCACGTCCCGCCTCCTCCCGCCGTCCCCGCCGTTGTGCTGATGCACCGGGAGTCGAGTATGAACGACCGGATCCGAACCGGAGTGTTCGGGTCCGCGGACCCGTCGTGTGCATTCTCCATAAAATCCGACAATCGTTATTTTATTGACCAAACACCAAGTCCACTCCCACGGGGAGCGCTGTCTCCCCCTGGCCGCCACCCGCCCAGCCGGACGGCGGGAAACGCCGTGCGTCTGGATAACGAACCGGATTACCCGGGTCACACAGACCAGCTGTGTTGCTAAGGTCAGATTTGTTTTCCGTAACCTGGTAGGTTGAGATGGAGTTTCGGGAGAGAGTGGCCACGGTAGCAGCTAAGGTCCACAATCACCTTGACGCGACCGAGACTGAGGAGGCGACAAAGACCGCTTTTGTCATGCCCTTTATCTCCACGGTGCTGGGGTACGATGTCTTCAACCCCACCGAGGTGGTCCCCGAGTTCACCGCGGATGTTGGATCAAAAAAGGGAGAGAAGATCGACTACGCCATCATGCGCGATGACGAGGTGCAGATTCTCATCGAATGCAAGAAGGCGCAGGAGACACTCTCCACCGACCACGCCTCCCAGCTATTCCGATATTTCACCGCAACGAACGCTCGAATCGGAGTTCTCACCAACGGGATCACCTACGAGTTCTACACCGATCTCGACTCCCCGAACCGTATGGACGAAAAACCCTTCCTCGTTCTCGATCTCACCGATGTCGACGAGACGCTCCTCCCAGAGCTGCGCAAACTCAGCAGGGACTGGTTCGACCTGGACTCGGTGATCAGCGCCGCCGAGAAACTCAGGTATCTGGGCGAAATCAAACGGATCCTGGCTACACAGTTCCATGATCCGGAAGACGACTGGATTCGCTTCTTCGCAACGAGAGTGTACAGCGGATCATTCACGAAGCGGGTACGCGAACAGTTCTCCACACTCGTTCTCGAAGCCAGCTCCCAATTTCTGAACGACCAGGTGAACAGCAGAATAAAAAATGCTCTCAGCTCGAGCTTTCCACACCAGTCGACGGAAACGGACGACACGGCCTCCCACGACGGTGACGAAGAGGAGAGCGAGGAAACCGAGAGCAGCGGAATCGTCACCACCCTGGAGGAGCTGGACGGATTCCGCATCGTCAAGGCGATTGCCTGTAGCGAGGTCTCTCCGGATCGGATATCCTACCGCGACTCGAAGTCCTATTTCGCAATATTTCTCGACGACAACAACAGGAAACCGATAGCACGCCTCCACTTCAACGCAAAGAAAAGAAAATATCTTGGAACCTTTGACGAGAACAAGAAGGAAACCCGGAACCTTCTCGGGTCGCTCGACGACATCTACCTCCACCGGGACACGATTCGAAACACGGTGCGCAACTACCTGGACTGATCCGGGGCCCACCCCCGCCAGCTGAGGACCACACCGGCTGTGTGGCAGGATGGACAGCCCACACAGCAGCCGGAGGCGACAGTCATGTCCTGGCAGAACATCCATTCGGAACAGCTACGGCCCCGTCGGGTGTGGTACTGGATCGGGGGTGCGGTGATCGCCGTCGGCGTCGTTGTTGCCCTTGGCGGCTGCGGCATCGGACTCGTGCGGGTACTGGCACTTCCCGATTTCGAGGCCGAATTCGCCGACGGCGAGGAAATCGAGTTCCACGTGGACGAAACGACGGACCCCGACCGGGACATGGTCCTGTACGTCAACGAGGACATCCACCACGCCTACGAGGTCAACTGCGAGCTGACGGGCCCGGGGAGCCCGTCCGGGGTGTATCAGAGTTTCGTCGATCACAGCGGGCACAGCGGCGGGAACCACTGGCACCGGCTCGCGACGATCGATGTGGCAGAGCCGGGGACCCACACGATCACCTGCACCAACACGGAGGGGCTGGAGTACGCGATCGCACACACCCACAGCGACTCCGCCGCGAACCGGAACCTGGTGCTGACCCTCCTCCTTCCCGCCGGGGGGCTCGGTGCGGGCGTGGTCCTGGGCGGCACCATCCTCACCATCACCGGGCTCCTGCGACGGCAGAACCGCCGACAGCTGAACCAGCACCGGCACATTCGGGGCACCGGCCACGGCCCAGCCTCGCCATCCCCGAGACACTGGTAATAGGTCATCCGGCATCCGCAGGATCCCTGCGCCGCCGGAACCCGAGTCCTGGTGAACTGCGGGCGATTCTGCGGCCGGTCCTGGCGGTCCTGACCGGGGCCGTGGCGATGCCCCGGGCCAGGCGGGACCAACTCTTCCGGATCGTCACCCGGGGCGTTCGCCCGGATCCGCACATGCGGACGTACCCGCAAGTCCGAGCACAGTGCGTGCGGCTTCCAGACGTGCGGACACCCCTGCCGCGTCAGCAGCTTCGAACGCGAGATGCAACCGGCGCTGGTGTGACGTTTCGGCCACCTCCCCCGGAGCGCCCTTCTCCGCTGTGGCCGAGATCCCGGAATGCAGGTGGCCGGGAAGGTCCCGCAGCGCGCGCACCATGTCCGCATCAATGTCCGCAGACCGGGCACTGTCCGGGTACTCGATGGCCGCGGAACCACTCGTGCCGGGAGGGGGATCACCGACACCCATGCCCAGTAGGTCGGTGAACCAGGTATCGAACAGGCTCGCGCCCCCGGTGACGCTGGTCAATAGTAGGTGCAGGAAGTCACCGCCCGGGCGCGCATGCGCCTCGCCCAGAACCACCTCGTCACCGTCGATCCAGAACTCGGAGTGAAAGGGACCGAACCGCACCCCCGCACGGGACAGCGACTCGGACACGGCCGTACGCGCCAGCCGGCTTGTTGTGGGGGACACCGCCGCCGGCATCCGATGCCCGGTTTCCACGAATTTGGAATTGACTGTCTTTTCTGTCAACGCCCATACTTGGGGCACGCCGTCGACGACCACACCTTCAGCAGAGTATTCGGAACCGCCAACGAAGTCTTCGATGACGAATTCCTCGCCCAGCGCATCGGCGGCCGCCCTGGCCTCGTGCGGGGAGCACGCCAGATGGATACCGCTACTCCCCGACGCCGCACGTGGTTTGAGAATCCAGCATTGGCGGTCCGTTGCGTCGAGGAAGCGGGTGAGGTCCGAGTGACTCCGCACAAGGTGTGATGCCGGCTGACGGAACCCCGCGCCGCGCAGAAGGTCTCGGAACTCATCTTTCCGGTTCAAAAGTGTGACGCTTTCCGGAGAATTCCCCGGAGTCCCCAGCGTTTCGCTGACGCTGCTTGCCAACCGGACGTAGTCTTCACGGTAGGCCACAACCGCGCCAGGGCGCAGTTCTGCGATCGCGGATGCGCATCCGGAGATGGAATCCACCGGCGCAGGCACTGTTCTCAGGGGCAGTGGCCGCGTAGCGCTTCGCAGTGCCGGTGCTGAATCCACCCCGACGGGAGTCACCCCCAGACGGGCGGCGGCCGCAACGATCTCATCCAGCTGGTGACGACCGTGTTCGGCCTCGGAGACACATCCGAGGACCACAAGCGGCCGGTCATCCCCGGTGAACGGTCTACTACGCACAGACCACCCGCACGTTTCGCTCGGTTTCCTCGACCCAGTCCCGCGCGGTCTGCGCATCACCCAGGGGTGCCTTGACGATGAAGGCGGCAACGACCGAGCTCATGAAGTCGGCCGGCGGCAGTGTGATCTCGGCCCCCACCTTTCGCTCGATGACGGCGTCGGCAACCCACTTTCCGTCGAGCATGCTCTCCCAGCCCTCAATATGGCTGAAGCGCCCCTCCTGCCGCGAGAGGATTTTGCGGACCTCAGCGTAGGCTTCCGGCGCTCCGAAAGGTGCCACCTGCTGTCCGGTAGCTACTCGGATCACATCCGCGTAGAAGGGGCGATTCAGCGACAGGGGGACGAGATGGGACGAGATGAAGTCTCCACCGATTCGTCCCGCCACCTCGATCAGTTTGGGGCCCTGATCCGTGAGTTTGAATTCCAAATGGAATGCGCAGTCATGGAGTCCCAGCTCGGCCAGGACCTCGCGGACCATCTGCTGCGCAGATTCCGTATCCGCCTCCGTGAGCTGTGCGGGAAAGGCGTGGCCGTACTCCAGATAGTAGTCTGGCGTCGAGGACTTGCTGGTGAATCCGGCCACGTGGACGTCTGTGCCCGAGACAACGCCTTCAGCACTGAACTCCGGCCCCTCCACGAACTCCTCGTAGATCAACTCCCCAGGTGCATCCCGGAAGGATGCGTCGCCCGAACTCGTCATCGTGGTCAGGGCTGTCCAGGCCGCCCACGCCTCCTCGGGCCCGGTGACCCTGAAGATCCCCTTGCTTCCGGAGCCCGACGTGGGCTTGAGGATTCCCGGGTATCCAACCGACTCGAGTGCACGATCCATCCCGTCCCGGTCGTGCACCACCCGGAAAGCTGGAAGGTACTGGGGTAGCTGCGTCAAGGCCCGTCGCATCGCCCACTTGTTCCGGACGTTCCAGGCCTCATCAGGGCCGAGCCCCGGGAGCCCGAGTTCTCGCACCAGGTTGGCCGCGCTGAGCATATCGCGGTCAGCCCACGGAACGACTCCGTGAATGGTGAAGTCGCCAGCATGTGTGTCCAGCTGGTCGAGTACCTCGCTGGTGTTCGTCGTGTCGACGACCACCACACGCGTCGCGAGTTCCCGCTTCTCGTCCTCGGGCACGGAGTCCGTCACAAGGATCACGTCATACCCCAACGACCGTGCTGCCTGGAAGGCGGGGGCGTATTCGGTGACGGTGCGTCGAGTGTTGACAAACACCACGGCGGGGTGTCCTGGTGCGTCCAGGCTCACGCTGACTCCTTCGTCGAGATTGTGATTCCATGCGCAGCTCGAGCTGCTGTCTCCGAGGCGGAGGTTGTGTCCGTGCCAACGCCGATGACGTGTCCGGCACGCTCCCACGAACTGCGGAGCGCCGCGACCTCGTCCCCAGGGGATTTCGTCATCTCCACAGACACCACGCCCGGGATCGCCGCGACCTCGTCCACACCATCGATCAGCTCGATCTGTCCGGGATCGGACGATATGTAGCTGATGGCCGCAGAGCGGTTCGGTGCGGCGGGAAGCTCGACGGTATCACCGGCCAGGATGCGCATCCAGGCCTCCGTGGGATCAAAGCCCCAGGCGAGGCCGATGAGATCCATAATCTTGTCCCCGGGAGGGCGACCGGCGCACTCGACCAGGACCGCCCGCTCCACATCGCCGATCCACTCGGCGTGCATGATCCCCGATTGGAAGGACACCGCGTCGGCGAGCTGCTGCACGCGATCCCGCCACACCGCGCTCGGCGGGAGGGATGAGATTGCGTGGCCCATTTCGACGGGGTACCGGCCACCTGCGATGGTCTTGTAGGTCACGTTGACGAAGACGACTCGTCCGTCCTGCACGAGTGCTTCGGTGGAGAACTCCTCCCCGGGAAGCTCCCGTTCGACCATATACGACCAGTCGAATTCGCGATTGGCGAGCTGTACGCCTTCGTCGGCGTGCACCGATTCCGTCCACGCGGTCTGCGGGTCGTCGCCCGGGGTCAATTTCACGACGCCAAGGCTGGCCTGGCGCTCGGCGGGCTTCAGGACGCAGGGGCCATTGGCGAGGAACTCCTGCAACTCCTGCGCGGAGTTGATCCGCCGATACTCCGGTGCGAGCATGCCCTGGCGCTCTGTGGCCTCGCGCAGCCGGAGCTTATTGCACAGCGTGCGTGCCGCCGTGACTCCAGCCCCGGGAAGCCCCAGCTGGTCCGCGATCCCGGCTGCCGTGGGCACCGCGTATTCCAGCCCGGGCAGCACCGCATCGACGCCCCGCACGGAGTTCGGGTCAATCGTGACGTCCGCACGTTTCTGATACTCGGCAATGACCACGTCATCAATGTTGCCGAACTTTTTTCGTTTGGCGTCAAGATTCTTGTTGTTCCAGAGGTCTTTCTCCTCGACCACGGTGACTCGAGGTGGCTGCTCAATGTCATGCAGCGCCTGAAGAACGCCACTGTTGAATCCCACAAGCAGGATGTGCATCATGCAACTCGCTTCTCACTGGTCGTACGGATCCCCGTTACTAGAACGAGCGGAAATATGGCCGCAACCACAGCCGCCACCATGAGCAGATGCGGCGACTGGGCTATGAATGCCGCAGCGGCCGAAGCTCCGATGAACGAGCCCAGGGATTCGCCCACTCCGTTCGATATCTGCCGTAGGTTGATCAACTCGAGGGGACTGACCTCGGTACTGAGGTCCAGAAACGCGGTGTCTACTGACGGTATGTATATGGCCTCGCCGAGCGAGAATACGAAGACCACCAGGTAGAGGACCAGGACCGCGGTGGGGCTGATCCCCAGGACGAGCAGAGACGACGCGAGGACGAGCACACCCAGGGCCATTACCCTCATCGGGGACCACCCACGGGTGATCAGTGCCAGGGATCCCTTGGTCACGGGAATCTGCAACACCACGACGATCGCGGCGTTCAGAAAGAACAGTCCCCCCCGCAGCAGCGGGTCCTCGGTCGCCATGGCCGCGATGACCGGAAAACTCGAGAAGAGTTGTGCGTAAAGAGCCGCCCCCAGGGTTGCCAGAAGCACTGCCCGCTTGGCGTACGGACGGGAGAGCCCCTCCCGGATGACGTGCCACCGTAGGGGGGAACGGGCTGGCTCCGCCGATTCTCCACGGGCGGGAAGAATGAGAATGGAGCTCAGGGCTGCAACGAAGTATGCGAGACCGGTCACCAGAAAAACTGCCTCAGCCCCCCGGTCGAGAAGCAGGTTTCCGACAAAGGGGCCGATCGCTGCGGCGCAGTTGACCGCGATTTGAATTCCAGAGAACATTTTCTGGCGACGTTCGTTCTCCGGGATGTGTGTAGCGACAAACAGCTTGATGGCGGAGCCGTTGATACTCACCCCAAGACCTGCCGCCGTCAGCGTGGCGACGAGGGCCCAACCGGCGAGGTGTGGGGCAAGAACGAACGCACATCCGGCGAGCACGAGCCCGAAACCCGTGCTGACCCGAAAGGGCAGCCGGCTGATCACTGGCGTCAGGAACAGGCTTCCGGAGCGCATCGCCAGGTTGAACAGCATCAGGGTGCAGCCCACCATGAGTGGGGTGAGGATGTCCGTCAGGACGATGGCCAGGACGGGAGCAACAGTGAAGAAGCCCAGGTGCGACAGGAGGTAGTTGCCCAGTGTCGGCCCTGGGACACCTCGCCTAACGTCCAGCATGGAGTGCGGTCATTTCCGTGGGCTGTGGGAGGTAGGTACGCCGGTACCAGTCGATATCGAATCCTCGTATCTGGGTCCCGGTCCCTGATTCGCGCGCCGCTGCCACAAGTCTTTCGTAGGCGAGCTTGATCAGACTCGCCACAAAGACGGAATCCGCCAGGTCCTGTTCGTGGTATCTGCGGTCGACCGCACGGGACAGCCGCACATCGATGATCCCCACGAACCTCTCCGAACCGACGTGTATCTCTTCTGGAGCACGAATGGAGTGCTTCACCGAGTAGTTGATGTGACCGGGATGATGGAAGTCTGCATGCGTGGTGATATCCGGAGTTCCCGGTGGAGCGTAGACCTCGGCCACACCGTCGACGTCCTCGGCATTGTCGCTCCAGGGGCGGAAATGCCATGTGTTGTAGCGCATTCGTGAGGATATCGCCCACAACCGGTCAGCCTGACCGGCTTCGTGCTTCTCGGCGACGACACAGCAGTATTGGTCATCCAACCCCGAATTCACCAGTCGGGAACGATCGGAGTCCTGCACACTCCTGATGAGGTCCTGCGGTGTACGATACCCGCGGCTCATCGCCATCTCGGAGTCCGTGGCATGCCGCAACACCGTCAGGAGCTCTTCGAGGACGTCCGCGTAGGTGTCGCTCGCTGCGCCGTTGCTCGCTGCACGGTCCATCCGCGACTCGATAACGCCCGTCAGGGTTTCCGGATCCGCGGGATAACCGAGGTACTCCGACGACCGGACATGCTCGAGCAGGGATCTCGACGGCCCCCAGGCCTGCAAAGTCTGATGGCGCTTGTTCCGCAACACGCCATCAACCATGCGGAATCGCGGAGCGTGCACCGTGGCCGAACCGGGCGGTGCATCCACGGCCCCACCGCCGACACCGAGTTGGAGGCCGTTCAGGTACTCGAGGCCGTTGATCCCGAACGTGTCGATGAGCCACGCTCCACGTGTCACGAACAGCTGGGCGGCCTCGGGCCACTCCTCAAGCGGTACCTCTTCCAGTCCGTGCAGGAGGCAGTTGTGGTTGATCGGTTTGTGTGACTGGCCGGTGAGTGTCCGCGGGGACCGAAGGTTCGTGTAGTTCACCTGACCATGAAAGGTCGAGATGGGGGCACCGCGCCACAGAGCGTCCCGGAGGTCCGCCAGGGCCTGCGCGCGGGTTTCCGGAGCCCACTGTGCCAGTTCCCGATACGCAACAGCTGCCTCCTCCGTGTCTGCGGTCTGTGCCTCGGCGGCGCGTGCCAAGTACTCCTGAACGAGCTCCGCATCCCAGGAGAGGGTTCCGACCGGGTCGTGGACCGCGACGATGCGTTCCGTTGGCGGGGCGCCTGGAACGTCGATGTAGGGCTTGCCCCCGTGGGTATAGCCATAGCGCCCCCGAAACACGACACGTCCGGTGTTGTGTTCCCGGGACTGGAGTTCGAAGGCGATTCGCTCCGTGCGGGTGAGTTGGTCGTGGGCCAGGTTTGCATGGACGCGTCCGTCCACCGTCAACAGCGCCCACAGCCCGGTTGCGGAGTCCTCCTCGTGAAGCCGAGCTCGAAGTAGGTCAGCCACCTCTTCCAGCGGCCACGGAGTCTCATGCTCCGGGGGTGTGGACGTACCCGCCTCGAGAGACTCCCGGCTGGGGCGACTGCTGAGCTTCTTTTGTCTCGGTATGCGCTGGCGCGGATTCTCCCTAGCCACGCCGTACCTCATCCCAGATGGAGACGTCGGTGGTGGGCTCCCAGTCAGGGTCGGGGTAGATGCAGTCGACCGGGCATGCGGCAACACACTTGGGGCAGCCGGAACACAACTCGGGCACGATAATGACATCGTGCGAGACGTTCACAATTGCGTCGAACACACTCGGACACGCCCGTACACACGAGTTGCAATGAATACATTCATTAGCGGCGATTTTCATTGGCGGAGATTTCCAACGTGGGTCGCGCGTTTGCAGTTCGACTCGAACTTTGCGCGAGCCAAGGTCGTCGGGTCCGACCATCAAGTGATCCTAGCTCCATTAAACGACATTTTTGATGACTGTATCGAAGACCCGCTCGAAGTGGACAAGCGGGGCCGGTACAGATAAAGGTAGAATAATAGGATGAATTTTCGCTGGCTCGTGGCGATCCGGCCTCCCCCTGGCTTGTGCAGGTCAGATGGGAACCAGCCATGACCAAACTCGGGTGCCCGGGGGTGGCGCTCCGCTCCCGGCTGGGCTCTGGCACGAGGTGCGCAGCGGGACCAGCCTGTGTGCGGACCACCGGCGGCCGGGCCACTACACGGATCCGCCGACGCTGCGTGGCCCCTGCCCCGGCCACAGCTTCCGAAGCGGGGATGCCTGGCCCCAGGGGTGCGCTGACGTACCGGGGCCTCTCCCCAGCCATGAGGGCCACACCAGGCCGATGGGAGCCGGTGGGGCGGGACTGGAGCGGAGTCACGACCTACAGAGCAGGGCCTAAGCTAGACAATCGCGCAACGGCACTGGAGGTGTAACCGACATGCCCCCCTACGGCATCGATCCCCGATATCTGCGGCCCGGGCGCCGTTGGTACTGGGCCGGGAGTGGGATCATCGTGTTCGCGTTCGTGCTCGCGGTCGGGGGGTGTGGAGCGGGGCTCCTCCAGGCGATGTCGTCTCCCGAGTTCAACTCCCAGTTCACCGCCGGGGACGAGGTCGAGTTCGAGGCCCCGGCTCCAACCGATCCGGATCAGGCCTGGGTCCTCTACGTGGACACCCCAGCCGCGAATCCCTACGAGGCCGGTGACTGTACGGTTACCGGCCCTGGCGACCCGCCGGGCCTCACCGAAAGCTCCTACACACACGAGGTCGACGTTCACGGGACGTACTGGGAGCGCGCGGCGATCGTCCAGCTGGATCAGGCCGGAACCCACACCATCTCGTGCAGCAGTGACGACGCGGTCACCTACGCCATCGCCTACGCAGACAGTGACTCGGCGGCAACACGATCCGTCGGCATGGTGCTGGGGGTTTCCCTGATTCTGTTCACCGCACTTATCGCCGTTGGCGGCACCACGGTCATCGTCACCGCAGCACGGCGCCGCAAGCATCACCGCCAGCTACTCCAGCAGTACTACGGATCGGCAGCCGGGCCATCGCCGGGCCAGGGAGGCTACCCACCCCCGAGTGCAGGGCCACCCGCCGCCTGACCGGTGCCACCCCACGCCGCACCGTGATGCGGACGACGATCGCGGCGTGCAGCCACCACGTGCCGGGCACCGTCCCGGCGCCACGCAAGGGGGAAACCATGGCGCCGGGACGGGCAGGCCCCAGGACTCGCCGTCCTCGGCCGCAGGGGCCCAGTCCCGGGGTTCGGTGACAGTGTTCCCCGTAGCGGTGGATTTTCCCTTCCCGTTCGGGGAATCGAGGTGGGCGCCAAGGCGAGGTTCGACCCACCCCCACCGTCACCGCCGTGAACCACGGAACCGGACAGCCACCCCGGGGCCCTGGGAAGGGGCGGCGGGGCGTCGGGGCGCACGCGCTGCGGACACCGCGCTCCTCCTGCTGAACCCACGTCCCGGCGGGTTCTGTCGTCGGATCGAACGACATGGAGGTCCCGGTCCCTACCCGCCGCTGACCTCTGGGCAGAGACCGCCGGCCCGACGCCCCGGTGCCGCCGCCCCTACCGTTGTTCCGCGCGTACCTGCCGCGCGGCGGACACGAGGTTGCGCAGGGCCGGTTCGACCTCGGCGTAGCCGCGTGTCTTCAGGCCACAGTCCGGGTTCACCCACACACGCTCGGCGGGAACCGCGGCCACCGCGGTGCGCAGGAGGTTGCTGATCTCGTCAACGTCGGGAACCCGTGGTGAGTGGATGTCGTAGACACCTGGGCCCACCCCGCGGGCGAATCCCGCCGCGTTGAGGTCGGAAAGCACCTCCATCCGGGATCGTGCCGCCTCGATACTGGTCACGTCGGCGTCCAGCGCCGCGATGCCGGGCAGGATCTCCCCGAACTCGGAGTAGCAGAGATGGGTGTGGATTTGTGTGGAATCGGAGATGCCCGACGTCGCGAGCCGGAACGACTCCACGGACCAGGAGAGGTACTCCTTGTGCGCGGACTGGCGCAGGGGTAGCAGCTCCCGCAGAGCCGGCTCGTCCACCTGGATCGCACGGATCCCGGCCGACTCCAGGTCATGCACCTCGTCTCGAATTGCCAGGGCCACCTGCCGCGCGGTGTCGGCCAGCGGCTGGTCATCGCGGACGAAGGACCAGGCCAGAATCGTGACCGGCCCGGTCAGCATGCCCTTGACGGGGCGGTCGGTCAGGGACTGGGCGAACGTGGCCCACTCCACCGTCATCGGTTCCGGGCGGGACACGTCTCCGAAGAGCACCGGCGGCCGCACACACCGGGATCCGTAGGACTGGACCCAGCCGTGTTCGGTCGCGGCGAATCCGCGCAGCTGCTCGGCGAAGTACTGCACCATGTCGTTGCGCTCGGGCTCCCCGTGCACCAGCACATCCAACCCGATGTCTTCCTGCAACCGGATCACGCGTTCGATCTCGCTGCGCATCGCGGCGTGGTACTGCTCGGTGTCGAGCTGGCCGGCCCGGTGCTGGGCTCGTGCCCGGCGCAGTTCGTCGGTCTGGGGGAAAGACCCGATCGTTGTGGTGGGCAGCGCGGGCAGGCCCAACGAGGACTGCTGCTCCCCGGCGCGTTTGGCGTAGTCGCCCCGCTGGGCGTGCTCGGGCCGCAGGGAGTCCAGTCGCGCCCGAACCCGGGGCTCACGCAGGTCACTGGCGCTGCCCCGATCCGCCACGGCCGCGCGGGCCCGCGCCAACTCGTCCACCACGGACGCAGCGTCCTGCCCGTGGCGCAGGGCCCGACCGAGCAGCACCACCTCGGCGACCTTCTGCCGCGCGAAGGCCAGCCAGCTGCGCAGCCGTTCGGGCATTGCGGTCTCTCGGTCCACGTCGTAGGGAACGTGGAGCAGGGAACAGGAAGTGGACACCCCCAAACGCCCGACGCTGCCCAGCAGGGTGGCGGCCTTGGTCATCGCCGTGTCGACGTCGGTTCGCCAGATGTTGCGCCCGTCCACAACCCCGGCCACGACCTCCTTGTCCCGCAGGGCCGTCTGTGCGGCGGCCGCATCTCCGGCGGTGGGGTCGGTGACCAGGTCGAGAGCCAAACCCTCCACCGGTACGCGGGCGAGGGTCCCCAGCGCCTCCCCGAGGGAACCGAAGTAACTGGCCACCAGGATGCTCGGACGGTCTGGACGCCCACCCAGCCGGGTGTAGGCCTGGTCCAGCGCGGCCAGCTCCGCGGCGGAACGGTCGGCCACGAACGCCGGTTCGTCCAACTGGACCCACTCCGCCCCGGCGGAGTGCAGGGCGGCCAACAGCTCCTCGTACACCGGAAGCAGTCGTTCCAGGAGGGACAACGGCTGGAAGTCCTCCGGCGCGTCGGCGTGTGCCTTGGCCAGCAGCAGGAAGGTGACCGGCCCCAGCAGTACCGGCCGGGTCTCCAGGCCCAGTTTGCGGGCCTCAACGTACTCGTCGATGGGCTTGCTGCCCGCCAGTGCGAACCCGGTATCCGGGCCCAGCTCCGGAACCAGGTAGTGGTAGTTCGTGTCGAACCACTTGGTCATTTCCAGGGCGGGGGCCTGTTGGGTGCCGCGAGCCGCGGCGAAGTAGGTGTCCAGGGGGGAGAGCCCCAGCTCGGTGTGGCGCGGAGGTAGGGCACCGACCAGGGCTGCGGTGTCCAGAACCTGGTCGTAATAGGAGAAGGTGTTGGAGGGAATCGAGTCCAGCCCGGCCGCCTTGAGCTCGTCCCAGGTGTTCACCCGCAGTGTCCGGGCGGTTTCCTCCAGGTCGGCGGCGGTGCTGGTTCCGGCCCAGTAGCTTTCCACCGCACGCTTGAGCTCCCGATCGGGTCCGATCCGGGGATAGCCAAGAATGGTGGCGCCAACGGGGTTACGATCAGTCACTTGCTCTCTCCTCGCGAGCTCGTCTGCGGCGTCCGAGGCACGCGCGCAGCATCGGCGAGGAGGACCGGGGCACCCGGGTCGCTCTGTCTCTCGCTCCCTGCCCACCCGCGAGGCTCGGACGCAAGCGCCCACCGGGCGGTGGGCGCTACCACAGGCAGGTCTTCGGACTCGTGGGCGCGTGAGCTCTCGACACTCGGCCTACTGGCCGTCGCTTCCCGGACGTGGCGTCCAGTGCTTTACCGCGATCACCGCGGTGACGGCGTTCGTTCCCACTAACCGCTGCGGGGCAGTCCCGGATTCTCACCGGATTCCCTGTTGCCTCCCCCGGTCGCCACCGTGTGCTGACTCCCGGGAGAACCTGTCGCACTGTTGAGAGTAGCAACTCCGCGCCAACGCGGGGAGTCCTGGGGAGCAGCACCCACCCGGTAGGAGACCGCACTCCGCGCCCCGGTACTGGTCGCCGCCGGGCCAGCAGCAGTGCCAGCACCACCGGGCACGGCCGATGCTCCGCTGGCTGGTCGGCTCGGGGCCGCCGGTCCATTGCGGCGGCGCGCCGGGTGCGGCTGTCCCGGGCCGGCACGGCGGGTATCGACACGGCACAGCCCCCGTCAGTGACTGAGATACATGTCACGCTGCTCCGTGTTCGGGGATACCCGTCGCGCTGCCATGCCGCACTCCTGGACCACCAGGCCGCCACACCGCCGTGTGCAGCGGATTCGTGATGCGTTCGCGTGAACAGCGAACGTGTGCCCCTCCAGTAACCCTTCCCCAACGAGAGGGTAGAGTCGCTCCCGACAAGGTCAGCCGTAATCGCCGTGTGCTTCTGGCCTTCCGCTTGTCACGGTGGGGGCGGGCCAGGCTCTGGGCTGCGCCCGACCCCACCGTCACATCCACACCGTGGTATCCCCGCCGCGGCCGACACCATGCGTCGACCAGCAGGGATTGCGGACACCGCGCCATCTGGACGGCCCGGTCGGACCCAGTCGGGTCCGACCGGTCGCCGCCACAACCGAGACCTGAGGTAACACATGAGCGTGACCCGGCGGGAGATCGCCGACACTTTGGAGGGCGCGTTCAGCTCGGGGCCTCTGCGCCCCGGGCAGATGGTCAGCGCGGCCGAGTTGCAGGGCGCGTCGCCCGCCGTACTGGCCACTCTCGGCCAGCTCCCGGACGCTCCATACTCGAACCTGCGTAGCCTTTGGCAGCACCTTCCGGAGGTACCTCGTGATCGCTAACACCCAGCAGGAGGTCCCGGACGGCATCGTCGCACTCGCCGACGCCGCCGCACCGTGGGTCAACTCGGGCACCATCGGGGTGCTCCGTGGATTCGACCAGGCAAGCCGGGAACGCAGCGTTCAGCTGCGAGCACGGCTGTTGACCGACGAGCGAAGCCCGATCGATATCGCACCGCTGTCCACTCCCCGGCTGCGGGAGCAGCTCAGCCAGCCCGACTACCAGGATCTGTGCCTGTTGGTGGACTCGGGTGGCTGGCCCACGGTCAAGGCGCAGCGTCTGGCGGCCCTGCTGGGGCTTCCGCTGCTCCAGCGCCCCACCGAGACCACCCCACCGGCAACCGTGCTCGGACTGCGCGAGAATGAGGAGATCATTGACGTCGCGCTCAGTGACTTCGAGATCTACCCCAGCACACCCGAGGCGGGACAGCTCCACGTGAGCCTGGACGGCCAGGAGCTCCCGGTGAGCGACACCCGACACCTGCGTGTCCGGCTGGGCGACGGCCCGACGTCGGGTCAGCTGGTCTGTGCGGTGGCCGATGACGAGAACTCGGCGTTCTCGGGCTCCGTGCTGACGGTGGATCCCGCGCAGCACAGCTTCACCGTGTTGCGCGACGGACGGCCGGTTGCCGATATCACCCGAAGCACACGGTGTGTCGCACTCCCGGACCGGCTGCACGTCATCCATCCCTGAGGCCGTCGTCCGTCGGCACGGCCCAGCCCGGACTCAGCCTGCCGCAGTACCGCGCCCACGAGCGGGTGACTGTTCCGAGCGGCCTGCCCGGTCCTACGGCGCCGACAGCAGCCGTGGGGCCGGGCCTGGACGATAGGGTGGCAGGCTCCGAGGAGGTGCGGTGATGGCCACGGAGCACATGCAAATCGGCACTGTCGCAGAACGAACCGGTCTGTCGCTGCGCACCATCCGGTACTACGACGAGATGGGGCTGGTCACGCCGTCGGCCCGTTCTCCAGGCGGATTCCGGTTGTACTGCGAATCCGATGTGCAGCGGCTGCTGTTGATCACACGGATGCGTCCCCTGGAGTTCAGTCTGGAGGACACCCGCCGGCTACTGAATATCCTGGATCAACTGGATCGGCTGCCCGTGGGGGACGGGGAACACGACCACCGCACGCGGCTGTTGCAGCAGCTCTCCGAGTTCGAGGAGGCTATCGCCAGCCGCTGCGCCTCGCTCCGCGAGCAGCTCACGCAGGCCGAAGCCTTTGCCGAGCAGTTGCGTGCGCAGAGTGGACGCCCCTCCGCGCCCCTCATGTGAGGGTCGTTCCCGGCCCCTGGGGCGCGGGTTCGGGGTTCGGGGTGCCCTCCGGGGCCAGTGGGGGGAGTGGGGCCAGGAATCCCTGAGCCAGGCTTGCCTGGACCAGGGCAGCTCCACGAACCACGATCGGCAGGGTTGCCGCGAACAGGATCCCTATTCCCGTGTGCGCGAGTACGGCGAGTCCCAGGCTGTCACCGTAGCCGAGCAGCTCCACCAGCCCGTGGTTTCCGGGAATACCGTGCACGATCCACGCATAGGCGGGGTAGGTGACCCCAGCGAGGGCAACCGCCCACCACACCACGACCAGCACGAAGGTGACGACCGCGAGGGGAAACCGCAGGATGCCGTGCGCGACGTCCATCCAGCTTTGTGGGCAGGTTAGTGGTGTGATCACACTCCGAAACCCACGGTCCGACGCCGCCGCGCTTCGGTGCCGAGGCGTTCCCAGGGTGTGTCCCAGGACGATGGGTGCGAGAGCCCGTTCGGTGGCCGCGAATCCGCGGGCCACCCGTAGTGTCGCCGCGAGGATCGGCAACCCCACCCCGAGCAGGGCCGTGCCCAGCCCCAGTGCACCTCCCGCAACGAGGAGAACGAACGCCAGGACGGACGTGGGAAAACCGACCAGCACATAGCGGGAGTCGGCGCTGAGTTGTCGCAGGATAGATCGCATGGCGGCAAGCTATGCGCCGATGCGTGTGGCGGGCACTACCCGCAGCCCCCGAACTCGTGGGGGTGCGGCCACCACCGCCGCTGCGGGACCGGGGGCGTCTGTGCCTGCGGGGCCATCAGGTTCCGGATTCGCTCTCGCCGCCACTCCCCGGGGCGAGCCAGGCGCGCACGTTGCTCTTGCCGAGGTTTATCCCAGCCAGAACCACGAACAGCACCCCGAAAAATCCCAGGTAGATGAATGTGGGCGCGGGAAACCCGATGAGACTGGAATGTTTGAAACCGGTCGCCACTGAATATCCGGAACAGAGGATTCCGGGAATGGACAGCACGGCGACCAGCACCTGTGTCCGGGCGGGTCGCAGTACGACCAGTAGCGCCGAGAGCAGGTGGAGGCCAGCCGACCCGTACCACAGCGCCGGTATGTAGTTGGTGATCCCCGGGGGTTCACTCCCGTACCGGGTGAGTCCGTCGAGGCTGGACGACAGGGGGGAGGCGAGCCCCGCCACCACGAGTGCGGCAAACACCAGGGAGGCAGCGGCCAGCCACACACCGGCCGGTGGCCGTTGGGGATTGTGCGTCTGCGCGGAATTCTGGGGGATACTCATCGCAGTAGAGTAATCCGATACGTCCTCCCGGAAAAGAGGGGACGCCGCATTCTGGCCGAGGAGTGTACTGCGGCCCTCGAAAAGGTGGAGGATCCGCCCCAGGAGGGCGGTGGCCAGGTCCGCTGTGGGCAGGGGACTGTGGCGTGCAGCCGGGGCCGCCACGCGACGCCGCCGTTCTTCAGTCCTGAGCCCGGCGGCGTTCCAGTAGCACAGTGTCGCGCCAGGTGCCGTGGTGCCGGGCGATGCGCTCCCGGATCCCGACCGTACGGAATCCGGCCGAGTGGTGGAGTGCGAGGCTGGCCTTGTTCTCCGGGAAGATCGTGGTTTGTAGTGTCCACAGGCCGCCGTTGTCGGCTTCGGTGACCTGGGTGTAGATCAGGGAACGGCCCACTCCCCGCCCTCGCGCGGACTCGGCCACGTAGACGGAGGTCTCGGCCACGCCCGCGTACACCGCACGCGTGGACGTGGGGCTGGCGGCGGCCCAGCCGACGACCGCACCATCCAGCTCGGCCACCCAGCGATGCTCCGGCAGCCACTTGGACTGAAGTGCCTCGGTGTCCGGAACCTCGGTCTCGAAGGTGGCGTTTCCGGAATCGATGCCCTGGGCGTAGATATCGCGGACCGCCACCAGGTCGGCGTCGGACATCGCCCGCACACGCACGTCGGGCGGTAGGTCGGTGGGGCAGCACGGGCGGGCGTCCAGCAGCCCCATGACCGCGTCCGCGGCGTGCGGCAGGCCGCTACAGCAGGCCGGATTCATGGTCACCCGGGTGGCCGTTCCGTCCTTGGCCACAACGAGGAACCCCACATCGGCGAGCTTACGGACGTGGTGCGACACGGTGGGCTGGCCGACCCCGAGGGTCTCCGCGAGCTCCCCCACGGTGCACCCGCCGGGACGGGCGGCGACCGCGTGGAGCAGCCGGACCCGGGTGGGCTCGGCCAGGCAGGAGAACCAGCCGGCGTAGGTCGTTGCGTCGGCGGTGGACAGGGCCGGGGGGTCAACGGTCGCGGTGGAGAGGACACTCATCCCTCCATTATCGACGACAGTCGATGTTGCGTCCATCGATGTTCATCGATACTGTCCCATTTAATCGACGAACATCGATGGAAGGATGCGCATGCAGCAGGATCTTCCTGTCGTGGTGATCGGCGCCGGACCGACCGGACTGGCCGCAGCCTCGGAGCTCGACCGCCGAGGACTGCCCGTCCTGGTCCTGGAGCGCGGAGACGAAGCCGCGACATCCGTACGCGAGTGGGCTCATGTCCGGCTGTTCTCACCGTGGCGGGACCTCACGGCCCCCGCTGCCACCGCGCTACTCGAGGCGCGGGGCTGGCAGCCGCCATCCGAGGACATCCATCCGACGGGGGCGGAATGGGTGCGGGACTATCTCGCACCGCTCGCCGCCGAACTGGCGCCGGTGATCCGCTACCGCGCCCGGGTCGTCGGGGTAAGCCGGGAGGGGCTGGACCGCGTCGTGGACGCGGACCGCGCCGAACGCCCGTTCACCCTGCGCCTACGCACGGCCGCCAGCCTCGAGGAACGGATCCACGCCCGAGCGGTGATCGACGCCTCCGGGACCTGGACCACACCCAACCCCCTGGGGGCGGACGGGCTGCCGGCGTCCGGGGAACAGTCCGCACCGGAGCGGATCGGCAACCGCATCCCGGATCTGGCACAGCCGGACGTGCGCCGTCGATTCTCCGGTGGCACCACCGCGGTGGTGGGCCGGGGACACTCGGCACTCACCGCCCTCGTGACGCTGTCCGAACTGGCCACCGAAACTCCCGGAACCCGGATTCTGTGGGTACTGCGGCGATCCAGCATCGGCGACGCCTTCGGAGGTGGGGACGACGACCAGCTTGCGGCCCGCGGGGCCCTGGGGATGCGGGCCCGCGCGGCGGTGGATGCCGGACACGTGCGGGTGGTGACCGGATTCCGCACCGCGGAGGTACGCACCACGCCCCGAGGGCTGGTCCTGGTCGGTACCGACGCTCAGGAGCTGGAGCCCGTGCACCAAATCCTGAACCTGACCGGCTTCCGACCGGACCTGTCCTGGTTGAACGAGCTTCGCCTGGGCCTCGATCCCGCACTTCAGGCGCCGGTGCAGCTGGCCCCACTGATCGACCCGAACGTGCACTCCTGCGGGACCGTCTACCCCCATGGGGCCGCAGAGCTTGCCCATCCCGAGCCCGGGTTCTACCTGGCGGGCATGAAGTCCTACGGTCGCGCCCCCACATTCCTCGCGCTGACCGGCTACGAGCAGGTCCGTAGCATCGCCGCCGAGCTGGCTGGGGACCGGGCGTCCGCGGCCCGGGTGGAACTGACGCTTCCCGAGACGGGCGTGTGCTCCGGATCCGGGATCGCCGACCAGCCGCAGGCCGACACCGCATCCCCAGCCGCGGGGGGATCCTGCGGCACCGGCTGCGACCCGAGTCCCGAGACACAGCCCCTGGCGGGCAGCACCCCGCCGCGAAACCGCTAGACCGGGATTCGGGAAGGGTGCGGCGGTGGCCTCGGAGGCGGAGGGGGCGCGTTGGACAGTTCCGGCGTCGCACGTGGCATGCGTGTCCTCGCGGATCGCGACCACGCGCCCCCGGCCATGGCCGCCGCACCCGACCACGCTGGCCGCGATGCGCGGACCCGAGTCCTGCCCGGGAGGCCGCACCGCGGCCGACACACGCCAGGGACGGGACGGCTGGCGGGACTGGGGCATTCGGCAGGCGTGGTACCGGCACCTGCGCATCCACACGCGCCGTTTCGGCCGTCCATTGCGGGGTCGCCAACCGCTGCCTCCGTAACGGCTGACCCGAATAGCACTTTGTCGACATGACGATATGAAGCTCTGGCCATGTTCCACGAGCACACCGTGGTCGCCCGCCCGGGACCGCCCGGAGCCGGGGCACGGGGCCGAGATAGGGTTGCGCGGTCCCGTGCCCACCACGCAGCGCATCCCGCCGGTGGGACCGCGGAGGCGACCAGCCCTCAATACCCAACTCAGGAAGTGCAGTGCGCAGGATGCCCACCACCGCGGCACCGGCTCCGTCCGCGACACCGGAACCGGAACCCGAGATCGCCCCCGGGGCGTGGCTGGCCCTGCTCGCCCTGTGCGTGACCGTGACCACCAGTTACGGAGTGCTGTTCTACGCCTTTCCGGTGCTCGCCCCCATCATCAGCGCCGTCGAGGGCTGGTCCCTGGTCCACGTCACCGCGGCCTTCTCCGCGTCCCAGGTTGTCGCTGGACTCGGTGGCGCCCTGGTCGGGCGGTGGCTGGAGCGGTCGGGACCGCGCTGGGTGATGACCCTGGGTGCGGTTGGCGCGGTGCCCGCACTCCTCGGGGTTGCCCTCGCCCCGGATCTGCTGTGGTTCACCGCGGCCTGGCTGGCGGCGGGCGCGGCCATGTCCGGACTGTTCTACCCGCCCGCCTTCGCCGCGGTCACCCGATGGTTCGGTGCGCGACGCGTCCGTGGACTGACTGTGCTGACGCTCGTTGCGGGCCTGGCAAGCACGATCTTCGCCCCGCTGGCCGCGGCGCTGGTCGACGCGCTGGGCTGGCGCGGCACCTATCTCGTCCTCGCGGGAGTCCTCGCCGTCGTCGTCATTCCGCTCCACGCGCTGGCGCTCACCCCCAGCTGGCACCGCCCAACGGCCGGGACTACCCCACATGGCCAATCCGGTGCAGCGGACGCGACCGGCCCAGAAAACGCGATCGGTCCCATCCTGCGGAGCCGGGCCTTCATCGCCCTGACCACGGCGTTGACCCTGGCCGCGTTCGGTGCCTACGCGGTGGTGATCAACCTCGTCCCGCTGTTGGAGGAACGCGGCTTCGACGCGAGTACCGCGGCGTGGGCCCTGGGCGTCGGCGGCATCGGACAGGTGCTGGGCCGGCTGGGCTACGGGCCGCTCGTGCGACACACCGGGCCCCTGTCCCGGATCGTGGTGATCCTGATGGTGTGTGCGGTCAGCACGGCCCTGTTGGCACTCCCGGCTCCGGTGACCGTGGTGATGCTGCTGGCACTCCTGGCCGGTATGGCGCGCGGCGTGTTCACTCTGCTTCAGGCGACCGCCATCAGCGACCGGTGGGGAGAGGCTCGTTACCCAACCCTGAACGGGGTGATGCACACACCACTGATGCTTGCCATCGCCCTGGCCCCGTGGGCGGGAGCGGCCCTGGCAGGGCTCCTCGGGGGATACCCCGCCATGTTCGCCGCACTCGCCGCGATCGGCGTCGTCAGTGTGCTGGCGGCCCTGTTCAGCCGTGTGCCCCACCCCAGGGGAGACGACACCTGACGACGGTGGTGCCGGTGTCGCTGGCCGGTTCACTGTGGGTTCACTGTGGCCGTCCCCAACGGTGGCCACCGGATCGACGGTGCGCGCCCCGCGCGGACCTCCTACTCTCCGGAGAGCAGGGCGAACAGGCGCTCGACCTGGGCAGTTCGCTCGGCCGCCGCGGCTTCCTCGAGGCCGGACGCATCGGCGGCACGCTGCAACACCCGCTTGGTGGCGCTGGCGGCACCGGCCGGGACCGTCAGCAGGGCTCCGGTGAGGTCGGCGACGGTATCGCTCAGTTCGGCCGCGGGCACGACCAATTCCGCGAGCCGCAGCTCGCGGGCCTCGCCTGCGTCCACGGTACGGGCGGTGAGGCACAGCTCCATCGCCCGGTGCACACCGACGAGATCCACCAGCGGCTTGGTCCCGGTCAGGTCGGGGACCAGCCCCAGCGCGGGCTCCTTCATGCACAGCTGCGCATCCTCGGCGAGGATCCGAATGTCACACGACAGGGCCAGCTGGAATCCGGCCCCGATCGCGTGCCCCCGGACCGCGGCGATGGTGACCACCTCGGGGCGACGCAGCCATGTGAAGCCCCGTTGGACTCCAGCGATGATCTCCTCCAACTCGGCCCGCCCACTGTCGGACTGGGCAGCCTGTTGGGCCTGGGCCAGCAGCGAGGGCTCCCCGTCCGGGCCCTCGGGGTCGAACATGGCGAGATCGATACCCGCGGAGAAGGTATCGCCCTCCCCCCGGAACACCACGACCCGCACGTCGTCCGGCAGCGCGTCCCCGATCCGGGCCAGGGTGTGCCAGGTGCGTGCGGTCATCGCGTTACGACGGTCGAGCCGGTCCAGCACGACCGTCGCCACCGCGCCGTCAATCTCCAGACGGAGCCGCGCCTGAGTCAACTCCTGCTCCGTGGGCAACTTCGTGCTCATCCCGCCTCCAGGTTCTCGGTTCGGGTGCCTGGGCTGCGCACCAACCACCGTTCTACCAGCCGGTAACCGGCATGGGGGATCGGGAACGGTTCTCGGCGCTGTCCACCCGCTGGTCCGGTCGCCGGGACGCTGCGGCGTCCGCTCCGTCGCGGCGGGGCTGGCTGGGAACCGCTCGGCCGGCATGCACCCGACCGGGGGTGCCGGGGCGCCGGGCACGCCATGGAAACGGGGCAGATTCAGTACACGATGGCGTACTCGGCGAGCTGGTTTTCCAGGTGTGGTGGAATCTCGGCGCGAATCATCGCGTCCTCCAGGGAGAGGAAGGCCCCCTCACTCGCCCTGCTCTGCAAGAGTGCCTCCACGTGGTGGGATGCCAGCCCGGGCAGCTGGGCGAGCCCCGCGGCCGGGGCCCGGTTGAGATCGATGAGTCCGCCATCGTCGTAGCCGGTCTGTCGATCGGGCCGGCCGATTCCCAGCTCAACCGCGCGGGACGGCTCCTCGTGCGCCAGGGCCCGGGCTGCGGCCCGGGCGTGGGCGGGCCCATTGGGTGGGCCGGGCCGCTGCTGGTGTGGTGCGCTCAGCATCCGGGTGGGCTCCGCCTCGCCCGGCTGGGGGCCGGGTCCTCCCGGACGTGCGGCCGGGACCTGGTCCACGGGGACCTCGGTCACCCGGAACACGTGCGGACGCAGGGCGATCGCCGCGCAGATGGATCCGACAAGGTTGAGCCCCAATGCAATGTCGAACACCCACTCCGTGTCCACGGACGCGAACATGGTCACGGTCAGCATGACGAACACCACGGCGGCGATCACAGTGACAGGGGAACGGCGCCGCACCGCGGCGTAGGTGAAGGTGAACGGGGCCAGCAGGCCCAGGCTCAGGATCGGGAGCAGAACCCACACCGTGCCGCGCGGCAGGTAGCGCCCACGGCCGGGGGTACGAGGGGACGCGGGCGTGGTCGCGTTCCACGGATCATTCCGGGGGTGGGACTCCCCGCTGTTCATCTGCGCCACGGCGTGCCCTCAACGACGACAGTCAACCAGGTCCGACCGGTCCAGGCTTCGGGCTAATTGTCCCACGCGGCACGTGAGCCGTGTCCAGACCAGGGAGGACCCGGACCGGCCCCCGTACCGGTGGGACGTACGGCGGGCGCGCTTCGATGGGGCTCATTCTGCGCCCGCTGGACGCGTCCGCGGCCGGAGCATGTGGCGCAGCCGGAAGAAGATGACCTCGGCGGAGTTCCAGACCGGCCCGGCCGAGGTCACGTCCAGCGGTTCCGGTGCGTCCGGGCGGTTCAGTAACCGGCGCGTCTCCGCCTCGCTCTCCTGCATCAGGCGTGCCGCGTCCCGCAGGGTTGCGAGGCGCCCCCGGTATCCGCGTATTGCGCGGTGGGCCTCCACGGACTTGCGGACAACACGCGCCTCGGCGAGGGTCCCGGATGTTCCCACCCGATCCTCGAGCTCGCCGAGGGCGTATCCCAGGGCCGCCGCCGCACCGGACGCGGTGGCATCGATGCGCGCGTGCAGTTCCCTGCGCTGCTCGACGTACCACGCCCGGAATCGGCCCAGCGTCAGTTCGGCGGTGTCGGCACCATCGGCGAGTGGAACCCCGGTGAAACTGAGCTCCACGGTCCACTCCCGGTCCCAGGCCGCCGCAAGGTCAGCGGTACCTGGTTCGAGGTCATCCACTACTCCTCCAGCTCCCAGTCGCAGCCGCCGGAAAGCTCCAGGGCCACGTCGGACTCTTCGACGGTGACCACACCGGAGCCCTCGAGGTTGTCGTTGGCGATGATGTCGTCCAGCTCGCCACTGGTGCCGGAAAGGCGAGCCCAGTAGCAGTGCGGCATGACGCTGTCCTCGTCCGGACCGTCGGTGTGGTAGGTCCCGGCCGGGATGTCGTCCCCGATGAGATGGGTGCCGTTGCCGACGATGGTGCCGTCGTCCTCCTCGTCGCCGTTGTCCTCGCCGTTGTCGTCGCCGTCCCCTCCGTTGTCGCTGCCGTTGCCGCCGGCAGCCTCGTCGATGGCCTCCTCGGCATCGTCCAGGGCGTCGTCCGCGGTGGTGGCTACCACCGCCATGCACCCGGCCATACCGAGACCGCCAAGCATGAGGACGCCGAGGCAACCGATGCCGACCTTGGCTCCGGTGGACATTCCGGACTGTTGGGGCGGGTGGTTTCCGTGAGACATCACGATCTCCTTCGCATGGAACGTGGCGGCGGGCCATCCCTCGCCGTCATGTGAACTACATTAACACTATTCCTTTGTGAATCAAATACACAAGAGGCGACGATGGCTCCGGCCACCTGCCCGTTGCGCGCGTTAGGCTGGCGGTCTCCGGATCGGGACACAGGCACGAAGCGGCCCACCACAGTCCGCACCGCCAGGGACCAAAAGAGGTGAGATGACCGCCGAACCAGACAGCGACCTCCTGCTCAGCGCCGGAGACATCGCCCGCATCACCGGCGTGCGACGTCCCGCTGTCAGTAACTGGCGACGGCGCTATCCGGACTTCCCCGGGCCCGTGGGCGGCACGGCCACCCACCCGCTGTTCGCCTGGGACCAGGTGGAGGCCTGGTGTGGCCGCCATCGGAAACCCTTCCGCCCCGACGCAGCCGACCGTCTGTGGCGCCGCGCCGAGGCAGTCGTCGGCGGCAGCGCTATAGCCCTGTTCCTCGCCCACGTTGGTCTGCACCTCACCGGGGATGACCCGCCAGCACAGCTGGAGCTGCCCGCTCCCGAATGGGAGCCGCTCCTGGCCGAGGCAGCCCAGCATCCCGACCCCGTCGCGCTCTACACCGGGCTCGTCGAGCGCTACACCGAAACCTGGGCCCGCCCGGACCACGAGCCGTCCCCGGAACTCGCGGAACTGATGGTCCAGCTGGCCGAAGTCACCCCCGCAGACACGGTGCTCGACCCCACCTGCGGCACGGGCGCCCTCGCCGCGGCCGCCGCCACAGCCGGGGCAGCCCGCGTGCTACTCCAGGACCGCGATCCGGTCCGCGGCATCATCGCCCGGACCCGCATCCAACTCACCGGCACCGACACCCGTCTGGTCCTCGGTGACGCCCTGACCGAGGACGGCCACACCGACACCCCCGCAGATCTCGTCCTGTGTACCCCCCAGGAGCGGGACCGGGAATGGAACCGAGACGAACTCGAGATCGATCCCCGGTGGCGCTACGGACTTCCCCCCAGCAACGAGAGCGAGCTCGCGTGGATCCAGCACTGCCTGGCCCGGGTCCGACCGGAGGGGCAGGTAATCGTACGGGTTCCCGCCGCCACGGCAACCCGCCGTTCCGGACGTCGCATCCGCGCCAACCTGCTGCGCGCGGGAGTGCTGCGCGCCGTGCTGGAGGTTCCGCACCACCTGGACAGCGACGCCCACCTCTGGCTCCTGTGCCCTCCCGAATCCCCGACCGAGCGCCCCACCCACCTGCTCAGCGTGACCGGAGCCGAGGACCCGACCGAGCTGCGCACCGCCTGGGCCCGCTTCCGCGTGGCCACAGAGACGGACCGGGTCGATCTGGGAGAACACGCCACGGCGATTGCCCGCAGTGAGCTACTGGACCAGGACGTGTCCCTGACCCGCCCGCAGACTGTTGCACCGACCGTCGAGACACCCCAACGCCTCGTCGAACTGCACACCGAGCTGGAGCGGCTGCTGGCCGAACTCCCCCACCCACCCAGGCTGGCGACCCCCGCCCAACCGATCCCCCCACCCACGACTTCGGTGGCAGCCCTGGTCGCCTCGGGCCAGCTCACCCTACTGCGCGCTCCACAGGAGCAGACAACCGACGGCGGCGATATCCCCGTCCTCACCCCAACCGACCTGCGCCGGGGGCATCCCCCCAGCGGCCACGGCACCGCGGGCCCCGACAGCGTCCGCCTGTGCCGGGGGGACGTGATCGTCCCCCCGCGCGGCGAGGGATGCCCACGTGTGGCTGGCCCCGCCGAGGACGCCGCACTCCTGAGCCCCCCGCTGGCCGTGCTGCGTGCGACCTCCCCCGAACTGGACCCCCAGTTCCTCGCCGGTTTCCTCAACGAACAACCCGCCGGCCGTCGGGGAAGCACCGGCCAGTCACGGGCCCGCGGTGCGGAGCTGCCCGCACTGTCCAGCGCGCAACAACGCGTCTACGGCGAGGCACTCCAGGAGATAACGGACCTGGAGGAGCAGCTCCAGTACCTGTCCCGCCTGGCCGGCCGGTGGGCTGAGGAAGCCCGTCGCGCTCTCCGAACCGGCACCGCCACTCCGCAGGAGGCCCCCGATGCTCGATGACCCGCCGGCATCCCCGGTCGACGGCTTCGACGACCGGTACCAGCTGGAAGAACTGCCGTTGGGACGCGGCGGCATGGGCGAGGTCCACGAGGGCTACGACCGTCGGCTCGGCCGCATGGTGGCCGTGAAGTTCGTGCGCGTACCGGACGGTGACCCGGATCCGGACCTGATTCGACGCTTCAAACGCGAGTCCCGGATCACGGCACGGCTCCGCCATCCGGGCGTTCCGGCCGTCTACGACTCGGGGGTGCACGAGGGCCAGCCCTACCTCGTCATGGAGCGGGTGGAGGGCATCAGTATCGCCGACCTCATCGCGGAGTCCGGCCGCCTTCCCCTGGGCTGGGCCGCCGCCATCGGCGCCCAGACCTGCGCGGTTCTCGCCGCGGCCCACGCCGCCTCCCTCGTGCACCGCGACCTCAAACCCGACAACCTCGTGCTGGAACCCGCCGGCACCGTCAAGGTGTTGGACTTCGGGCTGGCAACGGGCGAAGGGGTCCCGGAGCTCTCGCGGATCACCCAGAGTGGTCAGGCGCTGGGCACCCCCGCCTATATGGCTCCCGAACAGATCCAGGACGGGCAGAGCTCGGCCCGCACCGACCTGTACGCACTCGGATGCACCCTGTTCGAGATGCTCACCGGCCAGCGCCCCTTCGCCGGTGCCACCTCCTACGCCCTGATGATCAAACAGGTCTCGGACCCGCCCACCCCGGTGCGCCAGATCCGCCCGGAGATTCCCACCGAGCTGGCGAACACCGTGGCCCAACTCCTGGAAAAGTCGCCCACGGACCGGCCCACCGATGCCAACATCGCCTATTCCAGTCTGCTGCGCTTCGCCACCGAACTACCGCCGATGCCCGGCGTGCTGGCACCCCCAGAGCAGCCCAGTCCGCTGCGGATGTATGCGGCCGCGGTGAACCGCATTCCGGGCCCCGTCGGCACCACACCCGCCTCACCCCCGGTGACCCAGCCACCCCACCACCCCTCGGAACAGCCGCCCCCGCCTACACCATCCCCCGCAACACCACCTGCCCCCAGCGCACCCCCCGCACCCACAGTGGCGACACCATCTCATCCCGCCCCCGAACGTTCCGGCACCGAGCACAGCGAGATCACCGACGTTCGCAACCGGGCCAGCGCTCTGGTCCGAGAGTCCCGGTACAGCCAGGCGGGCGCGCTCCTGGGTAACGCTGTTGCCCAGGCCCGGCGCAGCGGCACCCCGCTGGATCCCGAGCTGGTGAACCTGTGGTGGGACTGGGCAAACGTGCTGTTCGAGGGTGGGGACTACCACAGCGCGGCTCCGGCTTTCGAGTCCCTGGCCTCCGTCCTGAGTGAGCACGGTAGCGCGAACATGGATCTCGTGTTCCGCTGCCGACGCCAGCACGCGACCTGTCTGGCCCTGGCAGGGGAAACCCAGCGGGCGCTCGACCTGCTCCGCCGACTCCTGGCCGACGAGCAGCGGATCCTCGGGGCGGGCGACGAGCGTCCCCTGGAGCTACGCCGTCAGATCGGCATGCTGTTACTGCGCCTGGGCGCGCCGGAAACGCGGCAGGTTCTCCGGGAGCTCCTGGACGACCTGGTGCGGCTGCGGGGGGCCGACCACCCCTCGGTGCGCAGGGTTCGGGCGCTGCTGGAGCGGGCCCCCACCGGCTGAAGCGCCGGGCCCGCCCCGGTGAACAGCCTCCAGTACAGCTCCCGCCCAATGCTCCCACCGTCGACGACCGCACACCGTAGTGCCAAGGACGGCCACGGTTTTGGGACGCAGCGCCGCGGTATGCCCCGAAGGCGACATCACCGCGCCGCGGCGGTCGAGGGATTGCGTCGACGCCACAGACTTGCCAGAATTGCGTAATAAGCAACTCAGTGTGTAATGCGAAACACTGCTAGGCTCGAGTACAGGTGCTTCGGCGTAGCGTCCGGACAGTGCCGGCGCTCACGTCCTGACGGAGGGAGCGGCCGATGAGAATCCTGCTCGCTGACGCGTTCCCGGACGCGTCCCGCGCGGAGCTCGCCCAGCGTGGGCACGACTGCCGCTACGAACCGACCGTGACCACCGAAGACCTGCCCCAGATGGTTCCCGGGTGCGAAGCCCTGGTCGTACGCAGTACCCGAGTCCCCGCCGCGGTCCTCGCCGCGGCCGACTCCCTACGGCTGATCGTCCGCGCCGGCTCTGGGACCAACACCATCGACTGTGCCGAGGCTGCCCGACGCGGCGTGTACGTGTGCAACGTCCCTGGACGCAATGCGGCCGCGGTCGCCGAACTCGCCCTCGGGCTCCTGCTGGCCATCGACCGCCGGATTCCGGACAATGTGACCGACCTGCGCCAAGGGCGCTGGAACAAGAAGCTCTACAGCCAGGCCCGCGGCATCCAGGGACGCGCGATCGGCATCCTCGGGTTGGGATCGATCGGTCTGGCATTCGCCCATCGCGCGGCCGCCTTCGGAGCCGACATCTACGCCGTCGCCAAAGCCAACCGGGACCCCGCGACCCTGGATGCGGCACAGGCGGCGGGCATCACCTTCCTCGACAGTGCTGCCACCCTGGCGGCCACCTGCGACGTACTCTCCGTGCACGTCCCCGGGGGCGAGAGCACCCGAGGGCTGGTCAGCCAGGACCTCCTGGCCCAGATGCAGCCGGGAGCCATCCTGCTCAACACCTCCCGGGGGGATGTCGTCGATGAAGCCGCACTCATCGAGGCCATGGACAGCAAAGGGGTGCGTGCCGGCCTGGACGTGTTCCAGGAGGAACCGGCAGCGGGCACCGGGGCCATCGACTCCACCCTGGCCCGGCACCCCAATGTCTACGGCACCCACCACATCGGGGCCTCCACAGCGCAGGCCCAACAGGCGGTGGCCGACGGCGTCGTGGAGATTGTGGAACAGTTCGGCGCAGGCACCCTGCTGCACTGTGTGAACCGTCCGCTGGAATCCGCTACCGCGCCCGTGGACAGCGTGACATGAGTACCGCACCCGCTCCCACACGTTCCGGCGGGGTCACACTGCGCGCCCCGCGGGTCCTGCTGACCGTACACGGACTGATCGCCGAGTCGGCCGGAGCCGCAGACGTACGCGGGCTGGTTCGCCGGGGCGACCTGCTCCGGCCCCCGGAACACACCGTCGTCGTCTACGAGATGACCGCGGGCGAACACAGACAGACCGGGGTCCTGGCGGAGGTCGCGGTCGCTGACTACCGGGCGGGTCACGTTCGTCCCCACGAGGCCACCGACCCCGAACGTGTGCGCAGACTCACCGAACACACCCGGCACACCGGCATGGAACAAACCCCGGTTCTCCTCGGCCATGCCCCCCGCCCCGCCCTCCGCGAGGTGCTGGCAGCGGCACGCTCGGCCACCCCGGTGGTGGATCTGGCCACCGAGACGGGAGAACACCACCGGGCCTGGTTCCTGGACGACCCGGAACTCTGTCGAACCGTGCACACCGAACTCGCCGGCCTCAGCACGCTCTACATCGCCGATGGGCATCATCGGCTGGCCGCAGCGGACCGGTTCGTGACCGGGCAACCGGAACTCACCGGCGACCACCCGGGCCTGTACCGGCTGGGAGCACTGTTCCCCCAGGACGAGATGCGCAGCTTCGCCTACCCCCGCAGCGTGCCCCAGTCCATGACTCCCGGCGGCGCGGGGCTCCTCGCGGCGCTACGGAACGCTCCCGGAACCGCGGACCTCACCGAGTGCGGTCCAGCGGAGGCCCCCACCCAGCCCGGTGTGGCCGGCGTGTTCGCGGAAGGCCGCTGGTATCGGCTGACACTGCGCCCTGTCACAGGCGGTGCCGCCCGCGGCACCCTGGACACGGTGCGGCTGGACGAACAGGTCATCCACCCGGCGCTGGGGCCGGGATCGGCCAGCCCCGTCTCCGGAGTGGTCGGGGCCGTTGCCCTCGGCGAATGGTGCACCCAGCACTCAGCGGTGGGATTCCTTCCCCATCCACCTTCCGTTTCCGAGGTCACGGCGGTGGCGGATGCAGGCGAGGTGCTCCCGGCCAAGTCCACATGGTTCGATCCGAAGGCCCCGCGCGGGGTGTTCCTCCGAGAGCTCGTCCAACCGGACCTCTACCCTGAGTGATATTACGCACACCCACCCAGGGAGGGGACACTCATGCGTGCCGTACAGTACGCGACGGTGGGGGAGCCGCCACGCGTGGTCGACGTGGCGACTCCCGAACCGGGACCCGGCCAACTGTTGGTACAGGTGACCGCCGCGGGCGTGTGTCACTCAGACCTGGAGGTGATGAGCTGGCCTTCGGACGCCTTTCCCTACCCGCTGCCCCTCACCCTGGGGCACGAGGGAGCCGGCACCGTGGCGGCCCTCGGGAGCGGCGTCGACCGGGTCAGTGCCGGCGAGTCGGTCCTGATCTACGGCCCCTGGGGATGCGGGGTCTGCCGGGCGTGCTCCCGCGGCGCCGAGAACTACTGTCCCCGGGCGGCGGAACTGGGCATCCGCCCGCCCGGCCTGGGCAACCCCGGCGCCCTGGCCGAGTTCGTACTGGTTGACTCCCAGCGACACGTGGTACCACTGGGCGACCTCGACCCGGTGGCAGCCGTGCCCCTGACCGATGCCGGCCTGACTCCCTATCACGCGATCAACCGGGCCCGTCCGAACCTGTTTCCCGGCAGTATCACTGTGGTGATCGGTGTGGGCGGGCTGGGACACGTGGCGGTCCAGCTGCTGCGCGCCATGTCGGCCACCACCGTCATCGCTCTCGACGTTCGGGAGCAGAGCCGGGAACTGGCCCTACGCAGCGGGGCACACCACGCCCTGCCCTCGGACGACAACGCCGTGTCCGCGATTCACGAGCTCACGGACGGAGCCGGCGCCAACGCCGTGTTCGACTTCGTCGGTGCCCAGGCCACGATGGACCTCGCCGCGCGGGTCGTGGGCATGGACGCCGCCATCACCCTGGTGGGAATCGGCGGTGGAGCATTGCCCGTGTCCTTCGCCTCACCCCCCTTCGGGGTACGCGTCGGCACCACCTACTGGGGCACCCGGTCCGAACTGGTCGAACTTGTGGAACTGGCTCGCCGGGGAGAGGTCGACGTGCAGGTGGAACGGTACGACCTCGACGAGGCCCCCAGCGTCTACGAACGCATGACATCCGGACAGATCCACGGTCGCGCGGTGATCGTGCCGTAGGCGGCGAGAAGCCCTGAACGTACACACAGGCACAGCTGCCGACGCCAACGCCCGCACTCCCAACGGTGACCGACCTCGCGCAGTTCGTCGATACTCGTTGCCGCGGCCCGGGTACTCGAGTGGCACACAGCGGGCACGCGGCCCCGTGAACACCCCACCCATGACGAAGGCCAGGCCCCGGGGGAACCCGGTGTGACCTGGCCTTCGTCTGCGTGGAGCGGATGACGGGAATCGAACCCGCGTTATCAGCTTGGGAGGGCGACCGGGCCGCACGGCGCTGATCTGGCGGTTCGCTGACCTGCGGTGGAGCGGGACTTCGGCCGGCGAGTTCCCGTGAGTCACCGTGAATCGCCGCCGCGACGGGCACACAGCAGAAACAGAAAAGGCCTGTTCAGATGCTCGGGGCGCTGGGGTGCGGTTGAACGTGGTTCTGGATGACCTCGCGGAGCTGACTTGTGCTCAGCCATGGTTTAGCGCGGTGGATCATACGGTGACAGTTGGCGCACAGGAGCACGAGATCGTGCAACCGGGTCTTGCTCTCTCCGATGTGGTGGAGGGGAACGATGTGGTGGACCTCGATGTAATCAGCTCCAAGCGGTCCGTAGGTCTGCCCGAAGTTGAAACCACAAGCCTCACAGGTAAGAGATCCTCCTTGTCTGCGGACCTGATCGATCTTGCGCTTGCGCAGCCTGGGACTTCGCTCCCGAGCGAAATACTTGCGCATCAGTAGGCGTCCTTCTGGGGCGCTGATGTCGTCTAGCTCGCCATCCTCGATGCTAGGAAGCCCGTCGAATCCCCCGGACAAGGCACCTTCACGGAGGCGGGCCGCGGCGGCGTGCATCCGTTGTGGAGCTTCCAGGAAGAAGCGCAGTACCTCGCGGTCCAGCCGACCACCGTTGGTCGGCTTGCCCTGATATTCCGGATGGACGGTGGCGATGTCGGTGGTCTTGCGCCCCACCCCGTTGGGATTGCGAAACGTGGGAGCGCGTTCCTCTGGCGGATGGATCGGCAGGCTCTGTAGCAGGTGCGAGAGATCGATGACCCGAGGGTCTTCGGCTCCCATCGCCTTCCAATTGTTCTGGGCGACCAGGGCACAAGCCAGCACCAGCTCGTCCCATACCCAGTCGGGGTTGCGCGAGGAGCGGACCACGAAGCCGAGGGCACGCAGACGCTTGCCCACAGTCTTGTCACCGCCGGAGAACTCGGAGGCTAGGAGCGGCTGCCCGTGGATGTGCTTGTGGGCGACTCCGGCGATTGCCTTGGAGTCGTATTCCCTGCCCTGGTGAATTAGCACATAAGAACACGCCGGCTTATAACCATAGCTCTCCAAGAACCTCTTCTGGCCAAGCTCGTCGCACTCAGCAATCGCCGTGAGGACGGCTGCTTCGGTGATGTCTGCCAACCCCATGTGGGGAGCATAGAGGGTAGGTGCGATGTCTACAGCTAGAGGCACCCCGCGGCAATAACGGATAAACGGCTGAACCCCGAACTCTCTGAAGAGCGCCGGCCAGGATCGCTTGTGGTCTGGTGTGGTTCAGCAATGGTTGTTACGCCTCTCCAATGGCCACCGGGCACGTATTCGGAATAAGACGTTAGCCCACAGCCCGAGCAGCGGAAGGTAAGCCGGGAGCAACGCCGCGGAGCGGGCATGCTACGGGGCCGTCGCTCCGTCCTCACGTGCCGGAGTGCAGGCTTACTACCGTCGGTCGTCACGGGCCTTGAGCCCTCCCCCTGTTCTTTTGTTCTGTCCTGTTGTCGCCGCAAGCTGGCCGGGAGCGGGGCGCGGGGTCAAGGATGGCCGGAGGCCATTGCAAAGCGGCGAGAAGCGTCTTTGCTGCCGTGGTCCACGTCGGCATCCTGCCAGATGCGACAAGGCAACCCGGTGACGCATGCTGCGGCCTGGTGGTAGCCAGGGTCCGTCCGGGAACCGGGCGGCATCCCACAGCCCCGGAGGGACAGCCGAGCCCCTACGGCGACGCGAGGCGCCGTCGCTTTGACGCCGCCCAACACCACCAAAACGCGGCAATGGGGGTGGCTGCCTGATGGTCTCGACGAACCCGCGTGGCACGGGTCGCCTGCTGACCGTGACTCAGGCGGCCGAACGGCTCAACACCAGTGAGCGCTACCCCCGGCGACTCATCGAAGAACGCCGTATCACCTTCGTACGCATAGGCCGACACGTACGCATCCCCGAATCAGCCATTGACGACTTCATCGCCTCCGGCCTCGTCGAGCCAATCCGGCTGCACGGGCGGAGGGCCGCGTAGTGGCGGGCAACAACAAGGGTTACCGGCGGCAGTTCGGGGCCGTTCGGCGAGTCTCCTCTGGCCGCTGGCAGGCGCGTTACCAAGGTCCGGACGGTAGCATCCGGAATGCTGATCGCACCTTTGACAACCGCAAGGACGCGGAACGGTGGCTGAGCCTCAAGGAATCCGAGATCGCTCGGCACGAGTGGGTGGACCCCGACGCGGGGGCCGTGCCGTTCGAGGACTACGCCGCGGAGGCGGGGGCCTCGCTCCGCGAGCTGATGAATCGGATGGGCCACTCCAGCACGCGGGCGGCGCTGGTCTACCTGCACGCGCGGGACGACCGGGCACGCGACATCGCTGACGCGTTGGGAGATCGGGCGGCCGACGAGCTGAAGCGCTCGAACGGTGTCACTGATGGTGACGACGACGAGGACAACGACCCACCCGCGGTGGGGGCTCCCGGCTGAGCATCTGGCAAGAATCTGGCACGCGGCCCTGTTCCTGCCCCATACACGACGAAGGCCAGATCCCCGGTTTTCCCGGTGTGACCTGGCCTTAGTCTGCGTGGAGCGGATGACGGGAATCGAACCCGCGTTATCAGCTTGGGAAGCTGAAGTTCTACCATTGAACTACATCCGCCTGCCGGCGCCGGTGAACCTTCCCGGCCCGCAGTCCTGTATGTTATCGGATCTGCCGGCGAAGGTGGTAATCGGTTCGGGCGGGATTGTCGTCGCTGGAACTGGCGGTAGGTTACGGGAGCGTGTTGCTCTCTGATCGTGATCTCAAGCGCGAGATCGAGGCGGACCGGGTCCGGATTGACCCGTTCGACCCGGACCTCGTCCAGCCATCCAGTATCGACGTTCGCCTGGACCGGTACTTCCGGGTGTTCGAGAACCACAAGTACGCCCACATCGACCCGGCGATCGAGCAACCGGAACTCACCCGGGTGGTGGAACCGGACGGGGACGAACCGTTCATCCTGCATCCCGGTGAGTTCGTTCTGGCGTCGACCTACGAGATCGTGACCCTGCCCCGGGACATCGCCAGCCGTCTCGAAGGCAAGAGCTCCCTGGGGCGTCTGGGGCTGCTCACCCACTCCACCGCGGGATTCATCGATCCCGGATTTTCCGGGCACGTCACGCTGGAGCTGTCCAATGTGGCGACCCTGCCGATGAAGCTGTGGCCGGGGATGCGGATCGGGCAGTTGTGCATGTTCCGGCTGGAGTCCGCCGCGGAGTACCCGTACGGCGCCACGAAGTACGGATCGCGGTACCAGAACCAGCGCGGCCCGACCCCGTCTCGTTCGCACCTCCGGTTCGGGCGCTCCTCGGTCTGAACCAATCCCCGCATCCTCCCCGGCGGACCCGGGCGGACGAACCGGCACCTGCCCAGCGCACCGGGGTGCCGCGTAGCTCGAGGGCCGCGGCTACGCGCCCGAGGCCCAGCCGGACTGGGGTCCGGCTCCGGTTGGGGTCGGCTCAGTACGGACGGGGGTAGGGGCTCTGGCGTATGGCGGTTCGTTCCCGACGCGGCAGGACGTACGCCGCGAGCAGCCCTCCCAGGAATCCGAAGAGGTGCCCCTGCCAGGAGATCGGTCCCTCCTGCGGCAGTACCCCAAAGATCAGGCCGCCGTAGAACAGCACGACACAGATCATGATCACGATGTCCATGACCTTGCGTTCGATGATGCCCCGCAGGACCAGATAGCCGAAGTAACCGAAGATCAGGCCACTGGCGCCCACAGTGGGCACCCCGGCGGGCGAGATCAGCCACACCCCCAGGCCACTGACCAGAACAATGATGATGGAGGCCGCAGCGAAGCGCCCCAGTCCGCTGAAGGCGACCAGCGCACCCAGCACGAGCAGTGGGACGGTGTTCGCCAGCAGGTGCGCCCAGTTCGCATGGATGAACGGGGACGTGAGGATCGTGGCGAAGGAGTCGGTCTCCCTGGGCCAGATCCCCAGGCTGGCGGCGTCCCACGGAACCAGCATCCTGCTGATCTGTAGCAGCCACATCACCGCGGTGAGCGCCACCACGACCAGAACCGCACGAATCCGAGACTGCGCCACGTATCCGACTCTACGTGACCCCCGCAAGAACGGTGTGGCACCCGCGCCGTCATTCCGGTTCCGGTCTCCACCAGGCACTCCTATTCCGCATCCGCGTATCCGGTAGAGGGTTGTTACCCCGACTCATGCGCACCGTGACACGCCACGCCTAGGCTCCCCCAGTGACAGGGATCACAACCGCGCGGAAGCACGTCGGCGAGTCCGGTGCACATTCGGGCTTCGGCACAGCCATACACGGGATGTGCGTTACGACGTCGTTATCACGGAACGGGTGTAGAACCCGACTGGTCGGTAATGTGGCTTACTGGTCATCGCCGCAGGTGACACACCTGAACCACAGGTGCACCGGCGGACCAGTCAGGGGCAGCCCCGTACGATCCGGGGCGGCACCGGGAACACTCGATGCCGCCTGACCAGCGGGCTCGGGTGGTGATGGCGGGAAGCAAACCTGTCCCTGCCGGCTACAGGAACGAAGAGGAGACCGTGCCAGCAGTACGTGTAACCGACCTCTACAAGGTGTTCGGCAGGAGGGAGAGCAAGGCTGTCGAGCTGCTCTCCGATGGCCGACACCGGGACGAGATCCAGGACCTGGGGGTCACTGCCGCCGTTATTGACGTCTCCTTCGACGTCAAGGCCGGAGAGATCTTCGTTGTGATGGGTCTGTCCGGATCCGGGAAATCCACACTGATCCGTATGCTGAACGGCCTGCTGGAGCCGAGCGCCGGCACGGTCGAAATCGACGGGACCAGCATCACCGATCTCGGGCATCGCGACCTGCGGGCCCTGCGCAGCAAGAAGATCAGCATGGTCTTCCAGCACTTCGCCCTGTTCCCGCACCGTTCGGTGTTGGAGAACGCTGCCTACGGGCTGGAGGTGCAGGGTATTCCGCGTCCCGAGCGCAGGGAACGCGCCAGCGAGGCCTTGGGGCTCGTCGGACTGGACGGCTGGGAGGACCACCTGCCCGAGCAGCTCTCCGGCGGCATGCGCCAGCGGGTGGGTCTCGCACGGGCACTCGCGGCCGACACCGACATCATCCTGATGGACGAGGCGTTCAGCGCGCTGGACCCTCTGATTCGCCGCGATATGCAGTCCCAGCTCCTCGAGCTCCAACACACCCTCGGCAAGACGATCGTCTTCATCACCCACGACCTGAACGAGGCCATGCGCCTCGGTGACCGGATCTGCGTCCTGCGGGACGGTCGGGTTGCCCAGATCGGTACCGCCGAGGAGATCCTCAACGATCCGGCCAACGACTACGTGGCCCAGTTCGTGGAAGACGTGGACCGCACCCGGGTTCTGACCGCGTCCTCGGTCATGGAACCACCGATCCCGGTGGTGGACCCGAGTAGCGGCCCCCGCACCGCCCTGCGCACCATGCGGGACAACCAGGTTGCCACGACCTTCGTCGTACGACGCGACCGGCGCCTGGTCGGCATCGTGCGGGAGGAAGCGATCGGCGAGGCCGTACGGACCGGTGTCACCAAGCTCGACAATCTGGTCAACGACGATGTGGAACAGGTCAGTCCCGAGACCCCGTTGGCTGAACTGTTCCACCAGGCAGCGGAGACACCCTACCCCTTGGCCGTGGTGGACGACGAGAAACGCCTGGTGGGCGTGATTCCCCGCGTCACGCTGCTGGCGGCGCTGGCCTCACAGAACGGCTCTGCCACCTCCGACGAGCAGACGGAACCGCCCGAGGAGGAACCGGGCGAAACCGGGGACGGCGCTACCGCGACCAGCGAGGAGGAACAGCAGTGAGTCCGCAGGCGGCAATCGAGCTGCCGCGTATCCCCGTCGGGACGGCGTTCGAAAACCTGATCAACTGGCTCCGGGACAATCTGGGGCCGCTGTTCGACGCCATCGGCCTGGTGATCGACACCATCGTCGGTGCTCTCGGCGACTTCCTCTACGAGCCCTCGGCCACCCAGCTCACCGTCCTCGCCAGTGCCGTCATCGCGCTTGGGCTGCTGCGCCAGCAGGTACGACTCCCGGTCCTGATCACCGTGGTTTCCTACATCGCCCTGCTGGTGGCCGAACTCGCCGGGGGCGTGGCCACAGCCGCCATCGTCCAACTGCCGGCGCCCCTGTTCCAATGGGCGATGGGCCTGTTCGACAGCGAATTCGTCTATCCGCCGCTGCTGGTCGCCCTGGCTCTGCTTCTGGCCGTGACGGCGCTGAGTTTCACCACGACCGCGGCCCGTTCCCAGTGGATCTTGGCGGGCGGCGCCGTGGTGGCTCTGCTGGTGATCCTGCTCGGTGAGCACACGTTCGGGGTGCCCTTCGACGTCTTCGGGGTACTCCTATTCGCCACTCTCGCCTTCGCGGTGGCGGGCTGGCGCCTGGCCGTGTTCGCCCTTCTCGGATTCATGCTCATCGTCAGTATGAACCGCTGGGAAGAAGCCATGAGCACCCTGGCCCTGGTGCTGGTTGCCACCGGAGCCGCCGTCACCATCGCCGTCCCCATCGGCATCATTGCGGCGTACAACAACCGGGTGAGCGCGCTGGTGAAGCCAGTGCTGGACTTCATGCAGACGATGCCCGCCTTCGTCTACCTGATTCCCGCCATCGCCTTCTTCGGTGTGGGACAGGTCCCGGGTGTTATCGCCACGATCGTGTTCGCGATGCCGCCCGGGGTGCGCCTCACGGAACTCGGGATCCGCCAGGTCGACAAGGAGCTGGTGGAGGCCGGTGAGGCCTTCGGGGCACCGAACACCCAGATTCTGCGGGGCATCCAGCTCCCACTCGCTCTGGCCACCATCATGGCCGGTGTCAACCAGGTGATCATGCTCAGCCTCTCCATGGTGGTGATCGCCGGAATGGTGGGTGCCGGGGGACTCGGAAGCACCGTGTACTCCGGCATCGCCCAGGCTGACAGCGCGCTCGGGTTTGAAGGGGGTATTGCCGTGGTCCTGTTGGCGATCTTCCTGGACCGGCTCACGAGCTCCGTGACCCGGTTCTCCCCCGCCGAACGGGCCCGACGGCGAGCCGCCGCTGCCTGACGGCGCCCGAGCACGCATAATCCGATAGGTGTGACGTCACGCCAGACCTCTCGGTCCAAACCGCACAGATATTCAGAGGTGATCAACGTGCGACTGACCAAACGCAACAGCCGACTGACCGCCCTCGGCGCCGCCGTGGCATCGGTGTCCCTCCTGGCCACCGCCTGCAACGGCGCAGACGAGGAGGTGGCGACCGGCCCGGAGGAGGATGTTGGTGAGGGTCAGGAGATCAGTATCGGGCTGATCCCCTGGGAAGAGGCGATCGCGGTCACGCACCTGTGGTCGGTCATTCTGGAAGAGAAGGGCTACGACGTCAGCATCGAAGAGCTGGACGTCGCCCCCACCTTCCAGGGCGTGGCCCAGGGCGACGTGGACCTGTTCCTGGACACCTGGCTGCCCGACACCCACGGCGAATACATGGACGAGTACGGCGAGGACATCGAAGAACTCGGCGCCTGGTACGACGACGCAACCCTGCACCTGACCGTGCCGGAATACGTCGACGAGGTGGACTCCATCGCCGACCTCGCCGACAACGCCGACCTATTCGACAACCAAATCGTCGGCATCGAATCCGGCTCCGGCCTCGCCCAGCTCACCAACGACGAAGTGATGCCCACCTACGGGCTGGACGACGACTTCACCCACGACGAATCCTCCACCGCCGGCATGCTCACCGAACTCGACTCGGCCATCGCCGCCGAAGAGCCCATCGTCGTGACCCTGTGGCGTCCCCACCCCGCCTACGCCGAGTACGACCTCAAGGACCTCGAGGACCCCGAAGGCACCCTCGGCGAAGGCGAAACCCTGGAGTCCATCGCCCGCGACGGCTTCAGCGACGACGCCCCCGAAGTCGCCGAATGGCTCGGCGACTTCAACCTGTCCCCAGACGAGATCGCCGAACTCACCAACCTCGTCGTCAACGAACACGAAGGCGACGAAGAAGAAGGCGCCCGCGTCTGGCTCCAAGACAACACCGACTTCCTCGACCGCACCCTCGGCGACCACGCCGACGACATCAACCTCAACTAAACACACGAGCATTCGACACGCATGTGGGCCGTCCCGGAACGGGACGGCCCACATGCGGCTGGCTGGCCGGAACCGGCCGCCCGCACGAATTCCCAGTTCAGGACATGACGGCCGTCGGGATATCCCTCCCGACGTGGCACACACCGCGCCCGCCAGCAACAATGGAAGTGTTCGGCAGAGGCCCCGCACCGGGAGGATCCCCCGTGACGTTCCCCCCACAGTCCCCCATGCACCAGCCGGAAGAGCCGGCTCTGCACCGGAAAGCACCCCAGGAACCCTGGCCTCCGCTGCAATCGCTCCTCCAGGGCGACCCTTCGACGATCGGCCCGTACGCGGTACAGGGCAGGCTCGGGGCCGGAACTCTGGGCGTGGTCTACGGTGCCACCGATGCCCTGGGGCGGTGGCTCGCCGTCAAACTCATCTCCACGGACCATCTTCCCGACGACGAAGCCGTGGACGCCTTCCTGACCGAGATCGCCCAGATGCAGCGGGTACGGGCACGGCACATCGCGCCCCTCCTGGACGGGGCCACGGAGGGAACCCACCCCTGGTATGCGACCGCCTACGTTCCCGGGTTGACCCTGGCCCGCTGGGTGGGCGGCCAGGGTGCCCTGTCCGCGGGGATGTCGCGGGCACTGGCCGCGGGGGTCGCCGAGGCCCTCACGGGAATCCACGCCACCGGCATCCTGCACCGTAACCTCACCCCAGCCAACGTGATCCTCGCGCCGGACGGCCCGACCGTGCTGGACTTCGGCATCACACAGGCTGTGGACGGGGACCCGATCTCCAACGTGGGCGCCCTCACCGGGTCTCCCGCCTGGCTCAGCCCGGAACGGATCAACGGCCAGGCCGGCCCCCGTTCCGACATCTTCACCTGGGGAGCACTCGTGGCCTACGCCGCGACCGGCCAGCACCCCTTCGGCACGGGAACTCCGGAGGACCTCATGCAGCGGGTCCTCACCGAGGAGCCCGAGCTGTCCGGCCTCCCCCCAGACCTGGCCCAACCGGTGGAACGAGCGCTGGCGAAGGATCCCACCGATCGTCCCAGTGCCGCCGAACTGGTGTACATGGTGGCCAAGGGCGGTGCCACGGCTGCCGCAGCCGCAGCTGCCGCGGAGGCCGACAGCACCAGCACCACCGACATCGCCGACGCGGTGATCCGATCCAACTGGAATCCCCCAATCACTCCGGGATCCGACGGGGCCGCCACGCCCCACATGTCGGCCTACCCCCCGACCCCGCCACCACCAGGGGACGCCGACACCGCACTCGATGACGAGGACAGCTCCGGGCCCGGCACGCGGATCGCAGTGCTCGCCACCGTCGCGGCGGCCGTGCTCGCCCTGGTCCTCGGGGTTGGCACCTGGCTCGTCCTCCCCGGGGCGGACGAGGAGGAACACGTCGACGACGACGTCATCCAGATCGCCCTGATTCCCTGGGACGAGGCCATCGCGGTGACGCACCTGTGGGCGACGATCCTGGACGGTGCCGGGCACGAGGTCGAAATCGTGGAACACGACGTGGAGCCCGCCTTCGAGGACGTGGCCTCCGGAAACGTCGACCTGTTCCTGGACGCCTGGTTCCCGGACACCCACGGCGCCTACGCCGACGAATACTCCGACCGGTGGGAGGATCTCGGGTCCTGGTACGACAATGCGGTCCTGACCCTCACCGTTCCGGACTATGTGGAGGAGGTGGACTCGATCGCCGACCTCCCGGGGAACGCTGAGCTGTTCGACAACCAGATCATCGGTATCGAACAGGACTCGGGACACATGTCCACCACCCGGGAACACGTCCTCCCCGACTACGGCCTGGACAGCATCGACCTCTTCGCGGGCTCCTCCGCAGCGATGACCGTGGAACTCGATTACGCAATCCGGGAAGAAGAACCCGTGGTCGTCACCCTGTGGCACCCGCACACCGCCTACGCGGAGCACGACCTCAAGGACCTGGCGGATCCGGAAGGATCCCTGGGAGACGGTGAACAGCTCCACGCCCTGGCACGGGACGGCTTCAGCGCGGATCACCCCCAGTTGCGGGAGTGGCTGGAGGAGTTCCACCTCGGCGAAGACGAACTCGTCACACTGTTCGAGGAAATCTTCTTCGAGGAGCACGAGGACGAGCGGGACGCGGTCCGCGCCTGGCTCGACGGGAATCCCCAGTTCCTGGAGCGCACCCTCGGAGACGACGCCTCCGAGGTGCACCTGAACTAGGTCCTGTTTCGTGAACCATGTCGGGCTCGCGTCTCCCAGGACGACGCTCGCTGCGCCGATGCGCGCACACAGCCAAACCAGGATGCCGTTCGCACATCGGCTTGCGGGGCCTCGCCCTGGAGAGCCGCTCCCTCATCCGAAAGCGTTCAAGAAACACTCCCTAGGTGTGGCTCTCCAGGCTCAGGCCCCCGACCGCAGTGAGCGTTCCCGCGGGGGAATCCCCGCCATCTCCATGAACTCGCCAACCGCACGGCGGGACACCGACCGGGTCAGGGGAAGATAGGGACGGCGGGCACGCCGCCCCTCGACCGAGGGGAAGACACGGGGCCGTCCAGCCGGGTCACACAGCCCCAGGGAGCGGGTCTGCCCATCAACCAGGAAGTAGGATCCCACTTCGGAGAACGGGATCCGCACGATGTAGCGCCCCCTGGTGTAGCGGAACTCGGCAGCATCCACCTCCAGCACGGGGGTGTGGTAGCGCATGCCCAGAACCAGCAGGACGATGCCGGCCGCGCCACAGAGCACGGCACCGATCTGGTTCGGCACCGAGGCGGGCGACAGGGCCAGCACAACCGCCCCCACCGCCAGCGCACCTCCGCCACTCCAGGTTGCGGCACGTTTGCGTCCCACAGGACAGACCAGCCGGACTTTGTCGGACACGAGGCGACGCCTCTCTCGTTCAACTACGGACAGCACCGGGGGATAGTGCATGCACCCTACCGGGTGCAGAGGGGTAGCGACGGGCGAAACTGTGAAGGCACGGGACCAGACGGTCACCACGATGCGAAACAGGGGTGCCACAGAGGATACCGGCTCCACCGCGGCGACGCCGCCCCGCACGCAGGCGGTGAACGACGACAGCGCGAACACACGGAGAACAACAGATACAGCAGCGGGAGTTCGCACCGCGGCCACAACGCGATCGGCCACTCACTCCGGCCTCGCGTCCGCGTGATCACCCCCGGGTTACCGGAACCGGCCACATGTTCCGGCCCACCGAACCGGCCAGCCACCAGTATCGTTGGGCTGCGTTCCCGCCGTCGTTCCGGAGTCCCGTGATGCCAGCCCAGCCGTTGCGCGCCCGCATGCGACCGTTGACCGTCGTCCCCCTGGCGCTCGCATCCGCGCTCGTCCTGCCCTCCTGCGGTATCGCCCAACAACTCGCCGGCCAGGAACCCGGAGGCGAGCCTCCAAGCACCACGTTCGAACCCACCAACCCACCGGAACAGACCGAGCCGACTCCGGAGGAGGATGTTGGTGAGGGTCAGGAGATCAGTATCGGGCTGATCCCCTGGGAAGAGGCGATCGCGGTCACGCACCTGTGGTCGGTCATTCTGGAAGAGAAGGGCTACGACGTCAGCATCGAAGAGCTGGACGTCGCCCCCACCTTCCAGGGCGTGGCCCAGGGCGACGTGGACCTGTTCCTGGACACCTGGCTGCCCGACACCCACGGCGAATACATGGACGAGTACGGCGAGGACATCGAAGAACTCGGCGCCTGGTACGACGACGCAACCCTGCACCTGACCGTGCCGGAATACGTCGACGAGGTGGACTCCATCGCCGACCTCGCCGACAACGCCGACCTATTCGACAACCAAATCGTCGGCATCGAATCCGGCTCCGGCCTCGCCCAGCTCACCAACGACGAAGTGATGCCCACCTACGGGCTGGACGACGACTTCACCCACGACGAATCCTCCACCGCCGGCATGCTCACCGAACTCGACTCGGCCATCGCCGCCGAAGAGCCCATCGTCGTGACCCTGTGGCGTCCCCACCCCGCCTACGCCGAGTACGACCTCAAGGACCTCGAGGACCCCGAAGGCACCCTCGGCGAAGGCGAAACCCTGGAGTCCATCGCCCGCGACGGCTTCAGCGACGACGCCCCCGAAGTCGCCGAATGGCTCGGCGACTTCAACCTGTCCCCAGACGAGATCGCCGAACTCACCAACCTCGTCGTCAACGAACACGAAGGCGACGAAGAAGAAGGCGCCCGCGTCTGGCTCCAAGACAACACCGACTTCCTCGACCGCACCCTCGGCGACCACGCCGACGACATCAACCTCAACTAAACACACGAGCCACCTGGGCGATTCGGCTCGGCGCGCTGGCCACACCCCCGATGACCGGGGCAGAATCGCTGGCGTTCCACGGGCGAGGAGGGCCCTCCTCGGTTCATCCGGAACCTCTGGGACACACGCACACGTCCAAGACCGTGCCGGAATACTCCGCGGTTCGGACACTGGTCCTGGCCGGCCTACTGCCGCTGCCGGCTGAAACGTGAGTATCGTCTGGTTCCGTTCGTCCCAACTCGTTGCCTAGGAGTCCGTGATGCCAGCCCAACCGTGGCGCACCCGCACGCGACCGTTGACCGTCGGCGCCGTGACACTCGCATCCGCGTTCGTCCTGTCCTCCTGCGGTATCGCCCAACAACTCGCGGGCCAGGAACCCGGAGGCGGAACCCCGGACCCCACGCCCGCCGATTCCCCAGATCGCACCGAGGAAACCCGGGACGATCCCGATCCGCAGGACGAGCCGGAGCCGGACGGTACCGACGAAGAGTTCGTCGACGTCATGGATATCGAGGAAGGGCAGTGCATCAACCACGAGAGCATGGCGGAGGGCGAAGTGTCCGTCATGCCGGTTGTGCCCTGTAGTGAACCCCACGACGGCGAGGTCTTCGCGATCGAAGAACTTGAGTCCGATCGTGACTACCCCGGGGAGGCGGACATCCAGCAGGAGGCCTCAGACCTGTGTACCGGGGACGCGTTCGAGGACTTCGTTGGCGTCCCCTGGGGCGCATCGATCTACTGGACAACGGAATGGTGGCCCACGGCTGAGGGCTGGGACATGGGCGATCACGAGGTCATCTGTGTCATCTACGACGACGACGGGCAGACGGTGGGATCACTCGAGGGAGTGGAAGAGTAGCTGCCCGCCGAGTAGCTACCCGCGCGGGGCGGTCAGCGCCGGAACCCACGGCACCGAGCGGAACCTGGCCGCCCCGATTCCTCCTCACAGGTACGGGCCCGAGGCCCCGCGCTGCTGGCCGTGCTGGCCGTCGCCACCGCCCTGCGACATGCCGGCGGGCAGGGCCTTACGCATATTCTCCAGCTGGCTGCGCGCGGCCATCTGCTGCGCGAACAGGGTGGTCTGGATGCCGTGGAACAGACCCTCCAGCCAGCCGACGAGCTGTGCCTGCGCGATCCGAAGCTCCGCGTCGCTGGGTCGCTCCTCCTCGGTGAACGGCAGGGACAACCGCTCCAGTTCCTGCACGAGCTCCGGGGCCAACCCATCCTCCAGTTCCGAGATGGAACTCCGGTGGATCTCCTTGAGCCGACTGCGGCTGGCCTCGTCCAGGGGCGCCGCGCGGACCTCCTCCAGCAGCTGCCGAATCATGCTCCCGATGCGCATGACCTTCGCCGGCTGCTCGACCATCTCGGCAACCGAGGTCTCGCCACCACCGGACTGCTCGTCGCCGTGCTCCGAAGAACCCGCGGCCGCACCTGTGCCACCCACGACGAGAACCGGCTGCTCCTGCTCATCCGAATGACTACTCATCATGCTCTCACCTCGCGGCTCACTGCACGGGACCACAGCCGTCGGGAGGGACCCGAGGCCCGGCCGTGCCTCACACCTGCAACAGAACCTTGCCTACATGTTCGCTGGACTCGACAACTCGGTGCGCGGAGGCTGCGTCCGCAAGCGGCATCCGGCGGTGCACGATCGGACGTACGTCTGCACTCTCCACAAGCGGCCACACGTGCGTCAGCACCTCGCTCACGATCTGGGCCTTCTCAGCGACCGGCCGGGACCGCAGCGTCGTTGCGTGGACGGAGAGGCGGCGCACCAACATGCGCCCCAGATCAGCCTCAGCGGTCCGCCCACCCATGAGACCGATGATGGCCAGTCGGCCTCCCACAGCCAGGGCGCGCAGGTTTGCGTCCAGGTAGGACCCGCCCATGATGTCCAGGATGACATCCACGCCGGCCCCGTCGGTTTCCTCCTTCACTCTGGCCGTGAAGTCTTCGTCCCGATAGTTGATGCCGACCGCCGCACCGAGTTCCCGGCACTGGTCGAGCTTCTCCGCACTGCCCGCCGTGGTGAACACGCGGGCTCCCCGCGCCGTGGCGAGTTGGATCGCGCAGGTGCCGATCCCGCTGCCTCCCCCGTGCACGAGGAGCGATTCACCCGCACGGAGGCCGCCAACCATGAACACGTTGGACCAGACGGTACACGCGACCTCCGGCAGGGCGGCGGCCTCCTGGAGGCCCACTCCCCGCGGGATCGGTAGGAGCTGGCCCACTGGCACCGTGACCCGTTCGGCGTATCCCCCGCCGCTGAGCAGTGCGCACACTTCGTCCCCAACGGCCCAGCCTCCCGTCGGCTGGGTCCCGTCCCCAGTGTCTGGACCGAAGCCGATAATGCGGCCGGAACACTCCAGCCCGAGGTATGGCGACGCTCCGGGAGGCGGTGGATACCGTCCCTCCCGCTGCACCATGTCGGCACGGTTCACCGCGGTCGCAGCGACCTCAACCAACGCCTCGCCCGGCCCCGGTTCGGGGTCGGCGACCTCGCGCCAGTCGAGCGCCTCCGGCCCGCCTGGCTCCTCCACCACAATCGCGCGCATGCGTTCCACGCTACCGGCAGTTCCGTGCATCACCGTGACATCGGTGCCCGCTGGGTGCATCTTGCCTCATGGCCCTAGGGTGGTTGGCAGCAAATGCGGGGATGCGGGGTGTAGCTCCAGGTTCGAGCCGATCTCCCTTCCGGCCCAGCCCGGAGCCGTTACCCCCACCCCGACCTGTCGCGGCGCTGAGGAGTAACTGCGGTGGCACACAACGAGCGTGGAGCTCGCGAGGACGCCCAGCCTTACCCCGAGGTGACGGGCCCGGACGAGAATCGACACCGAGATGGTGCACCCCCGGAGAATGCACCCGACGCCGTCTCCTCGCAGCCTCCGGAGAACGACCCGGCCGGGCAATGGTTCGGTCTGCCACAACAGCCACCGCCGCCTCCATACGCCCAGGCGCCGGGTCCGGCGCCTGTTCCGCCCGGTGAGCAGGGCCAGCCCGCCTGGGAGAACCAGCACCGGCCACCGACGCCGCCACCCGGTTCTCCCTCTGCTTTCGATCCCGCGGCAGCACCGCCGGTTGGCGACCCGCCGCATCCAGGCTCCGAGGTTCCCCCGGCACAACCCCTGCCGCCGGACGGCCCACCCCACGATGGGGGCGCGCCGCCCAGCCCCACCCCCGGATCTGGCCCGTCCCCGGGGACAGCCGTGCAGAACGGTGCGCACCGTCCCCGGGACGGGCGGGACACGGACGCCAGACACGTGGACCAAACGGCTACTCCGGTGAATCCACCTCCGGCCGCACCAGCACAGGGCCCGGGACACGGGCCGGCCTTCCCGGAACCGTCCACCGCATCGGGGGAGCGGGGCAGAACGTCGAGCCCCCCAGCCGGAAGCGGACCTGCGGCTGCGCCGGATACCGAACTGCCGGAGCCCGAACCACTTCCGCCGATGTCGTCGCCGCCTGCGGCACAATCGCCGACAGATGCGCCGCCCTCCTCGCAACCGCCGCCACCCACCGGTGCCCCGTTCGCGGTGGACCCACCCCCCGAGGCAGCGGCACCACCTCCACCACCATCGCCGTCCCCAACCGCGCCGCCGGCGCCACCCGGGTCTGGGGAACCGCGGCAGGCCGCTGCGGAAGCGACTCCCGGCATGCCCAGTGCGCACTACCCCAGCGCCGAGGAGATCGCACCTCCCCCCTCGGCGGAATCACTACGCACCGAAGACCTGGTTCCCCGACGCGGGACCAGCAGCGTCTCCGAGCACGGCTGGCGCCGAACCGTGTCCATGGCGACCCTGGGTCTGGTGCGTCCGGGGGAGTCGCGTAGTCAGCGCCGCTACCGGGAACTCGTGTCCAGGGTCAAGACTCCCGTCGCGGGCGGACACTACCGGCTGGCCGTGCTGAGCCTGAAGGGCGGTGTCGGCAAGACCACAACGACGGTTGCCCTGGGCTCGACGCTCGCAAGCCTGCGAGGTGACCGCATCCTGGCCGTGGACGCCAACCCGGACCGGGGCACTCTTTCGGACAAGGTCCAGCTGGAAACGGCGGCCACCATCCGGGACCTTCTCAATGAGCGGGAGCACATCCGGCGGTACCACGAGCTACGCGCCTTCACGTCGCAGGCGCCCAGTCGCCTGGAAATCCTGGCGTCCGATCGTGACCCCGCGGTCTCGGAGGCGTTCAGTGAGCACGACTACCGCAAGGTTGCGGCCCTGCTGGAGCACTACTACTCGGTGTGTATCACGGACTGTGGCACCGGCCTGCTCCACTCCGCCATGCAGGGAGTCCTGGGGATGGCGGACCAAATCGTCCTGATCAGCTCGCCGTCCGTGGACGGGGCCCGAAGCGCGAGCGCCACACTGGACTGGCTGGACGCACACCAGTACCGGCACCTCGTCCACGGAGCCGTGGTGGTGCTGTCGATGGTGCGTCCCAAGGGCAAGACCTCCGTTGACCTGGACCAGCTGGAGAACCATTTCCGGCAACGCTGCCGCGCGGTCGTGCGGGTCCCGTGGGATCCGCACCTGGAGGAGGGAGCCGAGGTGGATCTTCCCTCACTGCACTCGGCCACACGGGATGCCTACCTCCAGCTCGCGGCCAACGTTGGGGAAGCCTTCGCCTGGCCTCGATAGGCGAACGCGGCGCGGCACCCAGGAAGGTGGGGCACCGCGCCGCACACCGCCGCGCTGCCGTCAGCGCACGTGGACGGGACGGCTGGGTCCACTCTCGTGGTGCAGCCGGTCCAGGGCGGTGACGTAGTAGGTCTGGGAATGTGTTCCCTGCTCGTCTAGGAAGGTGGTTTCGGTGCCGTCGGCGCGTACGGTGCCCACCATGGTGCGTGGGTCCGCCAGGGCACAGACCTGTTCCGGCCGCTGCGGGGGCCCGTCGAAGCGATAGACCGCGTAGTAGGCCGTGGCGTCCCGGTCACGGGAGATGATGCGCAGCTCGGTTCCGGTCTCCTCGTCATGGGTGGCACCGCGGACCAGGGGATCGGGGGGAGCCTCTCCGCCCAGGCCGTCGTGGACGGGCACCAGGGCGGGGTGGGTGTAGTGCTCGTCGACGACGATTTCCATGGCCTCAGCCGCGTTCGTACGTAGTGAGGTCGCACTGAAGTACACGTCCCCGGCCACTTCCGGATAGTCCCGGTTGAAGGTGAGGTGCTGGCTGAGCTCCGTCGGGTCCTCCCAGCCGGCGCCACCGACCTTGTAGGCAGCCTGGCCGATGTAGAGCTGCACATTCGTGCCCGCGACAACGTCGGCCCACCACGGTACGAGCTCGGCGTAGTCAGCAACCTCCAAGCCGATCTCCCAGTAGACCTGCGGATTGATGTAGTCCACCCACTCCTCACGCACCCACGTGCGGGAGTCGGCATAGATCGCGTCGTAGGACTCCAGCCCGCTGGTGGCGGAACCATCCGGGTCACTGTCGGCGTTGCGCCAGATTCCGAACGGGCTCACCCCGAACTTGACGTGCGGCTTGGCAGCGGAGACCCGTTCACCGAACTCCTCGATCAGCCGGTTGACGTTGTCGCGCCGCCAGTCTCCAATGTTGTCGAACTCGCCGCCGTGTTCGGCAAAGGTCTCCGCGTCGGGAATCTCCTCGCCGTCCACAGGATAGGGGTAGAAGTAGTCGTCGAAGTGGGCGCCGTCCATGTCGTAGTTCTCGACCGCGTCCATCATCGCGTCCTGCACGAACTCCCGAGCTTCGGGGATACCGGGGTCGTAGTAGAGCTGGCCCCCGTAGGCGAAGACCCAGTCCGGGTTTTGCCGCGCCGGATGATCGTCGACAAGGCGCTCCGGATCGTCGTGCATGGCGACCCGGTAGGGGTTGAACCAGCCATGGAACTCGAGGTTGCGTTCGTGTGCCTCCTCGATCGCGAACTCAAGCGGATCATAGCCAGGGTCGGCGCCCTGCTCTCCGGTCAGCCACTCGGACCAGGGCTCGTACTCCGAGGGCCAGAACGTGTCAGCGGTCGGGCGAATCTGAACGAACACCGCGTTCAGCCCATTGTCAACCGCCTCGTCGTACAGCTCGCGTAGTTCTGCCTGCTGTTCCGCCACATCCAGGCCCGCGGCGCTAGGCCAGTCGATGTTGTAAACCCCGGCGATCCACTCGGCCCGCATCTGGTGCTTATCCGGAACCGAAGACTGCACCGAACACTCCTGACCGTTCTGGGATGCCGACCCAGCCGCCGTGGCCGGGAGCGGAACGAGGGTTACCGCGGCGATCGAGGCAGCCAGCGCGACGGACGTGCTCTTCCGCATCCAGGTGTGGGGTAACCGGTGGCGGCGGGATCGAATGTGGATCGGATCGGCGGCGGGAGGTTCATGGGGCATGGACTCCTCCGAGAATCGCGGAATCGGGCCCGGCACCCGAACGCTGTGTGAGCCACACCCTAGAAAAAAACCTTCGGAACCTGAAGGAACTTCGCAGGAGGTCTCCAAAAGTGTCTCCCCAACGGAAGCCCGGGCCACAGACGCTACAGTGCGAACCAGGGCATGGTAGGGCAGGTGTCCAGACCCCACTCCGTGCCCCACGTACAGACACGCGGCCGGAGGGAACTGACCGTGGGGGAGTCGAGCCAGGCCAATTCCGACCCGGACCCGACGCTGCCGTCGGGACCGGAAAGCACCCGGATTGATCGATGGCTGTGGGCGGTACGCCTGACCAAAACGCGAGCCGAGGCTGCCCAGGCCTGCCGCGGTGGACACGTACGGCTCAACGACCGCACCGCCAAACCTGCCGCCCCGGTCCGAGCCGGCGACACGATCCGTATCCGCCTACACGGCCGGGAGCACATCGTCGAGGTCACACACGTCCTCGAAAAACGGGTCGGTGCCCCGATCGCACGTCGCTGCTATGTGGACCACACACCCGCTCCCACAAGTCAGCCGGCAGCACCGCTCCCGAAACGGGAACGCGGCGCCGGCCGCCCCACCAAGCGGGAACGCCGTCAGATGGACCGGTTCCGCGGCAGCAGGCCGATCTAGGCATCCCAGCCGCAGCCTCACCACGCGGAAACTCGGCCGATGCCCGCTGCCCCCATCGACCTTTCTTGGCCCCCATGCGCTGGGGGTCACCCCCCAGACGCCAGAAGCGCCACAACCCCACCCCGACATGCCACCCCGACAGGCACGGCAGCCGGCCCCACCAACACACAACAACGCCCCGCGCCTGTCGTCGCAGGTCGCGGGGCGTTCATGCAGTCTGTTTCGCGTGGTCAGGGGCGGGGTCGAACCGCCGACCTTCCGCTTTTCAGGCGGACGCTCGTACCAACTGAGCTACCTGACCCCAGCACCACTCAGTGCCAGCGGTCCTGACGGGATTTGAACCCGCGTCCTCCACCTTGACAGGGTGGCGAGCACTCCAAGCTGCTCCACAGGACCTTGCCGTGTTCCGCGCTGTGGCGGTTCCTCCATTCTGCCAGACGCTGTGAGTGCTTCGTACACTCGGTCCGGCTCGTACCCCCAACGGGATTCGAACCCGCGTTACCGCCTTGAAAGGGCGGCGTCCTAGGCCGCTGGACGATGGGGGCCTCGACGACGAACGAGTCGCCATTTCCCGCTTCGCCTGCCGTCGGGGACGAGCTAAAGCATAGAGGAGAGCAGCCTCAATGCAAAATCGCGTCCGTCCCCGCACCCTCAAGACTACCCGCAGTCCCGCCTACTCCTCCTCGTCATCGCCGGGATTCCGGCCGTCCTCCATCGTGGGGCCGTCCGGACTCGGCCGCTGGGACGGGAGAGTGAGCTCCCGATCGGGCTCCTGGGCCACATGCCGTTCGATCTGGGCGGAAGTGAGACCAAGGCCACCCAGATCGACATCGTCGCGTGCCTGAAGCCGCCCCGTGTCAACGTCGAAGTACAGTACCGAGGCCTGCAAGGGTGTCGGCGACCCCGCACGGGGTTCCAGGCCACGCAGGCCGGCACCGCCGGTGGAACCCTGCACCAGGTACTGGGTCCCGGCCGGATCCAGATGGTCCGAACGCCGGTGTTCACTCCCAGCTAGGACCAGGGGAGTGAGTCCACTGAACGCCTCGGCCTGGATCTGGTCGTGGACGAGCACCACGTCGAGTCCCGTCCGATCCACCCCCTCCACCTCGGCGTCACCGTTCTCCTCCTGTGTGTCCTCCTGTTCGCCGTCGTTACCGTCGCCCTCGTCGGCAGCCACAGCGGCGTCGTGGACCTCCGCGGCATGCTCGGCACCGAGATCGCGGACGTCCTGCTCAGTTACCTGCTGTGTCTGGTCCGGGGCGAACCGGGGATCCCCCATCCCAAACACCCGCAGTCCCGCGACCTCCTCGGTGTCCCCGTCCAGCACAATCGCGTTCTCCTGGGCTTCGACAGCCCGTTGGGTACCCATCGAATCGTGGTTGCCCCGAACCCACACGTAGGGAACATCCAGGGTCGAGATCTCGTCGGCAAAAATGTCCTCGGCCGCACTGCCCCGTTCGGTCAGATCCCCGGAGTCCAACACCAGGTCCACGTTGAACTGGTTCGTCAGGGAACGGATCACGCTCCAGGCCGCCGGATTGAGATGCAGGTCGGAGACGTGTAGGGCACGGATGGTCTCCGACTCCCCCTCGTCCACATAGTCCGGGAGTGCCGAGGCCGCCTCGTACAGCTGGGAGACATTGACCACCAGCCCCGCCAACTGGCGCTGGTACTCCTCGATCCGGTCCACGACCTCGATCGTGTCGCCGAAGGCCTGGGGCGCCCCAACCAGGAGGCCGGTGTAACGGGGTTCGGACACCGAGGCCGGGTTGAAACTGACGGCAGCCCCGGCACTGACCACGACCACACACCCAGCGCCGCCAAGCGTGGACCATGCGGCACGACGCAGGTCCCGGAACACCAGTAGTGCGACGACCCCTCCGCCCAGCGCGGCCATGCCCAGTGCCCGGGCCAGTAGGGCTACGGCACCATCACGAACCTCTTCGACGACGCTGCCCGCGAGCCGATCCATGGCCGTGGGGTCCTCCAGGAAGTCCTCCGCCGCAGCCATGCGGATCTCCTCGATCGTGGCTTCGACCCGGAGCGGACTCGAGTGGGTGTCGAAACTGAGTTTGCCCAGGGGGGCAACGTTCAGCACCGTCTCTCCGGTGAGCGCGGGACGGGCCGAGAGTGTCACGTCGGCAGGGCCGACCGGGGTTTGCACCTGGGCGCCGAGGGCAAGCCCGAGAACAGCTCCGGCCACCGACGTTCCGGCGACCGCTGCGCACCGGGCGAGACGGCTGCGACGTGTCGCGGCAACCCACCGGCGCAGGGCTGGAACGGTCCGGCGTGCCGCGGTGCGGACCCGTGCCGACAGGCCACCGACCTCCATGCCCGGATCCCCCTCTCGTGGCCACCTCAGCGCTCATGTCGCAGAATACGAGGCGTGATTGAGATTTCCCGCACGCACTTCGAAGAGCTCGTCGCCGACGCGCTGGACAGCATTCCCGAGGAACTGGCCCAGTACATCGACAACGTGGTCATCCTCCTCGAGGATGAGCCCCCCGCACCGGGACTCCTCGGGCTCTACGAAGGCGTTCCCTTGACTGAACGCGGTGAGGGGTACGCGGGAGTACTTCCCGACCAGATTTCCATCTACTGGCTCCAGATCTGTGCCATCTGTACCACCGAGGACGAGGTTGTCGAAGAGGTGCTGGTCACGGTTGTCCACGAGATCGCACACCACTTCGGGATCGATGACGAGCGTCTTACCGAGCTCGGCTGGGGGTGACCACGGGCGAAGAACGTGAGTTTCGGAACTGGTTGCGCACCCCGAACCAGTTGGGGACAGTTGGTTAGTGTAATGCGACGCTGAGTGCTGTCCTCGGTGTCGGCGTGTCCGCCGGTAGGCACTACCGAGCTCCCCGATCCTCGCCTGCCACCCACGAAGGAGCCACCAGCATGGACGAGATCCCCTCAGGACGCCCCAACGAGTCACACAGCGAGAACGAGCAAGAACACAGCGATACGGACGGCGAGGCCGAATCGCCCCGCCAGCCGGTGGAAGAACCGGCCGAGGAGGGCAGCGCCGGGACGGCACCCCCCACCGACTGGCGCTCCGGTTATCGACTCGTGATGAGTGTGCGGGAGTTCCAGGCACTGTGGCTGAGCCACGTGTTGTCCATGACCGGAACCAGCCTGCTCAGTATCGCCGTCACCGTGCTGGTGTACCAGCAGACCAACTCCGCTGTGGCCTCAGGTATCACCCTGGCCATGACGTTCCTGCCGCAGGCAGTTGGAGGGGTGCTGCTCGCCGGCCTTGCCGATATCTTCCCTCGCCGCCAGATCATCATCGCCAGTGACCTGATCCGGGGAATACTCGTCCTCGCGATCGGCTGGCCCGGCCTGCCGGTGTGGGCGATCTGGACGCTGCTGTTCTTCGTCATCCTGCCGACGATGCCGTTCGCGGCGGCACGGGCCGCGCTCATGGCGGACATCGTCCAAGGCGAGCGCTACGTGGCTGGCTCGGCGATCATCAACCTGACGACGCAGGCCGGCCAAATCGGTGGTCTACTCCTGGGTGGAGCGGTGCTGACCCTGATCGGCCCCAACTCCACAATGCTGCTGAACGGTATTGCCTTCGCGCTCGCCGCCCTGATCGTCTGGGCCGGAGTTCGGTTCCGCCCCAGCACCCTGGCCGACAACGAGGACAACTCCCGATACTGGGGCATCACCCTCGAAGGCTTCCGCATGGTGGCCGTGGACTACCGGCTGCGCACCCTCACGCTGCTGGCGTGGCTCGCGGGTTGCTACGCAGTTCCACTCGCCCTGGCCAACCCTTTGGCCGACGAGCTGGGGGGCGATGCGGGAACCGTCAGTCTCATCATGGGGGCGGTTCCCGTGGGTGCCCTTGTGGGCGGCCTTGTTCTCACCCGGCTGGTCAACCCAGCACTACGTATGCGACTGCTGCTCCCACTGGCGGTCCTCACCTCCGCTCCCCTTCTCGGATTCGCGGCGGACCCCCCACTCTGGATCCTGCTCGGACTTCTGGCCGTGTCTGGAATGTGCGGCTCGTACCAGTTCGTGGCGAACGCGGCTTTCGTCCTGTGTACGCCGGAACAGAGTCGCGGCCGAGCCTTCGGCCTGGTGGCGTCCGGGCTCCAGGCCGTTCAGGGGCTCGGCATGCTCCTGGGAAGCCTGCTCCTCGCCGTGACAAGCACACAGCTGACCGTGGCGCTCGCGGGAGCGTGCGGAGTGGTCCTGGCACTCCTACTCACCCGGCCCTGGCACCGGGTCATGCCCGGTGTCCTGGAGCAGGTGCGCACCCCGTAGCACCGCGACCGGCAACCCGCCAGAACCGTAACGGTCGGACCACTACCGGTCGTTGCGGTTCTGTACGTTGTTCAGGATGTCCTGGACCAGCGCCGAGTCCGAGCCACGCTCAGGGATAATCAACCAGGCAATCACATACACGAGAACGCCGGTCAACGCGAACAGGGTGAACACCACGAAAGCCAGCCGCACGAGCGTGGCGTCGATTCTCGCGTACTCGGCAATACCACCGCACACACCGGCGAGCATCCGGTTGTCGGTACTGCGGGCAAGGCTGCGGTTCTCCATATCGTTGTTCATACCTCCACGGTGCCGCACAACACCAGACTTTCCCATCGGGAGAACCCCCGGGCTGTCCCCGATCTTCCCCTGAGACCGTCGGACCTTCGCGACCACCCGCCACCCCGCAGGAGAACCCCACAGCAGCGAGATGTCGAGACACGGTGCCCAGAATCCCACCGCACCCCGGGGCGTACCGGTAACCGGACGACCTGGCGCTCCCCGCCCCCGTCAACGACGGGTCCACGAGTACACCGAGACAAACGGGGCGGGCGGTACAGGCGGGACAACCAGATCAGACCCACGGCGACGGTTTGGATCGACGTCTGGGGCACGACAGCGCAGGCAGTGGGGAGCACATATCCGCGACGCATCCGCGACAGTGCCCATCCGGGTGGGCGTTTCCACAGGGAGGCGAACGAGCTGGCCACTGGTTGATCCCCTGGAACGTGCCCGGCTCGGTGTCCGACTGACGAGCGGCACCGTCCGCAGCTATCCTTTCTCGGATGGTGCACGCCCACGTCCACGAGCCCCGGGTTCCCCTCCGTACCGCCGAGGCACGACAGCTCCTCGCCGCGGCCATGGACCGCTGCAAGGTGTGCCGGTGGGCCGGGAACACCTCCGATGAGGCCATCGAGGACATGTACCTCCAGTGGGCGCGGCACCGTACCATCTCCGCCCTGGCCGACTGGCGGGTACTACGTGGCACCCTGCGGCTGGCCGACGTGACCAGCTGTAACGGCCACATGTATTGGCCCGAAACCGGTCCGGCCGTGGAGCGGGGCTGGGTGACGGTCACCGCGGGCACACGGGTGAGTGTCACCGCCGACGCCACCGAAGCCATGAGCTACATCGCCACGCTAGACCACGGCCAGCGCGCACGCCTCGTCGACGACCTTCTGGACGGGCTGGTCGGCGCCGAGTTCTTCCCCATCGAGAAGGCTGTCGAGGCGAACGTGGAACTCTGAGGGTCGTCTCGCAGGACCATCCGAGCCTCCGACCACCGTGCCCGCCCGGTGGAGCGCCACGGGCGCGCATCACACCCGCTCTGCCGACACCCGCACCACGTGATCCTCTGCTGTCTCCTGGTCTCGCACCTGGGGTAAAATCGCGGGAGCGGACAAACCCCCTGGCCAAAGGGGACGTTTCGCGGGCCCTTAGCTCAACTGGCAGAGCAGCGGACTTTTAATCCGCGGGTTCAGGGTTCGATCCCCTGGGGGCCCACCCAGCTTGACCAGGGCGATTGCTTCTTGTGACCGTGCACACGTCTTGATCGGTTGCAATTGAGGTTGCAATCGATGCTGCGCGTCAACCCCACAGAGCCTTGCTCATGCGCGAGGCAGCGTCGCGCGTCGTCTGCTGCGTTACATGCGTGTAGCGCTGTGTCTGCCCTACGCTCGAGTGCCCCAGGATCTGCTGAACGGTGCGGACATCCACACCTTGGGTCAATAGCAGGGTGGCGGCGGTGTGGCGTGCGTCGTGCACGCGGGCGCGACGCACGCCGGCCGTCCTAAGGATCGCGTTCCAGTCGTCGTAGTCGCACTTTGACGGAATTGGTCGGCCGTCCGGCCGCGCAAACACCAGGTCCCAGTCCTCCCATAGCTCACCCGCGCGCAACCGTTCGGCCGACTGAGCACGGTGATGCGCTCGCAGCTGCTCCGCCAGAGGGGGTGGGAGCGCCAGCGTGACGTGTGCGGTGCCTCGACCTGGTTGGGCCCCCTTGCGGCGCACGAACTCGTACTGTCCACCCACTCGCTGAGGGCATTCGCGGGCGTGTCCGTGGCAGTCGGTGGGGCAGGGCTGTTTCACCTCAGGGCACTGGTGGGATTTCTTCGTGCAGCCCGGCGTGCAGGTCTCCCGATGGTGCCCATTGCAGCTCTTCGGGCAGGGACGCCGGTGCCGGTAGCGAGTGCAATGTGGGATGTCGTTGCACCCGTGCCGGTAGCGCCCCTGCTGAATCTGCCATCCAACTTCGGCCTCGTGGTGCCATTCGCGTTTCCCGCACAGCTCGCAGGGTGATTCATCGTCAACGGTCATCATGGGTGCCGTGTAGCCGCAGTGGCCGCATACTGCTCGAATCCGGTTCCAGGTCAGTCCGAGGGCTTCGCCCTGGCGCACACCAAGCGAGAGTGCAACTGACCAACGCACCCCGTTCCGACGGTTCTCACACGACCGAAGAATGCGCTGCGCCTCCTGCTGGTTCAGCGGTTCGATGTCGATGATCTCACCCTTTGGAGGGTCAATCAGTTCGGCAGGTGACCGATGGATGAGTTGGCGCTGTTCGGCGACCTTGAGGGCGCGAGACAGGATCCGGTGCACCTGCAACACCGTGTTGGGTGCGAGTCCCTGGCGCGCCAGATTGGTGTAGAAGACGTCGAGATGTTCCGGTGCCAGGTCCCGCAGTCGGTGAGCACCAATTCCGTCCACCATTCGGCGAACCTTGGGTACGTAGGTCGTGTCCAGGGTGTGTTGGGTTACCCGTCGGGGTGCGATGTCGGTGAGCCATGTGTTCAGCCACGCGGCGACGGTCTGACCGCGGCGGTCCGGCTTGGACCGCTGCCCCGCGTCTCGCGCCTTTTCGAGCTCGCGAACCTTCGCGGTCACCTTGTCCTCATTGTCCGCTTTGCGATGACGTCGGTCCGGACGGCCGTCCGGACGAGTGCCCATGGTGACCCATCCGTGCCAGTAGCCGTCGCTTTCGCTGTAGTAGATACTGCTGCGGAGGTTCGGGGTGCGCTTGCTGCCCTTCCGGGGCATGTCTGCCTGCCTTTCTGTTCCTGGGGGACATTCGACAGGAGTTGGGGCGCTTCCGAGACTCCCCGGAAGCGCCCCAACCTAGAACGGTGGACTACGCGGCTGCCTCCGACTTGAGCAGCTCCACGTATTCTTCGATCGCTTCGGCGGGGATGCGGCGGGTCTTGCCGGAGCCAACAGCTCGAAGTCGGCCGTGGGCGATTTCCTTGAAGGTCTGGGTTCGCCCCAGGGAGAGGATCTGAGCGGCCTCGGTAACGCGGTAGAGCCGCTTGGGGAGAGTGGGATTGGGCATGGGTCCTCCGTTCTGGTTGGTGTCTCGGTGGTGTGCGTGGCGGCTATACACCGAGCATTCGATGGCTTGACCAGCAAAAATACGCCTGTGTTGATCTCACAGGCGCATGGATGCAATCACATCATTCAAAGGGAATCACTCGCGGAGACTCCCGTTTGCTCGCGTGTGTTGATTTCACGGGGCCAATATCGCTACGACGCGCTGTCGTGGATGTGTGGGTGGAGGCGATACGTCGGTGACGGTGGGCGTCCTCCTTTTGATCTATTGGGTGTGGGTTCGGGGTGGATCCACCCGAGGTCGGTGAGTAGCGCCAGAGGCGTGTCGACGTCGTTGGCTTTCGCGATTTCCTTGCTGCGGATCGCGCAGAACGCGTCACGTTTGGTGAACCGTTCCGGTTGGCGCTGGTGGAGCCAGTCGAGGATGCGGCGGGCTGTGGCGTGGACGGGGTCGGTGCCCATAGCTCCGAAGACGGCGAGTGCGTGTGTGGTGTAGTACTCGCCTATCTGGATGGCGCGTTCGAGGGTGTCGAGGGTTATGGGTTTTCCCCAGCCGGTGGTGAGGTTGTCGGCTAGGTGGAGCAGGGCTGCAATTCGCACGATTGCCCCGACGAGTTTTCCGCCCCAGTCGCGGATTTGCCCGAGTCGTTCCTCTGGGCGAAGTTGAGGTTCGATCTCTTCATAGAGGAGTGTGGCCAGCCGTTCTTGTGCGTCCTGGGTGAAGGTCAGCGTGGTGGGCTGTTCGAGCTGCCACAGGGAGTGGAGCAGGGTTTGCAGATGGTGAGCGTAATCCTGCTTGACGTCGGGCGGGATGGGTGCAGCCCTGGCGGTGCGCCAGCCGACCGTGTCGGCGGGCATGGCGTAGAGGATCCGAGCAAGGAGGCCGCGTCCGCGTCCTCCGGGGGTGGCGAAGACCTCGCGCAGGACCTCCGGCTGGAGGGCGATTCCGATGGTGAGTGCGGACTGGGGCACGAAGTCAGGCTCGCGTCCCTGGCGGTCAACGCGGATGGGTTCCCCGGCATGGGACTTCAGGAACGTGTCGAGATTGGGGATGCCTCCGTACCTGCCGGCTAGGGTGCCAAAGAAGCCGCCTTCGGGTGCCAAGAGAGCAAGTCGTCCCTGCTGGTCGGCAAGTTGGCGTGCCAGGGTTTCTGGTGTGATGTCGTCGGCCACCAGTTTGGGCAGGTTCGGCACGGTCATGGCGGCCGCAGTCTCCGCCGCTTCTGCGGCGAGTGCTATGGACTGCGGGTCACGCTCCTTCTCAGCGGCGGACGCCTGCTCTTCGGCCTCAGCCTCTGCGACACGTTTGGCTACGCGTGCTTCCGAGATGCGGGGTTTCATCTGCTCCACCAGGTGCTTCTCCGCGGCGAAGATTGGCTCGTTCATCGCGGCGAACACCGCGCTCTTGCGACTCGCGGGGGGCATGGCCACGACGGTGTAGAGACATACCGGTTCGGCCCAGGTGCCGGTGTCGGCCCAGATCCGGCCCGATGCTGCGGTGGACAGTGCCGCGAGTGCGAGGCAGCCCGCCAGGTCGGGCGGGGTCTGGGTCTGGTCGGCCACGGCCGCGGCGAACTGGCCCACCCAGGTCGGCAGCGTTTCCAGCGGGAATTCGGGTAGTGGTCCCGGTAGCGCGTCCAGGGATACCGGCTCGGGCCATCCATGTCCGGTGCCCGCCGTGGTGGTGTCCAGCTCGACTCTGGCTGTCTGGAGTGCCTCGGTGACATCGCCGCCGGTGTGGCCGAGTTTGGCGATGCGGGTGCCGGTCGTGATGAGGGCACGCCGGCGGGCGGTTTCGCCCACCTGTTTGGCGTAGTAGCCCGCACTGGCCGGGGACGGAACGGTCTCGGTGAGCGTGTGCAGGTAGGGTGCCCCGCCGGTCCAGGTGCTCTGGCCGGTGTTGGCGAGTTCGCTGTTCACCGCGACGGGGTCGGTGGGTTTGCCGTCTCGGTGGAGCCGGAGCACCAGGCTGTAGATGGCCTCGTGCTGGGGCCAGTAGAAGTCACTGGGCTGTAGGATCTCGGCGGCCACGCTGATGGCGGTAGCGCTGAGCAGCATGGCGCCAAGCACGGCTTGTTCTGCTTGGAGGTCGTGCGGCGGCACCGCACCGGGTTCCTCGGGCGGGTCGGGCACAGCCGCGAGCGACATGTGCAGTCCTTTCTGGTTGGTGGGTGCGCGGCCCCGGTGGTGTGCGTGGCGGCTATGCACCGGGGCCGGCGGGGGTGGGTACTAGTGGGTGGTGTCCGGGGTCGTGTCATCGGTGATGTGCAGCCCCGGCGGCGTTGCACCCGGGGGCCGCATCTGCTGGTTGAGCAAGTGCAGGTCCGCGAGGGCCTCATCGCGCTTGCGGACGAAGCGCACGTCAGGGTCATCGGCGACCAGTCGTTGGTAGTCCGCCCAGCGGCGACACACGCGCCGTCGAGCTTGGCGCACCTCGGTGACGTGTTCCCGGGTGAGGGGTTCATCAGGGAGTCCCCCACCGCCGAACTGGGTAGAGCCGTAACTGGTGCGCAGCGTCCACATCCATAGACCCTCGTCTGTCTCGTATGCGGTGAGCAGCACGCCGGTGGTCACCGGCCCATCACCAGGCACGAGGCGAACCCACCGCCCGATCAGTTCATGCATCAGGAGCCGTCCTTCCTAGTTGGCGGGAGAGCGGCCCCGGTGGTGTGCGTGGCGGCTATGCACCGGGGCCGTGTGGTGGGCTCAGGGGGCGAACGGTGTCCAGCTGGGTCTGAACACTGGCGTGCTGGTCGATGGTGAGATGCCAGAGGCGTTGGCGTCCGCGGGCCGGGATGGGTGTGGGTAGGGCGCGTGGGGCGTTCAGGGTCCAGTGGTAGCCGCTGCTCGCTGCCCAGGGTGAGCAGTAGCCGTGCGGGCGGCAGTCGCTGGCGTGATGGATCTCGGTGATGTCGACCAGCGCCAGCAGTCCGGTGGTGAACGCGCTGCGTGGGAGCGGACCTCCGACGATGTCCTCCAGGACAGGCACGGCCTCGGTGTCCTGGCGGGCCCCGGCGTGTAACACGACGGTGCCCGGGGGACGCGCCGGTGCCCACGGCCGGTTCTCGACGTCTTTGCCGTGGAGGATCGCCCAGACCCAGGGCTGCCACACGGTCAGGGCCGGATAGGTGCGCACGCGGTCCTGGCTGCGGGGTTGACTGCGAACGGCGGAGATCACGTCCTGCCAGGCGGCGGTGACGGTGTCGTTTCCTGCTGGGGGAACGTCGTGCATGCGATCCATGGGGTTCCTTCCTGGGTTGATGGGGGTGGGCCGGCTGGCCCCCACCACTCCCGAGGGGTGGATTCTCGGGAGTGGTGGGCACGATCCGGTGTCACGGAGTGTGTTGGCGGTGTGGGGGTGGGACACCTCTTATTCCAGCCCGGAACACCGGGGGGTGTGCCGGGCTGTGTGGGGGTGTTGGCTGGTGGCTGTCCCAGGCTGGGATGTGCAGGTCAGGGCCTGGGACAGGCCTGGGACAGGGCTGGGACAGCCCTCTGGGACGCGCGGGTGTGTCCCAGGGCTGTCCCAGGGTGGGACAGCGGGTGCTGGGACAGCCCGTGTGGCTACAGTGCGTCACGCACTTCGGGTGGGACTTGGGTGTCCCCGAGGTGGATCTCGGCGGCCACGCGGTCGAGGGCGGACCGGAGGTAGCCGCGGTTCTTGGCTGCGTCTGCTCCGGGGTGCATCCGGAACGGATCAGCCGGGGTGAGGCCGATCTGTTCCAGCAGGTCCCGGATTTGGGTGGCGGGAAGCCCGGTGGCGTTCTCCAGGACCTTGGTGTGCACACCCCGGTCGGTGGCCTGTTCCAGGGCGATTTCGAGGATGCGGGGCACGGTGCCGCTGCCGTGTGCGGGTTCGAGGTCGGCGGTGAGTTCGTCGAAGGCGACGTCGATTTCGCACCGGTCGATTCCGGTCTCGCGGTTCTTCTCCTCCAGTTCTTGGCGGCGCTGGCGTGCCTTCTGCGCTGCTCCCTTCAGGTCGATCTCGTCAAGGCGCAGGCTCAATGGACGCTCCGCGGTCTCCTCGACCGGTGGCGGCTGCGGGGGTCGCGGTTCGTTTCGGGGGGCTGCGGGTGGTTTGGTGCCCAGCCAGCCGGCTTCGTGGGCGCGTTGCCAGCGTTTGGTGTAGTCGTCGCGGCCGGCGTTGATGGTGGCCTCGTCCAGCACCGGGCGGCGTTCGTCGGTGGCGACCGCCACGTCGTCGCTGTCGGAGGGCTTGACTAGGAAGCCGCGAAAGATCCGCGGCGGGGTGCTGGGGTGGGGTTGGATGAGTCCGTAGCCAGGTTCGGGCATCTCGTCTGCCTTGGGCAGGCCCCGGACGTAGCCGAAGAGCCGGCGTAGTTCGTCGTCTTCGTTGACGCGCATCGCGGTGCGCACCGACGCTTGAGCAAGCAGCGGCTTGGGGACCTGCTGACCGCCTTCGCTGACGGCCCGCAGTGCGCAGGTCAGCGGCCGAATGGAGGCGCCCCGCGACCTGTTGGACAGTTCCACGAGCTTGTTCTTGACACTCATGGGCAGGTCGGCGGTCTCGTCGGTGATCACGGTGACGTGCGGAATCGCGGGCGTGGAGGGCACTTTGTCGTCGTTGACCTGTGCCATGAGGTCGGAGTACCGGTGGGACCGCACCTCGTTCGCACGGAGCAGGAAGTCCAGCATCTTCTTGGCTTCCTTCTCGGTGGTGGCGACCCAGTCGATGGCGGGTTTGCTGGTGCGTCCGTCCAGCCAGGGCTGCAGGAACGGCTTGAATGCCTTGCCGCCGTTGAAGTCGATGCCCATCACGATCGTGTCGGTGCAGCGCAGTAGCTGGCGCATCACCAGGGACAGGTGCGCGGACTTGCCGGAGCCGGTGGCTCCGATCAGGGCGGCGGCTGACCATTTGAGGTTGATGTGGGCGTAGTCGCCGGTGCGGTACATCCCCACGGGCATGTCGTCGTAGATGCTCAGTGGGGAGTAGTCGTCCCCGGCGGGGATGTCCTCCGCGAGCGCGTCCACCTGGGACACGAACAGCACGACACGGCGGCGGCTGCCGTGGGAGGCAACCTCGATGCCGCACCCATCAGGCAGGTCCGCGTCCGAGGCCAGTTCCTCGGACTTCGCGGCGAGCGTCTTCCAGGAACCCCCACCGGCGGGTAGCTCGACCACGATAGACATGCCGGTCTGGCGAGTCGCGTCCGGCTCGGTGCTGTGGGGGTCGGGCATGTTCCACTCGGCGATATCGGTGACCCGCACCCCAGGTTTGGCGAACTTGCAGATCCGGTTGATGCGGGCCTCCCACGCACCCGCCAATCCCCGGCGCGTACGGATCCGGTCTTCGGCCTGCTGGCGGTCTTGGGCGGCGATTTCGTAGGAGCGAAACACGGGCTGGAGGACCGCGGCGGCGGTGGTGCCGCCGGCCAGGATCCCCAACGTGGTGAGGTCCCAGGGTCCGCCGGTGGCCAGGGTGGCGGCGGTCCAGCCGGTGTAGCCCACCCAGCGGGCTCCGCGGAAGATCCGGGCGCCCCAGGGCTGCCCGGAGGTGGCGGAGCGGGTCACCGAGGCGGTGGCGCCGACCGCGCCGGCGGCTGCGGGCCACCACCAGTCGAGCCCGACTTCGGGCAGCGTGCCCACGCTGGCGACTGCCAGCGCTGCGCTGGCGGCGTTGACCGCCCCGAGGGCGGGACCCTGCTGGTGACTCCAGCGCTGCCGGCGTTTCTTGTCTTTCGTGGTCTTGGTGGATTGTGGGCGTCCTGGGGCCGCGGTCGTGGTGCTCATCGCATGTCTCCTTGCCAACGACATGACGTGGCCCCGAGACGAACTGCCTCGGGGCCACGTCGGGCTCTCAGTCTTGGGCACTGACGTCCCATTTCGCCTCAGCGACGCGTGGGTTCTCCAGGCGGGCGAGTTCGGTCTCGTGCGCGGCCCGGAATAGTCCGGGCAGTTCGTCGGCCACCTCCGCTGAGGCGTGTACGGCCTGCGAGATGGTGTGGAAAAACTCGGTTACTTCGGGGGCGAGGGGTTGTTCGTCCTCGGCGGTGGTGCCCATCTCCGAAAACCCTTCCGCTAGGGTCTTCAGTACCGGGGCCAGTTGCCGTAGCCCCATTTCGTAGGTGAGCATCCCGACCTGGCTCCCGCCGAGAGACGCCAACGCGTTCCTCAGCTCGTCGGTGGCGTCGGTCACCCGCTGTACTTCAGTGGCCATAGCAGCCTCCTCTACTGGTGATGTCACTGCCGGAAGTTCGAATGGGCGGCGGGTAGGACCGGTAATTGTTCCGGGAACAGGAGCGGCGGTGCCGATGACCCGTCCCACCAGCACCCGGGGCTGGGACCGCTGGGGTGCGGCGCCCAGGGCGCCGACCGCAGCGGCCGCAATCCCTAGTTGGACACCAGACAGCCGGCCGTAGCGGGGATCGGTGGACACGCGGCCGCGCAGACGGTCCCACCAATGCGTGGCCATACCGCGGGCCCGGGCCCACCAGCTGCGCACGCGCAGTGCCCACCGCCGGTTCGCCAGGTAGCGCCGCATCCGCACAGCCCGAGGGCGGATCCGATCCCAGCCCGAGCGCATCCCTAGGCCTTTGGCGACGTAGGGGGCCGGATCCACGATCTTCGTCGTCGACCCCCGCCCTCGGCCCGCAGAGCGGTGCGCGCCGCGTGAGCGGCCGAACAGGCCACCACTCGATCTCCCACCTGAGGGGCCGGCCCGTCCCCCGCCGGTGGCCCCGAACAGGCCACCGCCGCTGCTGCGGGTACCCGGCGAACCGCCGAACAGGCCGCCTGAGCGGCCCCGGCCGGCAGCGTCGGCCCCGCCACCGCGGGAACCAGACCCGCCAGACCGGCCGGCACTACGTCCAGCACGAGCTCCTCCCGCGCTGCCGAACAGGCCACCACCACCGCTGCTGCGGCCTGTGCCGGTGCCGCCGGAGCGGCTCGCAGTCCCACGACGGGTGCTGCTGCGGCCCCCACCCGTGCGGGTTCCGCACGCCCCACGGGAACCGCCGGACAGGCCCAACATGCGGCCAAGCCGACCCATGCGGCTGGTGGTGCGGCTGCCGGCACCACCCGCTGTTCCGGCCCGGCCCGCACCCGAGCGGGCCCGGGTGCGGCGGCGTGTCAGCCCGTAGGCCACGGCTCCGGCCGCGGTCACGCCCGCGGCGGTGACCAGCCCGGCCACGCCCGTGGCCGCATACAGACCGGACGTGGCCGTGGCCACCGTGGAGACCCCGGTCTCCACGAGTGGAGGCAAAGGCGGTGGATCACCAGTCTCGGCCGGCTGAGACGTTCCGAGGGCCGGCCCGCCGTCGCTGCTGGGGGGATCAGGACGGCTCGGAGCCGGCGACTCCGTCCCCGGCTCCTCGACTGGCGACGACGGCTCCTCCTCCGTGGTTGGTGTGGTCATGTCGCCTCCCGCCGTTTCGAGGGGGCCAGCATCATCCGTGTGACACGGCGCTGCCAGCGCCGCACCGCGGAGTGCAGCCGCAGCAGGGCGAACGCAAACAGCACCCCCAGGGCGAAGAACACGGACTCCATCAGCCACCCCCCGAGTCGTCTGTGAGGTAGCGCTTCACTGTGCGGCGGCTGATGCCGAACGCGCGTGCGATCTCGCTGATGGTTTGGGTGGGGTGGGTGTCTCGGTAGGCGCGCACAGCGGCCGGTGTTGGAGCCTCAGGCCCTGCCGGCGCAGAGTCGTGCGCGGGGTGGGCACCCTCGTGGGATTCCTCGGTGGGGGTGGGCACCTGCTGGGCATCCGGGTGGGCACCCTGCCCACCCGGGGATGGCTCGGGGGCATCGTGCTCCGGGATGGGATCGGGGGTGTGGTCCCGCAGCCACTCACTCGCTGCCTCCGACACCGACCGGTCGGAACCCTGCTTCCCGGTGTCCTCCGGCGGTCCCGGCCACTCCATGTCCAGCCGGCTCACCGTGTCCGGCACCCGGGTGCCCTCGGTGATCAGATCGATCGCGAAATCCCGGCCCTCATCGGTGTCCAGCGCCTCGCGCAGCAGGTGCGGCAGGTTCATTAGCCGCTCACCCTCGGACTGCACCACGCCCGAGCCAGCCGCCGGCGGGTCCTCTGACGCAGGCTGGGTGGTGGGGGCGGGCTCGGTGTTGTGCAGCAGCGCGTCGCGCTGACTGCGCAGCTGCGCGGGCGCATCCGGGGCCAGTTCCTTAGCTTTCACGCGGATCTCGGCTGAGGAGGCTTGGGCCACCAGGTAGGCCAGCGCGGACGCGCTCAACGCCCCGACCGCGCAGACCACGTTGAGGAAACTCACCGGGGCGCCCACCGCGATTCCCGCGATGTTGGCGCCCGCGCTCATCGTGGTGGGCACGAACGCCATCACCCACAACAGTCTGCGCACCGTCGGAGCCGGGGCGCCCGTGCCCCACCGGTGCAGATGCGCCAGATAGACCAGCGCCACCGTCGAAATGGTGGTACCGGCCATCTCCGCGATGACACCATCCACGGCCCGATCGGTGAGGTAGCCCGACACGGCCGCCAACCCGATGGCGGATCCGACCGACAGGGCCACCGACACCGCCAGCAGCGTGACCAAGGCGTAGGACCGCACCGCCGACAGTGCGAGGACAGCCCGCTGTGGGCTCGACTCGTCCGCCGCGGCCTCCAGCGTGGCCGCCCGCCGGTCCAGCCGGGCCGCCTGCCGCTCATCCGCGACGGCCCGCTGGTGATCCCGTCGTTGGGCCCGCAGCTGCTGTTCGGTGGCGTAGGTGATCGCATCCCGCGCGGTCCGCCGGGTGGTGCGCTGCCAATGCCGCACCACCGCCGGATCCGTGCTCAGGGCCGGGTCCGACACATCCGGGCCGCTGCGGCGAATCGCGTCCAGCTCGGCAGCGGCATCCGCACGGTCCTGGGCCTGCGCCACAACGTCGTCGGGACTCATCCGTCGCCACATCACACGATCACCTCCACACCCAGGCCCGTCGCTACAACGGCCCCGCCGGCCACCAACAGATCCACTGCGGCCCGGAGCAGACGGAACTTCCTGCGGGCCACCCGGGCCAGTGCGTCCCGTCGGCCCAGGTGAGTCTCCGGCCACCAGCCCGGCGTGCCTGCCAACATCGGACCGCCAATGCGCGGGCGCACCGCGATCAGCAGCAGCACCGCACTCACACCCATCAGCACCATCCCGACAACGACGGCCCACTGTCCGGGACCCGACGGCTGCGCGGCGGCCAGAACCGCGAGCAGGGCCCCCTCACCCGCAAGCAGCAGGCTTGCCTTGGCGTCGCTCCGGGCCAAGTCCTCGCGCAGCTCACGCGACTGCTCATCCAGAGAAATCTCGTCACCTGATACCGTGGACATAGCTACTCCTTCCTGGTTGGTGGGAGTGAGGCCCCGGTGGTGTGTGCTTGGCGGCTATGCACCGGGGCCATTTCTGTGTCAGACGGACCTGCGGGCGGAAACGGGCCGTGGTTCGGCATCACGCCACCTCCAACTCGTTTGCCGTGGGCAGCTGGTAGGCGGGCACGCCGCCCCACACGCCGTAGCGCTCGCCGTTGCGCACCGCGTACTCCAGGCACGCCTGACGCACCGGGCAGTCCGCACACAAGGCCACTGCGGCGCGTTCCCGCAGCTGGCGGGCCGCGGCCCGCTCCGTGTCCGGCGCGAAGAACAGCTCGGGTTCCTCAGAGCAGGCCCGCGGGGCAGCCTGCAAGACCTGGCGCAGCTCACGCGTGCTCGACATTGCAGCTCCTTCCTGGTTGGTGGACGGGGACCATGTAGCCCCGGCGCCACCCCGAACCCGCGGGGTGGCGCCGGCATCACACGGACACACAGCGGCCCCACCGGGTTGCCTTGCGGCCGGTGGGGCCGTCATTCGTGGTGGGCGGGCACGGGTCAGACGTGCGGTGTGCGGTCAGGGGAGGCCGTGGAGGTCGAGCGCCGCGAGGGCCTTGGCCTGCGTGGCGAGTTCCACGGCCTCGGGGTGGCCGGTGGCGATGGCGTCGATGACGTCCTGGTAGATCGCCATGACCTCCTCGCGGGCGTCGACCTGGTCGATGTACTCGTCCTCGTTGGCGATGGAGTCCCGAAGGTCGTCCACTCGGGTGTAGATACTGCGAACGGTCACCTGCATGAGCGTTCCTCTCTGGAGATGGGGTGTGGCGAGTGCAGCGGACGTCGTCGCGTCTGCTGCGGTGATGTGGACCGGTCGGTTCCCCCACCTCCCCGGCCTGTGGGGCTGAGGCAGCAGAGGCACCGACGTCGTTACGTAGCCATCTGGGCGAGGTTTCTGATGGCGGAGTGGAAGCGGGGAGCGAGGGTCACAATGCGCAGCTCGCACCCCAGCAGGCACCACACCGGCTCCAGGCCGGGATGCTGCTCCCACTCGCGAACGGAGAGCCGTCCGATCGCGAAGGCGGCCGTGCGGGCTGCCAGCCGCTGCATCTCAGCCTTCGTGTACCACCCGGCACCCTGGGTTTCCCGCGGATCGGGCCTCAGCGAACCAGTCGCCGTGGCGGTGTAGACGGTCCAGAAGTGTCCCGACTCGGTTACCCCGGCGGGCCGTGTGCGCCGACACCAGGTGGGGATCCACCGTTCGGTGACGCTCGTGGCGCTGAGTGTTGTGACGTCCAGCCCGACCTCTTCGGACACCTCAGCCGTGGCGACATCAGCGAGCGTTGCCAGCGCGCTGTGGTCCCCTGCTGTGTCGAGGTCGGCATGGCCTGCGACCGGCGCGAACCCTGATGGGGCCGTACCGCGGCGAATGAGCAGGGTCTGGCCGCGCTCGTTGGTCACCAGCACCCCGACCGTGCGCTGATCACACATCTTCGGCATACGCGTGTGTGTCCTTCCTGGTTGGTGGGAGTCCGGTCTCGGCTGTGTGTGCGTGGCGGCTGACAGCCGGGACCGTCTGAGTGGAACGTGCGGGCCGTGTAGCCCCGACACCACCCCGAAGTGGGGTGGCACCGGCGTCACACGGACATATGAAGCGGTCCCTGCCGGCAGCTATTGGGCAGGGACCGCGTGGTCACCGTTGTCTCGTCAGTGCTGAATCACGTCGAGATACACCCGAACCTGATCCCGGGCACCGCCGCGATTCGGATACGGCTGTGAGCGCTGCTGGACCTCCAGGTCGTGATCGGCCTCCAGCAGGTCAGCCAGCCACGCGACGTTTTCGCGGTGCCCGCACAGCCGGACGCTCACCGGCTGGTCACGAAGATGCGCCATCGTCCGTCCTTCCTGGTTGGTGGGGGACCGAGCTACAGCTCGTTGGGCGCCAAGGTGAACGACGTCACGCTGAACGCCGTTCGGTCGCCAGCGAAGTGGAGGTCAGCCGCGGCACCGATCACCTCCGAGAACACCTGCTGACGCGTCATTCCCGGCGCCACCTCGGACGTGCCATCCACATACCCGGTCTGGAAGCCCGACGCTGGTCCCGCCGCGATGTAGCTCAGGACCCAGTGGTACGTCGTGGTCTCTGTCGTGGTGCCTGCCGTCTCGTAGAGTCCAGCCGGGCTGTTGGGAACGGAAGAGTGCATGAAGACCTCCTGGTTGGTGGGGGTGGGCCGTGTAGCCCCGACACCACCCCCGAAGTGGGGTGGCACCGGCGTCACACGGACGCATATGGCGCAGCCCATACCTGTGTGGACCACGGCTTCCTCGACGTCGTCCCTTGTCAGCTCGGGATAGAGGTCGAGGCGAACCACTGTCTAGTTGTCAAACCACCAGCGCCCGGCGCTTCCACACCCACCGAAGCGGGGAGTCCGCCTTCCGAGCTTCACTTGCCTATCTCGGCTATGCATCTAGCTTGGCTAGCCAAGCTAGATGAGTCAATAGGGTCTAGGAAGTTTTTTCTAGGTTGGCTAGGCAGGCTGGCGTACCCTAGGGTCATGAGCCTTGACCCGGAAGATCCACGACCCCCGTTTCAGCAGGTCGCAGGCGCTCTACGCGCCGCGATCCTCACCCGCAAATTCGAGCCCGGCGAGAAGCTCCCCTCCGGAGCTGAGTTGGCCAAGACGTACGGGGTAGCCCGTATGACCGTGCAACAGGCCCTTCGTCTGCTACGCGAGGAAGGGCTGATCCTGACCCAGCAGGGCCGCGGGGTCTTCGTTCGGGAGCGGACCGAACGCCCGGCCGGACTCCGCCCGCACATTGAGCGGGCGTTCAACAGCGACAAGGTGACGATCGACTTCGCGGGGTTCAGCGGCGAGACTCTGTACGGGGCGCTCCACGAGCCGATCGACAAGGTCCGGCACGGTCGTCTCACCCCACGCAGCATTGGGATTCGCCTTCTGGTGCCCAATACACGCCTGCCTATGGGACTCCCGACTCGCCGAGACACGAACGGGGATGACCCGCAATTGCGCGAGCGCATGCACGAGATCATGCTGCGGGCCACCCAGGGCATCGACAACTCAGTGCGGGAGCTGGAGGCACTGGGGCTGGTCGAGACGGCCAATGTCGAGACACGCGTCTTCCCGGTCACTCCCACGTTCAAGCTGTACGTCATCAACGGAGTGGAGACCTTCTTCGGGTACTACCCGGTCCAGGAAAACACCGTGGCCGTTGGGAGCGAATCGACCGAGATCTATGACCTACTCGGGCGTGACGCGATCCTGTTCCACCACGAAGTCGATGACGACAGCGAGTCAACCGGATCACAGCACGTGGCAGAAGCACAACGATGGTTCGACAGCATCTGGACCACCGTGGCGACGGAGCGTGCCGAGTGACTATCGACCTGGGCGAGATCATGCGGCCTGCTCGATGGATCCTGCTGGACTTTGATGGTCCGGTCTGCAGTGCGTTTGCGGGATATCCCGCCCCCGAGGTGGCCGGCACGCTCCGCGAGCAGGCGCACGCCACGGGCGTTGTGGTCCCCGATGCCGTGATGCGCGAGAACGACCCGATGCGGGTACTGAGCGGCCTATACCAGGTGGCTCCGCAGTGGCACGCTGACTTCGAAGCCGCTCTGACCCAAGCCGAGATTGCCTCGGTAGCGGCGGCCTCACCCACCCCGGGGGTAACCCCCATGCTGGGGGTGTGCCGGGAACGCGGGCTGCCGGTCGCCATCGTCAGCAACAATTCGCCAGAGGCGATCCGAGCGTTCGTGGCGGCACACCACCTGGATGTTCTGGTGGACGCGGTCATCGGTCGGGACAAGGTGAGTCCCGAGCTGATGAAGCCAAACCCATACCTGCTCCGGCAGGCACTCGCGGAGCTTGGCGGCACGCCGGATGAGTCGGTGATGGTTGGCGACTCCACGACCGACATCGAAGCCGCACGAGCGGCCGGGACTATGGCCGTGGGCTACGCCAACCGACCGGGCAAAGCCGAGCGCTGGCGCGAGCTGAAGCCCGACGCGATCATCGGTCATATGGGTGAGCTCGCGGCTGCCCTACGTGCCTGAGAGTCGACGGTCCACCCCTCACGCAGAACTCGCAGAACTCGCAGAACTTCGTTTATGCAGTTCATGGGGCTGCGTGCGTCTGCGCAGAATTCGCACAGAACTCCAGCCGATCACACAGAACCTCGCAGCCGCCCGTCAGTGTCCCCTCGACATAACGCCGGGATCATCCGACGCGGTGGGTTGTGTGTGGATTCGCTGGAGTTCTGTGCGAATTCTGCGCAGACAGAATCAATCCGATGACCTGCACAAACAAGGTTCTGCGAGTTCTGTGAGTTCTGCGTACTGCCCCAGCACGCCACCGGGAGCGACAGAGGTTGATCGAACGATACAGGTGTCGGTTCGGGTTGCAGTTTGGGTCGCAGTTCGCACGCGTTCAACGCAGTTCGCATTGGTTCGTTTGCACTGGTCACATGACGTTCTCGCCGAAGCCAAATGGTCCTTCGCAGGACTTTTAATCCGCGGGTTCAGGGTTCGATCCCCTGGGGGCCCACTACGACACTCTGGTCTACGCCCTCGGCAGCGCCGCCGACACCGGCGCGGTGTCGGGCGCCGCCGAGCACGCGTGGACCGTCGCCGGCGACGAGGGACCACCGCGCTCGCCAAGCACCTCGCCACTGGGGACCCCGCGACCGTGGCCGTGGTCGGCAGCGGGATGGCCGGGATCGAGACGGCCGCCGAACTCGCCGAGAGCTACCTGGCGCACCGGATACTGCTGCTGGACGCTGACACGGTCGGCGACTGGTTGGCACCACGTGCCCAACGTCATCTGAGGCGCGTCTTACACCGGCTCGGGGTGGAGGTCCACGACGGGGTTCGCGTCGCCGAGGTGTGTTCCGGCGCGCTGATCACCGCGGAGGGGACCGAGCATCCGGTGGACGCCACCGTGTGGGCCGCTGGGTTCCGTACGCCGAACATTGCGCGCAGCGCAGGGCTGGAGGTCACCGACCAAGGGCGGATTCGGGTGGACGGGACGCTGCGTTCGGTCTCCGACCCGGAGGTGTACGCGGTGGGTGACGCGGCCTTGGCGACGCCGCCGGGCGTGGGTGAGCTGCGGATGTCCTGCGCGGCTGGGATCCCGATGGATTGTGCACCCAACCTGACGGCCACCGTACGGCAGACCCTCCAGACCCCGGTAACGGAGCCGATGGCGGCGCATGCACCGGAACGGAAAAACACCCCTTTCGGGGACTTTGTTCGTCTGTCCCGGTGCCCGAGAGGTGCGTGTATTTCGCTGCGGGCAACGGTATGGCCGGCCACGGAGGTGGAATTTTTCCGTTTCCCTTATCTTCAGTGTTCGTATAGCGAGCCATGGTCAAAGGAGCTCTGACTGGTAGCAGACATGGCCGACGGCAAAGGGGAATCCCCGGTGTCGGGTAGCACAACTAGCCCTTCCTGATGATCTTTCGGTCTGGTAGCGTACGGTAGCGTTGGTAGCCCATCAGGGGCGATGACTATCGGCACCTACTAACGAGTCTCTAGATCGCTGAGAGAGTGCGACGCGGAGGGCCGAACGTTGGGCACCGCCTACATCAGCGAAGTGGATTACCTCGAGCGGGGTATCCGCTGCCCGTACCCGTAGCTGCCTACCAGTGCTGCTGCGGCTCCCTGTTCGTATGGTCTCCGCGCAGTGAGTTCAGCTCCTGATTCGCAACGAGGACACCGTCCGCCTGCTCCGAGTAGCATCCTTGAACCTGTTACGGCGATGGTTGTTCCTTTTCTAAGCGGTATTTATGCCGCCTGGCCCATGTGAACCGATTTTCGCACGTCATTCACAACGCAGCCGCCGACGCATGCCTTGACGTGCGCACCAGCTAGTGCGCACGCGTTTCGAGGAACGGAATCCCTGTTCATCGTGACATGCGTCTGGACGGTTCGTGTCGGGCCCAGCTGCGGAGTCCGCTGCATATCTCAGTGGTTGCGACATGACACATTAATAGAGAAAAGGACAAACGGCGGGTAGCAAGTTTACGCAGCCGTATCGGCGATGGAGGTTACTCAATGCTGGATTACGTTTCTGAGTGGCAGGACGTTCGTTCCTCCTCGGGCGGCGCACCGCTGCCGTGGGGGTACCGTTATCTCCTCTGCCCGCCGCGCTTCTTCGATGTGTGGTACTCCATCAACCCGTGGATGGATCCCGACGTCAAGGTGGACCACGAGCTGGCCCACGACCAATGGCACCAGCTGGGTGTCGCCCTGCGCGAGGCGGGCGCGAAGCTCGAGGAGCTGGAGCCCCTTCCGGAACATCCGGACGCGGTCTTCACTGCGAACCACGGAGTGGTGGACGGCTCCACGTTCTGGCCGGCGCCGATGCGGTTCCCGGAGCGGACCGCGGAGGTCGACCACACCGCGGAGTGGTTCCGGCAGCACAACTGGTCCGTGGCGGATCCTGGATTGGACTCCTCTCAGGAAGGGACCGGCGACGCCTTGTCGTTCGCGGACACGCTGGTGACCGGATTCGGTAGGCGATCAGACCGGCGCGCCTATGACACGTTGTCCCGACGTGCCGGATGGCGGGTGCTTCCGGTTGAGCTCACAGATCCGGCTTTCTACCACATCGACATCGCATTCTGCCCGCTGAACGACCGCACTGCCTTGATCGTCGCGGACGCGTTCACCGAGGAGGGCCTGCGGTGCCTGAGGCGCCTAGTTCCCGACCCGGTGCTGTGCACCAGGGACGAGGGGCTAGCGTTCGCCGCCAACTCGGTGGTCGTCGGGCGGAGGATCGTCATGCCCAGCTGCTCTGCCCGGCTTGGGCGGCTGTTGGAAAACCGGGGCTTCGAGATCGCGGTCAGTGACGTGAGTGAGTTCCGCAAGGCAGGCGGCGGATGCCGCTGCCTCACTCTGCCCCTCGACACCGTGCTTCCCGCACACGACAGCGTCGCCGCGAGGCCGGACGCGCGCATGGACGGGGGTGCGGACAGATGACCGACGCGAGCATCCAGCACATCCTCGACTACCTGGACAGCAAACGCCCCGACACGCCCTGCCTGGTTGTCGACCTCGGTCTGGTGGAACGGCGGTTCCGCGAGTTCACCGCAACCTTCCCCGACACAGATGTCTACTACGCGGTGAAGGCGAACCCGCATCTAGAGGTCATCCGCACCCTCGTGGACCTGGGCGCCTCGTTCGATGTCGCAAGTCCAGGTGAAATCGACCTGTGCCTGGAAGCCGGAGCGTCTCCCGAACGTCTGTCCTACGGCAACACGATCAAGAAACGGCGGGACATCGCGTACGCCTACTCATGTGGGGTGCGTACGTTCGTGTTCGACTCTGCACAGGAGCTGGAGAAGATCGCGGCTGCCGCGCCCGGGAGTCAGGTCCTGTGCCGGATCCGCGTGAGCAGCGAAGGCGCGCGATGGAGCCTGAGCGAGAAGTTCGGGTGCGGCCGCGCTCTGGCGTGCGAGCTGTTGCGCACCGCGCGCTCCCGGGAGCTGGTGCCCTACGGGGTGGCCTTCCACATCGGTTCGCAGCAGCAGAAGCCGGAACGCTGGAACGACGGAATCGCCGAGGCGGCCCGTGTCTTCCACGAACTGGCCTGCGAGGGAATCGCACTTGAGGTGCTGAACCTGGGCGGCGGATTCGCGGCACAGTACCGGGACTCGATCCCGAACCTGGAGAGCTACCGGGAGTCGATCGAGACGGCGGTCAGCCTTAATTTCCCGGACACGCCGCGGCCGCAGCTCGCTGCCGAGCCGGGCCGACACCTGGTCGCCGATGCCGGGGTGCTGCGCAGTGAGATCGTCCTGGTAGCCGACGGTGGGGAACGTGACGGGCGGCGCTGGGTCTACCTCGACATCGGGCGGTTCGGCGGACTGGCCGAGACCGACGGTGAGGCGATCCAGTACCGGTTGAGCACCAGTCGCGGTGAGCGACCCGAGGAAGCCGCGAACATCGCCGGGCCGACCTGCGACAGCGCGGATGTGCTCTACCGCGACGCTCACTACTTGCTGCCGACCGGGCTCGCCGCTGGTGACCATATCGACATCCACAGTGCCGGCGCCTACACCACCAGCTACGCGTCCGTGGGATTCAACGGGATGCCCCCGCCCGATGTCCACTGCATCGGTGCGACCCAGCAGGCGCCGCGCCACACGGACAGCGCAGGAACAGAGAGCCAGTGATCTTATGGGAACACCAGGGGATACACCGATACAGGGTGCCGACGAATCAGTGCGCAGCATCGTCCGGGCAGAGGTCAAGGAGCTGATCGCGAGCGTCGACGAGTACGACGATGTCGAGGTGATCAAACTCAACGGTGATTTCTGGATTCTCCTGAAGGGAGTTTACGACCCCAAGGAGGACCCGGGGGTCGGCCTCTACCCGGGTTGGGTCCCCTTTCCTGCGGGAGGGGATTTCCTGGAGATGGGGTGTGGAACAGGAATCGTGAGTGTCGCCGCCGCGCGCGCTGGATGTCGACGTGTCACCGCGTTAGACCTCGGCCCCGAAGCCGTTCGTAACGCGCGTCTGAACGCCCACCTCCACGGATTCCTGGATGTAGTGCACGCACGGGAGAGCGACCTGTTTTCGGCGGTCGACGATGATGAGTACTTCGATGTGATCTTCTGGAATCCACCGTACCTGAACCCCTCGGACGATCTCGCCACCGACAACATCCACACCGCATTCTACGATCCGGGTTACCTGATACTGAGTCGCTTCCTGGATTCGGCCTGGGGACATCTTCGACCCGGTGGGCGCCTACTTCTGGGATTCGGTAGCGACGGTGATGTGGAACTACTTCGGAGCGTCACCAAACGAGCCGGGATCCATATATCTACTCTGGCCGAGTCGACCCGCGAGTACGAGACGATCCAAGGACAGGTCTCGATCGACTACTGGCTGCTGGAACTCACACTGCCGCGCGCGGGCAACCTCCCGCCGCACGGTATATGACCTGGTCGTAGACCCCGAAACGGCACCCCCCATCTCCAGTGGGCGACAGTGAAAGGGATCAACTTGACTCACACACGCAACATCTCGTTCGGCGGCTCCGTACTGCTTCTTGGATGCGGATCGGTTTCGCAGTGCCTGCAACCCCTACTTCTCCGGCACCTGACCATGGATTTCCAAAAGCTGACCATCCTCGACATGGTCGACCGGCGAGACACGATTCCCGACACCCTTTCCGCAGGCGCGAGCTACGTGCGCCACACACTCACCCAGGACAATCTGGAGTCCACGCTCGAACAGTACGTCGGCGCTGGCGACCTGGTAATCAACCTGACCTGGAACATCGATGGTGCGCAGATCGTCGAGTGGTGCCACGACAACGGGGTGCTGTACGTGGACACTGCGCTGGAGGCCTGGGAGTCCGCCGCGGACCTGCTTGAGCTGCGCCCAACGGAACGGACGCTCTACGCAGCACATATGGAGATACGGGAGCTCCGCGACTCGTGGGACGAGCCCGGTCCCACGGCCGTGGTCGAACACGGGGCCAATCCGGGCCTGGTGAGTCACTGGACCAAGGTGGCACTCGAGGACATCACGAACGAGATCCTCAAGACTGGCGGGGCAGCAGAGCAGCCGACGGTGTCGGTCGAACGACGGGAGCGACTCGAGAGTGCGCTCGCCGCGCCGGACTACGCGCGCCTGGCGATGGAAACCGGGGTCAAGGTGATCCACATATCCGAGCGCGACACCCAGATCAGCAAGCAACCCAAGGAGGTCGGCGAGTTCGTCAACACCTGGTCGGTCAAGGGACTGTTCGAGGAGGGCATCGGGCCGGCCGAACTCGGCTGGGGCACGCACGAGCTGAACCTACCGGACCTCGCCTACGTCCATGAAAGTGGGCCACGGAACCAGATCTGCCTCGCCCGGCCGGGAAGCAGCACCTGGGTCAAGTCGTGGGTTCCCCTGGGCGGGCCGATCACCGGCATGATGATCCAGCACGGCGAGGCGTTCACGATCAGCGACCACCTGACGGTGTGGGACGAGGGAGTACCCGTCTACCGGCCCACCGTGCACTATGCCTACCTGCCCACCGATGCCGCGATCGCGTCCCTGCACGAGTACCAGATGCAGGGTTTCCAACTCCAGACGCGACACCGAATCATGAACGACGACATCCTGAGCGGACGCGACGAGTTGGGCGTCCTCCTGCTCGGGCACGACCTCAACGGATGGTGGACCGGCTCCCAGTTGAGCATCGAGGAGACGCGGCAGTTGGTTCCCCACCAGAACGCGACCACACTTCAGGTCGCGGCCTCGTTGCTGGGGGCGATCTCATGGATCGTGCGTCACCCGGACCGCGGCCTGTGCGTGCCCGACGACATCGACCACCACGAGGTGTTGTCCGTGGCGGACCCGTACCTCGGTGAACGCGTATCGGTGCCGACGAACTGGCGGCCCACCGCCATGACCAACCCCTTCGCCGGCTTCGACGGCGCGAGGTCCGGCGACGACCCGTGGCAGCTGCGGAACTTCCTGGTCAGATAGGCGATCCCGCGTGCACACTCGTCCACCACCGCAACCGAGCAACAGAATCTGTGATGAGAAATGACAGTGCAGTCGCCGGACACCTCGCGACGCGCGTTGTGGAGCTGGATCTCGTCCTACAAATGGACGTTCTCCGGAGTACTGCTGCTCGGCCTCGGTGCGCAGACGGCTGGCCTGGCCCAGCCGCTTGCGACCAAGGCCATCTTCGACAGTCTGGCCACGGATGCCAGTCTGTTCCTGCCGATCGCCATTCTGCTCGCTCTCGCGGTGTTCGGCCTCACCTTCAACTACTTCGGTGAGTACGCCAGTGGGCGGCTCAGCGAGCGCGCCTCGCGCGACCTTCGAAGCGCCGTGTTGCGGAGGATCCTGGCCTCGCGGGTGGGACAGATCGAAGGATTCCCCAGCGGGGACCTGCTGTCGCGAACCAGCTCCGACATGCGGCTGGTCCAACAGACCGCCATCCCCGCCCTGGTCGACATACTGGTGGTGCCGCTGACGGTCCTCGCCGGCGTGACGTTCATGTTGATCATCGACCCGGTGCTGGCACTCGTCGTCATCGTGGTTCTCGGCGTCGCGACCGTGGCGCAGTACCTCCTGTTCCAGCAGATCGCGACCTACACCGAGGTGGCCCAGGACCATCTGGGCCGCGCGACCGGGGTGGTGAACCGGGTCCTGCTCGCGCTTCGCACGGTGAAGTCGGCACGCACCGAGGGCCGGGAGGCGGCAGAGTTCGACCGCCACGCGGGCGCCGCGTTCCGTGCCGGCGTCCGGGTGGCACGGCGCCAGGCCCTGACCGACACCACCACCTACGCCGCCGTGGACCTCACGTTCCTCATCGTGCTCGCGGTGGGCGCGCTCCGGCTCAGCACCGGCGCCATCGGCATCGGTGACCTGGTCGCGATCCTGCTGTACGTCATCATCATCCAGGAACCGCTGGAGTCACTGGTCGGATCGATCACCGAACTCGCCACCGGGCTCGCCGCGCTGCGACGGGTAATGGTGCTCCTCCGGCTCCCGTCGGAGGAACACCCTCCTGCGGTGGTGGAGCATTCCCGCACGGCCAACGGGCTGCCACCGGCCGCCGCCGACGGCCGCGCTCCTCCGTCCGCTGCCGTCTCCCTGCGACGCGAGATCGAGTTCTCCGGGGTGTGGCTGGCCCATGACGAGCGTCCGGTGCTGCGCGGGCTCACGATGCGCGCCCGACCCGGGCTCACCGCTGTCGTCGGCCCGTCCGGAGCCGGCAAAACCAGCACGCTGAGCCTGATCCAACGATTCGTCGACCCGGACCGGGGAGCAATCCGGCTCAACGGGACGGACATCCACCAGATGCGCCTGTCCGAATTACGAAAACACATCAGCTACGTCCAGCAGGAGGCCCCACTGCTGGGCGAAACGATCCGGGAGGCAGTGTGCTACTCGGCCACCGACCTGGACGAGCGGCGGATGTGGCAGGTCCTGGAATGGGTCGGACTCGTGGAGTGGGTGGCCGACCAACCGGCCGGACTGGACACACCCGTCGGCGAGGGTGGAGTGCGGGTCTCCGGGGGGCAGCGGCAGCGCCTGGCCGTGGCCCGCGCCCTGCTGCAGGACGGTGCGGCCATCCTGCTGGACGAGGCCACCTCACAGCTCGATCCGCCCAACGAGCAGCGGCTCGTGGACTCGCTGGTCCGGCACAACCGGGACCGGATCATCATCGCGGTGACCCATCGGCCCTCGCTGGCCGTACAGGCCGACCAAGTGATCATGCTTATGGACGGCGTGGTGTGCGCGTCCGGCACCCATGCGGAGATGCTCACCAATCCCGCGTACCGCAAGCTCATCAGCAACTGGAACCCGCAGCTCGACGTGTCCTGACGTCGCCACTGAATATTTCACTGGAGAGTGATTACGTTGTCGGAGAAGTACAAGCAGGTGATCCTGAACGAGGTGGGCGAGTTCATTGACGATCTCTACTCCGACGAACGGCCGAGCGAGTTCAAGCTATTGGGTCTGCGCTGGACCCTGCTTAAGGGGGTCTACGACCCGAGCACAGACCCCGCGGCGTGGTTGGATGTCAAGAAGTTGCCGTACCCCGCGGGTGGACGGTTTCTTGAGATGGGATGCGGCGCCGGAATGGCTTCGGTCTATGGCGCACTGCGCGGGTGCACTGAGGTCGTTGCGGTCGACATGGTTCCGGAGGCCCTGGAAAACACGCGCGTGAACGCGGAACGCCACGGTGTCGCCGACCGTGTCCGCACCGTACAAAGCGATTTGTTCACCGGGATCGACTCGGCCGAGCGGTTCGATCTCATCTATTGGGGATCGCCATTCATCGAGCCTCCGGAAGGCTATACGAGCGACGACGCGCATCCCGCCTACTTCGACATGGGATACGTGAGTCACCGTCGTTTCCTGAGAGAGGCGCGCGACTATCTTTCCCCTGGCGGGCGACTTTTTCTCGGATTCGGCTCCGAGGGGAACTGGGAGTTGTTGAACCAGATCGCCACGGAGATCGGCCTGCGAACCTCGGTGGTCGCCGCGACTTCCTACATCGAGGAGGACGAGGACAACGAGGCGGACGAGGCCGGCGTGCTCGAGTTCGGCGCGTGGCTGGTGGAGTTCCTGCCCGCCGGACACGAGTAGCCCGCCGGAGAGCCCGCCCGGTCTGTTGGACTGTGTACGAGGAGGTGCACGTCGCTTCGCTTGCAAACGTGCGTGACCGCATGAGTGTGACCCCGTGGACGCCCCGAGGGGGGCTGGGCCCGCGGCTCGCGGAACTGTCGCTGGTCGGCGAGGACCATGACTTCGGCGACGACATCAACCGAGCGCATCGCGTGCTGTTGGATCCGCGTGCCGCCGAACCTGAACAACGGTCGGTGTTCCGCGACTGGCTACGGCGGAGCCAACCCTGCCTGTTCGGCCGGCTCGCCGCGCGGCAGGACCGGGGCGGCGATGTTGGCCGCGAGCGAGGCGAGGCTGCCGATGATCAGCAGGCTCCCCGGCAGCACCCCGCCGCGCCGGCCCTGGCGGGCGTCGGACAGCAGCGTCATCGACGCCGCCACGATCATCCCGTCCACAGACAGGGGAAACAACGCCGCACGCCACTCCGGTTCCCCGTGGCGCAGCGCCAACTCGTACATATGCGAGTAGGAGACAACCGCGGCGATCAACGCCAACAGCATCACTGCGGCGATGGTGATCCAGCGGCTCCAGCGGGAGGTGACCATCACCGATCACGCCCATCGACGGACTCCTCAGCGCCGGACTTGGCCTCTCCCGCGCGTTTTCCCTGCACAGGCCCGTAGGGAAGACCGATGATCGGGCCTTCGACGACCGGGATGGGGTTCGTATTCAGGGAAGCTGGGCCCACCCAGCTTGACCAGGGCGTTCGCCCGTTGCGGGGGACGCCCTTGGTGGTTTGACGGCTGCGGTTGACGGCAGCCGCCCGCTATTCCGACCCGCCGACCGGGCCGGGCGATGCGTCGCCATCCTCGTCGCTTCCGGTTTCGTCGAGCGCGTCACCGAGCGACACCCGGAGATCCGGGATCTCGTCCTCACCGTAGCCCTCGTCCTGGTGGATCGCGTTGGTGACCAGTTCACTGACCACCAGCTGGGCATCAACGCGGGTCTCGCCGTCGGTGATGCGAGTGCTCAGGACGATCGCGCTCCCGGGTGCTCGCTCCGGGCCAGTGCGAACACGGCCGCGCGCCTCCAAGGAGCCGCGCCACTAGTACGGCCGCACCCGGGCCGGCCCCGCCGCCAGTGCCTCCTCCGTGGCAGCGCCCCGGCGAACACCGGCGAACAGTGCACCAGGTGCTGGCCACCCCTGGTTGGGGGCGCCCGGCGGTCCAGACACACCTGACTCGATGCGGCCTGGACCGGGCTCCGCTACTCCTCGTGTCCCGCCAGGTAGCGCTGCGGCAGGTCCACCAACATCGTGGTGATCTGCTCCTCGGTGACCCCGCGTTCCCGCACGTAGGGCAGGACGTCGTCGGCGAGGTGTCCGTAGTGCCAGTCGGGAACGAAGGCACGCACGTTGGGGTCCAGCCAGTCGATGTAGCAGGAGGCGTCCTGCGACAGCACCATCCGTTCCGCGAAGCCGCGGCGGCACATCTCCACCAGGGTGTCCGCACGCGCTTCGAAGGTTGTTTCCACATTCACCCCGAAGCGGTCCATTCCCAGGATGAATCCGGCTTCGGCCAGCTCCGAGAGGTGGTCGACGTCCGTTGTGTCGCCACTGTGCCCGAGGACAATCCGGTCCGGCGGCACGCCCTCCTCGTCGCACAGGACACGTTTCACCTGCCAGCCGGTGTGGCTTCCCGGGTGGGTGTGGACCGTGACCGGTGCCCCGGTTCGGTGGTGCGCCACGGCCACCGCCCGCAGGATGCGCTCTACCCCCTCGGTAAGTCCGGGCTTGTCGATGGCGCATTTGAGAACCGCCGCGCGCACTCCGGTGTCGGCGATGCCTTCGGTAAGATCTCGCACGAACATGTCCACCATCGGATCCGGAACGTCGGCGCCAACCAAAGGCGTCAGGGCGGGCCCGCGGTAGTGGAAGTACAGCGGCACATCGGTGTAGGTGTAGCACCCCGTGGCCACGAGAATGTTTAGTTCCGGGACCTGCTCGGCGACCCGTTGGATCCGTGGAATGTAGCGCCCCAGTCCGGGAACCGTAAGGTCCACCAGGGTGTGCACTCCCTGTGCGGCGAGGGCGCGCAACCTGTACACGGCATCTGCGACGCGTTCCTCCTCGTCACCCCACTCCTCGGGGAAGTTCTGCTGGATGTCCGGGGTCAGGACGAAAATGTGCTCGTGCATGTAGGTGCGGCCCAGGTTGTCGGGGGAAATCGGGCCACGCACGCTGGGAATCATGGTCGTCGTGCTCCTCTACCGTGCCGCAGGGATTGGGGGGCGGGGGACACTGGCAGCCACGGCACCGGCCCTGCATCACGGATCTCGGGCCGACCGCTCGGTATGCTGGCGTCATGGTATCCACACACCGCGCCCCAGCCACAGCAAGCGCGGATGACCCCACGCCGACAACCCGCAGTCGGGATGTCCGTAGCCGTCTGGTGGACGTGGCGGCCGAATTGTTCGCCCGCCACGGATTCGAGGGCACATCGGTGCAGACGGTGGTCGAGGCCGCCGGAGTCACCAAGGGTGCGATGTACCACCACTTCACGTCCAAGGACGACCTGCTGTACGAGATCTACGCCCGGGTGCTGCGCACCCAGATCAACCAGCTACTGCGGATCGCCGAGCTGGATCTTCCCGTGGACCAGCGGGTACATGCCGCTGCCGTGGACGTGGTCGAGAGCACCATCGCCAGCCTCGACGACTCGATCATCTTCTTCCGGTCGATGCACCAGCTGGGGCCGGATAAGCAGATGCAGGTCCGAGCCGAACGTCGCCGCTATCACGAACGGTTCCGCGACATGATCGAGGAGGGCCAGCGCACCGGCGTCTTCTCCTCCGCAGTACCCGCCGATCTGGTGGTTGACTACCACTTCGGGGCCGTGCATCACCTGTCCACCTGGTACCGCGAGGGTGGCCCCTGGCGCGCCACCGACGTCGGCAACTACTTCGCCGACATGCTTCTGTCCGCGCTGCGTCCCTGACGGTGCGGCCCCGTGGCCATCGGGATGCGGGAACGTCGACTGCGTGGCAACCGCATCACGAGGAGCCTCGACAAGGATCCGGTCCTGTCGCCGGGTCTACCAACGGCGACGCGCGAGCGGTATACCGCTCGCGCGTGCCATGAAGGGGCAGGTATGCCCCGGTTCGTGTCGTGCCCTACTGGGCCCAGCGCTTGATCTCCTTGCGGGCCAGCGACGCCTTGTGCACCTCGTCGGGGCCGTCTGCGAACCGCAGTGTGCGCACCTGCGCCGCCCACTGTGCCAGGGGGATGTCCTGGCTGAGCCCGGCCGCGCCGTGCACCTGGATGGCCTTGTCCAGGATCCATTCCACCGTGGTGGGGGTGGCGATCTTAATCGCCTGAATCTCGGTGTGCGCCCCTTTGGCGCCCTCCGGGCTGGTGTCCATGAGCCAGGCGGCCTTGAGCACCAGCAGCCGCAGCTGCTCCAGACGGACCCGAGCCTCGGCGATCCAGTCCCGCACCACACCCTGCCCCGCGAGGGGCTTGCCGAAGGCCACCCGGTCGGCGGCTCGGCGACACATGAGCTCGATGGCACGCTCGGCAATGCCGATCGTGCGCATGCAGTGGTGGATCCGGCCCGGACCCAGCCGAGCCTGGGCGATCGCGAACCCGTCGCCTTCGCCCCCGATGAGATTATGTGCCGGAACCCGCACATCGGTCAGCGTGAGTTCCGCATGCCCGCCGTGGTCGGAATCGTCGTACCCGTACACGGTCATGCCCCGTCGGATCTCCAAGCCGGGCGTGTCCCGGGGCACCAGGATCATGCTCTGTTGGCGATGGCGCTCCGCGTCCGGATCGGTCTTGCCCATCACGATGAAGATACGTGCGTTGGGGTTGAGGGCTCCGGTGATCCACCACTTGTGGCCGTTGATCACGTAGTCGGAGCCATCCCGTTCGATCCGGGTGGCAATGTTGGTGGCGTCCGAAGAGGCCACGTCCGGCTCGGTCATCGCGAACGCGGACCGGATCCGCCCCGCCAACAGGGGCTCCAGCCAATCCTTGCGTTGCTGCTCGGTGGCGAACATGGACAGTACCTCCATGTTGCCGGTGTCCGGTGCGGAGCAGTTGAGCGCCTCGGGAGCGATGCGCGGGCTGCGCCCAGTGATCTCAGCGAGCGGTGCGTATTGGAGGTTGGTCAGCCCGGCGCCGTCCGCCCCCGGGAGAAACAGGTTCCACAGGCCCTGGCTGCGGGCCTTGTCCTTCAACTCCTCCATGACCGGCGGAGTGGTCCATGGCTCCCCCGCACGGGACTGCTGCGCGAATACCGACTCGGCCGGGTACACGTGCTCGTCCATGAAGGTCAGCAGCCGCTGTCGCAGCTCCTCGGTGTGGGCGTCGTGTGTGAAGTCCATAGGTGCTCAGTGCTCCTCGAATGCCCGCAGCCCGGCGGCAACCACCGGCTCCACGAGAGCACCGATGCTCTCGAATCCGCCGCCGACGGTGTCTCCTTGGGTGAAGCGATAGTGGATCCCCTCGAGGATCACTGCGATCTTGAAATGGGCCAGTGCCACGTAGAAACCCAGCTCACTGATGTCGGTGCCTGAGGCGCTGGCGTACCGGTCGATCATCTCCGCGGTGGAGAGGAATCCGGGTGCACGCATCGCATCCGACACGGCCTCGCCACCGGTGAGATCACTCATGCCCTCGTAGGAGACCAGCATTCCGAGGTCGGTGAGGGGATCCCCCAGGGTGGCCATTTCCCAGTCGAGTACGGCGGTGATCTGGTCACGGTCGTCGACGAGGAGGTTGTCCAACCGATAGTCCCCGTGCACGACGGCCGTGGGCGCCTGGGGCGGGATTCGCTGCTCCAGGCGGGAGTGCAGCTCGTCGATTCCCGCCACGTCCCGGCTTCGTGAAGCGTCCAGCTGCTTCTTCCAGCGCCGCACCTGACGTTCCAGGAACCCTTCCGGGCGTCCGAAGTCGGCGAGTCCCACCTGGGCAGGGTCGACGGTGTGCAGGGCGGCCAGGCAGTCCACCATTCCCTGGCAGATCGCCCGGGTCCGCTGCGGGCCGAGCGGTTCCAGCTGACTGGCCTTCCGGTACGGCGTCCCCGGAACTTTGGCCATGACGTAGAACGGGGCACCCACAACGTCGGGGTCCTCGCACAGCACCACCGTCTCGGGTACCGGAACCGGCGCCTCGGCCAGGGCCGAGATCACCCGGTACTCCCGGCTCATGTCGTGCGCGGTGGCCAGGACGTGCCCGAGCGGTGGCCGGCGCACCACCCATTGCGAGATGCCGTCGGTGACGTCGTAGGTGAGGTTGGAGCGGCCGCCGGGAATCACCTCGGCCGACAGAGGGCCGCGGAGCAGCCCGGGCCGCTGCTCGTCCAGGTAGGAAGCGAGGCGTTGCAGGTCGATCCCGGGCGGGTCGCCGTCGCGCGTGGGCGTGTCCTCGGCGGCGCTCATCGCGTCACCTCGATGGAGACACGTCCCGCCGTGGTGCCGTCGGCGAGCTGCTGAACCGCGTCCGGCACGTCGTCCAGCCCCCGGCGGGCGGTGACCAACGGGCGCACGATGCCGTCGGCGGCGAGGGTGGACAGCTCGTCGTGCGCATACCGGATGGCCTTGGGGTCGCGGTGCTGGTACAGGCCCCAGTGCAGCCCGAGAATGGAGTAGTTCTTGACCAGGGGGTGCCCCAGGGCCGGTGTGGGGATGGTGCCGCTGGCGAAACCGATCACCACGATCCGCCCCTCAAAGGCGATGCACTTGGTGGACCAGGTGTAGGCGTCCCCGCCGACCGGGTCGAAGACCACGTCGGCTCCTCGGCCGGCCGTGGCTTCCTTCACCGTGGCAACAACGTCCTCGCGGGTACGGTCGATCACCATGTCGGCACCCAGCTGGCGGGCGACCTCGGCCTTGTCCGGACTACCGACCACGCCGATGACGGTGGCACCCGCGGCCTTGCCCAGCTGGACGGCTGCCGAGCCGACACCGCCGGCCGCGGCGTGCACGAGGAGGGTCTCCCCGGACTGGAGGGCCGCCCGACGGTGGAGCGCGAACCAGCCGGTCTGGTATCCGATGAAGAACGCCGAGGCCTGGGCGTCGTCCAAGGCTGTGGGCGCCGGCAGCACCTGGTCCGCGCGCAGTAGGGACTCCTCGGCGAACGCACCTGCCGGAAGCTCTGGTGAACCGATGACGCGGTCACCTTCGGCGAATCCTGTCACTCCCTCGCCCAGCGCGGACACCTCGCCGACGAGCTCCACGCCGGGGGTGAAGGGAAGGTCCGGCCGGACCTGGTAGTGCCCCCGGCACAGTAGGGCATCCGGAAAGTTGGCCGCCGCCGCGCGGACCCGCACCCGCAACTGCCCGGGTGCGGGTGCGGGAGCCGGGATGTCGGCCAGTTGGAGCACCTGTGCGGGCTCACCGAGTTCGTGGACCTGCCAGGCCTTCATTCGGCACTCCCATCAATACGTTGTTGTAGTGTGCGCATCCCGCGCAGCCAGCGGTCGGTGTCGGCTGCGCGTGCCTGGTAGTAGTCGTGCACCTCGGGATGCGGAAGGATCAGGAAACGTCCCTCGGTGATGCCCTCCCACACCGCGTCGGCGACCTGCCAGGGCTCGATTGCGGTGGGGCGCAGCAGGACATCTCCCATGGGGCCGGAGCCCTCCAGCATCTGGGTACGCACACCCTGTGGACAGATGCAGTGCACCGTGACGCCACGATGCCCGTAGGTTGCCGACATCCATTCGGCGTAGGCCACGGCTGCGTGCTTACTCACGGAGTAGGGAGCCGAGCCCAGTGCGGTGAGCAGACCCGCGGCCGAGGCCGTAACGACGAAGCGGCCCTCCCCGCGGTCCAGCCATTCGGGAAGCAGGGCCCGGGACGCCCGAACGTGGGCGAGCGTGTTCACCTCCCAGGAGTGCTGCCAGGTCTCCTCGTCGGTGTCGGGCCCTTCCCCCGCGGCCGTACCCGCGTTGGCACAGAAGATGTCAATCCGCCCGAGGTGTGCGCGGGCTTGCTCGAGAAGCTCGGCAACCCCCTCCTCGGTGACCGCGTCCCCGGGAACGGCATCGCCGTTGATCTCGGCGGCCACCGCGTGGGCCGCATCAGCATCCAGATCATTGACGACGACACGGCCACCCTCCGCCGCCAGGCGGTGTGCGATGGCCCGCCCGATGCCGTGCCCAGCTCCGGTCACGACCACGCCCGAACCGGCTATGTTCACCACGGTCACATGCCTCCGGTCTGCGTGACGCCGCCGTCCACGACCACGGTCTGGCCGGTGAGCCAGGCCGCATCCGCAGAGAGGAGGAACGCCGCCGCCCCGGCCACATCCCCAGGAACACCGAGCCGCCGCATCGGATAGATCTGGGCGGCCCCGTCCTCGTTGTCCTCGTAGAGCGCGGCCGCGAACCTGGTCTTCACCACGGCGGGGGCCACCGCGTTCACGCGTATGTGCGGGCCGAGCTCCACCGCCAGCTCGGCGGTGATGTGGGACAGCATCGCCTTGCTGGCTCCGTAGAACCCGATTCCGGGCGCGGGCCGCTCTCCGGCGACGGAGGACACGTTGACCACGGCTCCGCCGTGCTCGCCCAGCCAGGACTTGTGGGCCCACTGGGTCCAGGCGAGCGCAGCAAGGGCGTTGACCTCGAAGATCTTCCGTGCCGCGTCCAGGTCCAGCTCGATCATCGGGCCGTAGGTCGGATTGATTCCGGCGTTGTTGACCAGAAGGTCCAGCCGGCCGAAGGTGTCCACCGTGCGTTCCACGGTTTCCTGCTGATGGTCGGGGCGATCCGCCTTTCCGGCGACGCCGATCGCGTGGTCCGGACCGCCGAGCTCGGCAACGGCACTGTCCAACGCCTCGGTGTTGCGGCCGGTGATGCACACACGGGCGCCCTCGGCCACCAGCCGCTGCGCGATCCCGAATCCGATACCCCGGCTCGCCCCGGTCACCAGGGCCACCTGGCCGGCGAACCTCTCCTGCCCCATCGCGAATTCCTCTCCTGGATGGTGGCCGTTCTACGGCCACCACCGCACGACAACACTGAACCGACTGGTCGGTATGTTTGATCCTACGGGGGAGGAATCCTGCACCGCAAGAGGCGCCCACACACGTGACCGGCGCTCCGCTTCCCCGGAGCGCCGGTTTGTCAGAACTGCGTCACGCCTCGGGACCGCACTGTCGAAACCCGAGGAATCCGAGGGTCGGTCACGCCTGCCCAGCCAGACGCAGAAAGCCACTGACGGGGGGCAGAATCTGTCCGGGCACGCTCTCGTCCGGCAGCAGGGCGCGCACGGCGGGACTCACGTCTCCGAAGACGTCGAAGCGCTGGATGGTGCAGTGGTCCATGACCCGGGCTATGCCCTGCGCGGCAATGTCTACGTGCCGTTCGATGGACTCCGAGTCGCGGTGTAGTTGGATGCTATGCGCCAGCATGTTCTCCGGGTCGAGGAACACCTGCACCATGAGCGGGGTCCCGTTGCGTTCCACATGATCCACAGCCGCGTGAATGGCTGCGGTGAACTCCTCCAGCTGACCGTCGTGAATGCGCATGACGTTGTGCAGGATGATGGGGCTGCTCCCCACGGGAGTTGATGTCATGCCGCCATCGTCATATTTGAACTTAAATTGAAGTCAAGGATTGGGAGACGGGAATCGCCTCCGGAACGCCGGCACCGGTCACACCCCGGCCGCGGGGGCAGCTCCCGCCCAGTCCGACTCCGCCGACCCCGACTCTCCCGCCAGCGCCGCGGGCAGCTCCTCGGCATGCACGATATGCAGGCTGCTCACCGCGCGGGTCAGTGCCACGTACAGCTGTTGCAGGCCGCGCGGCGTCAAGTCGACAATGCGGACTGGCTCGACGACGACGACCGCGTCGAACTCCAGTCCCTTGGCGATACTCGCCGGAACACACACCAGCCGCGAGGACTCCAGAGCCGCCTCGTGTTCTCCGGCCAGAGCCGGTTCCAGCCCGGCAGTCCGTAAGTGTGTGCACAGCTGGTCGATGTGGTCGTCGGCGGCGACCACTCCCACCGAGCCCGCGCCTTTGAGACCCTCCCGGCTGGCCAGAACCACGGCCTCCGGGAGATCCGTCCCGGCCACCGGGCTGATCCGCAACGCCTCCTCGTGGTGGCGCACACCAACCGGGGCAGTGAGAACCGGTGCGATCTCCGTCAACAGGCGTGCAGCGTAGTCGATGATCTCGGCCGGGACGCGGAACCCACGATCCAGCACCGCCAACCGTGCATCCGGCTGCCCAAGGTGCCCCAACAGGGTCGTCCAGTCGCTGACGGCCGAGGGGCTGGTGCCCTGTGCGATATCGCCGAGTACGGTCAGCGAACCGCGGGTGCAGCGGCGTCCGATCACCCGGCACTGCATGGGGCTCAGGTCCTGGGCCTCGTCCACCACGATGTGGCCCATCGTCGATGGGCGGTCGATCAGGGCGGCCGCCTCGTCGATCAGGGCCAGGTCGGCCACGGACCAGCGCGCGGACTTCGGACCTCGGGGCCGCCCCGGCAGCATGATGGTCTGCTGCTCCTCGGGCCCGAGAATTCCCTCGGCGCAGCGACCGAGTCGCTCGGCATCGGTCAGCAGGGTCAGCACCAGGCGAACCGGATCGGCCTTGGGCCACATCTTGCGTACGGCAGCGGTGATCGAGCGATTGCGTCGGAGCTGGGTGAGGGTACTGGAATCGCAGGCCTCCCCGGAGTTCTCCATCTGGCGCATAACCAGATGCGCCAGCCGCTGGGTCAGCAGATTCGGCCCGTTGGCGTAGGCCAGATCCCGCTCCCGCAGCTCGGCGATGGTCTCCGCGAGCTCATCGGGGTAGATCCGCCACCGACGCGCGCCCCGCTCCACCACCAGGATGTCCTCCAGCGGCGCCGGCTGCTCCCACAGCGCCCGTCGCACCACCTCGGCCATGCGGACCTCGCCCTTGATGCGCGCTGCGGCGGACTCGTCGAGACGACGAACCGGCACGTGCCCCACGAGCTCCTCGATCGTGGTCTGGCGCACACCGACCTCACCCAGTGCGGGCAAGACGTTGCGAATGTAGGACAGGAAAGCACGGTTCGGACCGATAATCATCACGCCACCGTCCTGGCGCAACCGTTCGCGTTCGGTGTAGAGAAGGTAGGCGATCCGGTGGAGTCCCACCGCGGTCTTTCCGGTGCCGGGCGCCCCCTGGACACACAGGGCGGGGCGCAGCGGGACCCGGACCAGCTCGTCCTGCTCCGGCTGGATTGTGGCAACGATGTCGCGCATCGGACCGGAACGAGGCCGTTCTATCTCCTCGGCGAGCAGTCCCCCCACAATGTCCCCACCGCCGGGGGTGGCTTCCGTGACCAGCCGCTCGTCCTCGTATGCGGTCAGCTCGGGAGTGTCATCGAAGCCGAATCGCCGGCGCAACTGCACCCCCTGGGGGGCTGCGGGACTCGCCCGATAGAAGGACGAGGCGAGCTGCGCGCGCCAGTCGATCACCAGGGGAACGCCATCGGCATCGTGAATGTGCCGCCGACCGACGTACACGTGGTCCGCGGTGGTCGTGCTCCTCGGGTCCGGGACGCCCGCCCCGACCGCCGCACCGGATTCGGCGTGCGGACCGGTATCCGGAAGGGAGCCAGTGCCGGTGCGGGGCGCGGGTTCGAAGATCGCGCCGGGGCGGTAGTCGATCCGCCCGAAGAACAGGGGAGCGTTGGGGAGATCCGCGAGTTCTTCGGCCCGACGCTCCCGGTCGCGGGCCAGGACCCGGTTGACATAGGTGTAGTCGGCGTCCTCCGAACTGTCCTGGACGGTCTCGGTGGTCGCCATGTCCGTGCGCATCCACTCCAGAGCCGCGCGAGCCCGCGCCAGGTAGGCACGTTCGGCGGCGATTTCGGGATCAACGGCAGCATCAGACACAGGTTCGGTCATCACGGCATCCCAGATTCCTGCTCGCAGACGAGCGGTGGAAGAAGCGGGCGGCAGGCGCGGGTCCCGCCCCGGAAAACCGGTCCGGTGCGTTGCGATCCTCAGCGCAGGCAGAAAACACCCAACACAAATTGACAATCCTACGTACAGGTGTCAGCGATACCAAATCGCGGGTGGTGTGCTCAGTCGGGGCTTGTGCAAGTTCCTGACATGCCTGGTTCGTAGCTGCCCCCCGCAGATGGGCGGGGCTCGTTCGGGCAGGTCACCGAGCACGCGGGTGGTCGAGGCGACGTTGCTGGGCCCCGCGGCCTTGAGGACGCCGATGGCCAGGGTGCGCAGCCGCCATGCGCGGGGGCGCGGCCTCGCTGGGTACGGTGAAGGCGTCCTTGCGGAGGGCGGTGTCGCGGATGGAGTGGCCGGAATTCTCGATCACCCAATGCCAACGCAGGTCGGCACCCAACTCCGCCAAGCCGGCCTGATGAGCCTCCGGCCTGGTCAAGGCATAGTTCGTCTCCCGAGCCTGAGGACGGTCCGCTGCTCTGCGGCGGCAGTAGAGCCGGATCGCGAACGCCGCGTGAGTAAGGGCGAACCCCGAGGATCAGGGCGATGGCCAGGCGCGTGATAGTGACGGTACCGGTTGCCCCCGGTGGAGGCACACACCTGTGAGATGGCCATCTCCGCAGCCATGTGGGTAATTGGGCGGCTGCGGGGCAGCGCTCGACCAGGGACAACGGCCCTCAACCGACAGCGGCGCACTACGGCGAGACACGAGAGCAGGTCCCTCCAGACGGCTCGATGAGTCGGCCGCACTTCTCACCATCGCCACCGGGTCCTGCTCTGTTCCTGTCACCCCGCATCAGTGTCAACAACCTCCCACCCCCGCAACAACTAATCCCGTAGGCACAGGCGCCGGCAATGTCCCCAGTTTGCCGGACCCCTGATGCAGGACGAACGCGATTCAGGTGTGACCGCATGCGGACATCTCCAGTCACGCTATGCGACAGGAAAAAATGAGGACGTCCTTCCTATTGTTCATATAATCTTCCAAGATCAAACCTGGGGCAGCTCGCAAGAGGTGCAGTGAGTCCACGGCGGGGCGCAGCTTCGACGCCTTCCTACCACTGTCCGTGATCGCCAATTATTCGTGGGTGTTGCGTTCGTCACATGGGCATGCTATAAATCCACAAATCTCGTTAATGCCCATGTAACTTCCACATGGGGACACGATTAATGCGTTGCTACATATATTTTTCTTGTGATCGATCATTGAAGGCTGTATCGGTGGGATTGATATGCGCAGAGTGGTAGTGACGGGTGGCGGCACGGGAATTGGACGGGCCATCGCGGAGAGGTTCGCCGGCCAGGGGGACGAGGTGTTCGTCGTTGGGCGGCGGAAGGACCGGCTCGAGCAGGTGTCCGCCACGACCCCGGAGGGAGCGATCCGTCCACTGGTCGCCGACCTCTCCAATGAGGAGGCAGTCCTGCGAGCCGCCGAGGAGCTGTCCGATAAACCCCTGGACGTACTCGTCAACAATGCCGGCGGACTCGTGGCCCGGGAGAAGGACGGCCTGGCGGGGACCTTCGACGTGCACCGTCGCGTCATTGAACGCAACCTCCTGACGGCGATGACATTCACGGAGGCACTCTGGGAGCACCTGACCCGCCCGGGCGGGCGCGTGGTCAATATCGGTTCGATCGCGGGTCAACGCGGTGGTGGCGGCGGGTACGCCGCGGCGAAGGCCGGGCTGAGTGTCTGGGGCTTCGACCTGGCCGCCAAGGGTGGCCCGGACGGCATCACTGTGAACACTGTTTCCCCCGGCTATGTCCAGGACACCGAGTTCTTCGGCGAAAATGGCCGTTCCGCCCGGCACGACGGTCTTGTCGCCCAGACACTGCTGGGGCGTGCGGGCACCCCAGCGGACGTCGCGGCCACCGTTGCTTTCCTGGCCTCGGACGACGCCGCCTGGATCACCGGCCAGGTGATCGGAGTCAACGGGGGAGCCCTGCTCGGCCGCTAACCCGATTGTCCCTCTGCTCTAGCAATATCCACCCGCGTGTCTGGTGAGAGAATATTCGTGACCGAAAACCGCAGAAAAAGAATTCTGTATCTGTTCCCCGATCGTGGATCGCGCGCGGACACCGAGTGGGAACGCACCACCTTCTGGCCCAGTTACGCACGTGTCGCCGAACAGGTAGGAATGGATTTCGGACTGGCTAACCCCGAGCATATCGTCATGTCCGATGGAAAAGCCTACTGGCAGAGCCAGAGACTAGATCCGGAATGGGACATCATCGTTTACGACATCCGTTCCGGACCTACCCACCAGGTCGACCTGTGGCAGAACCTGACCACGGTTCGATCCCTGGATTCCCTAGGATTCTGGTCCGCCATTCCGCTTTCGGAAGCGCTGCTGTTCAACGATAAGTTCGCCACAGCGGAGGCGCTGCGGGACGCACCGTTACCGGTCATCCCCTCGGTCCGGCTGACCGCCGGGAGGGACATCCACCGATTGGGACACGGGGACTTGATCCCGGATGCGTGGTTTCCCGTCTTCATCAAACCCGTCTCCTGGGGGCGCGGACTTGGGTGTGTGCGGTGCGCGGACCGACCGACCCTAGACGCGGTTCTCGGCCTGGCCTCGGGCAGCGGCGCGGCGATGCTCGTACAACCGTCCGTGGGTGAAATCGCCGCCGACGTCCGTGTCGTGGTGGTCGAGGGCGAGATCGTCGCCGTCTACGACCGGGTGCCCGGTGAGGGTTCCCACGTGGCCAACATCAGCCGGGGTGGGTCCTTCAGCGAACGAACCGAGATCGAACCGGCCGTGCGTGAGCTGGTGGATCTCGTATATGCCCGATACGACCTGTCCTACCTGTGCATCGACCTACTCAGAACGTCAGACGGCGCCCTCTGGTTCTCGGAGGTCGAGCCCGATGGGGCGGTCTCCGCACTGTTCGGCGATCCCGAAGCCCTCCTGCGAGTGGTGGGCACCCGCTTTCGCGCCTACGCCGCACGCCTCGACGCCCACCTGGCCCGGACCCTTCCCTCGACTACCGCACCAGAGGGAGTCCGCCCCCTTCGAGAGGCGATGCTGTGAGTATCGGCACCGCCGGGGCCGACCACGTCCTCGCCGAGGCCCGTCGGTGGCTGGGGCCCGCGAACGACCCCGATGACCTCCAAGACTTCGCCGATCTCACCCCCTGGACCTTCACGCGAATGCAGGACGCGGCCAGGACTCGTGCGCGTTCGAACGGAGGACTGGTCGTTGCCAGTGGCGGGACCACGGGGGCACCGAAGCTAACCGTCATGGCCCCGAACCTGGGCGTTCCGCGGCTGTTGCCGCACTGGCGCCCCCTCGGAGCGGGGGACGTCCTGCTTAACCTCTTCTCCCCCGGGCGCATGTGGGGCGCGCAGTACTTCTACAACGCGCTCTCGGGGTACTGCCAGAGCACGGTGGCTCCCATCGGCTCGCTCGCCCCCAAGGATGTCGCCGAATGGGCACCCACCCTGGCCGGGCTGGGGGTCAACGCAATCGCTGGCGCACCCAACGCGGTCGCCCGGTTCGCCGAGGCTGTATCGGCGAACGGTGTCGACCTCGACGTCCGCACCATCATTTGGGCCGGTGAACCGATGACGCCCGCACGGTCGACCGTCATTCACGAGGCATTCCCGGAAGCCGGCCTCTGGGGCAACTACGGGTCCATCGAGACATTCGTCATCGGCGTGAACCGGCCCGGGTGCCGCACGGACGTTTTCCATCTGCTCCCGGACCAGCTTCTCGAGCCCGAGGACGAGGGCGCACTGCTCAGCCGGGTCGGCGAGGGCTGGCCTGCGCCCGCGGTGCGCTTCCGGCTGGGCGATCGCGTCGAGCCGATGACGTGCCCCTGCGCGGACGGCCACGCGTTCCGGGTCGTGGGGCGTGTGGACGACCAATTCAAGCTCTGTGGGGTCATGCTGCGCGCCGGGGACATTCTGGAACGGGCCGTGACCATTCCGGGGGTGCGCGAGGCTCAGCTCCTGCTCTACTGCGACCCGGCCGATCCAGCCGCCGTGACCTCCCTACAGCTGCACTACACCGAGGCCGAACGGGAAGCTCACGGGGTCCGGTCGGAGCTGGTGCGCCGCACCGACGGCCTCGACATTCTTGACCTGAGCGTACCGGACACGGTGTCCGTGAAGCGAGTCGCCGTGCTCGAGCGCAGCCCCCGCACTGACAAAGTTCTGCCGGTCCTCTGGCGCGACGCACTCGACCCCCCGAATCATGGAGGACACTCGTGACCACTCTGCCGAGCGTCGACTCCCCCAGGTCCTCGCCCCTCGGAGAGAATCGGCCAACCAGGGCCTTTCTCGCCCCCGAACGCGGGGACGGGCGGGCCCTGGACACCGACCTCCCCGCCTATGACAGGTTCCGGGCTTGGTTCACCCGGCCGCTCCTCACCCGCCCCGCCTTCCTGGACGCCGAACAGACACGTGGACTCGACCACGACCTGCCCCTGCTTCTGAGAACCCTCCAATCCCTACCGGATCGGCTCTTCGATGGCGACGAGGCGGCGTTCGCTCGGGCACTGGGCTGGACCGGGCCCGGCCTCGCAGCCGCCCTCGACATGCTGTCCGGTCCCAAGGTGCCTCTAGGCCGCGCTGACCTCGTGTTCGGCCCTTCGGGGTTTCGGATGGTGGAGTTCAACACCTCCAGCTCCCTCGGCTCCTTCGAATTCGGCGAACTGTGCCGGGCCACCCTGTGCGACCCCTCCTTCCGGGAGTTTGCCCTCGCCGAGAGCCTGGAGTACCACGATCCCCTCGAACTCATGTCCCGCACCCTGCTGGACACCTTCGGCGGGCGGGTCGAGGACCGGCCGACCATCGCGCTCACCCACTGGGTGACCTCACCGGTCCAGGTCAACGCCTCGCTCTTCGTGGACCTCATGACCGACCTTGGTTTTCGCATGGTGACCTGCACGGTCAAGGACCTCGAGTACCGAGGCGGGCACCTGTACGCCCACGGGGTCAGGGTCGATGCCGTGTACCGGACGTTCCTCCTCAAGACCGTCGCCCAAGAGCCGGACGCCGCCGACCTACTGGCCCCGCTGCACGCGGCCGCATCCGAGGGGGCCGTCGGCCTGTTCTCCCCGCTCAACGCCGACCTATACGGCACCAAGGCGTGCATGGCGATGCTCAGTGACGACCGCAACCGGAACCGGTTCACCCCAGAGGAACTCGACACGATCGACCGCCTGCTGCCCTGGACCCGATCCCTGACCGATGCCGACTCCGTGGAGCACAGGGACGGGTCACTCCTGGAGCACACCCTGGCGGCGCGGGAGAACCTGGTGCTCAAACCGAGTATCGGGCACGCGGGACAGGGCATCCATGCGGGCTGGATGACCGAACCGCACGCCTGGCCCGCCCTCGTGCGCAACGCCGTCGAGCAGAAACACATCGTCCAGGAACGGGTCCCCTCGCTCGCCGAACGGTTCCACGGGTCAGACAGGCGGGACCCGCCCTCCACCTGTCACCTGCACTGGGGAATGTTCGTCACCTCCGCCGGGCTGAGCGGCGGATTCGTCAAGGGCCTCCTCGGCCGCGACCAGGACATCCGATACCTGGGAGACGGGTCGCACGTCGGCTGTGTCTTCCACGTCGCACCCTTCGCCCAAACCTGAGGAGACACCTCCATGCTCATCAACACCAAGGAACGGATCGAAACCCTCCTGGAAGCCGAGGTCGAGTTTCGAGGAGCGTCCAGAACCACGCCCCAGGAGGACTTCCACCGCGACAAGATCGCCCGGGCCTGGGAACGGGCTCGCTCCTCCGCCGCCTATGCGCATCTTGGCGCGTTCTCCTGGGAGGCGTTCACCGCCCTACCCGTCACCCCGAAGGAACGGCTGAAGGAGGACCCCTGGTGCTTCGTTGCCGTCCCCCTCGGAACCTGCGCGAAATATTACGAGACGACCGGAACCACCGGCGGAGCCACGCCCACCCCGCGCCTGGCCGAGGACATCATCTGGAACACCGCCTCGGTGGCCTCCGCCTGGCGGGACGTCCTCACCGATCATGACCGCGTGCTCAGCCTGCTCCCCTCCGACATCGTCCCCGTCGGGGATCTGGTCAGCTCGGTTTGTGATTACCTCGACCTGCCGCACACTCGTGCCTACCCGTTCGCCACCGGCATCTCGGACTGGGACCGCCTAATCGACCTCTGGACCACGCTGCGTCCGACCACAGTCTTTCTCGCCCCCGGGGTGGCCCTCCAACTCACCCGTCTGCTCCAGCAACGCGGCTTTCTGGGGGACGTGAGCAGATCCGTGCGCTCCCTCATGCTGCTGGGCGAGGTGAGCGTGCCCGCCATGCGCCGTCGCCTCGGCCAGTGGTGGGAGGCCTCGGTGTACGACGCGAGCTACGGCAGCACCGAGACCGGAACCCTGGCGGCCACCTGCCGGGAGGACCACCTACACCTACTCACCTCGGCAAACTACATCGAGCTGGACCAGGGTGATCGGACCGTCCCGTTGACAGCCGCGTCCGGGACCGGCGATCTCGTGGTCACCCCGCTCAACCTCCACGCCCGACCCCTGCTGCGCTACGCCACCGGGGACCGAGCGGAGGTGTCCGACGGCTGCGCGTGCGGCGGTGCCGCACCCGTTGTCAGGATCCTGGGCCGGGGCACCGATGGCTTGCGCGTCCACGGAGTCGCGCTGACCCCCGGCGTGGTCGAGGAGGTCGTCTATGGCGCCACGACCGCCACCGGGTACCTCCTGGAGACCGACTCCCACGGAAAGACGGCCCGGCTACTCCTGGAACGCGGCGTCGGCACCGACCGCTCCCTGGAAGGGCGGATGGCGGAGGAACTCCAGCGCCGGTCACGGGAACACCTGGGGACGGAGTGGGACGAGGTCACGTTCGTGAACACTCTGCCCGCCAACACCAAGAGCGGTGGTTCGCAGAAGAGCTGGAAGCGCTCCAACATCCGGATCGTGGAGACATCGTGACACTCGCCCCCGCCGCCCCCTCACCAGCAGTCCCGGTGACCGGCGCCGCCGACCTCTGGTGCACCTACGCCGCCGTCCGCACCCTCACCTGGTTGGGTCGTGCCGAGAATGCCGATCCGCTGGGGGAGACCGCGGAACAGATGCGGCGGCGCCGCAACCCCGACGGAGGCTACGCCTGGAACCGGGGCATGGCCTCCGACGCCTGGGCCACCTTCTACTGCGCGTCCACCCTGGCCGACCTGGGGCAGGAGGTCGCCGACGTCGAGCACACCGGAAGGTGGCTGCGCCAGACGTGGACGGGCGAGGCCTACGCCATGATGCCTGGACAGAATGCGGAGGTCTGGGCCACCCACTTCTCCACCCGCACCACCGTCTCTGTCTGCGGCGAGGATGTCCCCGACCGGGAGCGCCTGCTGAACTGGCTTGGCGAACTTCAGACGCAGGATGGCGGACTGAGCTGGTCGCCCGACCACGCCCGCGCGGGAGGCGCCGACGTACGCGCCTGCTACTACGGGGTGGCCGCCTGGCGTGCGCTCGACTCCCTGGAACCCGCGCTCGTCCCATGGAACACCGAAGCACTCATCGCCTGGCTGCGGGCACAGCAGCACTCCGACGGCGGCTTCGGCTTCGACTCCCGTGCCGAAGTGCCGTGCATGTGGGCCACCTACCGTGCTGTCGGGGCCCTGGCCGCCCTGGATTCGGGTCCCGCCGAACCGTGCGCACCGTGGATCCTCTCCCAGCGTGTCCCCTCCGGTGCGTTCGTCCGATGGCCCGGCTACCCGGTGGCGGACGTGTGGGCTTCCTTCTGCGCGGTAGGCGCACTGCGGGAGATCGGGGAACGGATCACCGAGGAAATCGCCGACGCCGTGGAGAATCGCCTTCTCGAACTGGCCTGCCCCGGTGGCGGTTACACCTACCGGGAACCCGAACACGCGGCGGACGCCCTCACCACGGCGGCCGCGCTGCTGAGCGCGCATCCCGACCACCCCGCCTCGGAGGAGAGGCGCCGCTGGTTGGAAGGGTGCCAACTGCCCAACGAAGGCGGTGTGATGTACATGCCCGGGCGCGGGGCCGAGGTGCGGTGCACACTGTGGGCGCTGGCCGCCGGCGCCTTCCGGGATGACCCGCGCTCCCTACGCGAGATCACCGGGTGGCTGGGCGGACTCCAGAACCCCGACGGCGGTTTCGGTTACTGGCACGGTCGCGGTTCGGACCTAGTCTCGACCGCGGCCGCCGTCGAGATCCTATGGCTCGCCGGAAGTTCCCCCGAGCAGCCGGCCCTGGCCCCCGGGACCTTGGAGGCCTTCGTCCAGGCGTGTTACCGAGACGCGCCGGGCGAAGCACCGGGGTGGGGCAACGTACCCGGCGCGCGGCCCACGTTGCGCTCAGGTCTCCATGCAACCAGGGTGCTCGCCAGTCTCGGCCATCCAACCTCTGAGCTCGTCACCGACCTGCTCGCCCGGCACCGCGTACGGGGAGGCGGTTGGGCCGACCAGGGCAACCGAATGCCCGACCTCATCTCCACCTTCGAAGCGGTCGTCAGCGCCGACCGGAACGGTGTCGGCGTCGACCCGTACCACGTCGGGGCGTTCCTCGACCGGACCGGGGGCGGGGAGGGAGTCGCCTGGACGCCTCTCGCGCCGCCCGGCCGAGACCCCCTCGCCGCCTGCCTGCACCTGCTGTTGCGGCGGAGGCTGGCCGACCCCGATCTCGATCTCCCCGCCCTCACCCTGTCCTGAAGGATCCGCCTTGCCGACGATCACCATCGCCACCCCCGCCCGGACTCCGTCTCACCGCCGTGCCGTCGCCCTACGGCTGACCCGGTGGCTGGCCGACCATGAGGGAATCGACCCCGCACACGTGATCGTGCGGTTCCCGCCGACCCCGGAACAGACGGTCTTCAGCGGTGGCATGCCCATGGACACCCTGCCCGCCGGCAACGGTTCGTTGCAGCACGCGTCGGTGACCTGCTGTGTGGGTCCCGAACGCGATGAGGGGTTCCGCTCCGGCCTCGCGGCCGAGATCGCAGACGCCCTGGGGGCGACCAAGGACACGCCCTTTCTGTACATCGAGTTCCGTCCCACCCCTCGGGACCACGTCTATCTGTGGCGCCGGGGTGAACTCCAACGAGCCGATCTCGCAACGAGCACCTCCGAATACGACCAGGAGACCCGATGACCGACAGCAGCGACGACATCCAGCAGAGAGTGCGCGCCGTCCTCCATCGCCAGCTGGGCGAGGACGCCCAGACCATCGCGACGGACGAGGACCTCGCCGCCGTTCTGGGGGAACGTTACGACAGCCTCACCGCCATGGAGTGCGTGACCGGGATCGAGGACGCCTTCGCGATCGAGGTCGACTTCGTCGCCCACGACGTCCGTTACTGGTTCTCCACCGTCGGACGGATGACCGAGTTCGTCCGTAACGAGCTTGAGGACCGCGCAGTCCTGGAGCGTGGACAGTGAGTTGCGGGGCGCATCGATCCACCGACGAGGTTTCCTTCGCCACGTCCGGGCAGTCGGACTGTCCCGTGGTGTGGGTGCGCACCGTTGAGCAGATGCGGGCGGAGGCCGCTCTGCTCGCCGACACCGTCATCGGCGAGGTCGACCGCGTGGTCAACTTCGCCCCGCCACGACACCTGTACGGTTCCCTGCTAGGCGAGTATCTACCCGCGCACCTGCGGGTTCCGGTCCGACACCAGTGGGAGGACCCGCTGTCCCCGGTCGAACTGGCCGCGGACGAGCGCGTCCTCCTCGTGTGCCTGCCCGCCACCTGGGTAGTGCTACGCAGCCACGTCGAACGACTGCGCTCACTCTCGGGTGTCGTCGCGGTCCACGGAACGGGACCCACCACCACCGCCACCGACCGGATCGTCGAGGCACTCGCGGGGGCTCGTTTCCGTGGGGTTGAGCTGCTCGGTTCCACCGAGACCGGTGCCATCGCCCACCGCCCCCTCGTCCCCTCCGCTGGTGGCTCGCTCGGCGGATCACCGCTGTGGACCCTCTTCGACGACACGTCACTGGTGAGCGCCCCCACACCCAGTGGCGAACAGCCGCTCCGGGTCCGAAGCCCCCGCCTCGCCCGACGCGAGAACGAGAGCGCGTGGCCCGACAGTCTGGAACTGGACGATCTCGTACGCCCCCGGGACGGCGGCCGGTTCGAACTGTTGGGGCGCTCCTCCCGCCTGGTCAAGGTGAACGGGGTACGCCTGCACCTGGAACACGTCGAACATGCGCTTCGTGAGCGGTTCCCGCACACCGACATCGTGTGCGTACCTGTACGGGATGACGTACGCGCCGAACACTTCGACCTGTATTACACCGACCTCGCCGACACGGGTGAAGGCACAGTCGCAGCCGAGGACCTGCACGGGGTCCTGAAAACGGTCTTCCCCCAGGCTCCGCTGCCCCGCGTCACCCACGGGGTCGCCCGAATCCCTCGGGGCGCGGCCGGAAAGGTGCGGCTCGACCTTCTCCTGTCCTCACTCGAGACCGCGCCGGGTGGGGATGTCCGTGAGTGAGGAGAACACACCCGCCACAGCCGCCGCGCTGCTCGCCGCCGCCGGCTGGAAGAACCAACTGTCGTTGTCCGAGGCAGAACGCGAACAGATGGTGCAGGGCCACGCACTCCTCACCGAGGCGGTGCAGGTCCGGCCTGTCTACGGGGTCACCCAGGGTTTCGGCCCGCTCGCGGACCATACCGCCGACCCGGACCCGAAACGTCAGGGAATGGGGTTGATCGACCACCTCACCGTGGGTCAAGGCCGCCCCCTACCACCGGACGTCACCCGCCTGATGGTGTGGATCCGCCTGCGCGGGATGACGCATGGGCACTCCGGCGTGGAACCGGGGATCTGGGACCAGCTGGCCGCCCAGTGGAACGCCGGGTTCACCCCGGTCGTTCCGGAGGACGGAAGCCTCAGCGCCAGCGGCGATCTGGTACCCCTGGCCCATGCGGCCCAGGCCGCCACAGGGAACGGCCGAGCGTGGACCCGGTCGGACGACGGGACTTGGCGGCAGTTGCCCGCCCGCGACGACCAGGAGCGGCTCGGTCTCACCCCAGTCCATTGGGAGGCCCGTTCGGCGTTGGCGTTCGTCAACGGCACATCGGCGTCCCTGGCCCGGGGCCTGGTCAACCATGTGCGTTTGGCGGCTCTGGCCCATGCCGCGACCGCCGTCACCGGGCGGTTGGCCGCGTTGTTGGGCTGCGACCCCGCGCCCTTTGGCCCGGAACTGGCCGAAGTCCGGGGACACCCCGGGCACCGGACTGCCGCCGCGCTGATCGGGCGGGAGTTTCCCGACGGTGCGCGCCGGAATCCGGCGAGGCCCTTCCAGGAGCCCTACTCGCTCCGGTGCGCGCCACAGGTGATCGGCGCGGTACTGGACCAGCTCCGACTCCAGGAAACCATCCTGGTCACCGAAGCCCTGGGGTGCACGGACAACCCGGTCCTGGTGAACGGGGAGCTCCACCACGGCGGCAACTTCCACGCGGCACCGGTCGCGCTCGCCAGCGAGCAGCACACCGTGTGCATCCACCAACTCGCCTATCTGATGGAACGTCAGCTCGCGCTGGCCCTGGACCCACATCGCAATGGCGGACTGCCCATGTTGCTCGCCCACGAACCAGGCCGGACCAGCGGGCTGGCCGGAGTCCAGATCGCGGCGACCTCCCATCTGGCGGCAATTCGGCAGCGAGCCTACCCCGCCTCCTGCACCCCGGTCCCCAGCAACCTCGATAACCAGGACCACGTCCCGCTGGCACTCAACGGAACCAACGCCGTTGCCGATGCGCTGGACCGGGCATGGTGGATCGTGGCCTCGGCACATCACGCTTTGGCCGCAATACACCGGCTCCAGGGACGGCCCGACGAGAGCGGCCGCTGGGGACGTCTCCTCACGGACGTCCCCGTTCTCACCACTGACCGGCCGCTGGCCGAAGAGACGGCGGATCTGGCCGCGCGGCTCGAATTCGAGTACTCGCACCCGGAAGACCCCTTCGAATCCGAGGAGTGGGCCCCTTGATGTCCGACCTATCCACCGCCCCCACCCTCCTGAACGCCAGGCACCAACCCGATTGGGCCTGTCCCGAGGATCTCGCGGACTCGCTCGAACAGTTGCGTTCGAGGGCCCCGCTGGTTACCTTCCCGGCCCGCTACTCGCTCCAGCGCGAACTCAGTGATATCGCCTCGGGCCACGGATTGTTCCTCCAGTCGGGGGACTGTGCGGAACGCTTCGCCGACGCCACCCCCGAACGCATGGGCGCCAAGATCGAACTGCTGGGACGCATGGCCGACCTGGTCGAGTCCGCCACGGCCACGCCCGTGGTGCGGATCGGCCGGTTCGCTGGCCAGCACGCCAAACCCCGGTCCCAGCGGACGGAAACCACCGCAGACGGCCGGGTGCTGCCCGTCTACCTCGGCGACGCGGTCAACGCGGCGGAGGAGGATGCCCAGGCCAGGACCTGCGACGCCCGACGGCTGCTGTCCTCCTACGACCACTCGGCTCGTGCGCTCGATAGCCTCTTCCCCGCCGGGCTCCTACCTCCCTACGGGGGCGTCGACGCTCCCTTCTCCGTGACCTACGCAAGCCATGAGGCGTTATTGATCGACTATGAAAACGCCCTGGTCCGCGAGGAGGAACACGGGCGCGGACACTACGCTTCCTCCGCTCACTACCTGTGGATTGGCGAACGCACACGTGACGTCGACGGCGCGCATGTGGCCTTCGCGGAACGGGTGAACAACCCCATCGGCGTCAAGGTCGGCCCCCATGCCTGCGCCGCGGAACTGACCACCCTGGTACGTCGGCTGGCCGAGGGACACGCTCCGGGTCGGTTGAGCCTGATCATCCGGATGGGGGACAGCATCGAGGAACGGCTGCCCCTCCTGCTCCAGGAGATGGGTACGGCGGCGCACCGCGTGCTGTGGGTGTGCGACCCCATGCACGGGAACACCCGGAACAATCGGCATGGCCAGAAGACCAGGGTCATGACGGACATCCTCGCGGAGGTGCGTCGCTGCCTCACCGTGCTGCGCAAGCATGGTCTGCGCCTGTCTGGTCTCCACCTGGAGACCACCCCCGAGCCCGTACTCGAATGTGTGGACTCCGCGGCTGACCTGGAGCATCACCTGGACCGGTACACCTCGGCCTGCGACCCAAGACTCAACGGAGAGCAGGCACTGGCGGTGGTCTCGGCCGCGGTGGGTTGGGGCTGGAGCGGCTTCGACCCTCCTCCTTCGGGGTTCGGCCTGCCCCGAGAAGCGAAGGAAGACATCCGTTGAGCACCGCCCCCGGGGAAACGCCCCCTCCTCCCGTGCCGAACGACCGCCCCGGAAGCCTGTGGCGCCACGCGGACTTCCTCAGATATTGGCTGAGCCAGACCCTGTCCCGCAGCGGAGTCCAGATCGCCACGCTCGCCCTGCCGTTGGCCGCTATCTACCTGCTCGACGCCTCACCGGGCCAGCTGGGCATTCTCAATGCGGCCGTCTTCGCCCCCTACCTGCTGGTCTCGCTGCTGGCCGGCGTGTGGATCGACCGGTGTCGTAAACGCAACCTCCTGATCGGCGCGGACCTGGGACGCGTGCTGGCCCTGTCCGCGGTACCCCTGCTGGCGCTGTTCGGCGTACTCGAGATCCACCACCTGTACGTCATCGCGTTCGCTATGGGGGTATTCGCCGTCTTCTTCGACGTCTCCGGAACGGCCTACCTCCCCACTCTCGTGGGCCGGGAACAACTCCTGGACGGCAACAGCAAACTCCAGGCCAGCATCGTCGTCACCCAGTCCGGGGGCCCGGCGCTCGCCGGTGTGTTCGTCCAGTTCCTGGGCGCTCCCATCACCCTGGTGATCAGCGCCGTCACCAGCCTGACCTCGGTGGCGTCGATGCTCACCATACGGAACCGGGAAGAGAAACCGCCGGTCCCGGAACAGCGACAGAGGGCCCTCGCGGAGATATGGGAGTCCCTGCGCTTCATCGCCAAGGACAGGTACCTGCGATTCCTTACCGTGCGTTCGGGCGTCAACAACCTGTTCTTCACTGCCCGTAACACCGTGTTGCCCCTGTTCGTCCTTCAAGTCCTCGGGCTGAACAGCGCCATTTTGGGCCTGATCCTGGGAGTCGGCGCGCTCGGGGCGCTCCTGGGGGCGACGATCGCCAAACCGATGGCACAGCGGCTGGGCCCGGGCCGGGTGATCGTGGGCGCCTACGGCATCTCCTCCCTGGCCCAGATTCTCCTGCCGGCCGCGCACGGCCCCGCATCCCTAGTCCTGGCCATGCTGCTACCGATGTTCTTCGTCGGCGGACTGTTTATGACCGTCGGCAACACCAACGTCGCCACCCTACAGCAGATGCTGATCCCACAAGAGAAGCTGGGCAAGGTGGTCGCGGGGATGCGCACGGTCACCTGGGGAAGTATGCCGCTGGGCGCCCTGTTGGGCGGATCCCTCGGTTCGGTCCTGGGGGTCCGTGAGGCGCTCATCGTCACAGCCGTCGGTTTCTGCCTCTCAGCGCTCTGGATCGCCCTGTCCCCGATCGCCAAGTTGCGCTCTTTCCCGGAGAGCCCCCCACAGGACACCACTGCTGTCCCCACGAAAGAGAGCCCCAAGAGCACCACGACAGAGGAAAGCTGATGCTCGCCAACCCACAGAGAAAGCCGGATGCGTTCGTCTTCGCCGGAGGCTTCCGGGTACTGCAACGCAGCCCCGCCTATCTCACCGAACTGCTCCGGCGGAGAATCCGTGTCCTGGTCGTCACCCCCGAGGACTCGAGGGAGCGGGCCGAGAAGGCCCTGGGCGACTCCGACTCGCCGATCTCCCAAATCACCGACATTGCCTACGTGGACGGCGCCCTGGACCGGGAGTCCTCCTTCAATCCCGGAGTCTTCGCCGCTCTGGAGCGCTGGCGGGAGGACTACCGGGTGGTCGGAGTGTACGCCATGGAGGAGACCCTGGTGGAGCCTGCCGTTTTGGTCAGCGACATGCTGGGCCTGCCCTCACCCGGCTTGCGGGCGGGCCGGGTCTGCCGCAGCAAGTACCTTCAGCGTGCCTTCCTGAACGGGTTCGGGCCGGAGTCCCTGACGGTACCGCCAGGGCGGCGCCGCGCGGTGGATACCACGGCGCTGAAGTACCCAGCCGTACTCAAACCCGCGACCCGGCACGCCAGTTCCGGCGTGGTTGTCTGCGAGGCCCCCGAGGAGCTGGCCGGGCTCCTCCCCGAGTACCCCGGACACGAGACACTGCTGATCGAGCAGAAAGTGACCGGCCAGGAGTACTCCGTCGAGTCGTTGATCCAGAACAGCGAAACCATCTTCGCCTCCTTCAGCCGCAAGGAAACCACGGAGCCTAAGACGCGGTCATTCGTCGAACTGTCCCACTCGGTACCAGGCGAGGACACCCGGTACGGCGACCGGAGTGTCGGGGAGATCCTCCTCGAAGCCAACCAACGGGTGCTGGACATCCTGGGGTTCGAAAACGGGGTCACCCACTCCGAATGGCGGGTCACAGCTACCGGAGAGCTGTTCCTCATGGAGATCGCCTCCCGCACCCCCGGCGACGGGCTCACCCTGCTCTACGAGCAGGCCTGCGGTACGCCGTTGGAGACACAAATCGTGCGCATCGCCTTGGGCGAGGCGGCATCCTACCCCGCTCCCCGGCGCCGGGCGCGTCAAGTCTATCTGGAACACCGGCCGGGGATCCTGCGTGATGTCCGGTTGGACTGGCCGGGCACCGAGGTGACCTGGGTCGGGGAGGCCGACCTGTGGCCCACGCTCACCCCCGGTTCCGTGGGTGACCCGCCCGCGCTTCGGGCACTGATCGTTCTCAAGGCGAGGGGGGAACGGTTGGAGACGCTCCGCTCCTCCGACGACCGTACGGTCAGCTTCCTCATCGACGCCGATACCACAGCCGAACTCGACGCCCTCGAAGCGCGGGTTCGCCTCGCCACGACGATCGAGGTGGACTGATGTTCTTCACCACAGTGGAAGCCGACGCCTTCGGTACGAAGTGCTACCTCCTCGCCCGTGGCCGGGGGACCGACTGCGTGATAGTCGACCCGGGAATCGGTGTCGCGGGTCGCCTGGACGAGGAGGTGCGGGCGAACGGTCTACGCCCCGTCGCTGTGCTGCTGACCCACGGACACCTCGACCACACCGACGCGACCACACAGGTGTGCCGTGCCTACGATGTACCTGTACACATCCACCAGGGTGACGTCTGGATGCTGTCAGATCCTTTCGCTGGCCTGGGCTCGGAGTTCGCTCCCCAGTTCGAAGAGGTCCTCGGACCCGACTGGATCTGGACCGAGCCCGACGACGTGCGTTTCCTCAGCGGTGGATCCGAGATCGAGCTCGCCGGTCTGGCGTTCGGTGTCGACCACACCCCGGGGCACACTCCAGGTTCGGTCATGTTCAACCTTCCGGGCGACGAGAGGGCACACTCGTACTGCCTGGTGGGGGACACCCTCCACGCGGGGACCATCGGACGCACCGACATGCCCGGTGGCGACCGGGGCCAGGCCCTACACTCGCTGAGGTCAAAGATACTGGTCAAACCCGATGAGACCGTGGCCCTGACCGGTCACGGGCGTGACAGCACGGTCGGCAGGGAGCGGTTCACCAACCCTTTCCTTCTGCAAGCTGCCAAGTACGAAACTATGGAACCGGCCGATAGCGAGGGTGGGCGGACCATCCGGTGACCAGTTGCATCCGGGGGGAACATCGCTCGGGCTACGCAGCTTGGCCACCGAACGACCCTCCACCCCTCGCTGCTTCACCATGCGCCTCCAGCAAGATTGTTGCTCAAACTACTCGACCAGCTCCTCGCCGCAGGGGCACGAGCCGTCCGCGCGGCGATTCTCCAGCACCCACGCCCAGGCCTCGCACTGGATTTGGGGTTGTGAAACCTCCGTGGCCAGAGATTCGACAAGCTCTGCCGCCGAGGAGACACGACGTGCCTGGACCACCCGGAATGTCAGCCACTCCGCTGCACCAGCAGAGACGCCGGGCGTCGAGTTCGTGTCGGTGGTGCGGCCCCTCGACCACCTGGTCATCCCCGCTCTGCGTCCACATTGCGTGTGCCCGTCGCTCCCCGCTCGGAACTGACAGATCGGTAGCTCGTAACTCCCGATCAGCGCGCAGGAGGACCAGGCGTGGGTGATCCGCGACCACAGGCTCGGATCGGCCACGGCGATATTGCGCCAATTTCACGCTGATGGTGCAGGTCCGGGCGGCGGGCTGGGCTGAGGGGCCGCGGAGGGTGGTGTCGCGAATGTGGTGGCTAGAGTTCTCGATCGCCCAATGCCCGCGCAGGTAGGCAGCCAACTCCGCCGGATCGGACTGGCGAGCGTCCAGACTTGTCAGGGCATAGATCGTCTCCCGAGCCCGGGGGCGGTCCCCTGGTCTGCGGCGGCGGTAGGGCCGGATCGCGAGCACCGCGTAAGCAAAGGCGACCCCCGAGACTCGTGGCGATGGCCATGCTCGTGATCGGACGGGACTCGCGCCGGCCGTAGCCGGTCCCCGAGGCCCCGAGGCTCTGTGCACGACCGGGACCCGGCCTCAGGACACCGGGACACCACAATGATCGCGGATCCCGCACCTACATCTCCACCCGAAACAACCGCCGCCAATCGGGCGAACTGACACATCTCCACAACGTGAACAAACCCTGGTGCTCAGGGACGTCCGGGAATCGGACACACACCAGCACGGATCGGCACGCTGTTACTCCTCGTTGGCAAAGAGATAGGGGAGGCGCAGGGTGAACAACGCACCGCCAAGTTCCGGACTGTCGCCCACCTCCAGAACTCCGTCGTGCGCGAGTGCCACCTCCCGGGCGATCGCCAGGCCGAGTCCACTTCCGCCGGGGTCCTGACGTCGGGCGTCGTGCAGTCGCGCAAAGCGTTCGAAGATCCGTTCCCGCTCCTCGGGGCTGATACCCGGCCCGTCATCGTGGACCGCCACCCACACCTCCCGGCCCATTCCACTCCCATCCTCGGACCGGTCGGTGGTCGTGACCTCGACCCGGATCGCCGATTGGGCATGCCGATCGGCGTTGGCCAGCAGATTCGTCAGCAACCGACCGATACGGACCCGGTCCCCTGCCACCCAGGCGCCGGTGGTCAGGCGCGTGTCCACCGGGAACCGCGTGGGCCCCCGCGCGACCTCGTCCGTCACCAGATCAGCCATGTCGAAGTGTTCCCAGGCCGAGGAGACGTCGGCGTCCAGCCGGGACAGTTCTAACAGGTCAGTCACAATACGTTCCAGGCGCTCGGCGTCGGCCAGGACGGCGCGCAACGCGGGTACGGCGTCGATTTCCTCGGGCGCGGCAAGTTCGACCTCCAGGCGTGTGCGCAGGCCAGCGATCGGGTTACGCAACTCGTGTGAGGCGTCGGAGACGAACCTGCGCTGCCGAACCATGGCATCGGCCAGTCGATCGAGGGTCCGATTCGCGGTCCGGGCCAGCTCGGCGACCTCATCCCCGGTCGCGGGAACGGTGAGCCGTCCACTCAGATCGGTGGTGCTCAACCTGGCAAGCTCGGTACGGATCCGCTCCACCGGCCGCAGGGTCCGGCCGACCCCCCACCAGATCACGCCACCGACGGCGGCGACAATCACCAGCCCCAAGCCGGTCAGGGCCAGTTCGAGTCGCGGGGCCATCAGAAAGTCGGGCTCCTCCACGGCCGCATACACCATGACGTCCCCATAGGCGGTGTCCTCGTACTGGATCCCGACCACGGTGAGGCAGTCAGCCGCGACGCCGGCGACGCCGCAGACGGTTCCGTCCACGCGAATGTCGCCGGCGTCCGGACGCATTCGGGTCAGTGGCCCCCGGCCCGCCAGGGCCGCGGTGGAGGCCACCACCCCGTCCTCGGCGACCACCTGAATGCGGACCACGCCCTCGATCGGGGGCAGGTTCGCGGCGACGGGACGCTCGTAGACCAGCTCGGCGGTCTGTCGCGCAGCGGTCGCCGCCCGCTCGACACGTTCGTGTCCGACCGCATCCCGGGTCAGCACCGAGGTTACGGCCATGGCGAACAGCAGGACCAAGCCCACCGCGATCGTCGACGTCACGGTCACGCGGGCCCGTATCGAGCGGGGGATCCACCGCCATCGATCCATGGGCCTCCAGAGTCCGCCCGCGCTACGTCAGCTCCTTGCCCTGAGCGTGTCCACCAGCGGGCAATGCCTCCCCCAAGCGCGGGTCGGCTTCTCCCAAAGAAGGGGGCCGAGCCCTCGGCTGTACGGGGTCCGGCGTGTCGTCCCTGGGGCACCGAGGCGACCGCGGAACCGGCCGGTTCGGCAGCGGCGGTGTGGGTCGGACCGGATACCAGCGCTGCGTGCGAGCTACGGTACGCGGCCGGACAGGTGACTGGCCATGCTTATGGCGATCCGAAACCGGTCCGGAATACCGGGTCCCGACCGAGCCGCCACGAGTGCGGGACATGGGGCACGGGACGGTGCGGAGTCCTTCAACCTCGCTGATCGAGCAGGACTACCAGCTGGGCACTCTCCTCCGGCGTCAAGGTCAGACCGAAACGGGAGGCAAGGACATTTGGAACCTCGCTGGCGGGGAGCTCGTGCCGGGTCCGAGGCTGGCCGGGTCGGTGAATGTCCAGACGTCGGTCCACCAACGACCAGCGTTCCCTGCTTCCGTTGCGGTCCACGACGAGGTGTCGTACGAACGGAGAGTCCGGATGAGTGGCGGCGACATAGTTGTGGTCGCGGATATCCGCGGGATAGTACGGCTCGTCCGAGAACTGGTAGAGGGTGAACCATCCGTCCCCGCGCCACAGCCGCAGCACCCACCGTCCGGCTGGTGACCGGTCCAGGCGGTAGGCCCAACTTCCCTGGTGCAGATGTGTTCCGTCCACAAGGGGTAGCGGCTCCAGTGGACCCGTGTTGCCGACACCGACGTCGACCATCCAGGGCTTGCCGTCCGCAGTCACCTCCAGCAAGGTGTGTCCCACGGCATCGATGGTGCTCTCGTCCGCCCCCATCAGCATCCGAGCGCTGCGGAACTCCACCGGGAAGCCGATCTGGGCCAGTACCGCTCCGAAGAGCGGGTTCTGCTCGTGGCAGTACCCCCCGCGCCCCCGGTACACGAGCTTGGCCTGAAGCCGGTGCAGGTCCAGGTGCACAGCTCCACCGAGCTGGATGGCCAGGTTCTCGAACGGGACCGTATGGGTGTGGGCGCTGGTGAGCGCCCGCAGGGTAGCTGCCGTGGGCTCCAGGCTCCCCCGGTACCCGATCCGTGCGAGGTAGGCCTCCACATCCACTGTGTCGTTGGTCTCCAGCAGGTGCGCCGCCCGATCAGAACCGTTCGCATCGGCAGCGCCGCTGCGATGCTCCACAGCCGCTGGCTGGTCCTGGCTGGGCGCCACTCCGCGGAGTTCTTCGGGCTCGACACCTTGTGATTCGCCGGCGTGTAGCTCCACTGCTCCTCCTGCTGACATCTCCTCGGGACCATGACCGTCGACATGGGGCCCGGGGTGGGGGCGACTCCGTGGAGTACCCCCACCGGTGCGGCCTGCGGGCCTCGGATCAGGTCGGGGTGGTCCCGCACCGAAGACCGGGACACACCCAGGAACGGAACCGCTTGCGGAGTCGTCCGCCGCCGCGACACCAACCGTGGATTCCGAGCCCGTCTGCGTCTGTCGTGTTCGGGTGTCGGCTGGAGTCAGCGTGCCCGGCACCGCTTACGTCTCCCTGACGAGGCGCTTACGGTCACCGGGGTTGCTGGACGGCGTGGGCTACCGTGTCCGATATGCGGTTCGGTGTCCTGGGTCCGATTGCGGTGTGGGCCACAGACGGAACCCCGGTGACGATTCCCGGCGTCAAGGTGCGGGTGCTCCTGGCTGCCCTACTCGCACATGCTCCGCACACCGTGTCGACCGAGCGGCTGTTCACCGAACTGTGGGACGACGAGATGCCCACAAACCCCTCCGCCGCACTACAAGCCAAGGTGTCCCAGTTGCGGCGGGCCCTGGCCGAGGCCGATCCGCAGGGGCGGCAGCTGGTTCAGGCGCAAACCCCGGGTTACCGCCTTCGGCTGGACCGCGTGGCCTGCCACGGGACACCCCCTACGGACGCACAACGGTTCCAGGAACTCCTCACCGCAGCGCGACGCCACACGGAACCGTCCCACCGCGTGTCCGCGCTCCGCGGGGCTCTCGCCCTGTGGCGTGGAGAGGCCTATGCCGACACCAGCGGGTCCGGCCTCACCCGACAGGCCGCGCTGCGGCTGGAGGAGCAGCGGATCACGGCACTCGAAGACCTGGCCGAGTCGCGGTTGGAGCTCGGGGAACACGGTTCGCTCGTGGCCGAGCTGGAGGAACTGACCGCCGAGCATCCGTTACGGGAACGGTTACGGGCGGCACAGATGCGGGCGCTGTACCTGGCTGGCCGCCAGGGCGAGGCCCTGGAGCGCTTCGAGGAGATCCGCACCCGGTTGCGAGACCAGCTGGGAACGGACCCGGGGCCCCAGCTCGTTCGGCTGCACCAGTCACTGTTGACCCAGGACCCGCAGTTGGAACCGGAAAACGCCACCCGTGCCGGGGCGATGGGGCCACCGGACACCAACCTCCCGGCGACGACCAGCGGCAGCGGTGAGCTTGTGGGACGCGCCGCAGCGGTGTCCGAGTTGCGGTCCCGGCTTACCGGGCCTGGCGAAGTGCGGCTTTTGAACCTGACCGGGCCTGGTGGTGTCGGCAAGACGCGTCTCGCTCTCGAGACCGCGCACCAGCTCCGTCCCGAGTTTCCCGACGGCGTGTGGTTCGTGGATCTGGCTGCGCACTGGTCGACGATGGACAGCACCGAGCCCTCCGGACGTGCCTCCCCCGACGCACCGACCCCGGAGGACGTTGCCGCAGCCGTTTCCGCAACCCTGGACATCCGTGAAGATGACGTCCTGCCGTCATTCCGCCCCGAGAGCACGCAACGGGCCGACGTCGTCACCCGGCTCGTCTCGGCCCTCGGCGCACGTCGGCTGTTACTCGTCCTGGACAACTGTGAACATGTCACTGGCGCCGTGGGGACCCTGGTCGAGCGATTGCTCGCCGCTCCCGAACTCGTGGTTCTGGCAACCGGTCGGGAACCCCTGGGCCTGCCAGCCGAACACGTCCACCCGGTGCCGCCGCTGGACCTGCCCCACGGTGAGGCGTCGGTTGCCGAAGCGCTCGCTACCGGCGCCGTGCACCTCTTCGAGAGCCGGGCGGCGGCAGCGAGCCCTGGATTCCGGGTCACCGAGGACAACGTAGACGCGGTCGTGGGCGTGTGCCACCGACTGGACGGCATTCCCCTGGCTCTGGAGCTCGCCGCGCCGCAGGTCCGGACCTTGGGGGTCCACGAACTCGCCTCCCGGCTCGCCAACAGATTCCACCTGCTGGCCGCCGGGCGCCGGTCCGGACCCGAGCGGCACCGCACGCTACGCGCCACCATCGATTGGAGTTGGGAGCTGCTGTCGCCACCGGAACAGCGGGTGCTACGTCGGTTGTCGGTTCACGCCGGCAGCTCCTGTCTCGTCGCGGTGGAGCAGGTGTGTTCGGACAGCGACCTGCCCGAGGCCGAGGTTGTGCAGATTCTGACCCAGTTGGTGGACCGGTCTCTCGTCCAGGTGGACTGGTCCGGCCACCGACCGCGGTACCGCCTCCTCGATGTGGTCGCTGCCTACGCTCGGGAGCGACTCGAAGCAGCCGGGGAGGAACGTGAATTCCGTCGACGCCACGCGGAGTATCACGCGCGCCGCGCCGCACGGATTCTGCCCCGTGCAACCGGTCCCCGCCAGCAGGAATGGTTGCACGAGCTGGATCTGGACTCCGCGAACCTACGCGCGGCCATCGCCGCCGCGGCAGAGCTGGACTGTGGCCAGGTGGCGCTGCACCTGGTCAATGCCACGAGCTGGCACCGGTTTCTTCGGGGGCGGTATCGGGAATTGCGGGAAGCCCTGACCGTGGCGCTCGCGGCCGCAGAGCGGAACCATTCTGACATCTCGCTCTTCGACCACGCCCGGGGCCTGACGTGGCGTGCCTGTGTCGCCTATCTGGACCATCGGGACGACTCCCCAGACGCCTTGCGTGCGACCGCACTGGAGCGGTGGGAACAGCTGAAGGATCCCCAGAGCCGCGCGGAATGCGAGTGGCTGTTGGCGCTGGCGATGCTGGGGGCGGGGGACGCCTCCGTGGCGCGCTCGCTGGTGGGGTCCGCACGGACCACGTTCCAGGAACTGGAAAACCACTGGGGCATGGCTGCGGCCTTGAGTACCCGCGCCGAGCTGGCACTGGTTGCGGGAGAACTATCCCTGGCGCGTGCGGACAGCACGCAGTCCTGTTCGCTGTTCCAGCAGCTCGGGGACCGGTGGGGCCAGCTGCACCCCATCCAGACGCTGGGCACACTGTGTGAGATCGACGGGGACTACGCTGCCGCCACCCGCCACCACCGGACCGCCCTACGCATCGCCGAGGAGCTGGGCAATTGGCCATCGGTCTCGGCCCAGCTCGCACAGCTGGGACGGCTGGCTCTGCTGGGGGGCGATCTCCACGCCGCCCACGACTTCCATCGGCGGGCGCTGCGGCTCGCCGAGCAACAGGCGCACTCAGCGGGTTGGGCCTTCGCCGGGAACGGTATGGCACTGGTCGAACGCCGGTCGGGGCGGCTCGACGCGGCCGAGTCCCGACTGTGGGAACTTCTCGAATGGAACCGACGTGCCGCATACACGCCGGGTGTCGCGTTCATTCTGGCCGAGCTGGGGTTCGTGGCCGAGCTACGCGGGGACGCGGAAACCGCATGGCGGCGACACACCGACGGCTTGCGCTCCGCGTGCGCAACCGGGGACCCACGGGCCGTCGCCCTGACGGTCGAGGGCCTGGCCGGCGCTGCGGCGTGTTCCGGCGCGTTGATCCGTGCCGCGCAGCTCCTCGGCACGGCTGCGGCCGCCCGGGACGCGGTTGACTCTCCGCTGCCTGCGGCGGAACGGGTCGACGTGGATCGCATCCTGGATGTAATCCGCTCGGGGCTCGGGGAGCAGGAGCTGGAGGCGCAGTGGCAAAGCGGGCGGGGCATGTCCTGGTCCGCCCTGTGTGCTGAGGCGTGATCCGTGGCGGGGCACGGGCGCCGGGCGGCGAACGCCGGCCCCCGGACCCCGAGCACTGTCGCGTCGGTTCGGGTCTGGAACGCGTGTGGGCGGAATCGGCTAGAGCCCGAGTGCTGCGACTACGGTACGAATACAGGCCAATCCGGTTTGGCAACCGTACCGAGGAGGCGATCATGCGGTTGGACTCGTGCCGAGAATTGAAGCTTTCCCTGCACGACCGGGAGACCGAGCTGCTCGCACAGACGGAGGTGCCGTGGCTGGGTTTGGGCATTGCGCCCGCTGGTTCTGGTGAGTTTCGCCTGGCTGTGCGGCTGCGGGACCGCGAATCCGTACCGGACTGGCTACTGGATCGCCTGTCCCGGGAATCGCACGACGAGTTCGAGATTGTGCAGACGGGCGACCTCGCCACGTTGGAGGCCCGCACCCCGGCTGAGCTCCAAAAGAGGCAACGCCCCCTGGTTCCCGGCTGCTCGGTCGGACACCCGGACGTCTCAGCCGGAACACTCGGTGCATTCGTCACGGTGGACGACACGGCCCACATCCTGTCCAACAGTCACGTCATCGCCAACAGCGGGCGCGCGGAGCTGTGCGATCCGATCCTTCAACCCGGGGTTGCGGATGACGGAAGCACCGATATCGACCAGGTGGGAACACTTACGGCGCAGGTGCCGCTGCGCGAGGATCAGCCCAATGTGGTGGATGCTGCCGTGGCCCGGGTGCGTGGCGAGGTCGAGTTCGCCGCCGCCGATTACCCGGGCGGCCCGGTGTGCTCCGTCTCGGCACCGACAGGCGAGGATACGGCGGTGGAGAAGATCGGGCGTACCACCGGCCACACCACAGGACGGGTGACCGCGTTCGAAGTGGACGGTCTCCGCATCAACTTCGGATTCGCCCAGCTGGTGTTCGATGGACAGATCGAGATTTCGGGAACCGGTGGCTCCTTCAGTTCCGGCGGCGACTCCGGTTCGCTCATCTGGACATCAACGGGCCGCTCCGCAATGGGTCTGCTCTTTGCCGGAAGTGAGCAGGGAGGCCCCGACGGCACCGGGCTCACGTACGCCAACCCCCTGTCCCAGGTCCTGACCGCTGTGGAGGCACGACTGCACGGTGCACCGGCGGCACCGCGAGCGACCTGACCCGCACGAGACTTGCCCGGCGTCAGCCGAGCCTCCCGTCCACTCCGGGACTCATGCATCCACACCCTGTGGAAAACTGGAACGATGTGCACCTCCCGCCCACATGACCACCCTCCGTACACCGGCGTCAGTCAATGGCTGCCCCATCCGGGACGCACCCCGCGCCGCCTGACCTGATCCGAACCGGGGCGAGTACGCACACATACCGTCTGATCTGCGGTTTTCGCAACAGGACACGCCCTGCGGCGACCCCATACGGGGTCAGCCAGCACGTGGGGGCGACGTTTCAGAGCGATAACGTGATTCGAGCACATGTCGACAGGGCGACATGCGCACCCGCGCCGTGCAAGCTTGTGGAAAACTGGCGTTCCCTGGGGACAACTGCACACCCACTGGTTTCACGTTAAACCGAGGACGCGTCGAGCTCCCGGACCACACTGACCCGAAACGCCAGGTCCTGCACCAGACCGTGCACGAGCACGGTGTACGTCCCGTCATCATGCTGCAAGACCGTTCGGCGCCGCAGAATGTAGGGGTGGCGCGGCCGATGTTCTCGCGCGACGGTCCGGGCTGCGGCCTGGGCTTCCTCCTGGGCGGAATAGACATGCCCCGCCAGGCTCTGCACAACGTGATTGGGTCGCGTCTCCTCGATGAGGATGCGCCAGCACGGGTCGCCCTCCGCCATGTTTCGACCTCCGTCCCGCTCCCGGACACACGCCCCGATCATAGATCGGCGATCCGGCTGTGCCGTGCGCACGTTTTCGCACCGGTCCCCGTGCGGCCACCCCACACGCCGGTGATCGGCACCCACCAGCGGGCAAAGCTACACTGACCCTCACAAAACGTCCCCCATACCGACCCCGGCCCAGGGTTCCTCCCTCCCGGGGCGCAGCCCACAAGCCCGAACCTCCCGGCGCGCGGTCCGACCGTACCGTCGGCATCCCTAAGGACCACACATGGAACCACTCGCATACGTGGTGTTGGGCGGAGCGATCAGCCTCGTCAGCAGCGCCACCGTTACCTGGCTTCAAGGGCGACATAGTCGCAAGACCGCGGATCGGGATGCGGCTCGCGCCGCCAACCGCGAGCTGACCCGCCTGTTCATCGCCGAACGAGACGCGGCGCGGTCCACGGACTCCGGCACGGGAAGCGGGCGAGCAACCAACGGGATCCGTTCCGAAGCTGAACTCCTCACCAGCGCAATCACCGATAAGCGAGTCCGGGAACGCCTCCGTCACGTCGTCCGGCTCCTCCAGGAACTGCATCTGCCCGAGCTACAGGAGCTCAGTGGCACCCAGGCGGGCACGGTCCGAGAGCTCCTGTGCGGACACGCCCTGGACGTCCTCGGTGCCCATTTCCGTGGCGAGCGGATTCCGGCCCAGCCCGAAGAGATCCAGCGTCTGCTGAAAGTCGAGGACGAGGCACTGCGTATCCACCACGGCGGCACGCCCCGCTCCGGGGAAGACACCGGGGACACCACGGCAGAATCCCCGAAACGGCCATCCACCGGCCGCACCTCCCGGAACAACCGCCGGGGCACGAAGGCCGGAGACGAGGACAGCACCGCCAGCACCAAAGAGGAGCAGGGCTCGACATCCTAGGAACGGTGGCTCGAACGAACCGCTGACGTTTCACAGGCGAGCCCCTCCCCGGCCGGCCGACACGCCCGCCGGATCGTAACCGCGACCGTGGCCGGATCATCAACCATCGGAATGTGCCCACAGTCCAACAGGGTCACCACCTGCGCATGAGGGATGCGATCCCGCGCCCGCCGGGCCATCCGGGGTGGCAGGATCCGGTCACGCTCTCCCCAGGCGATCGTCACGGGACACGGAACGTCCGTCGTCGGGACGGTGTAGTTCGCGACCTCCGGCGCCAACCGCTGGAACGGGGAGCCGGGTTCCAGAACCGCGGTGTTAAACCGGGCCTCGCGCGCCGCGGGTGCCTGCGGGTCGGCATGCAGCGTGCGCCGGGCCAGGGCCCGCAGAGGTGGCGTGTCCGCGACCGCGCCACGTAGCCGCTCGGGGACACGCCCCGCCACGGCCATGCCGTACACCAGCGCACGCAGTGTCGCATTCTCTAGCGGTGTGGCGAATCCGATCGGTGAGAAAGCGGTCACTGAAGCCGCTCTGCCTCGAATCCCCAGCTCGAGGGCCACGGCCCCGCCGAGGGAGTTGCCAACCACGTGCGGGCGGACCACCCCCAAGTCCTGGCACAACTCCGCTACGGCGTCGGCGAGGGCTGCGACGTCATAAGGCTCTCCAGGTGGAGGTTCCGGCGACTCACCACACCCCGGCAGATCCGGGGCAACAACATCGACGTGCTCGCCCAGATGACGAAGTACCGGACGCCACACCTGACGCCGGTGCGAGATTCCATGCAGGAGAACGAGCGGCGATCCGCGACCAGTCCGGTCATAGCGCAGCAGGCTGGGCTCCATGCCCTCGGTCTACCATGTCGACCCCACGTCCTGCTGTCCCCCGTAGGGCAATCCCGGAAAACTCAGACCTCGTCCAACAACCGGTCCAGATCGTCCTCGGTCCGCCCGAGATCCACACGCACGCGAAACCGCACCCGCAGTAGCTCCACCCACAGGCCACGCACCCGCTCCGTATCGACCTGTTCCCGGAATCGCACCACTCCCAGCGACGACCAGTGTTCGGCACCGGGCAGATCGTCATAGGCATAGAGCGCCTCGGCGACATGAAGATACGTCTGAAGACCCCGGGGGCCATAGGCGAGGAGACAGTCCAGTTCCTGCCGGGCTTCCTCCCACCGTTCGAGCTCCAACAGAGCCCCGGCACGCAGCGCCCGCGCATCAATGAGCGTGGGACCACCGTCCTCCACCGCCCGCTGGTACACCGCTGCGGCCCGGGCGAACTCGTAGGCCATTTCCCACTGCTCCCCGGAGCGGGCCAACAGCTCGGCGCGGGACACCGTGCTGTGCGCATCCGCCTGTTCCGCAAGGCGCTCAAGCTCCCGAGCCGCGTGGCCATGTTCGCCCGAGTGCACTGCCCGGAACTCCACACGATCCAGATCGTCGGAGGTAACCTGCACCATCGTCACCCCGCTCCGCTGCTGCGCCCCACCCCGACCCCCGCAGGATGGTGACACACGGTTCCTAGGCTCTACAGCGCTCCAGAGCTGACCAGAAGCCACCCCGCAGCGACTCCCGGACGTCCTCCCGAAGCAGGTAGTCCACAGGAAGCGCCGACCCCTGGAGCATGCGTGCCTCAAGGTCAGCCGGCATTCTCGGCTGACCGGCCAGCACGGCCTCGACCCACAGGGCTGGTGCATCCCGGGCAATGGACTCCCCGAAGTTGTCACCCTCCTGGTACGCGGTACGCACCGCATTCGCCACCGAGTGTGGATCCTGGGGGTCAGGAGCAACATTGCCCACTCGTGGCGTGGGATTCGTGTACGGCCCGTGCTGGACGGGCGGCGTGGGCTGGGGGCCAGTAGCTGGGCGCATCCCGTTCTGGGTGGCGGTCGCGCCCCTGAGGTTCGCCTCAGTTCCCGTACTGGCCCCACTCGTAGGGTTTACGGGAGAGCTACCTCCGAATCCCTGCTGCTGCCCCGTGTTCGAGCCATAGCCGCGGTCCTGGCCCGGTGGTGCCCCTCGCCCTGGGGGGTCTCCGCGCCCCTGGGCAGGTGCCGCCCCGGTGGGGGGATTCTGGTATTGGGTCCCGCCCGGGTTCATCCGTTGCTGGGGTTGCTGGGGGCCGGTGCCGTTCATGCCGCGCATGCTGGGCTGTGCTCCAGATGCGGGATGCCCCTGCCCCGCCTGCGGAGCCATCGAGGGGTGCGCCCCGCTGTGTCCCGGGTGCTGCGCGGGATATCCACCGGTGTGTTGCGCCTGATACCCACCCGAGGGCATCGCATGCCCACCGGTCTGGTTCGGATTCCCCCCAGCCGGCGCCTGATACCCACCCGAGGGCATCGCATGCCCACCCGCCTGCTGCGGACTCGCACCGTTCGGATAGGCATGCCCACCGGTCTGGTTCGGACTCCCCCCGGCCGGCGCCTGATACCCACCCGAGGGCATCGCATGCCCACCCGCCTGCTGCGGACTCGCACCGTTCGGATAGGCATGCCCACCGGTCTGGTTCGGACTCCCTCCAGCCGGCGCCTGATACCCACCCGAGGGCATCGCATGCCCACCCGCCTGCTGCGGACTCGCACCGTTCGGATAGGCATGCCCACCGGTCTGGTTCGGACTCCCCCCGGCCGGCGCCTGATACCCACCCGACGGCGCGGGTTGCCCCCCAGTCGCCGGATTCGACACGTCGCCTGCGGCACCGGGCTGGTCGCCACCTCGGCGGTGGGCGATGCTCTGCTGCATCGCGCGTAGTTGCTCCATCGCGGTACCGGCCGGTTGCCCCCCGGTGTTCGCGTACATCATGGCCATGTCCGCGGGCTCGACACGATCGGCCGCGACATTGGCGTTGACCGGCTGGCGAGACATCGGTGCGCCATGGGACTGTCCATTGGACAATGGACCGGCACTCCCGGTCTCCTCCGCCGGGTCGGGCTGGGCCAGCAGGTTCACGTACGGGCGTAGATGCCCGGCACCCACCTCGATCAAATCATCGCACTCCCGGCGCAGAGCTCGGGAAATCGTCCAGTTCCCCTCGACCGAGACATGGACGACGGTGACCCGCACGCCGAGATCCTGGACGTCGGCCACCACCTGCGCCATGTCCTCATCCCCGCTGACGAGGACAGCCTCACACAACCCCCCGGTACGGGCGAGCGTGGTGAGGTCCCGCTGCACATAGCTCTCGACCCCTTCCCGACGCCCCGGGCGGATACGTGCCGCGCGGAACTTGATCCCCGGAATGTCGGCGATACTGTCCTGCTCCTGGTTCCGTCGGTCGTCGACAGTGGTTTCGTACCAGTAGCAGCGCAGCAGCGAGAGACCGGTTCGATCCCGAGCCATGTCACTCAACAGGCGCACCAGGCCGGCGTAGTCCCACGAGACAGAGTCACGGTTGCGCGTACCGTGCACCGCCATCGCACCGTCGGCCAACAGGTAACCGGCGTCCACGAACAGCGCACAGCGATCCACCCGACACCGCCCCTTCCCTCGAACCTCGTGCTTGCAGCCGGCCGTATTTCGGCCCTGCTGTTCGAGATGTCGGCATTACGTCCTTCTCGACAGACCGGTGTCAGCCTGGCCGCGCCTTCTCCGACGCGTGGACACCTCGCGACCCCTGGCACCACACGCGAACCCCGGTCCGCCTGCCGTCAATCAGCCTACTGGCGAATGCTTTTTGGGGCGCACACAATCCGTGGACGAACTTCGCTCCATCGAAGGACACCACGTCAGGGGGCGAAATGACCAGCGCAAAAGGAGGAGTCACGGGAGACAACTCACAACCCTGTCACCTTTTGGTCGAAAACTTTACCGCACCAAGTACGTCCGAATCCTGGTGACACCCGGATCGACGGGTCAGCCAACCGGAAGCTCGGACGGAACGGGCGGTTCCGGTGGCTCGGGTGGTTCCGGCGGAGCGGGTGGTTCCGGCGGAGCGGGAACGTCCGGGACATCCGGAACATCGAACAGCCCCGGAGGTTCCGGGAATCCCGGCGGCTCGGGGCCGAGATGCCCGGGTGGTCCGGGCACTCCCGGGGGCCCGGGTGGGTCCGGGGGCCCCGGTGGATCCGGAAACGCCGGTGGATCCGGTGGATCCGGCGGCTCGGGTGGATCCGGCGGCTCGGGTGGTGCCCCCGGTTCGGGGGGCGTGTCCTGCTCCTGCGGCGGCTCCGGCGGTGCGGGTTCGGACTCGTCCGCGGGCTCTTCCACCGACTCGGCGGCTGTGGCCGGTGGATCCGTGGCAGTGTCGGTTTCCTCGGGCTCCTCGGGCTCAGACGAATCCGAGGAATCCGAGGAATCCGAGGAATCCGGATCGTCGGGCGGGTCCGGGTCCGCACCGGCACCATCGTCGTCCTCGTCCTGCTCCGGCTCGGCGGGCTCCGCCTCCGGGGCCTCGGTCTCGGGAGCTGCCGACGACGGCGGCTCGGAGACCGGCTCCTCGTGACTGACCATCGCGAACGCCGCAGCCGCGGCCACCACCGCAGCGGCCGTTCCTCCCGCCACCGCCTGCTGCTGCCGACGCGGCATGCCCTGCCACGCGCCGCCGATCCCCGCCGCCGTCGGCAGAGAGGCCAGATATCCGGCGGCGACCGGCCCCGCCACGAGCGGACCGACGATCACGCGCAGCCCCACGTTGACATCCATGAGCTCCGCGTAGACACCACGACAGTCCGCGCACGTGTCCAGGTGCGCGTCCACACCCGTAGCGTCCCGGCGGGACAACCCGCCCCGCACGTAGGCACCCAGCTGGTTCAGCGCGGGGCGACACGACTCGGACGGGGCACCTCCGGCCAGGTGCATCTGGAGGTAGGCCTGACGCAGCCCCTCCCGAGCCCGGTAGGCCAGGGCGGCAACGCCGTTCGCGGTCATCCCCAAGACGGGGGCCACCTGAGCGGGCTTGCCCCCCTCAATCTCGGTGTGCCACAGCACCGCCTGCCATCTCTGGGGAAGCGACAGGAACGCCTGGGCGATGAGCGACCGTTCCAGCCCCTCCAGAGCCGGATCGACGAATGGCTCCCCCCGATCGAAGGTCTCCACATCGTCGGTGACAACCTGGCGTCGTTCGCCGCGCAGACGGTCGTAGGACACATTGCGGACCGCCGTGAGGAGATACGGACGGAATCCGTCGGACGGTCCACCACCGCGTTGGATGACCGTCAACACACGTTCGAAGGTGTCGGCGACGATGTCATCCACCTCGGCCTGGCTACGCGCCAACTGGTGTGCGAGCCCACGTGCCGCCGCCGCGTGCCGCTCGTACAACAGGGCGTAGGCGTCGGTGTCACCGCCACGGACGGCTGCGATGAGCGCACTGTCGGCTCGCTCCGCCTCGACATCCTCGTGCGGCGCCTCGGTCATCGGCCACCTTTCGTCACACGCCCCGCTACGGGGCCCCGTCCCTCCCGACGGGCGCGTCCCAACCGGCCATATCCCAACGACGGAGCGCGGTGGGAAGAGGCCACAAAAATCATCTCGTATTCCGCGTCATGACCGCAGCCCTTCTCCGTCATTGGAGTGAGGGCATCCACCGGCGCGGCAGGACCACGCCGGTGGGCGACCAGGCAATTTCGACAGGAGCCAGAGATGGGAACCGGACCCACCAAAAGCGCCATGCTACGCGCCGCCTGGCGTCTGCGCAGTCGCGCGATGGGGTGGAAGTATCCGGACGACTGGTGGCGTCCGGCCGTGGACGAGATCAGCTCCGCCCTTGCCAACGGGGAGGACCTGACACATTCCGCAACAGAGCTGGGCAGGGCCCGCGCCCGCTCCGGTGTGCCGATCGGTAGTGCCTTGGAGGACTTCGCGGCGCTGAGCACGGTGATGGCATGGACGGCACCACCGCTACACCTGGTCAAGGCCCTGGCAGAAGGATGGGTGGACGAGTGTGAGCGCCCGCAGACCTGTCAGGAGCCGCTGACCGGACTGACCACCCCGGCCTATCTCCGGACCAGGCTCACCGAGCTGTACCGGGTCTCGGCCCCACATCCACCACCGAAAAGCACGCACCGTCTGGTGCTGGTCGCGCTCGACTCCGCCAGCGATCCGTGGCGGCAGGCCGCCCGCGCCATCGTGGTCAGCCACAAGTTGTCCACGCTGTTCGATCGGGGAGAGACCCTGGCGTGTCTGTCCGAGGGCACCTTCGCGGTCCTGGCTACCGATGGACCCGAGCTGCAACGACGCACCGACCGCCTGCGCCTCTCCTTGGAGCTGGAACACGCGGCGCACGTATGGAGCGTCTCCCTCCCGGAAACCGTTGGCGCGGCCCTGGACCTACTCAGCGATGTTGCGGCCACCACGGTCACGGACTAACGCGACTTCCAGTCGCCGCCGGCGCTGCGTGATCCCGTAGAGGGGGCGGGATCCCGGCGTCGGCGGCCTTCCGGCCGTTCGTCCGCACGCACGGACCGAACGGGCCACCGGGCCGCGGCAGCCGCCGATGGGGGATCGGCGGTTGTCCGGGCCGTTCGGGGATGGAGATGCTCCTACGCGGGGCGGGCGTCTCCATCCCCGTCTCTGGTTCAGGGCGGGAGCGTCAACCTCGGCCAAGGTCGACAATGGCCGCAGCCACGGCCGAGGCCACGGCAGTGGAGCTGAGTCCGTCGTCGGCACCCGACCGCAGGTCCCCCACCTTCCATCCGCGGAGGTGTGCGCGCCGCAGACAGCCGTCGTAGCGGTGGTCGCTCTGGAGGTAGACACACGGGGCGTCCGGCCAGTCGACCGGTGTGGGTACGGTTTCCGGCGCCCATTGGGTAGCCAGCTCACGGGAGTCGGAGGCATCCACGAGGTGGTGCAGTTCCGCACCGGTCTGCTCGCGGGCCAGGGCCGCCCACGTCACCATCCCGGATTGGGGAAGAAGCGCGTCCAGGAGGACGTAACCGAGGACCAGCCGATGAGCCGAACGTTGCGACGCGCCCACCTGCGGTAGCAGTGGGCCGGCCGCCCCCGTGCCGACCAGTAGCAGGGAGCGGTGGGGCCCGGCCGCGGCAATGTCCAAAGCCGCACGTGCCACGTAGCTGTGCCCGGGGGCCCTACGGTCGGCCTCCGGAACCGAGACGACGTGCACGTCCACGGCGGGGTGTTGTCCCCGCAGCTCCTCCGGGAGCACCCCCCAATCCGGATCCCGGGCCGGTTCGGAAAACGGACTGTGCAGGAGAACGACAGTGACAGCTCCGAGGCTGACGGGAGGCAGTGAACTCACGAGCTCTCGCGGGTCTCGTCGCGCAGCCAGTCGAGGTAGGCGGGATTTCCGCCGATGATCGGCACGGCAATGATCTCGGGGACGTCATAGGAGTGTTCGGCACGCAGCCGCGCGACCAGGTCGTCAAGCCGGTCGTGCGCAGTCTTGAACACAACCAGCCACTCCTCGTCATTCTCAATGGCGCCCTGCCACTGGTAGACGCTGGTGATTGGCCCATTCACCTGCGCGCAGGCAGCCAGGCGCGCCTCGATTGCGGTGCTTGCCAGCGCAAGAGCCTCCTGCCTGCTGTCGGTTGTCGTCTCGACCCGCACATGTTGGCGCACAGATCCATGCGACCCACCGGGCTCCCCGGATTCGGGCGAGTCCGGAGACACCGAAGACACGGAAGACACGGAAGACACGGCCTGTCTCACCTCCACTACTGACACGGCTACCCGTACTGATCAGGCCACTGGGCCACAGCTTCTAGGCTCGGCTACATGAGCGAACGCGAGCACCTGCTGCGACACATCAACGATAAGGCGGTGGTCCACACACCGGTCATCCTCTCCTCTGGTCAACGTGCCGAGTACTACATTGACCTACGCCGCGTCACCCTGTCGGGGGAAAGCGCCCCGCTCGTCGGATCGACCATGCTGGCCGCGACAGGCGACCTCGACTACACGGCGGTCGGCGGCCTGACGCTGGGGGCAGATCCGGTGGCCACAGCCATGCTGCATGCGGCGCACGCGCAGGGAACCCATCTGGACGCGTTCGTGGTCCGCAAGTCCGACAAGGCGCACGGTCTCCAGCGGCGCATCGAGGGGCCGGACGTTGCGGGGCAACGTGTCCTCGCCGTCGAGGACACGTCCACCACCGGAAACTCGGTTCTCACCGCCGTCAACGCGCTACGCGAGGCCGGCGCCGAAGTGGTCGGAGTGGCGGTCATTGTCGAACGCGGGGCCCGGGAGAGGGTTACGGCCGCAGGGCTGGACTACCGCGCCGTGTTCGAGCTGGGGGACCTGGACGTCTGAGCCGGTCGGGTGTGGACGGGTGGCTGTGGGGGTGTTTGCCTGGCGGGTCGCCTCGGCGGTGCTTCCTCTGGGTGCCGTGTTCGTCTGGAGTGCGGGAATCCAGGATGCTCCCGAGCCCCCGCCCACGGCCACCATCCACGGAAAGGCAGGACATCCACCCGGCCCCACTCGTGGCGGCCATGGCATGCGCCAGCCCCGCCGGGCGCGGCGGACAGCCCACGGAGAACAACCCGCGGGGGAGGCTGGCAGCGCGCCCTGACCCCTGGTGCCCCCGCGGAGAAGAGTGCTGGTGGCGGCAGCGGCCCGCACGACGGCCAGCGGGAAGCGCCCGCACGGCACCGGTGCGGCCGAAACGACCGGATCCGCCCCCTGCATCCGCCAGGCCGGGCCCTACCTCATGCCCAACTTCCCAACGCAACTCCTAATCATCCGGACGGACGCTGAAGGAGTACTCTTCAGCCTCCGTATCGAGGTCGTAGGGCTCGCCGTTCACGAACACCTCCACCGCATCCGGTTCGGAGATGGTTACGTCCAGTTGCGGCTCGTCATAGGTCACGTATTCGCCGGTGCTCATCGAGGTGTCGGTCAGGACCTCGCCTCCCGTCACCCGGACGAGGATTTCCGTGGACGACCCGGTGACCCGGACGTGTAGCGTGCCCAGGTCCTCCTCGTCCTCGGCCTCGGCCATAACCTCGTCTCCTTCGGGCATGTTGGCCGTGCCTGGCCCCATGACGCTTCGGTACAGGAAGAAGGCTCCCAGTACCACGAGGACCAGCACGACGAGGACAGCACCAGTGATGGCCAGTACCTGGCCGGTGCCTCGCGGATCGTTCCTGTGTCGCCCCACGCAGCAGAATGTAGCGTGTGTCACCAAAACAATCGATGGGATCACTCGAGATTTGGCCATACTGGGCCGAAATTGGGACGAAAAGCCGCAAACTGTATGCACAGAGCGCAACAACAAACGGATTTCGTGACGTTCATATTACTCCGGGTGACTAAGATTGAGCGAGCCACACGCCGCGATGCGGAATCCGGCATCATGGTCTAGACCTTTCGCTTGGCGCGTCTGCGAGATACTGGCGATCGGCCTGCGAGTGGTGGACCCATTGAGCACACCCCGCCCCTCGCGACAAACCCGCAGGTGACAGGGAGTTAATCACTATGCCTATCGCGACCCCCGAGGTCTATGCCGACATGTTGAGCCGCGCGAAGTCCCAGGGCTTCGCCTACCCGGCGATCAACGTGACCTCCAGCCAGACCCTGCACGCGGCCCTCCGCGGCTTCGCCGAGGCGGAGAGCGACGGCATCATCCAGATCTCCACCGGCGGAGCGGAGTTCCTGTCCGGCGCGACGATCAAGGACATGGTGACCGGTGCGGCCGCGTTCGCCGAGTACGCACGCATCGTCGCCGACAAGTACCCGGTACAGGTCGCGTTGCACACCGACCACTGCCCCAAGGACAAGCTGGACAAGTTCGTCCGCCCACTGCTGGCCCTGTCCAAGGAACGGGTCGCCCGCGGGGAACAGCCACTGTTCCAGTCCCACATGTGGGACGGCTCGGCGGTCGAGCTGACCGAGAACCTCCAGATCGCCGAGGAGCTGCTGGCCGAATCCAACGCTGCCCGCACCGTTCTGGAGATCGAGGTCGGTGTCGTCGGTGGTGAAGAGGATGGGATCGTCGGCGAGATCAACGAGAAGCTGTACACGACCCCGGGTGACGGACTGCGCACCGCCGAGGCCCTCGGCCTGGGGGAGAAGGGCCACTACATCTCGGCATTCACGTTCGGCAACGTCCACGGCTCCTACAAGCCGGGCTTCGTGAAACTGCGTCCGGAGGTCCTCAAGGACATCCAGGACGCCGTTGGGGAACGCTACGGCAAGGACAAGCCCTTCGACATGGTGTTCCACGGTGGCTCCGGATCGACCCTGGAGGAGATCCACGCAGCGATCGACTACGGGGTCGTGAAGATGAACATCGACACCGACACCCAGTACGCCTTCACCCGCCCTATCGTCGACCACGTGATGCGCAACTACGACGGTGTGCTCAAGGTGGACGGCGAGGTCGGAGACAAGAAGGCCTACGACCCCCGCTCCTACGGCAAGGCGGCCGAGGCCGCGATGGCGCAGCGTGTGGTCGAGGGCTGCCAGAGCCTCCGCTCCGCCGGAACCAAGATGTCCTAGGCTGCTGGATCCCCGCACCGCACCGGTGCACCTCTCCAGCCGGCGGGTACGACGGGCAACGCGCCCGCCGTGCCCGCCGTGCCCGCCACACCCTGGCAGGATGGGCACATGAGCCTGCACAACCACAATCTCCTGGGCGACGATCCGCCAACCCACCTACCCGACGATTCCGAACCCCGTGCGGCACTGGCCAACACGACGGATCCGCGAACGGTCGCCGCGCGGTTTCCCGACAATCCGGGCGTGTGGGCGGAGCTCGCAATGCGGTCCCTGGATTCCGGCGAATCTGTCACCGCCTACGCCTACGCGCGCACCGGTTACCATCGTGGCCTCGATCAGCTGCGCCGGTCCGGTTGGAAGGGGCACGGCCCGATCCCCTGGGAGCACGAACCCAATCGGGGCTTCCTGCGGGCCCTGTACGCGCTCTCCCGTGCCGCCGCGAACATCGCCGAGGACCACGAGGCCGAGCGGTGTGCGCAACTCCTGCGGGACAGCTCCCCGACGGCCGTCACCGCCCTGGAGGAAAACGGTGCCCTGCCCACTTAACGCACCAATCCACGTCGGGTAGCCTCAATGTGCAAGAGCCCCTGGCGCCTTGCGCCAGGGGCTTATCCGCGTGTGGCCCTGTGTCGGTCGCGGCGGAGTCCAGTTCGACCAGAAGGCTGAGGTAGACCCGGGATGCCGGCAATCACGCTCGTTGGCGCACAGTGGGGGGACGAGGGCAAGGGCAAGGCCACGGACCTCGTCGGCAATCGAGTGGACTATGTTGTCCGCTACCAGGGGGGAAACAACGCCGGACACACGGTCGTCATCGGCGACCAGTCCTACGCCCTGCACCTACTCCCGTCCGGGATCCTGTCCCCGGATGTGGTCCCGGTGATCGCCAACGGTGTTGTGGTCGACCCCGCCATCCTCTTCGAGGAGATTCGCGGGCTGCAAGAGCGAGGCGTGAGCTGCGAACGGCTACTGATCTCGGCGAACGCGCACCTGATCATGCCCTACCACCGGTCCCTGGACAAGGTGAGTGAACGGTTCCTCGGAAAGTCCCGGATCGGCACCACCGGTCGCGGAATCGGACCGACCTACGCGGACAAGATCGCGCGGATGGGGATCCGGGTCCAGGACATGTTCGACCCGAAGATCCTCCGGCAGAAGGTCGAACTCGCCCTGCACGACAAGAACCAACTCCTGACCAAGATCTTCAACCGGCGCGGTCTGGACCTGGAACAGATCCTGGACGAGTACCTGGAGTACGGTGAGCAGCTTCGGCCCTACGTGGCCGACACCGGTCTGGTCCTCAACCGGGCGCTCGACGAGGGAAAAACGGTCTACCTGGAGGGGTCGCAGGGGACCCTCCTCGACATCGACCACGGCACCTATCCCTTCGTCACATCGTCTTCGCCCACGGCCGGCGGTGCCTGCTCCGGGGCCGGCATCGGCCCGACCCGCATGACGAAGGTCGTCGGCATTCTGAAGGCGTATACAACGCGTGTGGGCTCGGGGCCGTTCCCCACCGAGCTGTTCGACGAGGCGGGAGACTGGCTGCGCCAGGCCGGACACGAGTACGGGGTGACAACGGGACGTAACCGTCGCTGCGGCTGGTTCGATGCCGTGATCGCGCGTTACGCCACCCGCGTGAACGGCATCACGGACTTCTTCCTCACCAAGCTCGACGTACTCACCGGGCTGGAACAGGTCCCGATCTGTGTTGGCTACGACGTTGCCGGCACCCACCACGACGAAATCCCACTCACGCAGACCGAGTTCCACCATGTGACCCCGGTCTACGAGTACCTTCCCGGCTGGGATTCCGACATCAGCAATGTGCGCTCCTTCAACGAACTGCCAGCGGCCGCCCAGACCTACGTCCGTAGGATCGAGGAGTTGGCCGGCGCTCCCGTGTCGGCGATCGGCGTGGGGCCCGGCCGCGACCAGACCCTGGAACTCCGCTCGCTGGTCTAGCGGAGGCTTCCTCTCTGGAGAGGTTTTCCTCCATCACGACCGTTCGGCTACCGATCTCGTCCACAACGGCATAGGCTCGGATCTGTGAAAGCCCTCGTACTCGGCGGCGGAGGCCGCGAACACGCCCTGGTTCGGGCGCTGTCCCAGGACGCGGACGTCACCAGCCTGCACTGTGCACCCGGGAACCCCGGAACCAGCCAGCTGGCAGAGAATCACGTGGTCAACGTGACCGATCCGGTGGCGGTTCGGGAGCTGGCTCGGCGAATCCGCACGGACCTCGTGGTGATCGGCCCCGAGGCGCCGCTGGTTGCCGGAGTCGCCGACGAGTTGCGTCGTGCCGGCATTCCCTGTTTCGGCCCCGACCAGGAAGCGGCGCGCCTGGAAGGCTCGAAGGGTTTCGCTAAGGACGTGATGCGTGCCGCGGGCGTGCCCACCGCGCGGTTCCGCACCTGCGACTCCACAGCGCAGGTGCGGGAAGCTCTCACGGAGTTCGGCCCTCCCTACGTCGTGAAGGACGATGGGCTCGCCTCAGGCAAGGGCGTCCTGGTCACAGAGGATGCCACCGCCGCCGAGCAGCACGCGCACCGTCACGATCGCGTCGTCGTCGAAGAGTACCTGGATGGTCCCGAAGTGTCGTTGTTCGCGCTGAGCGACGGCACGAACGTGGTCCCGCTGCTTCTGGCACAGGACTTCAAACGCGCCTACGACAACGACGAGGGCCCGAACACGGGCGGCATGGGCGCCTACGCACCCGTGCCCTGGACGAGTCCGGACCTGGTGTCCGATGTCATGGAGTCGATCGTCACCCCAACGGTGCGGGAAATGTCGCGACGCGGCACGCCCTACCAGGGGCTGCTGTACGTCGGCCTGGCACTGACGTCCCTGGGGCCACGCGTAGTCGAGTTCAACGCCAGGTTCGGCGACCCGGAGGCCCAGGTGGTCCTGGATCGCATCGCGAGCCCCCTCGGCCGCCTCCTCCAGGCAGCCGCCACCGGCGGGCTGAGCAGCACAACAGCGATCGACTGGCACCCCGGTGCCGCCGTGACCGTGGTCCTCGCCGCCGAGGGCTATCCCGAGGCTCCCGTCAAAGGTGACCTCATCAGCGGGATCGACGCGGCGAACGAGGTTCCCGGGGCCTATGTTCTCCACGCCGGAACCGCCTGGAGCGGCCGATCGGACCTCGCGGTGGCCGGGGGACGGGTGCTCAACGTGGTGGGCTCTGGGACGGACCTCGGGGCCGCACGCGAGAGCGCCTACACCGCCCTGGAAAAGATCCGGTTCCGGGGCTCGTTCCACCGAACCGATATTGCTGCACATGTAGCCTGAAACACCGGACGGGATGGGTCGGTGTGACTACCGCACCGCTGGCCTGAGCCAGTCGTGGACCGGCCCGGACGAGCCATTTGCGGACCTACGTCACTGTGTCACTGAACACGAGTGGCATTAGAGGCGTCGACCAGGGCATAAAGTATGTGCCGTGGGTGTCCGCGGGGAGCGGCAGCGCGCACTCCTCCCAACCCTCAACGCCAGTTCCGTGAATACTCATGGTCGTACGACATGGCTCTATCTATCGCGTTCTGTGCGCCCCCAGTCCCTGTACCGGTTCTGGGGAGGGCGTTCAGTATTGCCACTCAACGAGACCGTGTCGCTACCCGACCCTGCATGCAACCTCGGGACGTGGGACCCGCGTCCAAGTACCACAGGCGGCCCGAACAGGGCGAGCATCACCTGCCGCACGAAGGAGAAGCGCCGATATGAGCATGGGCCACGACGTTCGTTACCGCGTCCGCGGAGGTAATCCCCTCAACGGCACGGCGTTTGTCCAGGGCGCGAAGAATGCCGTACTTCCGATGATCGGGGCGGCACTGCTCGCGGCGCGCGGACGAACCGTGCTCCGTAACGTACCCATCATCCAGGACGTGCGCCGTGCCCTTGAGCTCGCCGAACATCTCGGCGCCAAAGTCGAGTTCCATGAGGCGGAACGCACTGTTGTCATTGACGCTTCGCGGGTGAACGATCCGGAGCGGGCCGTACTGCCCGCCGACATCGCGGCGCGCTTCCGTGGCTCCGTCCTGTTCGTTCCGGCGCTCATGCACCGCATGGGGCAGGCGCGGATTGAGGGTGTGGGTGGCTGCAATCTCGGCAGCCGCAACCTCGACTTCCACTACCGCGGATTCGCCCGGCTCGGCGCGAAAGTCACGGAGGACCCCGAGCGTAACCACATCAACGTGTGCGCCTCGCAGCTCGCCGGCGGTCACCTCTACCTCGACACTCCCTCGCACACCGGCACCGAGAACCTGATCATGGCTGCCGTTCTCGCTCCGGGTACCACGGTGATCGAACACGCGGCCCTGGAGCCGGAGGTTCTCGACGTCATCAACTTCCTTACCCGGATGGGGGCGCGGATCCGGGGTGGAGGCACCGGTTTCATCACCGTGGACGGCGTCGAGGAGCTCACCGCGGTGGAGCACACCATCATGCCGGACCGTATCGACGCTGGGGTCTTCGCCATGATGACCGCGGCCACCGGGGGAGACGTGAGCCTGGTCGGTGCGCAGCTGGAGCATCTCGGTGTGGCGCGCTGGAAGCTGGAGCAGATGGGGGTGGAGTTCACCCAGCACGGTGCCGTGCTGCACGTCCACCGCGACCCGGAGACACCGCTGCGGCCGATCAACGCCGTCACCTCGCCCTACCCCGGGTTCGCCACTGACCTCCAGTCTCCGCTCATGGCGCTGTCCACCCTGGCCGAGGGCGAGAGCTACATTCACGAAGCCATCTACGACGGGCGGTTCGCGCTCGCGGAGGAGCTGAACAAACTGGGTGGGAAGATCGAGGTAGACGGCACCCGGGCCATCGTGCACGGGCCGACCGAACTTCGGGGAACCGAGGTGGCCGCGCACGATCTTCGCACCGGCGTCTCGCTCGTTCTCGCAGGTCTAGTCGCTGAAGGTGAAACAGTTGTGGCTCCGGGCTACTTCGTGGATCGCGGTCACTCTCAGTTGGCCTCTAGACTGGCGGCGCTGGGCGCTGACCTAACGCGCGAGGAGCTCGCGTAGCTGGCACTGCCCGGTCGCGGTCCGGGGTGGGACGTGTGCCACTCACCCCGGATTTGACGTTCTGTAGCGAACGATCTCCACGGCGCCCAATCTATGGGTACGATCTCGGCAATCGTTTCGAGTCGAATGGGATCGCACACCAGTGGGCACACAGAGTCAAGAGCGTGGAATTGTAGCGGGGAGCAACCCGACGTGAGTCCGCAGCGTACCGGGGATCTGACGATCGGTGTGATCGGGCCACACGAGGTGGTGGAACGCATCATGTTGATGGGGCCGGGGTCAACCGGCCCACTCAATGCCCGACTCATCGCCGCCGCCTACCGCGACGAGCAGGAAGCGACCGACAAGGTCGTACGCCTGGGGTCGTCTATTGACGCCTATCTCTTCGCGAGTCCGGTTCCTTACGAATTCGCCCGCAAGGCCGGGGTGTTGACGATGCCCGCGACCTATGTCCCGCTGGGCGGCGCCAGCCTGCATGAGGCCCTACTGCGCGGGACCCTGGACGGGCGATACGACCCCACCCGGGCAAGCCTGGACGTTCTCAGTCGCACCGATGTCGTCGAGGCGTACTCCGAGGTGGATCTACCGGTCGACGAGATCCACGTGCACGAGGAGCTGGGGTCCACGACGGCACTCACCTCGTTCCACGAGGGGCTCTGGCGACGCAACGTGACCTCGACGGCGGTCACCTGCGTGCGGGGCGTCGCAGAGCGTCTGGAGGCGATCGGGGTGCCGACCCTGCGGTTGCGGCCCACCAGTGCCGGGGTCCGCAGCGCACTGCAAACCGCTGGCCTTCTCGGTGCCCACCACCGGCTCGAGGAGGCCCAGCTGGGCGTGGTGATCGTGGACGTGCCGACCCTGCGGGACGCGGCACGGCGGGCTACACCGCGCTACTGGCGGGACGAGCTACGGTTGGCTCTCCAGCGGATGCTCCTGCAAGAGGCCCATCGGATCAACGCGACGGCCCATCCCATCGACGATCACACGTTCATGGTGACGGCGACCCGCGGCTCGCTGGCCTCCGCCACCGAGGGATTCCGTCAGCCCCCGTTCATCGAGCGGATCCGATCCGAGCTGGGAGTGGCTATCGAGGTCGGGATCGGGATGGGGCGAACCACCCAGGATGCGGAAGCGCACGCCCGCTCGGCCCTCAACCGTGCCCAGGCCACTCGGCAGAGCTTCGCGGTGGACCGGGAGGGGCGGTCGCTGGTTCCGGCGCAGCGCGCACCCGCCCGGCAGGGGAGTGACCAGCTGCGGACCAAGGGGCGGGAGACGCTGCTGCGCCTGGCCGAGAAGATCTCCGAGGAGGACGCCCCGCTCGTGGTAGACGCGGAAGCGGCCGGACGCATGCTGGGGGTCACTCCCCGTACCGCCCGTCGCCTGCTGCGTACGCTGGTGGAGGAGGGGCTCGCCTGGCCCCTGCCCCCGAACCGCACACTGCAACCGGGACGCCCCCGGCAGTTGTACCGCCTGATCGTCGAGAAGTTGGACAAGGCGGGTAGCTGACCGGTCGCGCAGGCATGCGCGCCGACTCAGCAGCGCTGTGGGAATGCCTTGGCCGCGGCCAGGAAGGCGTCGTTGGCCTCGGGATCTCCGATGCTCACCCGTGCACCTTCACCGGGGAAGGGGCGTATCGCGACCCCGGTGGCGGCGCAGGCCTCAGCGAAGTCCGTGGTGGCTTTGCCCAGGCGCAGCCACACGAAGTTGGCCCGTGTTGTGGGTACGGTCCAGCCGTCCGCACGGAGCGCGTTGTACACGCGGTCCCGTTCCGCCACCGTCTGTGCGACGCGGTCTCGGAGTTCGTCCTCGGCGTTGAGGGAAGCGACCGCGGCAGCCTGCGCCAGCCGGTTCACGGCGAAGGGAATCATGGTTTTGCGGATGGCCGCCGCAATATGGGGCGGCCCCACGAGGAAGCCCACACGCAGGCCGGCGAGACCGTAGGCCTTGGAGAAGGTCCGCAGCACCGCGATGTTGTCGCGTCGGCGGTAGAGGTTCAGTCCGTCCACAACGTCGGGGTCGTCGACGTACTCGCGGTAGGCCTCGTCCAGCACCACGAGGACGTGCTCGGGGACGCGGTCCAGGAACTCGATCAGCTCCGTGCCCCCCACGGCGGTACCGGTCGGGTTGTTGGGGTTGCAGACGAGAACGAGGCGGGTCTGGTCGGTGATCGCGCCCAGCATCGCCTCCAGATCGTGGGTTTCCTCCCGCAACGGAACCTGTACCGCGGTCACGCCAGCGAGCTGGGCCAGCAGCGGGTAGGCCTCGAAGGAACGCCACGCGTAGACCACCTCTGCGCCGGGCTCTCCGACCGCCTCCAGCAGCTGTTGGGTCACGCCTACCGAGCCCGCGCCGAGCGCGAGATGCTCCTCCGGGACACCGAACCGGGCGGCCAGCACGGAGGTTAGCTCGGTCGCGGCGTTGTCGGGATACCTGTTCACCTCCAGGGCAGCCTCGGCGATCGCGGACCTGACGGAGGGAAGCGGGGCGTCCGGGGACTCGTTGGAGGAGAGCTTATAGGAACGGCCCTCCGGGCTCACGATCGTCCGTCCGGGACGATACACCGGGATTCCGTCGAGAATCTCCCTGAAGTATGGCGAATTCGGCTCCGACACCATTGTCCTTCCTTGATACTCGCAGTGAAGGTCCGATCACGATCCCTGACGGATGTAGCGGACCCAGTCGCAATATCGCACAGACTCAGGAGGAATCACCATGTTCAGCGGGACGCACGTGGCCGTGGTGGTGGCCGGAGCGGCGCTACTCGCGGGGGCGACCGGATGTGGCGAGTCCGGGGGAGCCGACGGTGGTGGCTCCTACACCACGGACGAGCTCCATGACGCGCTCCTCCCCGAGTTCGAGGACGCCTCCCGTGTGGCGGACCAGGACGAAACCGGCCGCTACGCCGAGCTGAGTGCCGTACAGCAGGTGGACGAGCTACGCCAGGACACGGAGCTCGACAAGCCGGAGTGTCTGGACGCCACCGAGCAGTGGACCCAGCTGGACGAGGTTCGCAACGCCCCCAGTGCTCTCGCGTCCTACGGCAGGGAGGGAGAGGCGATCACACACGCCCTGGTGGACGTGGACAGTGCGACCGCGGACGAGGTGATCGCGATTCGCCCTCCGGAGGAGTGCTCCTCCTACGAGGCCACCGACCCGGACGGGGCGACGACCACCTACGAACTCGACGAGATCGATGTTGCGGAGCTGGAGGACTCCTTCGCGCTGGAGGTTCATGCCGAGAGCGACGAGCACTCGGTTCGGATGTACAGCCTGGTCTACCGGGGTACGGATCATGTGGGAATGACGTCGGTTCTGGGGCCGGAGGCCAGCCCCGAGACGCTCGTGGACTTCGCCCGCGCCGCCCACGAACACGAGGAGCAGACCCTCGGGTGAGGCTCGGGGAGTGGTGTTCCGCGACTGGCCCGGGGGTGACCGGCGATGCTCCGGCCCGGCCACCCGCGGGGCCGCGGTGTCCGCGTCCGCGCGCGTGCACCCGGAGGATACGATCGGGCGTGGAACCACCATGCGTACGATCAGACATTCCGGGGTGCACGAGTTCGACGTGCGCAAGTCCCGTTTCATCTGTTGCCTGGAGCGGGTCGCCGACGAGGAGGCGGCGCGGTCCGTCATCGCCAGGCGACGCAGGCAGCATTGGAACGCCGCTCACAACTGCACCGCCTACGTCCTCGACGGAGGTCACGTCCAGCGGTCCAGTGATGACGGGGAGCCCTCGGGAACGGCCGGCGTACCCATGTTGGAGGTGCTGCGCCACCGCGGGATCACCGACACCGTCGCCGTGGTCACCCGCTACTTCGGCGGTGTGAAGTTGGGGGCCGGCGGGCTGGTCCGCGCCTACGGAAGCGCGGTGTCGGCGGCTCTCGACGTGGTGGGCACTGTGGAGCTGCGCTCGATGCTGATCGTGACGGTACTCGCTGGCTACGCGGAGGCAGGCGGCCTCGAGTCGGCGCTACACGGTTCCGGGTACCAGGTCCGCGCCACCCGCTACGGCAGTGATATCGAGGTGGATGTGGCGCTGGTGCCGGAGGCGCTCGACAGTTTCTCCTCCTGGCTGGCCGACCGCACCGGCGGCCGCGCCATCTACGAGGTTCGGGGCCAACAGATCATCGAATGTGACGGATGACCGTGCACCGACACGGAGCGGCCGACCCCACTAGGATGCTGCTACGACCGGGCCCAGCCCCGGGGCACGAAGGGAGTGGGACACCATGCACACGGGCAGAGGCACCCCTCCGGCCGCTGCCGTGGCCAGCGCGCTCCTGCTGTCCGCCACCGCGTGCGCCTCCACGTCGGACGAGCCCCCTCAGGAGTCACCTCCGCCGGAGCCCCCCGTTCTCTCCGGGGAGCAGCCGCCCGGTCTGGGCGATACCCCGGTCCGTCTCCTGGACGATCCCGACGCCGACTCTCCGGACATCCTCGAGGACGCCATGGGGGTGCGGATCCAGTCGCTGGGATCCGCGTTTCTCATCAGCTCCAACAGTGAGGAGCGGCATCTGCTCCAGAGCGCGGCCGATGGGCAGACCCTGTGGGAGGGGAGTGAGCGGGTCCAGCGATTCACCACGGACCGGACCGGTACCCCGGTGCTCGTGCTGGAGGAGGCCGACAACCCCGACCAGGTCACGGTGCGCACCGCCGACGGCGAGCAGGTGTGGACAACGGACGACCCACGGGAACGGTTCGTGACGGGCTGGGTGGTCCGCCAGCCCGAGGACTGGTCCCCGGACGAGCCCGCGGGCGAATACTCCGTGCTGGACCTAGACGGTTCCGAGGTGTGGAGTTACACCGTTCCGGAACTGGACGCCTCCGCGGCAGAGGCCACCACGGACGCGGAGGAAACCGACGAGGAGGAACCACGTCCACGTGGTCTTCCGTTGGGGGCCCGCAACGAACTCCTGTTCCGCGCCTCGGAGAGTGGAGTGCTGGAAGCTCGGGACCTGGCGGACGACGGTGCGGCCCGGTGGCAAGTGGGTATCGAGGACGTTGCGGACACCTCGGAGGGCGCCGATCCCGCCCTGCCCACACCGACGCCGCAGATCATCGGGATCTTCCCGGTTCCCACGGATGACCGGGGCGACGGCGACGAACGCCGCGCACCACGTGCTCCCGCCGATGCGACGGACAGCCCCGCGGTCGACGGGCAGCAGGAGGACGAGCCCGATGACGAGCAACTGCTGGTGCGCTGGAGCTATCCGGAACATCCCTCGGTGCTCGCCATGGTGGACCTCGATGACGGGCACCCCCTGTGGAGCCTGACGGAGCCGGGCGCCAATCCCGCCGAGGACCAGGCAACACCGAGACCGCCCTCCGGAACCGTGGCGAATCCGGAGTCGCACACAGTCGTGATTCCACAACACAGTGGTGATGTTCCGGTGATCGCCGTGGATCTCGGCTCGGGCGACATCCGTTGGGTGTTCGAGGACGAGGTGGAACGCACCATCGTGCCGACCTTCAGCGTGGGGCCGTACCTGTACGGGGACAGCCGGAGCACGGCGGACCACACGCAGGTGGTGCTGGATGCCGCGTCCAAGGAGCTTGTCGTGGACGAACCCGACGCCTACGTGGAAACGGTCACCTCGGACGGGCACGCGCTCGTCGTACAGGACCAGCAGCGCTACGTGTTTCCGGTCGAGGCTGGTGCCACCGGATCTGAACCTCCCGAGGCCGACGGTGAACGGCCCAACAGCCCCGAGGACGAGTAGGCCGGCTCAGCTGGGCTCATCCTTGATGGCCCGCCACGTCAAGGGGTAGCGCCAGGTCCCCGAACACAGCGCGACGATTCCGCCCAGAGCGGGAAACACCAGCCAGCCCACCAGCAGAACCAGATACACCACCAGGCCGATGCCCAGGGTCAGGATGGTGATGGGGATCAGCAGCAGGGAGAACACCAGCATCATGAGCTGGTAGTTGAGCGCTTCCATGGCGTGCCGCCGCAGGAAGGGGGAGCTGTTCCGCCCCACCAGCAACACGATCAACGGACCGAGCGCCGAGGTGAAGTAACCGGAGACGTGCCCGGCGGCCGCGAGCCAGCGTTCCGTACCGGTCGGCTCCGACGTCCGGTACGGGGCGGCTGCGCTCCCCCTCGGCGACATCCCCAGGTCGCTGTCCAGAGGTTCCAGGTCGGCTCGCACCTTGGCCCGCATCGCGAGCTCCACCCGATGCCCGAGCTCCTCCTCGTCCAGCTGGCCGTTGGCGTAGGCCTGGTTGAGCCGCTCAATCATCGCGTCCCGGTCCGCATGTGTCAGCCGCAGCTGACGTTCCGGAACTCCGGACTGGGGACGGTCAACACCCCACCGCGGCATATCCCGCACCGTCATCAGCACTCCTTCCAGCGCAGCCGAACCGGTCCCAAACCTCGCCCTGACCCCATGGTCGCCGTCCCAGGCCCGCCGGCGCCTCGGGGAAAACCCCCAATCTTCCCTGAACCAGGCCGACCGACCGCGATATATCGCCTGTGCCAGCCTAGTCGACACACATGCTTCGAGTCAGTGGGCGCCTGCCCCGCCGCTCCCGGTCCCGGATTCCGGCGCACGCGGCTGCTCGCGCGTCCCCGGGGTCGACATATCGCCGAGGCGACAAACCGGCACCATCACATGTCGTCCAGCCGCGAAAACCACCGTGACGGGTACCGGAACAGCGTGGCGGTGGTGTTCCACAGCGCCACAGTCGCGGATCTCACTGGAGCGTACGTCCGCCGTAACATTCAGGCACCGCGGCGGTGGAGCACCGCGGAGGAGTCCCCAACCCATCGCATATGCCCAACCGGAGACGGAAGAGAACGACCGCCCGAATGCTGGAGCCAAGGGGAGTCGCCCCCCGGACCTCTGGTATGCAAAACCAGCAGCCACACAACATCAACCATGGTCATTCAAGTATGCGCAGGTGAGAGGATCAGATGCGCGTGGTCTGAGGAGGTCTGGCAGGGGGTGACGGGGGATGCCGACTAGAAAAAATCTAGAAAGTCCCCAGGGCGGATCCCAACCCCACCCGGTGTGGCGGTGGGTTCTGCCCGTGGCCGTTTCTGGCCAGTGGGTGACGGTGTAGTGACGTTGGGGTAGGGGTGGGGTGGTTCGTGGCGCCGCGTGGAGAGGCCGAACCCCCGATGGTTGAGCCCGAGCAGAACCCCTTGGAGGAGTTCGCCCCGAATGCGGAGTGGGCGGCGGCGCTGCGGGCCGCGCCGCGGGAGTGGTTCGTGCCGGATGTGGCCTGGACAGTGGAGGACGGGCTGATCGACCGGCACGCCGATCCGCAGACGTGGCAGGCGGCGGTTGCGCGCGATGATGCGATCGTGACCCAGATCGACGACGGACACACCGCGTTGACCAGCGAGTCACCTTGGCGCACGCCGAGCTGGACGAGTTCGTGTTCGGCACCGAACATGGTGTTCGACTTCCTTCGTCTTCTGGATCCCTACTCGGGAGATCGCGTGCTGGAGGTTGGGACGGGAACCGGGTGGACGGCGGCGCTGCTGTCGGCCTACCTGGGTGCGCAGCAGGTGACCAGCATCGAGGTGGACGAGCAGGTCGCCGCGCAGGCCAAGAAACACCTCGATGGTGCCGGGTTCGCCCCGCGGCTCCTCGTTGGCGACGGCGCGATCGGAGACCCGGACGGGGCACCATTCGACCGGGTCCACGCGACGTGCAGCGTGCGCACCATCCCCTACGCTTGGGTCGAGCAGACCCGGCCCGGTGGCGTGATCGTGGCGCCGTGGATCCCACACCGGTCGGGGGGCTACAAACTGCGACTCACCGTGACTGGTGCTGCGGCGGTGGGGCGCCTGTATGGGGCTGCGGCGTTCATGCCGCTGCGTGGACACCGGATTGGGTTTCCCGCGGTTGGCCGTGACCGGGAAGAGCTTCTCTGCAAGGTGGACCCGCGCCGAATCGCCCGCGCAGGACCGGGCCTGGACCTGGCGCTTACCGCCTTGTTGCCGGGTGTCGTGGTCCAGGATGTGCGGGGCACTGGGGAGGCTGACCGCGTGAGCGCCTGGGATCCCGAGAGCGGCTCCTGGGCACTCGCCGTGCACGGCAATCCCCACGGGGGTTCGGTTGGCCCCCGTGATCTGTGGCGGGAGCTGGAACGCGCCTACCTCACCTGGGTTGGCTGGGGTGAGCCGCCCGCAGACCGCTTCGGACTCACCGTCGACGCCGTAGGCCAACACGTCTGGCTGGATTCCCCCGACAACCAGATCACGGAGGTGGCACGCTGATGGGCAAACATCGCCAGGACCCGGTGAACTGTCCAATGTGTGGCGGCGACAAGGTCATCCGGCAGAACCAGGACAACAAGGAGATCGAGATCCCCTGCCCTGGCTGCAACGGCACCGGCAAACAGCCCTAACCCCCGCGGCGAGCTCCCGGCTGTGGCGTCTGGCTGTCAGCCGTGCGGCGGGGTACAGTAGACGCGGGATGCTTTCAGGTGAAGCACGAAAGAAGCCCCCAGCGCGCAGCTGGGGGCTTCTTTCGTGTCGGCAGTGCTAGAGGCGACCATCCTTGATGTCGGCAAGGAGCGCGCGCCATTCGGTGGCCGGGAACTCCAGGTACCCATGGTCCCGATGCTGGGTATCGCGCACAGCCGTGCCTCCGGGGAGGTCAGCGATCTCGACGCAGTTCTGGGTGGTGCTGCCACTGAAACTCGACTTCCTCCAGTGCAGCGAGTGGGATGTCTCAGGCATTGTCATTCCTACGTGTGGGACGTGATCAGGTGTCGGATGTAGTCGCGCGACTCATCCACGGATAGCGCCATGGCCTGCACATAGTCATAGATGTGCTGGTAGCGCTGGATCTGGGGTGGCTTCTCTAGGTATAGCTCTTCGGTCATCGCCTCCAGGTACACGGCTGGTGGATCCGGCGGCGGGAAGTCCATGATCACGAACTGTCCAGTCATGGCGGTGTGTGGGCCGCAGCTGAAGGGCAGCACCTGTATTCCCACATTAGCCCGCGAGCCGACGTCCAGCAGGTGCTCCAGCTGATCAGCCAGCTCTGCCGTGACCCGCCGCAATGCCGCCTCGTCGATGATCGCCCAATAGGTCGGTGCGTCTCGCCGAGTGAGGATCTGCTGCCGCAGCATGCGTACCTCCACACGGCGCTGGAGGGTGTCATCTTCGACCAGGCCGCCGCTGCGGATCATCGCCCTGGCGTAGTCCTCTGTTTGGAGCAAGCCGGGGATCGCCGCTGACTCGTAGGTCCGAATGCGCAGCGCCTCGGCCTCCAGTCCGACGAACTGCCCGGACCCAAGCACGTCGTCGAAGCTGGCCCACCAACCCTGCTGGTTTGACTCCAGGGCCAATGCTGCGCACGCCTCGCGTTCGGCCGTGTCTGTCACGCCATAGATGTCCAGGAGGATGTGCACGTCGTCCGTGCGCAGGCGCTTCCACTCACCCTTTTCGAGCCGGATGACCTTGCTGTCGGACCACCCTCTTGGCTTGCCACTGCGGCGCTTGGCATCGGCTGCTACCTGCTTGGCGGTCAACCCAGACGCTTCACGCAGTTCGCGCATACGCCGTGACAGGCGCCGGCGACGGAGGGTCGGGCTGTTCACCACGTCACATGCACTCCTCTGCTGGGTGTACTGACGGTCAGATCCTATGGTCCTCGACGCAGACTTAGACATTTCGCGCACCATCCATCCCGTGACGTCGACGATGAATGAGATCATCGCATGATTTTCTAAATGACGATTGCAAATTATCTCGACGATGGCGCAGGATGGGCTCTACCTGAAAGCACCGCCGGTCTTCCCAGCCGGCTGTCCCCCTGAGGAGGGGTCATGCGTCTACTGATGTTCGTGATCGCCACGTTGGGTCTGTCGTGGCTGACCCGTCGTGGGTCCGTGCCGGGCGCGCTGCCGCCCGCGTCTCGTGTTCCGTCGGAGCCGCCTCGGTGGGGGGGAGGAGTCTGCCGGGGATGGTGTGCACAGCGCCGGGACGGCACCGGCGAAGGCAGCGGCCCGGC
>NZ_JAVLVT010000006.1:0-91600 GCF_031628175.1 Lipingzhangella rawalii | reverse complement strand
AGCTGTGTCGAACCGTGCTCACTCGATCTCGCTCAGGGTGATGTCCAGGCCGCCCACCAAGTCAGCCGCCAGGTTGTAGATCATCGCCCCAACCGTGGCCAGTGCCGTGATCAGGATGATGTTCAACGCACCGATCAGCCCCGTGTACCCGAGCACCCGGGCCGGCGCGAACCATGTCTCCGGGTTCATCCCGATCGCATCCTCCTCGGCCTCGCCACCTTCGACCAGGGAGGAGATCAGGTCGGTCACCGCGTCGAAGACACCGAGACTCGCGAGAATCACGTAGATGACGGCGACCGCGACGAACAGGATGATGAAGCAGACCAGCGACACAATGAAGCTGAACTTCATCACCGACCACGGCTCCACCCGGCTCAGGGTGAGGTGTGCCCGGCGAACCGCCTTGATCGCCGCCGGCGATGATCCCCGGCCGGCGCCGCCCACGCCCGCCACGCCGGTTTGGGTGCGGTCCTCGGCAGCAGAGTCCGAAGAGTCTGTACTGTCGTCCTGCTGCGCAGACGCCGCCCCCTTCTCCTCGCCTCCGGAGCCGCCGTCCGTCCCAGCCGCGTCTCCGTCCGTCTCGGTGGAGTCCGTGCTGTCGTTCTCGCTGGTGCCGGTGCTGTCGGTGGTGGAGTCGGAGTCCACAGCATCGGCGTCGGTGGTGGGATGCTCCTCACCATCCGTGTCCGTCGTGACTGGCTTCTTGGCGGCCTTCTGGGACTCTGTCGACTTTGCCACGTTATCGCTGGACTTTCCGTTCATTGGAGCGAACCAGTGTCGATACCCGACCCGCCCGCGCTGCGAGCCGGGTAGATCACCCTATTCACAGGGCAGACCGCCGGACCAGCGACCCGCCTACGGCCAGAGCACTAGGACAGTTCCTCCTCGAGATCCTCGTCCTGGATGTCCTCGTCCGGGCCGTCCCCAAGGGCCTCCGCATTCCTCGCGATCCCGACCACAGTGTTCCCGGGGTCGAGATTCACCAACCGGACGCCCATCGTGGTCCGGCTCGACCGCTTCACCTCCTCGGCCCGGGTGCGGATAACCCCACCGGCCGTGGTGATGGCGAAGACCTCGTCGTCCGCCTCCACCATCACCGCACCGACGAGCTTGCCCCGCGCCTCGACCACCTTGGCGGTCAGTACCCCCTTGCCGCCGCGATTCTGCACGGGGTACTGGTCGGCGGGAGTCCGCTTCGCGTATCCGCCCTCGGTCGCCACGAGCACGTCCGCCTGCCCGTCGGACTCGGAGATCACGTCCATGTTGAGCAGGTAGTCGCCCTCCAGGAAGCGCATACCGATCACGCCACTGGTCGCCCGGCCCATGGGGCGAAGCGACTCGTCGGAGGCGGAGAACCGGATCGCCTGCGCCTGGCTGCTGATAAGCAACAGGTCGTCCCCCGGATGCACCAGCCGGGCGGAGATGAGCTCGTCCCCCTCCCGCAGGTTGATCGCGATGATCCCCCCCGAACGGGAGGAGTCGAAGTCCGCCAGGCGTGACTTCTTCACCAGCCCGTCTCGTGTCGCGAGCACGAGGTAGGGAGCGACGTCGTAGTCGCGCAGCGCGAGTACCTCGGCGATCTCCTCGTCGGCCTGAAACTCCAGCAGATTCGCAACGTGCTGTCCCCGCGCGTCCCGAGCCGCCTCCGGCAGTTCGAACGCCTTCGTGCGGTACACCCGCCCCTTGTTCGTGAAACAGAGGATCCAGTGGTGCGTGGTGGTCACGAAGAAGTGCTGCACGATGTCGTCCTGCTGGAGTTGCGCCCCGCGCACACCCTTGCCACCGCGCTTCTGTGCCCGGTAGGCGTCCAGCTTGGTGCGCTTGGCATAGCCCCCACGCGTGATCGTGACCGCAACGTCCTCCTCGGCGATAAAGTCTTCCATCCGCATATCACCCTCAGCGGGGACGATGTGCGTGCGACGTTCATCGCCGTACTTGTGCACGATCTCGGTCAGTTCCTCGGAGATGATGCGACGCTGCCGCTGCGGCGATCCCAGAATGTCGTGGTAGTCGTTGATCTGGGCCATCAACTCGTCGTACTCGTCGGTGAGCTGGCGACGCTCCAGCGCGGCGAGTTTCCGCAACTGCATGTCCAGGATCGCGCGGGCCTGCACGTCGTCGATCTCCAGTAGCGAGATCAGGCCGGACTTCGCCTGGTCCGCCGAGGCGCTTTGGCGGATGAGGGAGATGACCTCGTCGATCCGGTCGATCGCACGCAGCAGGGCACGCAGGATGTGTGCGCGCTCCTCGGCCTTCCGCAACAGGTACTGGGTGCGGCGGACGATGACCTCGACCTGGTGATCCACCCACAACCGGATCAGCTGGTCCAGCCGGAGGGTGCGGGGCACACCGTCGACCAGCGCGAGCATGTTCGCGCCGAACGTCTCCTGCAACTGCGTGTGCTTGTACAGGTTGTTCAGGACGACCTTCGCGACGGCGTCCCGCTTGAGGACGATGACCAGACGCTGACCGGTGCGTCCGCTGCTCTCGTCCTTGACGTCGGCGATCCCGGTGACCTTGCCGTCCTTGACCAGCTCGGCGATCTTCAACGCCAGGTTGTCCGGATTGACCTGGTACGGCAGTTCGGTGACGACCAGGCAGTGCCGACCGCGGCTGTCTTCCTCCACCTCGACGACGGCCCGCATGGTGACAGAACCGCGACCCGTACGGTAGGCCTCCTCAATCCCCCGAGTGCCGACGATAAGGCCGCTCGTCGGAAAGTCCGGCCCCTTGATCCGCTGGATCAGAGCCTCCAGCAGTTCCTCCTCGGAGGCCTCGGGGTTGTCGAGGAACCAGTTCACCCCGTCGGCGACCTCCCGCAGGTTGTGCGGAGGAATATTGGTAGCCATCCCCACCGCGATTCCCGCGGAGCCATTGACCAGCAGGTTCGGGAACCGCGCCGGGAGCACCACCGGCTCCGAGGACCGCCCGTCGTAGTTGGGCCGGAAGTCCACCGTCTCCTTGTCGATGTCCCGGACCATCTCCATGGTCAGGGGAGCGAGTTTGCACTCGGTGTAGCGCATGGCGGCCGCAGGGTCGTTGCCCGGCGAACCGAAGTTCCCGTTGCCGTCAACGAGCGGCATCCGCATCGCCCAGGGCTGTGCCAACCGCACCAGGGTGTCGTACACGGCGGTGTCACTGTGCGGGTGGTAGTTACCCAGCACGTCTCCGACCACGCGCGCGCACTTGAAGTAGCCGCGGTCCGGCCGGTACCCGCCGTCGTACATCGCATACAGCACCCGCTGGTGCACCGGCTTGAGACCGTCGCGCACATCGGGTAGGGCCCGACCGACGATCACCGACATCGCGTAGTCGAGATAGCTGCGCTGCATCTCGACCTGGATGTCGACCGGCTCAACCCGGTGCGTCTGGGTCTCGGTGTCCCCGGAGGAGTCCGGGGTGGGCGAATCCGTCACTGGCGGCTCGATCCTCTCCGTACGTTCGCTGGTCTCAGCGGTCGACTCGGGCCTTCTCGATGGGCACGGAGCGGGCAACGCACCACGTCGGCCAGCCGACGGCGGGCTGGTGGGCGGGCAGCATCCATGCACAAGCCCCTAGATGTCGAGAAACCGAACGTCCCTGGCGTTGCGCTGGATGAAGGAACGCCGCGAATCCACGTCCTCGCCCATCAGCACGCTGAACATCTCGTCGGCCTGTGCAGCGTCGTCCAGAGTGACCTGCATCAACACCCGACGCTCTGGATCCATCGTGGTATCCCACAGCTCGCTGGCGTTCATCTCACCCAGACCCTTGAACCGCTGCACGAGGTCCCGCGGTCGGGGATCTCGTTTACCGGCTTCCAGCCCCGCCGCGATGACCTCGTCTCGTTCCCGGTCGGAGAACGCATAGTCGGCGTCGCTGCCGCGCTGGTCCCACTTGATCTTGTACAGCGGAGGGCGGGCCAGATAGACGTACCCCGCTTCCACCAGCGGCTTCATGAACCGGAACAGCAGGGTCAACAACAGGGTCCGAATGTGCTGACCGTCCACATCGGCGTCAGCCATCAGGATGATCTTGTGGTAGCGCAGCTTCTCAATGTCGAAGTCGTCGTGCACGCCCGTGCCCAGGGCCGTGATTATCGCCTGGACCTCGTTGTTCTTCAGGATGCGGTCGATGCGGGACTTCTCGACGTTGAGGATCTTGCCTCGGATCGGCAGGATCGCCTGGTAGTGCGGATCCCGTCCGCCCTTCGCCGACCCCCCGGCGGAGTCTCCCTCGACGATGTACACCTCGGAGGACTCCGGCTCGGTGGACTGACAGTCGGAGAGCTTTCCGGGCAGGGACGTTGACTCCAACAGGGTCTTGCGGCGGGTCAGGTCCCGTGCCTGACGGGCCGCGATCCGTGCGCGCGCAGCCTGACTCGCCTTGGTGACGATGTCCTTGGCCTCGCCGGGATTCCGCTCCAGCCAGCCACGCAGGTGCTCGTGGGTGACCCGCTGAACAAAGGACTTCGCCTCGGTGTTGCCCAGCTTCGTCTTCGTCTGCCCCTCGAACTGCGGATCGGCGAGCTTCACCGAGATGATCGCGGTCAGGCCCTCCCGGATGTCGTCCCCGGTCAGGTTGTCGTCCTTGTCCCGCAGCAGGCGCTGTTCCCGCGCGTAGCGATTCACGACGGAGGTCAACGCCGTACGGAACCCCTCCTCGTGGGTTCCCCCCTCCGCCGTGTTGATGGTGTTGGCGAAGGTGTGCACCGAGGGAGTGAAACTCTGGTTCCACTGCATCGCGATCTCGACGGCGATCCCCTCGTCCTCCTCCTCGAACGAGATGATCGACGCGTGGGCAGGCTCCCGACGGGCGTTGATGTGCCGCACGAAATCGGACAGGCCCGCGTCGTAGTGGTACGTGTGCACCACAGGAGAACCGTTGACGAACTCCGGCCGTTCGTCCCGGATGGTGATGGACAGTCCCTTGTTCAGGAAGGCCATCTCCTGGAGGCGCCCGGTCAGCGTCTCGAAGTTGTAGGTCGTGGTTTCGAAGATCGTGGGGTCAGCCCAGAAGGTGATCTGTGTTCCGGAGCTGTCCGTGACCCCACCCCGGGTCAACGCGGCCGTCGGTCGGGTGACTTCGTAACGCTGCTGCCAGATGTGACCGTCCCGGCGGACCTCCACCTCCAGGGCGCTCGCCAGCGCGTTCACCACGGAGACGCCGACACCATGCAGTCCGCCGGAAACCGCGTAGGACTTTCCGTCGAACTTCCCCCCAGCGTGCAGGGTGGTGAGCACGACCTCCACCGCCGGACGATTCTCCACCGGATGCTGGTCCACCGGGATACCACGCCCGTCGTCGGCGACCCGCACCCCACCATCGGCCAGCAGTGTCACCTCGATCGCCGAGCAGAAACCAGCCAGCGCCTCGTCCACGGCGTTGTCGACAACCTCGTAGACCAGGTGATGCAGCCCCCGCTCACCGGTGGTACCGATATACATTCCCGGGCGTTTCCGAACCGCCTCGAGCCCTTCCAGTACCGTGATTGACTCAGCGTCGTAGGCCAAGTGAGAACACCCTCCTGCTGGGGACACCTACCGGGCTCAAGGGAGCGCCATCCGGGAGCGCACAACACCACAGGGCGGAGTCAAGACGCACCCGGGGCCTCCACCGACTGCACGCACTCTGGTCCTCTGCCCCCGCGGGAAAGCCATGCCGGCGGAAGCGCCCGAAGAACTGTTTCCATAATACCCGGATCACGGACAGAAAGTGGCACGCACGGCGCTGTGCCGCACAGGAATGGACGAACGGCGCGGGGGATGACTCCCCACACGTGGAACCAGGATCGAAGCGACGCAAGGGAAACTGAGTGGCCGATGTCGGTCGGACAGACCTCCTTGGGCGTGCCGAACCCGCCCAACGCCACAAAAAATTCCTGTGACCTGCGCAAACGAAAGCCCTGACGAGGATGGGTGCGTGGCGGGCACGGGTGGTTCCCAGGCACGGTCAGCTCCCCCGCCCGCCACGCCGACGCTTCGTTCCGGGGCCACGAACCGTGATTTCGGCGACACATCCATCACCCAGCTCCTCGTTGAGCCGACGCCGTAGGTCCGAACGCAGCACGCGAACCTGACTCGCCCACGTCGTGGAGTCCGCGACCACGGTCAGCTCGCCCTCGGCGAAGGACTCCGGTCGCACGTGTTGCGCCACATGCTCTCCCACGATCTCCGACCACCGACCGAATACGCCCCCCATGGCCACCTGGTCGGCCCAACCGTGTTCGTTCAGCCATGCACGCACGGCCTCACCGAACATCTGAGGCTCCCCCCGGGGCCGTCGCGGACGCCGATCCGCCCCCCTGCGCGGGGCGCCGGCCCCAGCGCTCGCGCCCCGCTCTCTGGCGCGCGCACGTGCCTCCGCGAGTGCCTGGCGGGCAAGGTCGGCCCCGGCGGGGCGTGGACCCGCCCCACCTCCGGCAGGCGCCCCCGGTGGCGAGGCCTCCGACGCGCCGGGGGACTGGTTCGACGACTCGCTAGCGTCCGACACCGTTCACCTCTCCCTGGTCCACCTCGAACCGCGTTCCCCGAAGCTCCACCGGCACGTCCTCGGGCACCGCGGCAGTGACCAGTACCTGCTCCGCATCGCGCACGTACCGCGCCAGTCGGGACCGCCGGTCGGCGTCCAGCTCCGCGAAGACGTCATCGAGGAGCAGGACGGGGTCGTCCCCGTCGGCCCGGAGGGCCTCGAACGCCGCCAGCCGCAACGCCAGGGCGTAGGACCAGGACTCACCCTGGCTCGCGTACCCGCGAGCCGGAAGGTCTCCCAGGTAGAGCACCAGGTCATCGCGGTGTGGTCCCACAACAGTGACGCCGCGCTGGAGCTCCTGTTGCCGCACGGACCGAAGTGCCTGCTGGAGGTGCTCCGCGAGGACGTGGGCATCGTGGGGCCCCGCCTCCACCCACGACTCGTCCGGTGCGGCGGAACAGCGGTAGTCCAACCGAACGTCGGCCTGCACCGCCGCCAGGCCCGCGTAGCTCTGTGCCACCAGAGGCCGGAGCCTGCCCACCAGCTCCAGCCGCGCCGCGAGCAGCTCCCCGCCAACCTGGGCAAGCTGGGCGTCCCAGATCTCCAGGGAAGGTTCGTCCAGACGTTCCACCGATCCCGCCGCGGCACGGAGGAGGGCGTTGCGTTGCTTGAGAATCCGCTCGTAGTCGCCACGCACCCCAGCCATTCGCGGGGTCAACGCCACCAGCAGGTCGTCGAGGTAGCGCCGCCGCTCGGTCGGGTCCCCCCGCACCAGGGCCAGATCCTCGGGAGCGAACAGCACGGTGCGCAGGATTCCCGCCACCTCGCGTGGCCGGGTCGCGGGTGCGCGGTTCAACCGGGCTCGGTTGGCCCGTCCCGGAACGATCTCCAGCTCAATGGTGACCCGCCTCTCGCCACGGACCACCGCGACTCGGACCACCGCTCGCTCGGCGCCGGAACGGACCAGTGGGGCGTCGTTCGAGACCCGGTGGCTGCCGAGGGTGGCCGCGTAGCCCACGGCCTCCATGAGGTTCGTTTTTCCCTGTCCGTTCTGGCCCACGAAGGTACTGACCCCCGGCTCCAGTTCCAGATACGCCTCGGAGTAGGAGCGGAAGTCGGCCAACTGTAGGTGGGAGACGTACATCGTCGCTCCGCGGAGGTCGGGGACCGGGCCAGGAGAGGTGTCGGCTCCCAGGGCACGACGTGGGGAGCTGGATCAGGCGAACACGTGCCCATCGGCTGCAAGCTAGCCGGTGGGGGAGTGGTCCCCACCATCGTTTCCCGGCGGGGTAGTGCGTGGGACGCCATGCCCCCCGAACTGGTGTCGGAGGGCGGCGACCACCTTCATGGCGGGGGAGTCGTCCTGGCGGGAGGAAAACCGCGCGAACAGGGCAGAGCTGATCACGGGGGCGGGGACCGCGTGGTCGACAGCCGCCTGCACCGTCCAGCGTCCCTCCCCGGAGTCCTCGGCATAACCGCGCAGTCCCGCAAGCTCCGGATCTTCCTCCAGCGCACGCACGAGCAGATCCAACAGCCAGGACCGGATGACGGTGCCCTCACGCCAGCTGGCGAAGGTTCCCGGAACGTCGGTGACCACGTCGGAGGCGGCCATGAGCTCGTATCCCTCGGCGAAGGCCTGCATCATGCCGTACTCGATGCCGTTGTGGACCATCTTCACGAAGTGGCCCGCACCGGTGTGGCCGGCGTGGATCGCGGCGCCCGGTGTGGGAGTGAGCGAGTCGAGGATCGGCTGGATCCGGGCGATGTCGTCGGTGGAGCCTCCGACCATGATTCCGTAGCCGTTGTCGAGTCCCCAGACTCCACCGCTCACCCCCGCGTCCACATACGCGATGCCTCGTTCGGCGAGCTGGGCGGCATGGTGGCGGTCATCCCGGTAGTGGGAGTTTCCGCCCTCGACGACCATGTCCCCGGCATCGAGCAGGCCGGCGAGTTCGGCGACTGTCTCGGCGGTCGGGTCGCCGGCGGGAACCATGAGCCACACCACGCGGGGCGCGGGCAGTTGGGCCACGAGCTCGGCCAAGGTGTCCACATCCCCGGCTCCGGGAGTGGTGTCGTAGCCCACGATCTCATGGCCGTCGCGCCGCAGGCGCTCGGCCATGTTGCCGCCCATTTTCCCCAAGCCGACCATGCCCAGCCGCATGTTCACTCCTTGTCTGTGCCGGGGCTACCGTTCCGTGGTCCTCGATCCGGTGTGTCGCGACGGAAACCGCTAGGCACGGTCTAGCCGGAGAGCCGGACCGGCATGATCAGATACCGGTAGGTGGCGTCCGCCACGTCCGGCGACTCTGACTCAGTGTCCGCGTCCGCGTCCGCATCCGCGTCGACGGGTTTCGCGGTGATGATCGCGGGCTTGGTGGGGGTGGTGAAGTGCATGCGGGCGATGTCGGAGTCGATGGCGTTCAGACCGTCCTGGAGGAGGGATGGGTTGAACGCCACCTGGATCTCGTCGCCGTCGAATTCGGCCGGGAGAACTTCCACAGCCTGGGCATCGTCGCCGGTTCCGGCCTCCAGAACAACCTGGCCCTCGCTGAAGGCGAGGCGCAGCGGAGTGTTGCGTTCCGCGACGAGGGACACGCGCTTCACGGCCTCGATCAGACTCGAGGTCCGGAGTTCCGCGGTGGCGTTGAAGGAGTCCGGCAGCAGCGCACGGTACTTGGGGAAATCTCCGTCCAGCAGCCGCGTGGTGGTACGACGGCCACCACCGGCGAATCCGATCATGCCCTCCCCACTCTCGGTTGTGGACAGGGCGATCGAAACCTCGGCACCAGAGGTGAGGGACTTGGCGGTGTCGGCGAGTGTCTTGGCAGGAACCAGCGCGACCGCGGAAATGTCGGGCTGCTGTGGATTCCAGTGCAACTCGCGCACGGCGAGACGGTACCGGTCTGTTGCGGCGAGGGTGAGGGTGTCCCCTTCGATCTCGACACGCACGCCGGTGAGCATCGGCAGGGTGTCGTCGCGTCCGGCCGCGACCGCGACCTGGCTCACGGCGGCGGCGAAGGCGTCGCTGCCCAGACTTCCGGTGACTTCGGGCATCTGTGGGAGTGCCGGATAGTCCTCGACCGGCAGTGTGGGCAGGGTGAACCGGGCGCTGCCACAGACAACGATGACCTTGGCGCCGTCGGTGCTGAGCTCCACAGTCTGTGGAGGCAGGTTCCGGGTGATCTCGGCGAGGAGCCGCCCCGATACCAAGGTGGTTCCCGGCTCCTCGCAGTCGATGTCCACGGAGACCTCGGCGGAGACCTCGTAGTCGAAGCTGGACAGCCGCAGTCGGGTCGGGGATTCCCCGTCCGTTGTGGCGCCGGCGTCCAGGAGGATGCCCGCGAGCACGGGCACGGACGGCCGCACCGGAAGAGTGCGTGCGGTCCAAGCGACAGCGTCGGCGAGTACGTCGCGCTCGACCCGGAACTTCACGATCGGACTCTCCATCCTGCTGGTTGAACCTGCTGGGCACGGGCTATCCGACCAACCCGGGGCCGGTGGACCGGTGTGCCGAGGAGTGGGGAACGGGTTCTTACCGTACCGCCACTGCGGGGTGGTCGTTGCCACACAACACGTCCTCCACGTGCTTGGGGACAACCAGCCGTTGTCGGTGAACGGAAGGGGGCACGTGTCCACAGATCAGTCCCGTCCCGGGGATGACGCGGTGGGGGTGTGTTTATAGGGGCGTCGTAGTAGTAGGGGGTGTGGAAACTGGGGACAACTATTGTTTGCGCAGGTCATCCCGGAAGTTTTTATCCACCGACCTTGTGGGTAGCGCTTGGGGACAACTGTGGAACCTGTGGAGGTTCACTGCGGATCCACAAGCATCCCGATGTTTGTCCACGAGTTGTCCACGAGTTGTCCCCCGGATACCCACAGGACTAGTGAGCCGATGATGTGATCTCAGTATCGACTATCCACCGGCTGTTCACAGCTCCTCCCCAAGTTGCCCACAACTTTCGGGCTGTTGTCCCCAGAGTTTTCCACGAGTTTTCCACAAGTGGTGGGTATGCCGCAGCGAGACGAACGAGGGACTCCAGCCCGTCGAAATGTCGGAAATCTAGCTGGAGTGACGTGCGTGAGCAGTCCGGTGGATCTGGTTCGGGGGGAGTTCCGTACTCCCAAGCCTGTGGATAACCACGTGTGATCCTGACCAGATCCGCGTCCGTTGACGTGGACAGTGGTCCCTCGGGGGACCACCGGGTGGGGTGGTCAGGACTTGGACTGCTGCTTGATGCGGTTGGTCAATTCGGTGACCTGGTTATATATCGACCTGCGCTCGGCCATGAGGGAACGGATCTTGCGGTCCGCGTGCATGACGGTGGTGTGGTCCCGGCCTCCGAACTGCTGCCCGATCTTGGGCAGGGACAGATCCGTCAGCTCTCGGCACAGGTACATGGCGATCTGGCGGGCAGTGACGAGCACCCGGGACCGGGAGGTGCCACAGAGGTCGTCCGTGGTCAACCCGAAGTAGGATCCGGTCTGCGCCATGATCGTGGAGGCGGTGATCTCCGGCCCCGCATCATCGGGAATCAGGTCCTTGAGGACGATCCCGGTCAGGTGCAGGTCGACCGACTGTCGATTGAGGCTTGCGAAGGCGGTCACCCGGATCAGCGCACCCTCGAGCTCCCGGATGTTCGTGGAGATCTTGCTGGCGATGAACTCGAGAACCTCGGGAGGAGCAGCGAGTCCTTCCTGGGCGGCCTTCTTCCGCAGGATGGCGATGCGCGTTTCCAACTCGGGGGGCTGGACGTCGGTGATGAGTCCCCACTCGAAGCGGTTCCGGAGCCGGTCCTCCAGGGTGTTGAGCTGCTTGGGCGGACGGTCGCTCGACACCACGATCTGCTTATTGGAGTTGTGCAGGGTGTTGAAGGTGTGGAAAAACTCTTCCTGCGTCTGCTCCTTGTTCTCCAGGAACTGGATGTCGTCCACCAGCAGGACGTCGATGTCGCGGTAGCGCCTGCGGAACCCGTCCGCCTTGCCGTCCCGGATGGAGTTGATGAACTCGTTGGTGAACTCCTCCGAGCTCACGTAACGGACCCGTGCTCCATCGTAGAGACGTTGCGTGTAGTGCCCGATCGCGTGGAGCAGGTGTGTCTTTCCGAGTCCGGATCCCCCGTAGATGAACAACGGGTTGTAGGCCTTCGCGGGCGCCTCCGCAACGGCCACGGCGGCCGCGTGGGCGAACCGGTTACTCGAGCCGATCACGAAGGTGTCGAAGGTGTACTTGGGGTTGAGCCGCGCCGGTTCGGCCGAAGTGTGTGGCTGGTTGCCCGAGGTTGTGTCCGGACCTGCCGGTGTGGGCGGTGGTGGGACCGATGTTTGACCACCACTGTCCGCCGGGGTGGGGGGAGTTTCGTCGATCTCTGCGGCTGTCCCGGTGGTCTCCGAGAGTTCTTCGTCCGCGGGGGCGGTGTCGCTCTCGGTGGGGCCGGCCTCGGTGTCGTCGGGTGCTACCTCGGGATGGTCGCCACGGTCCTGGGGAGCGGTCCCGCTGGTGCGGGGAACGGCTGTGTGCGGCCCACCGGCCGGGGTGGCTGTCTCGGCGGTGGCCGGGGACGGTGCGGGGCCTGGGGCCGGCGCGGGACCGGCGGAGGGCTGCTGTTCGTGGGCTGGTTCGTGACTGGGCTCGGGCGAACCGAACTGACCGGTGGGGACAGCTTCGGAGGTTCGGGCGGGCCCGGGAAGGTCCTCGGTGACGGAGCTGGAGGCCGGTTGGGCTGGCGCTGCCGGGGCCGGCGCTGGGGGCGGTGGGGAGGTTTCGGCCGATGTGTCCGGCAGTGTGTCCGGGAGCGCGGCAGGTGTGCGGGATGTCTCCGAGGTCACCGGTGTTGGCGGGGTGGGGTGGCTGAGGGCACTCGGCGCGGTCGGCTGCATCGCGGACGGGTCGACGGTGACCGCAACCCGGATCTCGCGGCCGAGCTCGGCGGACAGGGCGTGTGTGATGGTGGCGCGAAGCCGGTTCTCCAGGACGTCTTTGGAGAAATCGTTGGGCGCCGCCAGCAGCGCGGTGTCCTCGATCAGTCCGAGCGGGCGAGTCTGGAGGAGCCAGGCGCGCTGTTGCGGTGGGACCTCGGTGTTGTCGAGTTTGTCCAGCACGCTGGCCCAGACGGTCGCGAGATTCGTCTGTGCGTCAGCCACAATGACCTGCCATGGTTACGCCCTCCTGGCCGGATGCTCTGTCCCGCGTCTCGCGCGACAGAGCGTATGCCGCGATGTGGACGGTGCGTACCGTCGTCCGCGGACCGGTCTGCTCCTGTGGATCAAACTGTCGTCGTTGCAGGCGCCGCTTTGGACTCGCCGCGCCGTGACGGCCGGCGTGCCCGGACGGGCCGATGGGGCAGATCCATGTCACTGTTTGTTGGCAGCCATGGATTTCTCCACGTCACATGGGTTGGTTCGGGCTGGAGAGCCGGATGGACGCAGGTCGGCTCCGGAACGGTAACGCCTCTGTCTCATGCCGTTCAACTTCCACGCTACCGAGCCGCAGGGTGGACGTGCATCACAATGCACAGCCTGTGGAAAACTGGATGACCCGGGGTGTATCGGTTGTGCGCGCCGACGAACCCCCAGCGCCTGGCGAACCCCTGGGGCCCGGGGCGCCGAGAACCTCGGATAGGGCCCGCGCCAATCAGGCCAGGTTGACCATGGCTCTTGTGACGCATAGAGTTTCTACGTTCTGGCTTTTGTTCCGATGGCGCGGACCGCGCGGTCGTCGCCGCGGGTGCCGTTCGGATGCAGTCCGTATCGTGGACGTGAGGTCTGCGGACCCATGCCCCCGGGCAGCCAGCACAACACACGCATTCCGATCAACGTCCCTGGAGCCCAGCAGTGAGCAAGCGTACGTACCAGCCGAACAACCGGCGTCGCGCGAAGGTCCACGGCTTCCGGCTGCGCATGCGTACCCGTGCCGGGCGTGCCATCCTGAACGCGCGCCGGCGCAAGGGCCGCGCGCGCCTGACCGTGCAGCACTGAGCGCGCGGAGCAATAACGCGACGAAGGGCCGGACGCCCGCCGAGGGCGCCGGCCCCCTTCGTGTGTCTACGGGGCGCCCCGTTGGGATGTGGCAGGCATGTTGCCAGTGGAACGCCGGATCCGGCGTAGACATGACTTCGAACTGACGCTTCGGCACGGGCGGCGTGCCGGTCGAGCCGGGCTCGGGGTGGCGCTTCTCGTTCCCACCACGAGCGAGAGCGCCACCCCGGCGCGGGTCGGTTTCGTCGTCAGCAAGGCGGTCGGCAACGCTGTGGTGCGGAACCGTGTCCGACGTCGATTGCGGGAGCTGATGCGAACGCGGATCGACTCGCTGCCGGCGGGTAGCCTGCTAGTAGTACGCGCCAAACCCGTTGCCGCAACCCTTGGATACGACATGCTCGCCAGTCAGCTCGACGGGGCGCTGCGCAGCGCGCGGCGCCCACGGCGGGATGGGCAGAACCCCGGGCAAGGCCGGAAGCGGGCCAATGAGTGAGGTCAGACCGACACTGCCAGCCCGGATCCTCATTCTGCCGATCCGGGCTTACCAGCGCCTCATCAGCCCGCTGCTGGGGCCGGTCTGCCGGTTCGAGCCCTCCTGTAGTCGCTACACCGTCGAGGCACTTCAGGTGCACGGTGCTGCGAGAGGATTGTGGTTGGGTATTCGCCGCATTGCTCGGTGCCAGCCGTTCCACCCGGGAGGGTGGGATCCGGTTCCCCCGCGGAGGCCGGATGTGCAGGGCACCGAGCCAAGCACGGGCGAGAACGGTACGCCGGGTTCTGCCGGCGGATAAGTGGTCTCGAAGACGATCGAAGGAGTGACCCGTGGAAGGGACCATGGAGCTGGCATGGCTGAGCCCGTTGTACAACGTGATCGGGACGGTGCTGGTCTGGATCCACTCCGGGCTCAGCACGGTGCTGAATCCGGACAGTGGATGGGCGTGGGGGCTGTCCATTGTGCTGCTGACGGTGTGTATGCGGCTGCTGATGTTCCCGCTGTTCGTCAAGCAGATGAACACCCAGCGCAAGATGCAGGATCTTCAGCCGGAGATCCAGAAGCTCCGGGAGCGGTACAAGAACGATAAGCAGCGGTTGCAGCAGGAACAGATGAAGCTGTTCCAGCAGAGTGGAACGAACCCGGCAATGGGATGTCTGCCACTGCTGTTGCAGTTGCCGGTGTTCTTCGCACTGTTCCAGGTGTTGCGCAGTGTGGCCGAAGGGCAGGCCCGTTACGGCTTCAGTGAGGAGCTGGCCGAGAGCGCCCGCAGCGCCATGGTGTTCTTCGCTCCGATCGCCGCGAACTTCACGATGTCAGACAGTGACCTGGCCCAGTTCGGAGCGGAGCCGATCGCGGCGAAGGCCGTGATCATCGTTGCCTGTGTGATCATGGGTGTCACGACCTTCCTCACCATGCGCCAGAGCATCTCCCGCAGCATCAAGCAGATGCCGGACAATCCGATGATGCAGACCCAGAAGTTCATGATGTACCTGGCGCCGGCCTTCGGGCTGTTCGGTCTGGCGATGCCGGTGGGTGTGTTGATCTACTGGGTGAGCAACAACATCTGGACCATGGGCCAGCAGCACTACCTGTTCCGGAAGAATCCCGCGAAGACGGCCGCCAGCAACGGGGCTTCGGGGGCCGGAAAGTCGACGGGCGCGCAGGGACACGACGCAGACAGTGCCGCTGAGGGGGATGCGGAGTCTAGGATCGTGCGGCAGCAGCCGAAGAAGAAGCCCCGGTCCAAGCGGCGGCAGCGCAAGTAGTCGTGACGATGGGGCAGGGCCGAGAGGCCAAGTTCCGGTCGGTATCCGCGGGGAAGTGAGGAGAGAGCCCACCGTGAGTGAGAGCAGCACGCAGGACCCTCAGGCCAGCCTCGGTGCGGTGGACACGTCCGCTGATGGTGAGCCGGCGAACCCCCCGGTCGTCGATGTTGCCGCGCTGGAGAATGAAGGGGATATCGCCGCCGACTACATCGAGGGTCTGCTCGATATCGCCGATTTCGATGGCGATATCGATATGGACGTCGAGGGTGACCGCGCGATGGTGTCTGTGGTCGGAGCGACTCTGGACGAGTTGGTCGGCCAGGACGGTGAGGTGCTGGAGGCGCTCCAGGAGCTGACGCGTCTGGCCGTGTTGCGGGGCACGGGGGAACGTAGCCGGTTGATGCTGGACATTGGCGGCTATCGCGCGGATCGGCGCAAGGCGCTCGCCCGAGTGGGGGAGGATGCGGTTCAGGAGGTGCGGCAGTCTGGGGAAGCCAAGTCCCTGGAGCCGATGACCCCGTTCGAGCGCAAGGTGGTCCATGACGTCGTTGCGGCGGCGGGGCTGGCGAGTGAGTCTGAGGGGACGGAACCGGATCGTTATGTGGTGATTCGTCCCGCGTAGACGCTGCGATACAGCCGTTTCTGCCTCTGGGTTTCACGTGAAACAGGGGCTTTGGGAGCACAGTCGCGCCCCCCACGAACTAGGATCGTGGGGGGCGTATTGTACGGCGAGCGAGAGGCAGCAGTGGGTCGCACCTGCGGTGCCGAGGGGCTGCAACAGCCACCCCGGGAGGCCGAAGAGCTGTTTGGCTCGGCGTTGTCGCATGTAGAGCGATACGCGGAGCTGTTGTCGAGTGTCGGGGTTGACCGTGGGCTGATCGGGCCGCGGGAGGTACCGCGACTCTGGGAACGGCACCTGATGAACTGCGGTGTCGTCACTGAACTGGTTCCGGAGCGAGCCGAACTTGTGGATGTGGGCTCGGGCGCCGGACTTCCGGGCGTGGTGTTGGGGATTATGCGCCCCGATATCGTAGTGACCCTGATTGAGCCACTACTGCGTCGAAGCGTGTTCCTGCGAGAGTGTCGTGAGGAACTCCAGCTGGACAACGTGACGGTGGTTCGAGGGCGCGCTGAGGAGCTTGCGGGCCAGTACTCCGTCGACGTGGTTACGGCGCGGGCTGTGGCTCCGTTGCCGCGGCTGGCTGGGTGGGCGTTGCCCCTGCTGCGGCCTGGAGGGCAACTCCTCGCCCTGAAAGGTGCGCAGGCCGAGGCGGAACTGGAGTCCGCGCGGAATGATTTGTTGGGGCAACGCGCGAGCTCTGCCGAAGTGATTCGAGTCGGGAACGGTAAGGTCGATCCCGCTACGACGGTTGTTCGTGTCACAGCCGATTCCCGAGTAGGTGAGTCCCGGACTTCCACGGGGCGCCGAGGGTCGGGCGGCGGACGGAAACGCGGACGGAAGAGGTGACCCCAATCGTGGTCGAAACTCAGTGGAGTGGCGCGGAGACGCCCGGGGGCCGCGAATCCGGGCTCCCGACCGGTGAGCATGGGGACGTGCTTGCGACGGTTTCCCGTGAAACATCGCCACACTCCGGTGACGCCGGAGAAGAACTGGGCTCGGAGAACGGCGATACGCCGATCGCTAGAGCGGCCCGGTCCGCCATGGCGGTGCAGGGGCGTTCCGGGGAGGACAGCTGGCCCCGGCCTCCGCAGTGTCGTGTCATCAGCGTGGCGAACCAGAAGGGCGGCGTTGGCAAGACAACGACAACGGTGAATCTCGCGGCATCCCTGGCCATGCACGGGAATCGGGTACTGGTCGTGGATCTCGACCCCCAGGGCAACGCATCTACCGCGCTCGGAGCGGACCGTTCCAGTGGGGATCGCTCGGTCTACCATTGCCTTGTCGAGGGGGACAGCCTGACGAATCTGGCGCTCCCCGTGGAGGGTATCGAGGGGTTGTGGTGCGTTCCCGCAACCATCGATCTTGCCGGGGCCGAAATCGAACTCGTGTCTCTGGTGGCACGGGAAGCGAGACTGAAACGTGCCTTTGCCGAATACGACTACAGCCAGCTGGACTACATCCTGATCGACTGTCCTCCCTCACTGGGGCTGCTTACGGTGAACGCGATGGTCGCCGCAGACGAGGTGATGATCCCGATTCAGTGTGAGTACTATGCTCTGGAGGGACTGGGGCAACTGCTGCGCAATGTGGAACTGGTTCGCTCGCACCTGAACACCACCCTCCAGATTTCCACGATTCTGCTCACCATGTACGACGGTCGGACTCGGTTGGCCTCCCAGGTTGCAGAGGAGGTGCGTGGGCATTTCGGAGAGCTCGTACTCAATACCGTGGTTCCCCGGAGTGTGCGTGTCTCGGAAGCGCCCAGTTACGGGCAGTCGGTGATGACATACGATCCTGGCTCGTCCGGGGCCATGGCCTATCTGGATGCGGCACGCGAACTCGCGTTCCGCGCAGAGACGTTGGCTGGGAGCGCGACGGCGTAATCCGCGCTGAAGGGAGTGCCAGTTGAGTCAGCAACGGCGGGGGTTGGGCAAGGGTCTGGGGGCATTGATCCCTCAGGGGCCCGAAGTCTCGGGCAGCGCAGGCAGCGCTGACGCACCGGAGACCACGACCGAGATCCCCGTGGAGGAACTGCCGGACGGTACGCATCTCGCTGAGATTCCCGTGGCATCGGTTGTACCGAATCCTCGGCAGCCACGACAGCACTTCGACGACGAGGCGCTCGCCGAGCTCACGGCCTCGATCGTGGAAGTCGGCCTGCTCCAGCCCATCGTGGTTCGCAAGCGCAGCAGCCAGGAGCACGAGCTGGTGATGGGGGAGCGCCGCTGGCGCGCCAGCCAGGAGGCCGGGCTGGACTACATCCCCGCCATCGTGCGTGATATCGGAAACGATGAGCTGCTGCGGAATGCGCTGCTGGAAAACCTGCACCGCCAGGAGCTCAATCCCTTGGAGGAAGCCGCTGCGTATCAGCAGCTTCTGGATGACTTCGGTGCGACCCACGATGAGCTCGCTCGGCGGATCGGGCGCTCCCGTCCCCACATCACGAATACCCTGCGGTTGCTCAATCTGTCCCCTCCGGTGCAGCGTCGCGTAGCGGCGGGGGTCATCACCGCCGGACATGCGCGCGCGCTGTTGTCCGTGGAGGACAGCGAACAGCAGGACGAGCTGGCGCGCCGCATTGTGGCCGAGGGCCTCTCCGTGCGTGCGCTCGAGGAGTTGATTACCCTCAACCAGCGCGAGGCGTCCAGTACGACCCCGGCGCGGTCCCCAGCGAATGTCGACAAGTCCACATCGCCGCAGGTCGACGAGTGGGCACATCGACTGTCGGATCGCCTGGACACGCGCGTCAAGGTCAGTATGGGGCAGCGCAAGGGTCGGATTGTCGTCGAGTTCGCCTCGATGGAGGATCTTGAGCGTATCGCCGCGATGATGAGCGACCGCGATTCCTCCTCCCGCTAGCGGGAGGAGGTGTGCCCCGTGGGTCTCTCGGCCGGGGCCGGTTCCGGCGGGCCGTGCCGGATCCGGCCCATCACTGCGCCCGGCCGGGGGATGCCGGGAGCTATTGGATGGTTGCGGCGGTTGGGGCGTGCGTCCATGGGGCCGGGAAAGGCCGATACGAGGTAGGAAGCGGGCGATGACGATGACGAGGCCGGCCGCACCGTATCGTCTGCGGTGCCGGTGCCCGCAACACCGATCCGGAGTGTCCTCGGGGAAGCGCAGACACTCCATGCCACGGCTCAGGTAACTGGAGCGCACCGGGGCGTCGATTGCCAACGAAAACGGGGCCACGTTCGAAACGTGGCCCCGTTTCACGTGAAACGCCTACGGCTCGTCAGACGTAGCCGTCCAGTTCCTTGAGGAGGAGAGCCTTGGGCTTCGCCCCCATAATCTGCTTGACCACCTGGCCGCCCTGGTACAGGTTCATCGTGGGAATCTGCATCACGCCGTACTCGCGAGGCGTGTTCGGGTTGTGGTCGATGTTCAGCTTGGCGATGGTGAGCTTCTCGCCATGCTCCGAAGCGATCTCCTCCAGAACCGGGGCGACCTGGCGGCACGGACCGCACCATTCCGCCCAGAAGTCAACGAGAACGGGCTTCTCGCTCTGGAGAACTTCGGTCGCGAAGTTGTCGTCGGTGACCTCGATGAGGTTAGCCACGATGGTTACTCCTGATTCGGTGAAGACATCGGCGATTTGCCGACGTGACCTGTGCTACGCGCCCTGCTCCGCCAGGTAGCGTTCCGCGTCGAGTGCGGCCGAACATCCCGTCCCGGCGGCTGTCACGGCCTGCCGGTACCTGTGGTCGACAACGTCCCCGCTGCCGAACACCCCAGGAATACTGGTCTTTGTGGTGGGGGCCTGAACGGCGAGGTACCCTTCCTCGTCGAGCTCCAGCTGATCGGCGAACAGTTCCACCCGCGGGTCGTGACCAATCGCGATGAACAGGCCGCTGATCTCCAGGGTGCGTTCCTCGCCGGTGACCCGATCGCGCAGGCGCACGCCGGTGACCTTCGTGTCCCCGAGAACCTCGGTCACTTCGCTGTTCCAGATGAAGTTGATCTTTTCGTTGGCGAAGGCGCGTTCCTGCATAATCTTGCTGGCTCGCAGCTCGTCGCGTCGGTGAATGACGGTGACCGAACGCGCGAAGCGGGTGAGGAATGTCGCTTCCTCCATGGCCGTGTCGCCACCACCAACCACCGCGATGTCCAGGTCACGGAAGAAGAAGCCGTCGCAGGTGGCGCACCAGGAGGTGCCGCGGCCGGAGAACTCGTCCTCTCCAGCGACTCCCAGTTTCCGGTGCTGTGAGCCGGTGGCGATGATCACGGTTTTGGCGTGGAAGGTTTCCGCGCCCGCCTTGACGACCTTCGGGGTGGCGGTCAGGTCCACCTCGGTGGCATCGATCGGTCGCAGGTCGGCGCCAAAGCGCTCGGCCTGCTTCCGGAAGTGCTCCATCAGCTCCGGCCCGAGGATCCCGTCCTCGAATCCGGGATAGTTTTCTACCTCCGTCGTGTTCATCAGTGCGCCACCGCTGGTGACGGACCCTTCGAACACGAGCGGCTGAAGCTCGGCGCGCGCCGCGTACACGGCGGCTGTGTAGCCGGCTGGCCCGGATCCGATAATGATCACATTACGTACGTCGCTCACGCCTCAGGCCCCTTTTGTCCCTGTGTCGTCCCGTTGGCTGCCAGAACTCGATCCTGCCAACAGTCGACCCTCCCGGACAATTCCCGAGCCGATGCCGATCCATCTGACCTGCTGGTCCCCGAGCCTGGCCCCAGTTCCTGGAGGTGGCATGTGTCGGATGTCCGGGTGGGGTCAGGGCCGTGGAACCGTGGTCTGGGCCATGAGGTCACTCGCGCCGGAGGGGCAGCCCGGAGTGACCACCTGGATGCGGTAGTCACCGTTCTCACCCGCCGGCAGGGCGAGCATCCACGCGGGATCTCCCGCGAAGCTCGCCACATCCACGAGGAGTGGGGTGGTGGTGTCGAAGGCCTCGATGCAGGTCTGGATCGCCTCGTCTTCAGGTGTTCCGTCCGGCTCGGGGAACGACAGGTCCGTGCCCGGTTCGGGCGAGGAACCCGAACCGGGGGCCGCGACGCCCGAATCGCTCAGGACTCGGGTGGCCGCGTCCTCGAGGTCGGTGGTGGCATAGTCCGTATCACTGGCAACCAGCATCGGCTGGGCAGGAAGGACCGCATCTGGCGATTCTTCCTCGGGGGCCGTATCGGTGTCGTCCTGGGATGCGGCCCCGTCCAGTGCCGGGGGGTCATCGGAGCCGAGAGTGGCTTGGAGGATGGCAGTGCCCCCACCGAGGAGGAATACGATGGCGGCTGCGGCTACGAGGTAGGGCATCCAGCGGTTGCTGCGCGTGTGCGCTCCGCGCGAAGGAAGAGTGAGTACCGTCCCGGATTCTGCCTCCGCTCCGTGGGGCTCCTGCTGTTGGTCGGCTGCACCGGTCCCGTCGACGCGTGGGTGTGGCTCCTGTCCTCCCGTTGGTGCGAGCTCCGATTCCGCCTGGATGAGTGCACTGACCGAGTTCGCAGTCTCGGCATCCAGGGATGGGTACGCGACCGCGGACAGGATTCCGGGAACCTCGGACAGGTCACGTACGTAGCGTGACCATGACTGTGAGCACTGTGCGCATGTGTCGATATGCGTACGCAGTATCTCTTCGTCCTCCGAATCGAGCAGTCCCTCGGCGAGCAGCGGAAGGAACTCCGCAGCCCATGCCTCGAAGCACGGCTCGCACTGGTCAATGTGCGCACGCAGCTCATGCTCACTGGCAGGATCCAACAACCCATCCGCCAGTTGAGCCAGCCGCTCCGCCTCAACGTGTGACGTCACGACTACTTGCCACCTCCTCCATGAACTGTGACGTCTCGGAGCGGCTAGCGGTTCCTGAATTGCTCGAGATATGGCATGAGCCTCGCCCGTCCCCGGGCACAACGACTCTTCACCGTGCCGGTCGGGACCTCGAGGATGGCCGACACCTCGTCAACTCGATAACCCAACATGTCGACAAGGACGAGGGCGCTGCGCTGGTCCTCGGGGAGTTGCTCCAGCGCCTGGTTCACGTCCAGTGCGATATCGCTGACTCCCGCGGGATCCCCTGTGGACTTCTGCTGCTGGTGCGCGTGCGCCAGCAGGTCCAGATTCTGCTCGTCAGCGGGATCGCTGCGGTTGGAACGCCGTCGGCGAATCCGGTCGTTGCAGGCGTTGACGACAATCCGGTGCAGCCACGTGGTGACGGCGGAATCACCGCGAAAACGGTGTGCCGCACGGAACGCGGAGAGGAAGGCGTCCTGGAGCGCGTCCGCGGCCTCCTCCGGCTCGCCCAGCACCCGGATCGCCACAGCCCACATCCGGTCTCGGTGCCGCCGTACGAGTTCGTCGAAGGCCTGCCTGTCGCCCGCCGTGTGTCTGGACAACAGCTCACTGTCGGAGAGCTCCTGCACTGCGTCCATCACCGTGTTCACACGTTCCCGCGCAGTTCGACATTATGGATCGTCGCTCGGTAGTCCGAACCGTCCGAGGGTAGTTCCGTCAACCAGATCAGTACGTACTGACCCTCGGCTGGCTCGGACAGCGTAACCGGAAGCTCTCCGGACACCCCAGTCTCCGAGTGGACAGGAGACAGTGCCCCCAGATCAACCTCGTCGCCGACCCGCACCTCCAGATCCGTTCCCCCGTCGCCGAGGTGCAGGTCAAGCTCGGAAACTTCCACATCCGCACCCATGTCGACAAGGAGACCCACACCGCTCTTGAGATTCCCGAACTGTGCCGAGGTGTAGCCTTGGGTGCTCCATCCGGTGGAGTTGTCGCCGTCGATCGCCTCGCCGGCGCGGTCGCTGTGCTCGTCCCCATCGCCTTCGGGGTCGAAGCTGTCCGCGCCCGCCGGGGTCAGCAGTTCGAGGTCCTCGTCGTCCGGGTCCTCCTCGGATTCGCTGTCGGCCGCACCGTCGCCCGGATCGGACTCCGCGCCCGCGCTCTCGACGTCCGGGACACCCCAGGAGCGTCCCAGCATCCAGGCGCCTACGACCACGGCGAGGACAACCACCAGCGCTCCGGAGCCGAGGGCAACCACCCGCCAGGCAGGCCCGCGCCTCTCGGACGCGGGAGCGGAGCGTGACCGCGTGCGCGGCGATGGTGTGGCGGCGCGACCGTGGGCGGCGGAACCTCCCGGATCCGGTGCCGTGGAGGGGGCCGGGCCCAGTGCTGGCGTGCTGGGTAGTGGGATCCGACGCGGCATTCCCGTCAGCTCGGAGGCGAACTCCTGGACACTGCGTAGGACGGGACGTGCGGGGGTGGGGGACACCTGGAGGGCCGACCGGCAGACGACCTCGTTGAGCTGTGGGGGAATCCCGGCGCGCAGATGGCGTGGTTCTGCCGGATGCCCCTCGTGAATGGGGGCGCTGGGGAGTCCAACCGGGTCGTTGCCCGGCCACTGTGCCGTCAGCGCCGCGTACAGGAGGCGTCCCAGGCCGACTGTGTCCACCACGGCCGGGTCGGCCCCGGCTGGCTGGCCGTTGATGGCGGCATCCACACTCAGCCCGGTGATCTTGACAGCGCCACCGGCACTCCAGAACAGCTTGTCCGGAGTCAGGCACAGGTGGAAGATCCCGGCCGCATGGGCGGCTGCGATCGCCTCGGCAGCCTCGGCAACCAGCCCAACCGCGTGTTCATGGCCGAGTGGCCCCTCACTGGTGAGGAGATCGTGGAGGGATTGCCCGGTGACCCATTCCTCGACCACGTAGGCGACCGGGCCACTGTCGTCGGCATCGAACACCTGGGTCAGTCGGGAGTCGGCCACTCTGCTCGCGGCTCGCGCGGAACGCACGACGTCCTGAGTCCGCCCGAAGGCGTCGGTCAGGGTCCATATCGCGACACGTCGAGCCAGAGTCTCGTCGGTCGCTTTCCATAACGCGGCACCACCGCTGTCATGGACACGCTCGTCGAGACGGTAACGGCCGGCGAGTCGCTCGCCCGGTTGGATGACGAAGGTGCTCATACTGGGAGTCGTGAACGGGACGTCAGGCTTCGGCGAGCGTTTCGGGAGCGTGGAATGCTCCTGGGGGAGCGGGAGCCGCTCGATCCGGAGGCCATGTCGTCTGTCCCCAACCTCCCCTCCAGTCCATAGCTGCTCTTCACCCGCTCGTGAAAGATCCGTTCCATGCTAGGACGCACGACGTCCCCCTGAGGAGGACAGAGTACGTCGAATTCATCATTCACGTATTCGACGCACTGTGTCCGAACTGCACCTGAGCGCTCAACCACGGCGGAACAGGCGAGCTCGTACGAGTTCCCAGCATGTAGTGACCTCAGTCACATTCATGCGTTGTGCCACAAGTAGGTATAGCACGCCGCCGACGAGCCCTCCCGTGAGGATGGCCAGTACCGCCGGTAGGTAAGTACCGGGCAGCAGGTCGAAGGTAAGGACCATAGCTACCCCGAAGATCATGCTGGGTATACAGGCGAGATACAGGCGGACGACGGTGCTGGCCATGCGACGGCCGTCCAGGCCGTTCAGACGTTGACGCAGCACCCACCAGGCGAGGGCACACCCGATCACGTAGTACAGGCCGTAGGCGAACGGGAGTCCGAGCACCACGTATGCGGGATCGAGGAAGAACAGCAGGCCAATCGCCGTCGCCGCGTGGGCGGCCTCCGCCGGGAAGACGATCATTGCCGGGACCCGAGTGTCACCGAGTGCGTAGAAGACACGGAGTAGCAACTGGAACAGGGTGAACGGGATGAGCATCAGGGAGAAGCCCATCAGGATCCAGCCGATGCTCTGCGCATCCTCGACCGAGGTACTTCCGCGGGCGTAGATGAGCACACAGAACGGGACCGCGAACACCACCATGGCCATGGAGATCGGTACGATCAACACGGCGGACAGGCGGAAGCCACGGGAGAAGTCCGTGCGCACCCGGTCCTTGCGTCCTTCGGCCACGTGCTCACTCAGCCTCGGGAGCAGGGCGGTGATGACGGAGACCGCGATGATGGCGTAGGGCAGCTGGAACAGCAGGAACGCGTACTTGTACGCCGTGATTCCGGCGCCGGCGGCCCCGGCCTCCGCGGCCGCGACACCAGCCCGGGTCGCGACGTTCGTGGAGACGAGCATGCCGAACTGCGCCACCCCGATGTAGACCATCATCCACGAGGCCGCCCGGAGAGCTTCGCCCAGCCCCGATCCCCGCAGGTCCAGCCGGGGGCGCCAGCGGAATCCCGCCGCCCACAGGGCCCACAGCAGCACCGTTGCCTGGATCGCCTGACCTGCGGTGGTCCCCAACCCCAGCAGCGCGATGTGCTCTGGCCGCATATCCGAGGGGGTCATGCCGGGGCCGGCAACCACCAGGAACATGCTGCCGACCGTGATGATGGTCAGATTGTTCAGGACCGGTGCCCACATAGGGGCGCCGAACCGGTTCCGCGCGTTGAGCATCGCGCTGACAATCCCGCTAGCGCCGATGAAGAAGATCTGCGCCAACAGGAAACGCGCGAGGTAGACGGATACCTCGTGCTGTTCCGGAGTGAAGCCGCCGGCGTAGAGCCGGATCAGCCATTCCGCGCACAGGATCGCCACCGCAGTGATCAGCAGCAGAGCCAGGAGCACGGAGCTGAACAGGCGCTGTTCGGTGGCCGCGCCACCGTCGGCGTCCGCCTTCCGGCGTTTGACGAGAAACGGAACGAACACACTGGCCAACAACCCGCCGATCAGCAGGTCGTTGATGATGAACGCCACACTGTTGGCCGTGTAGTAGGCGTCCCCGAGCAGGTGTGTTCCCAGGGCCGCGGCCAGCACCACGGTACGCAGGAAACCCGTGGCCCGGGACACCACGGTTCCGGCGGCCATGAGCATGCTGGATCGCACCATGCTGGGGCCGGCCGAGTGCTCGGCCCCACCGATCTCGTCCCCTTCCTCTCCGGGACGATCCGCGGTCCCCGGGTCGCGGTAGTCGTCGGGAGCCCCGCTGGTGGTGAGTCCCGACTCCGGTTCCGTGGGTGGTTCGCTGCGCTCGACAGCATCAAGCGCCTCCTCGGGGGCGACCACCCGAGTGACCGGAGTGCGCTCAGCGTTCTCGTTGGACACCTTGGATACTTCCTCGAACGTGCGATGGGGGACTGGTTCCACGCAATGGGAGACCGGCGGTGTGCCGGGCCCGGGCCCGCGCACGTTCGGGGGTAGGGAACGTGCGGGAACTCACACGGTGCCTACCGGCGCAGTCGCGTGCGGGCGAGATCGTATAGCACTCCCAGCTCCTCGATACGCAGCAGCCGGGCGCTCAGCAGGAAAAGCCCCGCGCCGAGCACGCATCCCAACACCGGAGCACCGAGTGTGGTGACGACCGTGAGCCCGAACTGGGACTCCAGCCACCATGCGATCCCGAGGCCCGCCGCGACCGCCGGAGCGGAGGCGACGTGCAGCCGCAACAGTGTGCCAGTAATGCGGCGGCCGTCAAGCCCGCCCAGTCGTCGGCGCAGAACCTCACCACCCACCAGGAGCCCCACGAGGAACGAGGCCATATAGCCGGCCGCGACACCAACCACCACATACCGCGGGTCCAGGAGCAGGTAGGCGGTCGTCCCCAAGACGGCATGTACGCCCAGCATCAGCATGCCCAGGAAGGCCGGGGTGCGGGTGTCGCTCATCGCGTAGAAGACGCGGAGCATGAGCTGGAAGACGGAGAAGGGCACCAGGCCCAGGGCGAACGCGACCAGGACGTAGCCGATGTTCTGTGCGTCAGCCACGGAGGTGCTGCCGCGAGCGAAAACGAGCACGCAGATGTGCACCGCGAACACGGCCATCGCCAGGCCGGCCGGAACGAGCACCACCGAGGACATCCGTAGTCCACGCGAGAAGTCGGCGCGCACCTCGTCCCAACGGTGGTCGGCGGCCCGGTCGCTCATCTGGGGCAGCAGCACCGTGATGATGGACACCGCGATGATGGCGTAGGGCAGCTGGAACAGCATGTGTGCGTAGTTGTAGGCGGTGATCCCCGCCCCGACACCGTCGCCCTCGGCTGCGGCGACACCGGCACGGTTCGCGAGGTTCGCAGTGATGAGGAGCGCGATCTGAAGGGAAATGATGTAGACGAACATCCATCCGGCCGTGCGCAGGGCCTCGCCCAGCCCGGATCCCCGTAGGTCCAGCCGAGGACGCCACCGGAAACCGGCGGCGGACAGTGCCAGGAACAGGATGAGGGCCTGAACCGCGAAGCCGCTCGCCGTCCCGATGCCCAGCAGCGCGATCTGGGCGTCGCTGATCTCCTCCGGAGTGGTTCCGGGACCGGCGACCGCGAGGAACGTTCCCCCCACGGCCATGATCACCAGGTTGTTCAGCACCGGGGCCCACACCGGAGCCCCGAACCGGTTGCGGGTGTGCAACATCGCGCTGAGGAAGCCACTCATCCCCAGGAAGAAGATCTGGGCGAAGAGGAACCGCGCCAGCGCAACGGACACGTCGAACTGTGCTGGTGTGAAGTTGCCCGAGTACAGGCGGATCAGGAGTTCCGCGCTGAGAATCGCCACAGTGGTGAGAACGAGCAGCGCGAGCACGATCGCGGTGAACAGCCGGTTCTCGGTCGCACGCCCCCCGTCCTCATCGCGCTTACGTCGTTTGACGAGGAACGGAACGATGACGCTGGCCATGAGGCCGCCGAGGAACAGCTGCTCGATGATGAACGGAATGGTGAGAGCCGTGTTGTAGGCGTCCCCGAGCAGCTGGGTGCCGAGCGCCGCCGCCAGCACCACGGTCCTGCCAAATCCGGTGATGCGGGAAAAAAGCGTGCCCACGGCCATGACCATGCTGGAGCGCACCACGCTCGATCCCGCGGAGCCGTCGTCCTGACCACCGTCCCCGGTCACCTGCCCGGCGGCCGTCGTGCCGTCCTGGTTGTCGTCCCCCGGAGGTTCCGGCGGGCTGGGGGAGGGATCCTGCCCCTCCGTGGCCGAGACGTCGTCGTGAGGGGTACCTGAATCGCCGTTGGTCGTGTCGGTGGCCACAGTGCGTGTGCTCCCTTGTGGAAAAGTGGGTCACCATGGGACCCCGGGGGGACGGATTACGGGGTTTCGTCCACACCGGGAGTGGTGGAGTCCGAGCTGCTGGCATCGTTGATGCGCGCATCCCCGGCGACGTTGACGTCCTCGGAGTGCGAGTCGTCGTCGGGTCCGTCGCCATTGTGTCGCATTTCGGGGGAGTTCTGGACGCTCGTATCCGCAGAGGACGCGGGCGTGTGCTTCCTCCGCCACCGGCGTATGGTCCGGAGCATCAGCAGCGCCACCAGCAGGAGAGCCGCGAAGCCACTGATCACCAGTGCGGAGGTCCCCAAGCCGGTCACGTTCACGGGCAGTGTGGTCTCGTCCTCGCTGATCGGCTCCCCATCCGCGTTGTGCAGGCCGATTTCCAGCTCCGTTCGACCGTTCACCGAGGCCGACAGGGGAACGTAGACCGTGGTCTTGCCCCCTGGCGCGATTTCCATGGTGTCCGCGTAATCCCCGACCGCCAGGCGCTCCGAGTTCTGCGAGAACACAGAGAGGTGCACCGTCACCGAATGGTCGGGCAGGTCGTTGGCGACGAGGATGGGCGCCTCTCCGGATTTGCTGGCCATAGTGACCGGCTCCCCGGGCATGATGCGGACACTGCCCATCGACTCTTCCAGCGCGGTTGCCACCTGCTGACGGGCGCTCGCGGCCGGCGCACCCTCCTCGGCCCAGGCCGCGGACTCCAGCCGGAGGATGGCTGGCCGGTAGGGGTCGTCGTCCTCGGTGAGGATACTGCTGAAGAGGTCCGCCTCCGCGCGGATGTCGCTGATCTGGTCGAGGTAGGCACTGCTGAGGCGGGCGGGACTGTCCTCCGCAGCCCGCAGATCCTGACGCTCGTCCAGGGGCTGTGCGTCCTCCGCAAGATCCTCCAGGGCCACCGGTTCCAACCACGGCAGGGATTCGGTGGCCGTCACCAGTGCCGAGAGCAGGTCCGCCGTCGGGTTCCACGTGGCGGGTGGGGCGGCGATCACGGTCTGGCCCGTGTCGGGACGCTCCGCACTGATCAACGCGGTCTCGGCGATGTAGCGCTGCTGGGCGAGGGTTGTCTCCCCCGGGGTGGCCACCGGGGTGCCGAGAATCTCGCTGAGCCGACGGTCGGTAGCAAGCGCCGTGACCTCGGTGTCGTCCCCCACCGTGAGCACGGTGGCGGCGTCGGGCGTATGACCGGCCCAGTCCTGTGCCGGTAGGGCCGAGTCGTCGAACACGAAAGTGGTGGCGCCCTCCTCGGCCAACAGCTCCAGAGAGGCCGCGTCCGCCGTCTTCCGGGGCAGCCACAGTCGTTCGGCCCCGACATCCAGGTCCAGTCGTTCGTCCAGGGTCTCCGTGGCGAGACGGTGTGCGGCGATGGCGTCCTGCTCCAAGTCGGCCTCGACCAGGCTCCCAATACTCGGACTGGCGTAGGCCGAAGGGACAACCGACGTCTCGGCCAGGCCCTCCTGGGCGCGGTCGAGCCATGCCCCCGCGTTGGGATCCGGCTCGTGCGGCTCCAGTCGCGGCTCGCCCTGGGCAGGGACCGCGGTGGGGTTCTGGAGCACCTGGTAGCTCGAGGTCATTCGGGACACATCATCCACGAGGGCTGGATCGACGGCCCAGGTCAGAGGGATTCCGTCCGTACGTGTCGCGGGAGGAGCCCCTCCCACGCCGTTGTCCTCGTCCTCGGAGCCCTCGGAACCCGAGGGCTCGTCCTCGTCGGGCTCGGATGCGTCGGTGGACTCCGTCTCCTCGTCCTCCGCGTCGTCGTCAGCGCCTTGGCTGTCGGCGCGGAGCCCCAGTGTCAGCAGCCGGTCCAGTCGTCCTCCCGGGGCGAGCTGCTCGGCGAGCTCGTTGCCGAGGTAGGTGTCGTCGTCCGCTCGCTGGGGCCGGTCGGCCAGCGGCCAAACCCAGGCAATCTCCGTCGGTTCGATCTCCTCGTCCGGCGATCCGGTGTAGGGCAGGAAGGAGTCCAGGGCGCCGAGTGTGGAGCCGGTGCTGTCCACAGCATCCACGGTGAGGGGATAGACCCCGAAGTCCTGCACGTCGATGTCCTCCATGTCGATACGGAGGGTGTAGTCGACGCTGTCCCCGGGCTCCAGAGCCTCATCCAGTGACTCGTCGGTCCCGAAGCGTTGGGGTTGCGGTGCCTCCCCGTCCGCATGGTGGGCCAGGCTGGTGCGGGTGGTCAGAGGCTGGGAGGAGTACCGGAGCCGAACGGTGACGGAGTCGAGGGGTGCGTCCTCGGTGTTTGTCACCGTTCCGGAAACCGTGAGTGTCGCATCCTCCGCCACAGCCATCGGGGTGATGCTCTCCACGGACAGGGCATCGGCCGGCTCTTCGATCGAGGAGTCCTGGGCTGCACTGTCCGCACTGCTGGCACTGCTGGCACTGCTGGCACTGTCAGGGTCATCCCCGTTGTCGGTGGCCGGGGCGGTGACCGGGGACACGGCCGGGGCGTCGGCCGAGGCAGCGCTGCTGGTGGCCGAACCTCCCAGAGTTTGCTCGGTCATGGGCGCGGAGCTTGCCAGTACAGGCAGCAGTGCGACGGCCGTCACAGCGGCCGGAGCGCAGTGAGCAAGTCGACGCACGCCTCGCAGTTCCCGTCCGGATTTCGGAAGTCGGCCCCCGTAGGAGGTTCGGGCAGCCCGAGCCACCCGGGTTGTGGCCATGGTCTGGCCAGACAATACCGTCTTCGCGGAGGTGGACCCACGTCCACGCTGCCCAGGCGTGCCAGCCGGAACCGATGGCGATTCGCGCGCACATCCGTGCTGCGCCTAGTCTCAGTGCTGTGTCGAAGGAAGAGGCCCACCACCGCACGGACGTCGTCGACCCCGGGGGAGCCCAGGCCGGTCCCGCGTCCCTGGAGGAACGTCAGCTCGCGGCCCTGGCGCTGCTCTCCCAGCGGTTCGGGACCGTGTGCGCCGAACTGGGGGAACGGTTCGCCGCCGCCGGCCACGAACTCGCGATTGTGGGGGGCCCCGTTCGAGACGCTCTCCTCGGCAGAGACGTCACGGACCTGGATCTCACCACTGACGCCACACCGCAGCGCATCCTGGAGTTGGTCGAGGGTTGGGCCGAGGCGGTCTGGACGATCGGCATTGACTTCGGAACTGTGGGCCTCCGCAGGTCCGGGCACCAGCTGGAGATCACGACCTACCGGACGGAGAGCTACCAGCCGAAATCCCGCAAACCCGAGGTGCGGTACGGGGAGTCGTTGCGTGGCGACCTGATGCGCCGGGACTTCACGGTGAACGCGATGGCGGTTCGGCTGCCGGAGGTGGACTTCGTAGATCCGTTCGGGGGCCTGGAGGATCTGGACGCGGGGCTACTCCGGACTCCCGCCCCGCCGGAGGAGTCGTTTGGCGACGACCCGTTGCGGATGCTGCGGGCCGTACGGTTCGCGGCACAGCTACAGTTCCGGATCGACGAGGGAACGCGGGACGCGGCGGCCCGGATGGCTGACCGGATTGCCATCGTGTCGGCGGAACGGTGCCGGGACGAGCTCAGCAAACTCCTGCTGACTCCGCAGCCGCGGATTGGCCTGGAGGAACTGGTCGATCTGGGGCTGGCCGCGCAGATCCTGCCGGAGCTTCCCGAACTGCGCCTCGAGATCGATGAGCACTTTCGGCACAAGGACGTCTACGAGCACTCGATGACCGTGCTGGAGCAGGCCATCGACCTGGAGCGGGAACGGGGTATGGAACCGGACCTGGTGCTTCGGCTCGCCGCCCTGCTGCACGACATCGGAAAGCCCCGGACCCGGGCCTTCGTCCCGGGCGGTGGAGTGACCTTTCACCATCACGAGGTTGTCGGGGCCTCGATGAGTAAGAAGCGATTGACGGCCCTGCGGTTTCCAAAAGACGTCGTGGCGGCGGTGACCAAGCTCGTATCCCTGCATCTGCGATTCCACGGATACGGCTCGGGAGAGTGGACGGACTCGGCTGTGCGGCGCTACGCACGCGACGCCGGCGATCAGCTGGAGCGACTGCACGTCCTCACCCGCGCGGACTGCACCACCCGCAACCGACGCAAGGCGGCGGCGCTGGCACGCGCCTACGACGACATTGAGCAGCGCATCGAACGGCTGGAGCGGGAGGAGGAGCTCAGCCAGCTCCGTCCGGACCTGGACGGCAACGAAATCCAGGAGGTCCTGGGCATCGGTCCGGGGCCACTCGTGGGCAAGGCCTGGCGGTTTCTCCTGGAGCTTCGGATGGAGCACGGCCCGCTCGGTAAGGAGGCGGCGGCCGAGGAACTGCGACGTTGGCAGGCCGAGCAGCCGAGCAACGGCTAGTCCGATTCGGGGAAGCGCGACGGTCCCATCCAGGGCGCCTCGGTCCCGCTGGCAGACACACCCATCGGCCCTGCTCAGTCCCCATCGTCCGGGGAATCCCCCCCCCAGGCGCCAGAGCCGCCTCAACTCCCCCTCATCGGGGGCTTGTTTCTTGGAGGTGCCTGGCTTGGCGACGTCCACCCCGCCCCCGCGCCCCGCCGGCCGTCGCGCCGGAACGTGCGTTCCCCCGGGCGGCGGGGAAGTGCCCCACGGCCTACCGCGCCCCGACCCCGCTGGCCGTCGTGCGCAGGGCCATTCGGCCCGGTAGGGCACCCCCAGCACATCACGCATCCCATCCCGCCGGCGGCCGACACGGCGCGTGCCCTAACCGCGCACCGCCCCCACATCCCCGGACGAACCGCGCGGGTGGGCTTGTCCTGTCTTCCGGCGGCCGGCATCGCGCCCTGGGGCGCCCTCCACGGCACCCCGGCCCACCGGAGCGACCCGACCAGCCACCCACCCCGCAGACACTCCACAGAGGCACGCTCTAAGTGACTGTGGCTGTGGTGGACGGAGTCACCGCACGATCCACACCGCGTGCCCGCACCAGCCAGCACACGCAGAGCACCGCGTACCCGAGGCTCATGGCCAGGACCAGGATGGGGGCGACGCCGCTGGGTGGCACGGTGAGTGCGGCGACGGCGGCAGCCGCGACGAAGGCCGCGTTGAACACCATGTCGTAGCAGGAGAAGACCCGGCCGCGGAAGGCGTCGTCGACATGGTGATGAATCATCGTGTCGACAGAGATCTTGATCCCCTGGGACACCACCCCCAGAGCAAACCCCGCCACCGGGAACAGCGCCACGCTGAACGGAAGCGCGAAAGCCACGAGGCACCCCGCCCCGAATCCGCACAGCACCGCGATCCAGCGTTCTTTGGAGATGCGCTCCGTCGCCCAGGGGGTGGCCATTGCCGCGACGAAGAAACCGGCTCCGGACGCGGCCATGGCCACCGAGAATCCGGCGAGCCCGGCCACCCCGCCGCCGGTGAACGTGTTGTTGTACAGCAGCAGCGTCACCAGGGTGGAGAGGCCGAAACCGAAGCGGTGCGCCGCGATGGTGGCCAGCCCGTACCTGGCTGGTGGGCGCCGCCAGATGTGTTGGGCCCCGGCGATCAGGCCGTAGGCGACATTGCGGACCGCGGCGCGCACCTCATCCGGTGCGCTCGCCAGATCCGGGCCCAACTGCCCTCGCCCCAGGGTGAGTGTGACCACGGCGGCGCCGAGGAACAGCGCCGCCGCGCCGACCATGATCACCGAGGTTCCCAGGGCCCCGTCCCCCGCGAGCAGGCGCAATCCGGCCCCGAGACCCGCGCCGAGGAACGTGGCGAAGGTTCCGCAGGTTGGCGTCACCGCGTTCGCCATGACGAGTTTCTCCCTGGGCACCACATGCGGAAGCGCTGCCGAGAGCCCCGCCAGGAAGAAGCGGTTAATGCTCAACAGGACGAGGGCGGCGAGTAGGAATGGGGCCCCGTCCGAGCCGACCGCGACGAGGAGGGCCGTGGCCACGGCGAGTACGGCCTTGAGTAGCGCGGAGTTCAGCAGGACCTGACGACGGGACCAGCGGTCGATCAGTACCCCTGCGAACGGCCCGACCACGGAGAACGGGAGGAGGAGAACGGCGAAGGCAACGGCCACCTCGGGGGCGGTGGTGTGCTGCTCCGGGTTGAAGAAGACGTAACTGGCCAGGGCGACCTGGTACACCCCGTCGCCCAACTGCGACACGATCCGCGTGCCGAAGAGTTTGCGGAACTCGCGGCCCCGGAGCACCGCAGCAAGGTCGCCGTGAAAAGACACACCGGAAGCCTATGTCGCCCTGGGGGTGCTGGGCCGCTGGGGCACCGGCGACCGGCCGCTGTGGGGGAGGCATGGTCGACCGCGCAGGCGCGGGAGCGAGGCGCCCACGCACGGCCGCGCATCCAGAATCCCCAGCCGCCATCCCTGCGGGTCCTGCGTCTGATCGTCGGGGCGACTCTGGGGATGCTGTCAGCTCACGTAGAGGTCACCCTCGGATCGGGAGATTCCCTCGCCGGTCCAGTCGACCTCGAGGACTACCTCGACCGAACCGTTGCTGGCGTCGACCCACATCTCTCCTTCGGACACGCAGGTTCCGTCGGGGTCGTCGGTCACCTCGTAGGGGCCGTACACGTGATCCGGTCCGGCGTCCTCGATGTCCGCGACCCAGTCGCACATGCGGGTGCCGTCCGACGCGTAGAGGAAGCCGCTGGCGATACGGCTGCCTTCGGTCAGGTGCAGGTTCAGGTCGAAGTCGTCGAACCAGATCCCGTCCGGGTCGTACTGGCTCATTTCCCCGGACCAGATCCCGTCCAGCTCGCTCGGAACCTCGGCGGAACCACCGATGCCCGCCGTGTCACTGTCGGGGTCGGGTTCCGCGTTCGCCGCGTCCTGACCACCGTTCGGGGTGTTGCGGCTGTCGTGTGCCGTGTTTTGGTCCTGGCCACCGAAGACCCCGAGGAACCACAACAGGAGAACAACAGCGACTCCACCGGCCACGATGACGAAGCCACCGATGAGCAGTCCCACCATGAGGCCGGATCCACTCTTTCGTGGCGGTGGTGGGGGAGCGTATCCGTAGGCCATGACAGGGCCTCCCTGCTGGAGTGAAGTTCTGGACGCGAACTCTGACGCCCCCGGCCGTGGCCCGGTTCCCCGCCTCAGTGTCGCGTCAGCACTCCAGACGCGGTGGAGATCCCCTGGGGCCAGGGTGCCTCCACATAGGCGTCCAGCTCGTCGCCCGAGGGCTCCAGCCAGATGTCGACGGTGCCCACGCAGGTCCCCGCCACATCGGTGGCAAGGACGGTGAACTCGAGTTCGTCGTCGCTCACGTCGGTGAGGGTCAGGTCCCAGTCACACATGTGGGTCCCGTCGGGTTCGTACAACTCCCCGGAGGCGAAGGGAGTTTCTCCTTCCAGATCAAGATGGAGATCCCATTCGCTCGCGGCCGCACCGTCGGGTGTGCGTTGCTGCATGCGCCCCGTCCACGTTCCGGACAGGTCCGGGGGCACCTGGGTGAGTTCCTCGGGGGCGGCGGTTGGGGAATCGGGCTGGGTGGGCCGGTCCGAACCCGGGCTCGGTTCCTCGCCCGCCTCGGCCCGGGCTTCGGTGTCCTCCTCGGCTTCGACGGTGGCCAGTAGCCACAGCGCAGCCCCACCCACGGCGGCCAGTCCCGCCACGGCCAGTGCCGTGATGACCCCGACGATGGCCTTCGCGTTCGGGCGCGGCGGGAGCTCGACTCCGGTGGAGTCCGGGAGGGGGGACGGCCGGCCGGAGTGCGGGAGATAGCCCATCGCGCTCGCATCCTCGTCTCGAGCCTCGCGTGGCGGCCTGTGCGGCCGCCACCGATGGTATGTCCCGCCTGCGTCCGCGCCGTCCCGACCGCCCCGGGTCAGGCGGTCTCCTCGCCAGCGATGAACCGTTCCACCAGATCGTGCGCCTCACTGTCCGAGTACTGTTGCGGTGGGGACTTCATGAAGTAGGAGGAGGCCGCGTGCAGCGGCCCGGAGATCCCTCGGTCCTTGGCGATCGCCGCGGCTCGGATGGCGTCGATGATGATCCCCGCGGAGTTCGGCGAGTCCCAGACCTCGAGCTTGTACTCCATATTCAGGGGGGCATCCCCGAAGGCGCGCCCCTCCAGTCGTACATAGGCCCACTTTCGATCGTCCAGCCAGGGAACGTGGTCGGACGGTCCGATGTGGACCGCCCCCGGATCGAGGTCCTGGGACAGCTGCGAGGTCACGGATCGCGTCTTGGAGACCTTCTTCGACTCCAGGCGGTTGCGCTCCAACATGTTGTAGAAGTCCATGTTGCCGCCGAAGTTCAGCTGGTAGGTCCGGTCCAGGGCCACGCCACGATCCTCGAACAGTCGGGCCAGCACCCGGTGGGTGATGGTCGCACCGACCTGGGACTTGATGTCGTCGCCCACGATGGGAACGCCTGCCTCCGCGAAGCGTCCGGCCCATTCGGGATCGGAGGCGATGAAGACGGGCAGGGCATTGACGAAGGCCACGCCGGCGTCCAGCGCACACTGGGCGTAAAACCGGTTCGCCTCCTCCGAGCCGACCGGAAGATAGGAGACCAGGACGTCGACGCCGCTGTCCTTGAGTGCGGCGACCACGTCCACCGGCTCCTCGTCCGACTCCGCCACGAACTCCCGGTAGAGATCGCCGAGGCCGTCGTAGGTCGGTCCGCGCTGCACGGTGACGCCGGTCGGGGGTACCTCCGCGATCCGCATTGTGTTGTTCTCGCTGGCGGTGATGGCGTCGGCGAGGTCGTGCCCAACCTTCTTCGCGTCGACGTCGAAGGCCGCAACCACGTCGATGTCTCCCACGTGGTACGGGCCGAACCGAACATGCATGAGTCCCGGGACCTTGTTGTTCGGGTCGGTGTCGGCATAGTAGTGGATTCCCTCCACAAGAGATGCCGCGCAGTTCCCAACCCCCGCGACGGCGACACGTACTGATGGCATGTTTCTGTATCTCCCCTGCCACTTGGTTCCTGCCGGCACGAGCCAGGCGTGCGGGTGTCTCCCGTCGCGTCTGGAGCCGTGCCGACTCTGATGGGCCTCGGTTTCGATGACCTGCCTGTCGAGCGAGGCCGGATAAGTCACATTCTGTTATCCGGAATCAGGTTCCCATGACTGGGTCCGTTGGCTGCGCAGATAGGATGACGCGCCCCGGATGTGCTGGCCAAACCTGTAACGTGCGAATCTGGCGGACCTACCTCCTCCCCGAACTGGACTGTGTGGCCTACGCTGACACTCATGTGTGTGAAACCCCCCAGGGGACACGTTGCAAGCACCGTGCCAGGTACGCTCACGCTTGAGTCGTTCGGACGCCGCGACAGGGCTGTCGCGGTCGTGGCTCGGTGGTGCCGCACCACGACACCACCCCGACAGGGGTGGGCCTGTCTCGGCCAGCCGGCTGTGCCACAGCTGGTCCGAAACAGCCCGGTGTGAGAAACAACAGCGATACAGGACCCCAGTCTTCCCGCCCGGTGAGTGGACCGGACGAATCGGAATGGCGGCCGCGCGATCCGGTCGGCAGCCCGGTGGTACGCAGGGGGTGGTGCCAGACGGTGGCACGCGGCTGTGCCGTGTCGCGTTGCGTGGCTCGTCGACGTCAACCCCCGCCCCGCGTACCGCGTCCAGGAAGCCAGACCCCCGGATGCCCGCTCCAGGGTGGCGGACCGGCCAGTGGCCCCAACCGGATGCTTCGACGTGGGGACCGCCGGCTGCCGGTGGAGCACGGCCGTTCGGCCTGACGAGAACTGACGAGGATCCGTGAGTACCGAGAGACGACGCAGCGCTGGAGGTCGGCGCCGTTCCGGCGATCCGGCCGGTGACGGACACGGAGCTGGTCCCCGACGCCGGTCGGAGCGTGCCCAGGCATCCCAGAGCGCCACACATTCCGCACGTTCCGAGAGTGGCCGGCGGCGCCCCCGCGCGGAGGGCGGCGCCCGCCCCGGTGGGTTCCGGCGGTTCTGTGCCAGGGCGTGGAAACCGTTCCTGGCGGTCTCCGGGCTGGCCGTGGTCGGGGTGGTCACGGCTTTCGGTATCTGGTACGCGGCCATGCCGGGCCCGGACGAACTGGGTGCGCAAGCGGAGGCCGACGCCACAGCCACCGTCATTCGGTTCGCCGACGAGAGTGAGGTGGGAACCACGGGTGAGATGAACCGGGTTCCCATCACCATCGACCAGGTGCCCGATGCCGTCATCGACGGTGTGCTCGCCTCCGAGCAGCGGCAGTTCTACCAGGAGCCGGCCATCTCCCCGGCTGGGACAGCACGAGCGATTCTCAGCGGTGGCGAGGCTGGCGGTGGTTCCAGTATCACGCAGCAGATGGCGCGGAACTACTACAACACCCTGTCGCGGGAGCAGACCTATACCCGCAAGATCCGGGAGATCATGGTCGCCATGAAGGTCGACCAGAGTCTGTCCAAGGACCAGATTCTGGAGCAGTACCTCAACACCATCTACTTCGGGCGCAACGCCTACGGCATCCAGGCGGCGGCCCAGGCCTATTTCGGCAAGAACATCGATGAGCTGGACGAGGCCGAGGGCGCGTTGATGGGGGCTCTCATCCAGCAGCCGGGCAACTTCGAGAACGCCCATCCGGACGACCCGATCTGGGAGGTCCTCCAGGACCGGTGGGCCTACTCGGTGAACGGCATGGTGGAGATGCACGAGAACGGCTGGGGGCGGGGCGGCCTCTCCCAGCAGGAGGCGGACGCGCTGGAGTTTCCCGAGCCGATCGAGCGGGAGGGGACCGGCTCCTACGACGGCTACAACGGCTACATCATCGAGGCCGTGAAGAGTGAGCTCGCCGAGCGTTACGATCTGCCCGCCGACCAGATCCAGCAGGGCGGCTACACCGTGACGACCAGCATCGACGAGGATCTCATGGAGGCCGCGGAGGCGGCCGTCGAACAGAACCGTCCCGAGGGTACGGCCGAGGAGACCAACTTCGGCCTGGCCGCGGTTGAACCGGAGACCGGCCAGATCCGTGCCTTCTACGGCGGTGAGAGTGTGTTCGAGGACACCGACAACTCACTGATCCAGCGTGGGCAGGCCGGGTCGGCGTATAAGCCCTACGTGCTGGCCGAGGGGCTGTCCCAGGGCATCGCGTTGAGTAGCCAGTTCGACGGTGACTCGCCACAGGAGTTCCCTGGCCTCGCGGGCGAGATCCAGAACAACGACAACCGGTCCTGGGGCACGGTCGATCTGGTCGAGTCCACCGCACACTCGGTGAACACCTCGTTCGTGGAGCTCGGAATCGAGGTCGGGGCGCAGAACGTCACCGATCTCGCCACCAACGCCGGGGTGTCGCCCGACCATGCGGAAACGGCGGAACTCGGGCCCAATATCGCACTGGGGACCTACAGTGTCACGGCCCTCGACCAGGCGTCGGGATACGCCACCTTCGCCAACGCGGGGACGCATATCCCGCAGCACATGGTGACCGAGGTCATCGACGCTAACAACGACGTCCTGGAGCCCAACGACGCGGATGTCATCGAAACCGGGGAGGAGGTGTTCTCCCCGGACGTGGCGGCCGATGCCACCTACGCAATGACGCAGGTGGTGGAAGGCGGCGGGGCGGAGAGCGCCGCCCTGGACGATGGCCGTCCGGTCGCGGGGAAGACCGGAACCTCGACCAATTCGGTTTCCGCCTGGTTCGCCGGATTCACGCCCCAGTTGTCCACCGCGGTGGGGCTGCACCGCAGTGACGGGGAACCGGTCCAAATCCCGGGCACGGACACGCTCTACGGGAGCACGGTTCCCGCCGCCATGTGGAAGGACTTCATGACGGTGGCGATGGAGGGGGAGGAACACCAACAGTTCCCACCACGGGCCAACGTCGGGGAGGAGCTCAACTTCGAGCCCTCACCGTCTCCCACACCTACGGAAACACCGACCGCGGAGGCGGACCCCACGCCAACGGAGTCGCCCTCGCCGACCCCCACTCCCACGGAGACCCCCACCTTCGAACCTCCGCCGCTGCCCGAGGCATGCCGGGACGCGGAGAGTATGGAGGAGTGGCACGAGTGCCGGGCCAACCAGCCCACGGAGGAGCCCGAACCGGGAAACCCCGATGGTGGCCCGGGGGACGGTGACGACAACGACAACGATCGCTTGTTCGGAGGTGACGGGAACTGACCGGGATCGTCGGAGTGTCCACAACGCCCGCAGTGTCCGCAGCGTCCGTAGAGTATCCCCAGCTCCGCGGACGGGGCATTGGGTGTCGGTCGCAGCTGGTAGCCTGATCAACTGATCGGAGGTGGGGTTTGCGGTGGTCCGGACTTCGGTACATCGTTCCCACCCACTCCTCCTGTCATGGCACGGCCATGACCGCGACAGTCCAAAGGAGGCATGCACGCCCATGCGTCGCTACGAGATGATGGTCATCCTCGACCCCAGCCTGGACGAGCGGACCGTGTCCCCGTCCCTGGAACAGTTCCTCGCCGTGGTCCGGAACGAGGGCGGTTCTGTGGAGAAGATCGACGTCTGGGGCAAGCGTCGACTGTCCTACGAGATCGCCAAGAACACCGAGGGGATCTACGCGGTGGTCGACCTCACGGCCAAGCCGAGCACGGTCAAGGAGCTGGAGCGGCAGCTGGGCATCACCGAGGTGGTCCTGCGCACCAAGGTGCTCCGCCCGGAGGCTCACTAGTCACGCCCGTCGCCCGGTCACGCATCCGACTCACGAATCCGGAGTTAGCCAATGGCAGGCGACACCCAGATCACGATCGTCGGGAACCTTGTCGACGATCCCAACCACACCTTCACCCCCAGTGGAGCCGCCCGGACCACGTTCCGGGTCGCATCGACCCCACGGTACTTCGACCGGCAGTCCGGGGAGTGGAAGGACGGCAACGCGCTTTTCCTCAACTGCACCATGTGGCGGCAGATGGCGGAGAACGGAGCGGAGACCCTACAACGCGGGATGCGTGTCATCGTGCAGGGTCGGTTGCGTCAGTACACTCCGGAGACGCCGGACAGCCAGGGGGAGCGGCGGACCTTCTACAACGTTGAGGTTGATGAGGTCGGCCCGAGCCTGCGGTACGCCACCGCCAAGGTAACCAAGACCCCGTCGCGTGGCGGCGGAGGCGGTTTCGGTGGTGGCCAAGGCGGCCAGGGTGGCGGCTTCGGCGGTCCCCAGCCCGGCAACCAGCCCCCGGCCAACGATCCGTGGGCCACCGGAGCCTCGGGTTTCTCGGAGGAACCGCCGTTCTAGAAACCGGCTCAACTGGGCCTACCCAGGGGAAGCAGGACCGCCTCTGGGGTTCTGTCCACTGTCCGAACTGACCATCCCCGGGATTTCCGGGGCTCTTCACCAAAGGAGCACCACGATGGCTAAGCCGGCAGCACGCAAGCCAAAGAAGAAGGTTTGCCTGTTCTGTCAAGAGAAGATGACCTACGTCGACTACAAGGACACGACGCTGCTGCGGAAGTTCATTTCCGACCGCGGCAAGATCCGTGCCCGCCGCGTCACTGGCAACTGCACGCAGCACCAGCGGGACGTCGCCACGGCGATCAAGAACTCCCGGGAGATGGCGCTGCTGCCCTACACCAGCACCGCTCGGTGACCGGGAACGTCTGGGAGGTTTGAGTCGTGAAATTGATCCTGACCCAGGAGGTCACCGGTCTCGGTGCCCCAGGCGATGTCGTGGACGTGCGGGACGGCTACGCCCGTAACTACCTGCTGCCCCGAGGCTTCGGGATCCGCTGGACGCGTGGTGGGCAGAAGCAGATCGACGAGATCCGTCGTGCCCGGAAGGCGCGGGATATCCGGGACCTCGACAGCGCACAGGACCTCGCGGAGCGCGTGCAGAAGCTTTCGGTACGCCTGCCGCGACGGTCCGGCCAGGGCGGTCGCCTCTTCGGCTCGGTGTCCGCGGCCGATATCGCCTCCGGTGTGCGGGAGGCTGGTGGGCCTGAGCTGGACAAGCGGCGGATCGAGGTACGTAACCCGATCAAGTCCGTGGGCGAGCACCGGGTGACAGTGCGGCTGCACCCGGAGGTGACAGCCACCATTTCCCTGGAGGTCGTGCCGGCCTAACGGAGAACACCACACGGGTGCCCACATTCCGAACAGGATGTGGGCACCCGTGTTTTTACTGCTCCGGTGTCTTTGTCCGTCGCAGTCCGTTCCACGTGAAACGAGTCATCCTGCCCATGTGTGGGTGGATCGGTGTGTCGTATTCGGTGCGCATACTGGTCGACACATACAGTGATACGGTTCGTGCCTTCCGTAATCCGCGAACGTGGGAGGGATGCTTCGTGTGCGATGGCGAGGACCGACGAGGAAACGCGGCCTACAGCCGTCGGGGGGTGGTCCGCGGGGCCGTGCTCGTGGCCGGGGGAACGCTGCTGGGATCGGCAGCGATTCTGGGAGCGGCGTCCGGGGCCAGCGCCGCGGCCACGCCGGGCGTCCTCACCCGGGAGGACTGGGATGCCCGGTCTCCCCGGAAGAAGGCGCAGGTTTTGACCGAGCCACCGGATCACATCGTGATTCACCACACCGCGACAGCCAACACCTCGGATTTTTCCCGGAGTCGGGCACTGTCCCTGTCCCGGGGGATCCAGAACTGGCACATGGACAACAACGGCTGGAACGATACCGGTCAGCAGCTGACCATCAGCCGCGGTGGCTATGTCATGGAGGGCCGCAACACGTCCCTGGAGGCGATCGCGGAGGGGAAGCACGTGGTTGGTGCGCATGTCGCGAACCACAATTCCCACACGCTCGGGATCGAGAACGAGGGGTCCTACGGGAGTGCGAGTCCGCCCGAGGAACAGCTCGCCGCCCTGGTCGCCACCGTGGCCTGGCTCTGTGCGGTCTACGAGCTGGACCCGGAGCAGGCGATCGTCGGACATCGGGACTTCAACGCGACCGCCTGCCCGGGCGACGAACTCTATGCCCTGCTCCCGTCCCTGCGGACCGAGGTCTGCGCGCGCATGGCCCGCGAGGGCCAGCGTCGGGCCCAGAGCGCACCCGTCGCCGAGGAGAATCGGCCCGCCTTCCCCGATGTTCCGGACACGGAACGCAGTGCCCCCTACTTCCACGGTCCGGCACTCGGGGAGGAGGAAGACCATCGCTGAGCGGTGGAGGTTCGGGGCGTGGGGGTTTCGGTGTGCGTGGTCCGCCGCCCTCCGGGACGGCTAACCCGCCCCCCACGGTTCACCGGACGGCTCCGGTGACGAGCCAGGCGGTTCCGCGAACCCGGAGCCCCAGAGTGAGTCCGCGGGCGAGTATCCACACGCCGAACGCGATCCAGAGCGCCACGAGGCCGGTGGCGGATCCCTGCGGGGTCAGCCACGGGACCGAGGCGCCGAGTGGAAGGAAGACCACCATGGTCCACAGGCTGGCCCACGCAAGGTAGCGCTGATCGCCAGCCCCCATGAGAATCCCGTCCAACACCATGACGATCCCACTGGCCGGCTGGAGGAGGGCAACGACGAGAAGCGTACTGGTGACCAGGGCAATGACCTGGGGGTCGGTGGTGAACACGAGAGCCGCCCAGGGGCGCGACACCAGGACGACCACAGCGAACAACAGCCCAACCAGGAAGCCCCACTCGACCATGCGGCGCGTTGCCGCGCGGGTACCGCGGACGTCCGCGGCGCCCAGGTAACGCCCCACGATGGCCTGGCCCGCGATGGCGACGGCGTCCAGGGCGAATACCAGCAGCGTCCACAGCTGGAAGGCGATCTGGTGGGCGGCGATCTCGGCATCCCCGAGGCGCGCTGCCACCGCAGTGGTGACGAGTAGGACGATACGCAGCGACACGGTTCGGATCAGGAGTGCGAATCCGGCACTGGCGGTCGCGGCCAGGCCCCGCCGCGTGGGGGCGAGGGACACTCCGTGCTCCCGGGCTCCCCGGGCAACCAGGGCTATGTACACGGCCGCACCGCAACTCTGTGCGATCACGGTCGCCCAGGCTGAGCCCGCGATCCCCCACCCCAGGCCGAGAACGAACCAGACGCAGAGCACCATGTTGGCGAGATTCGCCCCGACTGCGACGACCAGCGGGGCGGTGGCGTTCTGGAGCCCTCGTAGTACCCCGGTACCCGCGAGCGTGACCAGGAGTGCGGGCGTGCTGAGCAGACTCACCCGCAGGTAGGTCTCGGCGTGGAGGGCGACGGACTCGGATGCTCCCAGCAGCTCGACCAGGCTTGGGGCCAGCGGCCAGCCCACCGCGATGAGTGCCACGCCGATGAGTGCCGCGAGCCACATCGCGTCGACGCCGGCTCGCAGCCCCGCGGGAATATCGTCGGCGCCGTAGTGGCGGGCAACCGCTGCGGTGGTGCCGTAGGCAAGGAAAATGCACAGGTTCGCGAGCGTGAGCAGGATCTGGCTGGCCACTCCGAGCCCGCCCAGTTCGGCTGTACCGAGGCGGCCCACGACTGCGGTGTCGGTGAGGAGGAAGAGGGGCTCGGCAACCAGGGCAAAGAACGTGGGGACCGCAAGCCGGAGAATCTCACGGTCGTGCACATGGCGGAACGGGGCGGTGGGCAGCAGGGAGCGCATCGAAGCGGAGACTACCGTTCATCGGACGAGGGGATGACCAGTGGATGGAACGACCTGTGGACAGCCTGTGGACAAGTCTGGAGTAACTTTCTGATGCTCACATCCGGCGTATAACGTCTTCGCAGTTCAAAGGGGATATTTAGGCGCTAGATCCCAGTTATCCACAAGGGATGTGCACAAGCTATCCGCAAGATACCCCCAGCTATCCACAAGCTGTCCCCAGGGGCATCCACAAGCTACGTTGCTCTGGAGCTGGCGAGGCTCCACACTGAGGCGCCGGGGGTAGTTGACCGTGACCCGGTCACGGTTCCGCAGTCGGTGTGCCCTGCGCCAAGAGCAGATCCACCACACGTATCTTCGCAGGTGGAACTGGGGGAGCTCCGAGTGTCCCGCAGGACGGGCCCAAACACGGCGGGACACCAGACACAGCGGTCGTTGGGGGAACAGGTATGAGCATCGCAGAGGCGTCACCACCCGAGGGTGGGTTCGAACGGACGCCACCGCACGACGCACTCGCCGAACAGTGCGTCCTTGGCGGGATGCTGCTGTCGAAAGACGCGATCTCCGAAGTGGTGGAGATCGTTCGTTCCGCCGACTTCTACCGTCCGGCGCACCAGGTGATCTTCGACACCGCTGTGGACCTGTTCGCACGGGGGGAACCCGTGGACGCGATCTCGGTGAACGCGGAACTGACCAACCGCGGCGAGATCACCCGGGTCGGGGGCGCCCCCTACCTGCACACGCTCACCGAGTCCATTCCCACCGCCGCCAACGCCGGCTACTACGCGCGGATCGTGGCGGACCGCGCGATCCTGCGCCGTCTGGTCGAAGTCGGGACCCGGGTCGCGCAGCTGGGGTACACCGGAGGCAGCGACGTCAACGATCTGGTCGACCAGGCACAGGCCGAGGTCATGGGGGTGGCGGAGAAGCGCACCGGGGAAGATTACCTGCCGCTCAGCGAGGTCATGCCCGGTGCCCTCGACGAGATCGAGGCCATCTCCAGCCGCGACAGTGGGATGACCGGGGTTCCCACCGGGTTCACCGACTTCGATGCGTTGGCGAACGGCCTACAGCCGGGACAGATGATCATCATCGCCGCTCGTCCCGCGGTCGGAAAGTCCACCCTCGCCTTGGACATGGCGCGTGCCGCCGCGATCCAGAACCAGCTCACCACCGTGATCTTCAGCCTGGAGATGGGACGCAACGAGATCGTCATGCGGCTGCTGTCGGCCGAGGCGCGAATTCCGCTGCACACTATGCGTTCCGGGCTGATGACCGACGATGACTGGACCCGGATGGCGCGGCGGATGGGCGAGGTCGCTGGAGCGCCCCTCTTCATCGATGACTCGCCCAACATGTCCATGATGGAAATCCGGGCCAAGTGCCGACGGCTCAAACAACAGCACGATCTCAAGCTGATCATCGTGGACTACCTGCAACTGATGAATGCGGCCGGGCGAGTGGAGAGCCGCCAGCAGGAGGTCTCCGAGATGTCGCGATCCCTCAAGCTCCTCGCCAAGGAACTCGAGGTTCCGGTGATCGCGCTGTCGCAGCTGAACCGGGGGCCCGAACAGCGAACCGACAAGAAACCCCAGCTGAGTGACCTCCGGGAGTCCGGCAGCATCGAGCAGGACTCCGACATGGTGATCCTGTTGTACCGAGAGGACGCCTTCGAGAAGGAGTCCCCACGCGCCGGTGAGGCGGACCTGATCGTGGCCAAGCACCGAAACGGTCCGACCGCCACGGTGACCGTGGCGTTCCAGGGCCACTACAGTCGCTTTGTCGACATGGCGCCCGGCTGATCGCACCGGTGCTGGAGTCCGCGCGGGCGGGCCGTCGCCCGGCACCGTCGGCACCTGCGCCCCCGGAAATGAACGGCTCGCGCGTGGTTTTGGGCTTGGGAGCACGGTTGAGCCTGGTCTGGCGACGTCCACCCCGTCCCCGATCCCGTTGGCCGTGGCGCGGCCGGGATGGTCCTCATGCTGCCGAGGACATGTCCACGACGGGCGGTCGCGGTCCCACGGGCCAGCGGGCACAGGGGGTGCCGCGATGGTTCACCCGCAGGCGTTGTGGTGGCCCCTGGTGGCGGATGCCTGCCGCTGGGGAGCCAGGCCAGGGCTGGTGCGGGCCAGGCCTGGGCGCGGCACCGGGCACTCCGGCCCCCCGGGGGGGGATTGTGGTCACGGCAAGCACCAATCCGCTCGCGCCGTCTTGGCCGCCGGCGGCGTCGCACCCCGGTGGTCACCGGTGATGCCCTGTTTCCGGGGCGCTCCCCCGCACGACGGCCAGCGGGATGTGGGGATGGCGGCCGTGGGCTGGTGCCCCCGTGATGGGGGTACCGTGGTCCACTGCACGACGGCCAACGGGGCGGGCGGGGTGTGCTGGGGGTGTTCTGCCGGGCCGGATGGCCCTGCGCACGATGGCCAGCGATCGGGGACGGGGGAGACGTCGCCAGGCCAGGCCCAACCTCGCTCCCACCCCCGAGAAACAGGCTCTAACGCCACCGGGCCTCGGGGCGTCGCCGTCCGGACTCGTCTTCGACCAGAATCCAGGACAGCCGCGGGCCGGATGCACGATCCTCCCGACTGGGGCGCGGTGCGGGCACCAGGGCCTCGGCCGGGGTGAACTCGGGCGCGGGCCGTGGCGCGCGCGAGCGCAGCACAGAAGCGCCACCCATCCTGCGCATTACGCGGGTCATGTCGGTGCCTCCTGTTCATCCGGACGAGGTTTTCAGTTAACCGTCTGTTCACCTGGAAGTCAAAACACGGACACCGTTGGTCCCTGGGTGGCGCCCGTCGTGGAATGCCGGAGCCGTGGGAGCGGGCCTCGGGTCCTCAGTCGCCCTTGCCGGGGAAGATCAGGCCCACGACCTCAAGGTAGAGCTGCTCGGGATAGGGAACATAGTTGATCTTGCTCAGGGCCTGGTCCTGACCGGCCGACTCCATGATGAACGAGCCGTAGCCGATGATGCGCCCGAGCAGGGACCGTTCGAAACGCATGTCCGTGACCTTGCCCAAAGGCATCATGTTCACTTGCCGAGTGATGATGCCCGTGGTCAACAGCAGGCGTGCCGAGGTGATCACGAAGTACTCGACCGACCACTCGGCTACCTTCCACACGAACCAGACCAGACCGAGGAGCCAGATCCACCAGATCACGGCCAGGATGGTCGGGTCGGTGACCGTGTTGCTGAGCACACCCGCAAGGATGAGACTGCCCAGCACCACCGTCACCGGGCCCAGGAGCACGGCCGGATGGCGTCGCATCGTGATGACCTGTTCCTCGTGGGGAAGCAGGTACCGGTTGACCGAGGCGGGCGCCGCGTCGCCCGGCGTGACGAGCTTCATTCCGACCAGCCCTCTCCCGGAGCTCTGGTGTCCCTACACAGCCAGCGCGTTGACGAAGCGCGACAGCGAATCGGCGGCGTTCATCAGGCCGTCAAGTCCGGTATGGATAACCCCCGCAGCAGATTCGGGTTGAGTGAGTAGATAGAAGGCGACGAACGCGATGGCCGCAAACCCCAGCCATTTCTTCAACTTCGCCATGGCCGACTCCCCACAAGTGCAACGAACCCACTAACCCATGCTGATTGTTACACCGACACCCGTACCCGTAAAGGCAGTCGGCATTCTCGGCGTGCCGGACTGGTTCGTGTTTGGGAGGTCTGGATCAGCTTCGTTCCGCGTAGGCCAACTCGAGAACTTGCAGGTGTTGCCGGGCGATTCGCTCCACGAGCCGCGGTGTCGCCTCACCGATGACCTCTCGCGCCCCGTGGCGGGCTGAGTCGACACAGCGAACCACTGTCGCCTGGGCGTGAACCCCGTGAAACTCATGGTGTAGACGGTCGATGACCTGCTGAAAGTCTCCCGAATGCGTTTCCTCGAACATGTGGCTCCCTGCGGGTGGTGGTTCGCTGGTCACTCCGATGTCAGTGGAATCTGTCACATGTGGGCCTGGGGTGGCCCGTCGCCGGTCCTCTTGGGACGGCCATCATCGCGCCTGTCCGTAACAGTGAAGTATCGTTCTAGATTCGGACAGGACAGATATCCGATTGCGACGTGGATCTCTTGGACCCATGGTGACCAACGTTTGTGCTGGTGGTCGTGGTTCTGGTGCGGGTGATCGGCCGCGCTACATCGATCCGTACAGCCGGTCTCCGGCGTCACCCAGCCCGGGGAGGATGAACCCGTTCTCGTCCAGGCGGTCATCGACAGCCGCGGTCACCACCCGGACCCGGGGGTGGCTCTGGTGGGCTGGGTCGGCAGCGAGTTTTCGGTCCAGTGCCTGGAGACCTTCCGGTGCGGCGAGAAGACAGATCGCGGTCACCTGGTCTGCCCCACGGTCGAGTAGCAGTTGGAGTGAGGCGGCGAGGGTGCCTCCCGTGGCCAGCATGGGGTCCAGCACGTAGCACTGGCGGCCGGACAGGTCTGCCGGGAGCCGATCCGCATAGGTGGCTGGCTGGAGGGTTTGTTCGTCGCGTGCCATCCCGAGAAAGCCAACCTCGGCGGTGGGCAGGAGACGGGTCATTCCCTCGAGCATCCCCAGGCCGGCCCGGAGAATGGGAACGACCAGGGGAGCGGGGTCGGTCAGTTGGACCCCGGCGGCGGGCGCGAGGGGAGTCGTAATCGTGACATCGGCCACCCGAACATCCCGTGTCGCCTCGTAGGTCAGGAGTGTGACCAGTTCATCCGTGAGGCGCCGGAAGGTCGGGGAGTCCGTGCTGGATTCCCGCAGCACCGTCAGCTTGTGGCTGACCAGTGGGTGGTCGATGACGAGTGTTTCCACCTGCAACCCCTGACCTTTCTCGGGAGCGACGTAGGAGTAGTTGCCCCAGCTCAAGGTACCGGCTCTGTGACGGTCAACCGCCGCGCAAGCCGGACCGGAGCCGAGCTGACGCCGAACGGATTCCGCTCCGTGGGGCCAGGGATCCCGAAAGCGTCGGGAGATTGCGGTTATCATGACCCTGCCCCGGGTCGTCTGTGATCCTGGGCCAAGTGCCGGCCGGCCACGTGGGGTGACGATGACGGGACTCGAGCCGCTCGAGCCAGACGAGGATGACGGCGCTCGGGACTTCGTCGCGGTTGCGTACCGCGAGGAGGAGTACTGGGACGTCGACCTGTTCCCGGTTGCCCTGACCCACGATCTGCACGGGCTCCTGCACGCCCTGCGCCAGCAGCCCAGCATCAGCGGTGCGATCGGGTTCGTCTCCGTGGACGACGACTTCTTCATGATCGTGCGCGTCTCCGGGCGGGACGTCAGCAGTGTGTTCCTGTCGGACGTAACCGCCGCACTGGAGTGGCCGGTCGCCCGTGCCGCCCTGGAGTACCTGGATATCGATGTCCCCGATGAGGAAGCGCTGGACCAGGTGCTGCCCGCGGGGGACTTGTCCATCCTCGCTGATCTCGGGGTGGACGAGATGGAGCTGGGGGCCCTGGCGGGCGCGATCGACCTGTACCCGGACCAGGTCCTCGCCAGTATCGCGGAACGTCTGGGGTTCGCCTCGTCCTTCCAGCGGGCCGTGGACTCCCTGAGCTAGTGAGGGGTGTCGGCTGTGCGGAACCCGTCGGTCGGGTCGACCACTCCCGGGCCCGAGGGGGTCACCTGGGACGAGGCGATGTGCCTGGCTCTGGACGAGGCGCACACGGCGGGGCAGGAGGCGGAGGTTCCGGTGGGTGCGGTCGTCCTCGCACCTGACGGTGCGGTACTGGGGCGTGGGCACAACGCGCGGGAAGCAACGGGTGACCCCACGGCACACGCGGAGATCCTCGCATTGCGGGCGGCCGCCGGATACCGCGGTCGCTGGCGTCTGGACGGATGCACCCTGGTGGTCACCCTGGAGCCGTGCACCATGTGTGCCGGTGCCCTGGTGCAGGCACGGGTGGGTAGCCTCCTCTACGGTGCTCGGGACGCCAAGGCGGGGGCGGTGGGCTCGCTCTGGGACGTGGTCCGGGACCGGCGCCTGAACCACTGCCCGGAGGTTGTGCCACCCGACCTGCTGGCTCCGGAGACGGTGGATCGCTGTGCGACGCTGTTGACCGAGTTCTTCTCCGCTCGACGTCTCCGGTAGAGTTGTCCGCGGTGGAGTCGCCTAGTGGCCGAGGGCGCTCGCCTCGAAAGCGAGTGAAGGGCAACCTTCCGTGGGTTCGAATCCCACCTCCACCGCCGTACGGTCCGGTACTGCTCGGTGTTGGGGCAGTGCCGGACCGAGTTCTCTCAGAACCACTCGTCGCAGCTGTGCACGCGTGCCGGAACGGTTTCCCGTTGCTGTAGCGCGGCCCGAAGCACACGGTGGAGCCCGTCCTCCAGGTACAGCTCGCCCCGCCAGCGGATCACGTGGGGAAAGAGATCTCCGAAGAAGGTGGAGTCTCGTGCCAGCAGCTGTTCCAGGTGCAGAATCGCCTTGGTGGTGACCAGTGTGTCCAACCGCACCTGGCACGGCGGGAGCCGCGCCCAGTCCCGTTGGGCAAGCCCAGGATCGGGATAGGGCCGGTCGGTGCCGACGCGTTTGAAGACCATGGGGTCAGTGTAGAGAGGCCGTTGTCGATCACTGGGGACAGGTCCGTCCCCAGGGCAGCGGCGCGCGCCAACACCCCTGTCCCCAGCACGGGGGATCTCGACCGTCCCCACACAACCGTGTCCCGTTGCCGTGGTGCGGGGCTGGTGGACTGTCCCCTCTCCTCCCAGCTTGCTACGGTTCCCTATGCTCGTGCCGACGCCCGCCCGATCCGGCGCCAGGACCGCTTCCCGACGTTGAAGGTGCCCCATGCGATTCGATCACACCAGCCAGTCCCGTCCCTCGCCACGCTTCCGGCCCGCCGTCGCCGTCGGCGCGACCCTGGCCGCGGGGATGATTCTCGTCAGTTGTGATGCGGACTCCCTGGATGACGAGACCTCCTGGTTCGATGACCTGTTCTCCTCGGACGAGTCGGATACCTCGAACGCCGAAGACGACGCTGACGCTGACGCTGACACCGCTGTCGGGGATCCCGAGGACGGTGACACCGACGACGCCGAGGACACCGACGACGCCGAGGACACCGAGGACGCCGACGACGACGAGGATGATGACGAGTCCTGGTGGGAGGGACTCTTCGGCGGTGGCGACGACGATTCCGACGCCGACGACGCAGACGACACCGAGGACGCCGACGACGACGAGGATGATGACGAGTCCTGGTGGGAGGGACTCTTCGGCGGTGACGACGATTCCGACGCCGACGACGCAGACGACACCGAGGACACCGAGGACACCGACGCCGACGAGGCGGAGAGCCTGGCCCTGCCCGAGTCCTGCACCGAGGTGGGGGCGGATCAGGTCGCGTCCGGGCTGGCTCCGGCTGGTGCGGTCATGGAGGAGGAGTCCGGCGAGGTCGAGGGCCGTTCCGAGGCTGAGCAGCTTGTGTGTTCCTGGTCTACCACGGGTGGCGAGGGGCCGGCGGAGTCCTTCGCGGTTGTCTTCACCCACGGGGCGGACCCGGGGGCGCGGCTGGACGTGGGACAGTCCACCGAGGGCGACGAGATGAACTGGGAAGTGGACATCGACGTCGACCTGGAGAACTACCGCAGTCCGGAGGCGGACGCGTTGGGCGGTGACCTGGACTACCTGCGAACCGTGGAGGGGTCCACCCAGAGCCTGCACCTGTCCCTGCCGGATCGTTTCTACGTATCGGTGATCTCCGTGGCCGGGGATGCCTCCCAGGAGGAGCTGGAAGAGGCGGTGTTGGCGGTCGCCGAGCGGCTTGACCGCTAGGTTCTGCGGGGTAGAGGTTGTTGACGCTGAGGCGGGGGCGACATGAGGAGAGCAGGCCCTCGGTAGCGGTGGTGGGCTCCTCGCACGCGCCGTGTTGGCCGCCGGCGGCGTCGCGCCCCGGTGGTCACCGCTGGTGTCCTGCTTCCGGGGCGCTCCCCCACACGACGGCCAGCGGTGCGGGGGCGGTGTGTTCTCCCGCACGGCGGTGCGTGGGTACGGGGGTGGGCGTGTTCCGAAGCAGCCAGGACACCCTCCACACACGGCCAACGGGCGATCGTGGTTCCGGTGGTGGGCTCCTCGCGCGCGCCGTGTTGGCCGCCGGCGGCGTCGCGCCCCGGTGGTCACCACTGGTGTCCTGTTCCGTGGGCGCTCCCCGCACGACGGCCAGCGGTGCGGGGGCGGTGATCGTGAGGCGACCCCGCTACCGGAGGGGAGCATCCCGCACGGCAGCCAGCGCGGCCTGGGGGGGGCGGTGCTGGCGTCCGGGAGTAGGCCCCCGATCATGAGGCCAGGATTACGAACCGGTCCGGGGCTCGGGGTGGAGGCTCCCCGAGCCCCGTGGACGGAGGTTCAGTCTTCGACCGGAATCTCCTCGAGTTCCCCGAACGGCCCGGCGCGCAGGGTCAAGTCCTCGACCTCGGCGGGCGGGGCCGGGAACACCGCCACGAGATCGTAGGTATTGCCGGGCTGGAGCTCGTGTACCTCCTCGGCGAAGTTGGCGGTGCGACCGTCGTCGAGTGTCATCTGGGACACGTAGCGAACCAGGTCGGTCTCGGGGTCCAGGAGCTGGAACCCGCCGAGTGAGCCGGAGCTGAACTGGTCCGGGCCACCGGCCTCCCGGTCTTCCAGGCCCCCCATATTCGGTAGTACGGGTTCGTCCGTGGTGTTCGTCAGCGAGATCGTCCCAATGACATAGGAGCCGTCCCGGCGCAGGGGATACACGTCCAACCGCACGTCGTCCCGCTCCGCGGTGGCTGCGACATCGCCGTGGTCCTCGGCGAAGGGGGCCGGCCAGTGCACCGTTCGCTGCGCGACGCCGAGACCATCGGAGGTGTCCTCCTCCACATCCTCGTCGTCCGTCGACTCCACCACCTGGTAGGAGAATTCGACCCGGCGGTTCCGGGCGCGAGCTTCCTCGTCGTCGTCACCGCCCTCGACAGCGATGGGCTCGGTGCTGCCACGTCCCTCCACGAGGTAGGTGTAGTTGCCCTCGAGCTCCTCCTGGAGCAGGTCCCGGACCGTTTCGGCGCGCTCCTCGGAGAGGTTCTGGTTGTAGGAGTCGGAGCCGATCCCGTCCGTGTGTCCGACTACCGTGATCTCGGGGTCGTCGGGACTCACACTGTGGGTCATGGACTGGGCGGCTTCCCGCACAACCTCCTCGGCGTCTGCGGTCAGCTCGGACTCGTCGAACTCGAACATCACGTCGGAGTGCAGCGAGATGGTCTCGGTGTCCCCGTCGCGGGTGATCGAGGCGACCTCGGAGTCCACGAAGCTCTCGACCCAGCCCTCCTCGGCTTCGGCGTCGTCGTCCGGAGGCCGGTTCTCGAAGGTGAGGTTCTCGGAGGGAGGATTGTCGGGGGAGAGGTGGTCGGCCCCGTTGGGATTCTCCGGGGCGGGCTGCTCCTCGTCCACATCCTGCACCGGGATTCCGGTCATGGCTCCGAGGCCGCTGCCCACGAACGTGACCTGCCCCACCTCGTCGGGAAGTGGGGGGAAATAGCGCCGGTACTCGTTGGTGACGCCGTCGTGCACCGGATAGAGCCCGTCGCCGTTGGGGCTGACGGAGCCGTACTTGAGCCCGTCCGGATCGACGTATTCCCGGTAGACACGGCCGGTGATCGGGTCCACCAGTGTGTTCGGCATCGCCAGATTTCGGTTGGCTCCGACGAAGCCGTCCGGATAGTCGACTTCATAGTGCAACACCGTGTGCTCGGGGGTGCGCTCCAGAGCGGTGATGGAGAAGCGCATCACCTCGTCGTTACCTGTGTCCTGGAAAATCCGTCCTTCCCGGGTGTAGGGGAACTCCTCCTCGACCGGTGGGGGGCCGTCGTCCTCGAAGAGGGTACAGCCGCCCAGGAGGAGGCTGCCCATGGTCAGCAACGCTGTCGCAGCGATTGGCCTCGTCCGCACCATGCGGGGCAACTCCGATCGTTGAGGGAACACGCCAGGGTCGGCCACCCCCACGTGGATGGGAGAGCCGCACGAGTCTCGCAGAGTCTTGCACACAGTCTCCACCGGAGCGGGAGTCACCATGGCCGTGCACGGAGTGGGGTCGGGCGCCCAGGGTGCGTCAGCGCGCGGGGTCCGTTCCGGTCCACATTCCGGGGGATCCGGGGTCCATCGTGGGATTGCCCCGGCGCGTGTAGTAGCCGCTCGTCCACCGGTAGACCACGAAGGCACTGCCGACCGGCGAGTCCATGGCCCGTGCCAGGTCGGTGGCGAACAGGCCCCAGTCCATGCCCACGGTGTTCGTGCGCAGCAGCACACACAGCTGGACGATCGCGGTGTGGGCGTGGGCGGTGCCGAACTGGGCGAAGCGTTCCACCGCGGTCCACAGGCGTTGGTCGTCGAAGATGTCGCGGCGGGGGTCGTCGGCGACAATGCGGTGCAGGGCCACATCCACAGGGCGGTCGGGAACGTGGGTGCGCGGGCCGTGGTGGGCGAGTGCGTAGGCAGCAACCGCGGTTCGGACGGCGAGGTTGTCCGTGAGTGGCTCGCGGGCGAGATTCGGTAGCTGCACCTGCTGATTGGGAGGCGGTTGGTGGCCCGTGGCCAGACTCAGGTGCACCTGGTCGCGTATGTCGGTGTACCGCGCCTCGTCCATGGGAGAAGAGACTAGCCAATGGTGGTTGCCACGGTCAGGGTCGGCGGGCCTGCTGTACGATCCGCGGCGCCCGCCCGCGCACTGGGTGTCGGCCGGGGCTGCACCGGGGAGACGGACCGAGACCAAACGAGACCAGAACTGCCCAGCAGGCATGCGAAAGCCCCGGCCAGTATCCCGGCCGGGGCTTCATGTTCTGCCTGGCGGCAGTCTGCGGAGGATAAGGGATTCGAACCCTTGAGGGGTTGCCCCCAACACGCGTTCCAAGCGTGCGCCCTAGGCCACTAGGCGAATCCTCCGCGGACAAGCCTACCGTCCATACGCGAATGCTTCGAACGCTCAGGCCGGTTCCATGTTGTCCGAGCGCCACCGGTGTCGCATTGGGGTTGGCGCGATCGGTCCTCGTGGACGCTACACTGGACGCAGCCCCTCGTGCGGCGTCACCTTATGAACCTCCCCAGGGCCGGAAGGCAGCAAGGATAAATGAGCTCTGGCGGGTGCGCGAGGGGTCTTTTGCGTTCTTAGGTCCCAGCTGTCCGTGCCACAGGGTTGAATGGGGGCACGGGAGGAGCAACGCGGGCCGCGTGCCTGTAGAGGGAGCCGTGATCGCGTCGTGAGTATCGCGTTGTACCGCAAGTACCGGCCGGCGACATTCGGCGAGGTACGCGGGCAGGAGCACGTCACCGAACCGCTGCGTCAGGCACTGCGCAATGGTCGGGTGAACCACGCCTATCTTTTCAGCGGTCCCCGCGGCTGCGGGAAGACGTCCAGCGCCCGGATCCTCGCGCGCTCCCTGAACTGCGTCGAGGGTCCCACGCCCGACCCGTGCGGCCGCTGTGAGCCGTGCGCCGCGCTCGCCCCCGACGGGGGTGGCAGCATCGATGTGATCGAGATTGACGCCGCGTCGCACGGTGGGGTGGACGATGCGCGTGAACTTCGGGAACGGGCGTTCTTCGCCCCGGTCAGCTCCCGCTACAAGGTGTATGTCATCGACGAGGCGCACATGGTCACCCGGGAAGGGTTCAACGCGCTGTTGAAGCTCGTCGAGGAGCCGCCTCCGCACCTGAAGTTCGTGTTCGCGACCACCGAACCCGACAAGGTCATCTCCACGATTCGGTCGCGAACCCACCACTACCCGTTCCGCTTGATTCCGCCGGGTGCGCTGCGGGAGCTGATGGAGGAAATCCTCACCGAGGAGCAGATCCCGTTTGACGCGGCCGCCCTGCCTCTGGTGGTCCGAGCCGGTGGCGGATCGGCGCGGGATGCATTGTCCATCCTGGACCAGTTGCTCGCCGGGTCAGACGAGCACGGAATCACCCGGGAGGGTGCGGTGGCGCTGCTCGGCTACACCGACTCCGGGGTGTTGGGCGAGATGGTCGACGCTTTGGGGGCCGGGGACGGGGCGGCCGCCTTCCAGCTCGTGGACCGGGTTGTCGAGGCCGGGCAGGACCTGCGGAGGTTTACGGCTGATCTCCTGGAACGCCTGCGGGATCTGGTCGTCCTCGTCGCTGTTCCGGACGCTCTGGACAAGGGCCTGATCAATGTTGATCCCGGCGCGGTGGCCACGATGCGAGACCAGGCACAGCGGATCGGACCGGCCGAGTTGACGCGCATGGCCGAGGTACTCAACACCGGTCTCACCCAGATGCGGGGGGCGACGGCCCCCCGGCTGTTGCTGGAGATCCTGTGCGCCCGGGTCTTGGTTCCGGCCACGAACACGTCCGGGCACGCTGCGGGGCCGGGATCGGCGGTGTCAGCAACGCCGGCAACGCCAGCAACGCCGGCAACCCCCCCGGCAGCGCAGCCAGCCGTCCAGAGTAGGGCGCAGTCTGCGCAGACGGCCCAGACGGAGCGGACACCGTCGGTGCCGGCCGCGCCCGGGGAGTCGGCGGCAACCAGCGGGACGGATGCAGGTGCCTCGGAACCCGCGGGGGCGGCGCCGTCGGCCAACGCCCCGCCGGACCAGCACACCGAGGTTGTTGGGGAGCGGTCCACGCCCCAGCAGCCGGCTCCCGGGGCCGCCGGCACTGCCCCGGCCGGATCCGCTGCGGGGGGTGGTGCCCCGAGTGGCCCCGAGGAGCGCCTCCGTGGCGCCTGGCCGCAGATCCTGGAGGAGGTGAAGCGGCGTCGCCGGTTCAGCTGGATGGTGCTGACCGGTGGTGATGCACAGGTGCTTTCGGTGACCAGCACCGAACTCAAGCTTGGCTTCCCGCGTCCCAACGACGCTAAGGGCTTCGTCACCAGCGGGGCGGATCGCCTGCTCCAGGAGGCCGTGCAGGCGGTGCTCGGGGTGGAGCTCCAGGTGTCCGCAAGTTCGCTGAACGAGGCCAAACAGGCGCAGGGCGCCCCCCAGCCACCCGCGGGTACCGCGGTGACCTCCGCGCCGGCCGCAGCGCCCCCGGCCGTGGGGCGTGGCGGTGGCCAGGTGGCGGATCCCGGGGATGGTTGGCCTACCGAACCGCCGCCTGTGGATGAGGATCCCGGGCCTGCCGACGAGCCGCCGGCTCCGGCCGTGGATCCTGTCCAGCCGCCGACCGTGCAGCCCCAGACCGAGTCGCGGGAGGGCCCTGCGGCGGCTCGGCCCGGTAGCGGTTCGGAGCAGGAAACCCGGGAGGGCGGCGGGCCCGCGGATGATACGGAGTCCGGAGTGGAGTTACTGAAACGGGAACTCGGTGCCCGGCTGGTGGAGGAGACGGAGCACCGCGGCGCCTGATATTCGGGGCTGCGGTCGGTCACGGTCTGCTGTGATCTGCCAGTGCACGCACTTCGGGAAATCACCGGCTACGCTCGCAAGCGAGGCACTCGCGACCCGGCGTGCAAAGGAGAGGGCAGTGAACCCTGAGGGCGAGATGAATATGCAGGCCATCCTGCAACAGGCCCAGCAGATGCAGCAGCAGCTCATGACCGCGCAGCAGGAGCTTGCCGAAGCACAACTCCAAGGGTCCGCGGGTGGCGGTCTGGTGACGGCCACGGTCAGTGGACGTGGCGAAGTGCAGGACATCTCGATCTCCGCGGAGGCGATCGATCCCGCGGACACGGCTGATTCGGCCCAGACCATCGCCGATCTCGTGCTGGCGGCGATTCGGGACGCGGAACAGCGGGTGGAGGAGCTACAGCAGGAGAAGATGGGCCCCCTCTCCGAGGGGTTGGGTGGCGGTATGCCCGGAGGCATGCCGGGAATTCCCGGGATGTGAGGCAACGCAGCGCACAACGGGGGTGCTCTGTCCGGCAGGGTGGGCTGACCGGAACCGTCACCCTCGCGAACTTGGACGGCGGGACCAGGGATGACCGAAGGGCATGAGGGGGCTGTCCAGAGCCTGATCGATGAGCTCGGGCGGTTGCCCGGGGTCGGGCCGAAGGGCGCGCAACGGATCGCGTTCCACGTCCTTGCGGCGGACCCGGCGGATGTACAGCGGCTGGCGAGCGCACTCGTCGAGGTGAAGGAGCGGGTGCGGTTCTGTGCCGTGTGCGGCAACGTCGCCGAGGAGGACCGGTGCCGGGTCTGTCGGGACCCGCGTCGGGACACGGCGGTGATCTGTGTGGTCGAGGAGTCCAAGGACGTCGTCGCGATCGAACGGACGCGGGAGTTCCGCGGTACCTATCACGTCCTGGGCGGGGCTATCAGTCCGATCGACGGCGTTGGGCCGGACGATCTTCGGGTCAAGGAGCTGATGTCACGGCTCGCCGACGGCTCCGTGACCGAGCTGATTCTGGCCACGGACCCGAACCTGGAGGGGGAGGCAACCGCGACCTACCTGGCGCGCCTGGTTCGTCCGATGGGACTGAAGGTGACCCGTCTGGCCAGCGGGTTGCCCGTGGGCGGTGACCTGGAGTATGCGGATGAGGTCACGCTCGGGCGTGCGTTCGAGGGGCGCCGGAGTCTCGAGTAGGTAGGCCCGGACGCGGGGAGTGCTGATGCCCACCAGCACGGATATCTCCACCGTGGGTATTATCGAGAGTTGACTGTCAAGATTTCCGATTCCCCAGGAGCGCCGACCGTGGCTTTGATCGTGCAGAAGTACGGTGGCTCCTCCGTCGCCGACGCGGAGGCCATCAAGCGGGTAGCCCAACGGATCGTGGCGCAGAAAAAAGCGGGCTACGACGTCGTTGTCGTGGTCTCCGCCATGGGCGACACCACGGACGAGCTCCTCGATCTCGCCGAGCAGGTCACTCCGCTTCCGCCCGGACGCGAGATGGACATGCTGCTGACGGCGGGGGAGCGTATGTCGATGGCCCTGGTCGCCATGGCGATCGGCAACCTGGGGTATGAGGCCCGTTCCTTCACCGGATCGCAGGCCGGGGTGATCACCACAGCCCTGCACGGCAACGCGAAGATTATCGATGTGACGCCGGGGCGCATCCAGGAAGCCCTGGATGACGGGGCGATCTGCATCGTCGCGGGCTTCCAGGGCGTGGCGGAGGACAGCAAGGACATCACCACCCTGGGGCGTGGGGGCTCCGACACGACCGCGGTCGCTCTCGCCGCCGCCCTGAACGCCGATGCGTGTGAGATCTACAGCGATGTGGACGGAATCTTCACCGCCGATCCCCGCATTGTTCCCAGCGCGCGGCGGATCCCGACGATCTCGTACGAGGAGATGCTCGAGCTGGCGGCGTGTGGCTCCAAGATTCTGCATCTGCGCTGTGTCGAGTACGCGCGGAGATACGGCATTCCGCTGCACGTACGGTCGTCGTTCAGTCAGAAGCCCGGTACCTGGGTCGTCTCGGAAGTTGAGGAAACCGAAGGCATGGAACAACCGATCATCTCCGGTGTCGCCCACGACCGCAGTGAGGCCAAGATCACGGTCGTGGGGGTTCCCGACCGGGTCGGCGAGGCCGCGGCACTGTTCACCAGTCTCGCCGAGGCTGAGATCAACATCGACATGATCGTGCAGAACGTCTCGGCCGTTGCGACGAACCGAACGGATATCTCGTTCACTCTCCCGGCGACTCATGGGCAAACCGCGCTCAACGCCCTGAAGAAGCTTCAGGACCAGGTTGGGTTCGAGTCGATCCGGTACGACGACCAGGTGGGTAAGGTCTCTCTGGTGGGTGCGGGGATGCGTTCGTATCCCGGGGTCACCGCCCGCTTCTTCGACGCCATCGCGAATGCCGGGGTCAATATCGAGATGATCTCCACCTCGGAGATCCGGATTTCGGTGATTGTTGAGGAGGGGCAGGTCGACGCGGCGGTCGCCGCGGCACACACCGAGTTCCAGCTGGACTCCGACCAGGTGGAAGCAGTTGTCTACGGAGGTACCGGGCGATGAGTAACCGTCTCCCCACCCTGGCCATCGTCGGTGCCACGGGCGCCGTTGGCAGTGTCATGCTCGACATCCTGTCCACACGCGAGAACGTGTGGGGGGAGATCCGTCTGGTGGCCTCGCCCCGTTCGGCCGGCAAGCGGCTGACCGTGCGCGGTACGGAGGTCGAGGTCCAGGCGCTCGCGCCCGAGGTGTTCGACGGGGTCGACGTCGCAATGTTCGACGTACCGGACTCTGTGTCCGCCGAGTGGGCTCCCGTGGCTGTGGAGCGCGGGGCCGTCGCCGTGGACAATTCGGGGGCGTTCCGGATGGAACCGGATGTCCCGCTGGTCGTCCCCGAGGTGAACCGTGCGCAGGTTCGCAACCGTCCCCGTGGCATCATCAGCAACCCGAACTGCACCACGCTCTCCATGATCGTCGCGATGGGGGCCCTGCACGCGCGGTTCGGCCTGGAGCAGTTGGTCGTCTCCTCCTACCAGGCGGCCTCCGGTTCCGGGCAGGAGGGCATCGACACGCTGCGGGACCAGACCGAGAAGGTGGCCGCCGACCGCACCCTGGGCGAACGTGCGGGAGACGTGCGGGCGGCCGCCGGCGATCTGGGACCCTTCCCTGCGCCCCTGGCCCTGAATGTGGTCCCGTGGGCCGGCTCCCTCAAGGACGATGGCTGGTCCTCGGAGGAACTGAAGGTGCGGAACGAGTCGCGGAAGATCCTGGGCCTGCCGGGGCTGTCCGTGTCGGCGACCTGCGTCCGTGTCCCCGTGGTGACGACCCATGCCCTGGCTGTCCATGCCACGTTCTCTCAGGAGGTGACCGCGGATGCGGCACGTCAGCTGCTGGGGGCCGCGCCGGGTGTGACGGTGCAGGATGACCCGGCCGCAGGGGAGTTCCCCACCCCCGCGGACGTGGTAGGAACCGACCCGACCTGGGTTGGACGTATTCGACAGGCCCTGGACGATCCCCGATCGCTGGACCTTTTCCTGTGTGGCGACAACCTACGCAAGGGGGCTGCGTTGAACACCGCACAGATCGCCGAGGTGGTGGCTGAGGAGCACACCACCGGGTAGTTGCCCTCCGTAGTGGAATCACAACGGGCTGGCCGAGGCCGGTGTGCGCGGTTCGGCGTCTGGATCCCGGATCTGTGCCGGTCTGCGCTGGTCGTGTGGTTCCACGGACGTGCCGACATCGCATCGTGCCGGGGCTACGTGGGGCAGCGGCACGATGCGATGCCCGTCCGCTGCGGGGCTCACTCGTGTGTGGGACGCTGGGCGGGGATCTGGCCGGTCAGGCTGAGTCGGTAGGCGAGCGTGCACCGGTCGGTGGCCGCCACGAGGTCGGAGGTTTCGACCGCACGTTGGCCGCTGTAGTGGGTGCGTTCGACCGCGATGACGAGTTGTCCGGGGGCGATGCGCAGCACTGTCGCCTCGGGTTCCCGGGCGGGACGTACGGAGACGTTCTCCCGAACCTGGTCGATGATCACACCGACCCGGGCCAGCCGGTCGATGGGATTGCGTTGTGGCTGGGCCTGGCTGGGGGCATGGTGACTGCCGTGGGTGAAGACGGCGGGTTCCCACGAGGTGTGGGCGAGGATCGGTGTCCCCTCTGACCTGCCGATGCAGCGCGTCTGGTACACGAGGTCGCCTTCGCGTAGGCGTAGTCGGCGTGCCTCCAGGGTCGAAGCCCGGAGTGTGGCCACCCCGACACACTCTTCGGGGAGGGGGGAGACGGGCCCGGTGTCCCGGTCGGTGCGCGCCACGGTGTGCACACTGGGCCGGGAACGCACGAAGTAGCCGGATCCGCTACGGCTCTCCACGAGCCCCTCGGCGGCGAGGAGGCGTAGCGCATTGCGGGAGACCTGTTCGCTGACCCGGTGGCGAACGGCCAGTTGGGCACGTGAGGGCAGGCGTGTTCCCGCGGGAAGTTCACCGTCGACGATTGGCCGGCGCAGTGCCTCGGCGAGTTCGACGTACCTGGGCTGTCCCGCCGTCACGATGGGCCGCAACCAGGTGGAGCCGCGGGGCCGAGGCCCGGAGTTGCGGGGGGGAAACCTGACCCACCGTGCGGTGGGTGTGTCGGGAGCGGACCGGTTCCTGCGGGGGCCGGGGACTCCTCCCGGGCGGAACGAACCGTCCGGGACACGCCGGCGAGCTGTCTCTGTTCGCCCATGGTGTCCAGTAAAGCAGTGTCTGCGCAGGCGGGGCGGTCGAACTCGTCAGTAGGTGGGGTCGCTCTTCGGTGTCGGGGTGCCTGCGTGGCCGTGCCGGGGCGATCCATGCGTGTCTGGGATTCGGTGCGGTACGGAACACCAGCAAGTTGTTACTCTTTGTATCGTAATAGTGTCTATATGTGGTTGGAGGTGGGGTACGGATGGACGAGGCTCGTGATCTGATGGCCGGACTGGCTGTGGTGATCGGGATTCTGGGCATTCTGCTCGCCCTGGCGGTGGTCGTACTGATCATCGCCGCGTTGATCTCGATCCTGATGTATCGGGGGCTCACCGGGGGCGGGAAGCTGCTGTGGATCCTGGTGGTTCTCTACTTCCCGGTTCTCGGAAGTGTCGCCTGGTTCGTTGTCGGTAAGAAGGGCTACCTCAACCAGGCGCTGGGCATCGAACCGGGTCCAGCGCAGCGGGAACCACTCCAGCAGGGTCATGGAACCTCCTAGGTGCCACAACCAGCGGGGGCGCAGAACTCCGCCAACGGCGACCGGTGGGGTGGGGCGCCGCTACGCCCCACCCCACCCGCGATGTCGACATGTACAGAGATCGGTTAGACGACGATACGCATCGGGTGTTCCAATACCTCGGCCAGCTCCCGGAGGTATTCGGCCCCCGTGGCGCCGTCCACAGCCCGGTGGTCGACCGACAGCTCCAGGGACAGGGTGTTTCGCACAGCGAGCTCGTTGTTGTGTACCACAGCCTCGGGACGCATCGCCCCCACCGCGAGGATCGCGGCCTCCGGCGGGTTGATCACCGCGGAGAAACTGTCCACGCCGAACATGCCCAGGTTGCTGACACTGAACGTCCCCGCGCTCATGTCCTGCGGCGTCAGCTTGTTGTTCCGGGCCTTCTCGGCCAACTCCCGGACCTGCACCGCGATGTCGGAGACACTGGTTCGATCGGCGTCCCGGATCACCGGAACCACCAGACCCCCCTCGATGGCCACGGCCACCCCGATATTCACGCGATTGTGCCGCAGGAGCCGCCCGTCCACCCACGAGGAGTTCACCGCGGGATGGCGCCGGAGGACGCTCGCCACGGCTTTGATGATCAGGTCGTTGAAGCTGACCTTGACCCCGGTGTCGGCCAGCTGGTTGTTGATCTGGGTGCGGAACTCGCGCAGTGGCTCGGCGTCGATCGTGCGCCGCAGGTAGAAGTGCGGAACCTCCTGTTTGGCCTCGGCCATCCGACGCGCGATCACCTTGCGGACGTTACTGAGGGATACCTCTTCCGAGTCCCGCCCGTCGTCGGACTCCGCGGCGGCTGGTGCTGCCGGAGCGGCCGGCTGCGTGGTGGCGGGACTCTCGCCGCCGGCAGCTGAGGATGTCCCGCGGGCGTTGGCTGCGGCCTCGATGTCGGCCCGCACCACCCGGCCCTTGGGGCCGGAACCCTGGATCGTGTTGATGTCCAGCCCGTACTCGCGGGCCAGACGGCGGGCCAGCGGCGACGTGCGCCCCCGCTCCTGGCCGTCGGTCCCGGAGGTTGCCGCACTCCCGGTGGTGGAGTCGGCCTGCGGGGCGGCTTCCGCCACCGTCTCCGTCTGCTGGGCCCCGGTCTCGGTCTTCTCCTCCGGTTGTGCGGACTGTTCGGCTGGAGCTGGCGGAGTGGCGTCCGGAGTGTCGCCGAGGATACCGATCACGGCCCCGATGGGGACCGTGTCTCCCGCGGACACCGTCTGTTGGATGAGATAGCCCTCGTCGAAGGCCTCGTACTCCATGACGGCTTTGTCGGTCTCGATTTCGACGAGGACGTCTCCGGGGGAGACCTTGTCCCCAAGCTGTTTCTGCCAGCTGCTGATCACGCCTTCCTCCATGGTGTCGGAGAGGCGTGGCATGTAGATCTCGGACATCTGAGCTTCCCCCGTTATCCGACCCGCCGGCCGACGGCGTTCAGGGTTTCCTTGGCGGCAGTGGTGATCGACTCGAGTGACGGCAGCGCCGCGGTCTCCAGCGGTTTGGCGTAGGGCAGCGGCACCTCGGCCATGGCGACCCGGCGTACCGGAGCGTCCAGGTAGTCGAAGGCTCCCTCCTGGATGGTGGCGGCGATCTCGGCCCCGATCCCGTAGGTGAGCCAGTCATCCTCACACACCACCGCGCAGTTGGTGCGGCGCACCGACTCCACAATGGTTTGTCGGTCCAGGGGGCGTAGGCTGCGTAGATCCACCACCTCGGCGTTGATGCCCTCCTCGGCGAGCTGTTCGGCCGCCTGCCCGGCCATCATGGCCATCCGGGAATAGCCGATCAGCGTAATGTCGGTTCCGGGGCGGGTCACTGCGGCGCGCCCAATCTCGGCGACACTGGTGTCGTCGTCGGGCACCTCACCCTTGCTGTTGTAGAGGCCGAGGTTCTCCAGCAGCAGCACCGGGTCGTCGTCCCGGACGGCGGCGCGCAGCATGGACGCGGCGTCCGCCGGGGTGCTGGGTGCCAGCACCTTGAGTCCGGGAACGAAGGAGTAGTACAGCTCGATGTTCTGGGAGTGGGTGGCGCCCAACTGCTGGCCACCGCCACCCGGGGTGCGGATCACCATGGGGACACTCGTCTGTCCGCCGAACATCCCATAGACCTTGGCCGCGTGGTTGACGATCTGGTCGATGGCGATCAGGGAGAAGTTGATCGTCATGATCTCGACCACGGGCCGAAGCCCCAGCATGGCCGAGCCGACGGCCGCCCCGACGAACCCCTCCTCGGCGATGGGGGTGTCGCGGACCCGGCGTTCCCCGAATTCCGCGAGTAGGCCCTCGGTGATCTTGTAGGAGCCTTCGAAGACCCCGATCTCCTCGCCCATCGCGTAGACGTTCTCGTCCCGGTGCATCTCGGCCCGCAGGGTTTCCCGCAGGGCCTGGCGGTATGTGATCACGGACATACCCGAATTCCTCTCCTCTCCGCGCTTCCTCGGTCGCTCGTCACGACTCGGCGAAGACCGGGTCGGTGGGCATGCGTCGTGACTCGTTGGCCACAGGTGTGGCGTAGGTGTAGTCGAACAGGGTGGACACCTCGGGGTGCGGACTGTTCTCGGCGAAATCCGCGGCCTCGGTGACCTGGGCCTTAACCTCGCTGTCGATCTCGGTTCGGCGTTCCTCGGTCAGAACTCCGGCCTTCTCCAGCTCCGCGGAGAAGATGGCCAGCGGATCGTTGGCGGTGTCGCGTGCTTCCTCGACCTGTTCCTTGGTCCGGTACTTGGCCGGGTCGACGACGGAGTGTCCCTTCATCCGGTAGCTGGTCGCCTCCAGCAGGAAGGGCCGTTGTTCGGTGCGGGCGCGTTCGACGAGGGATGCGGTGGCATCCCGTACCGCGAGAACGTCCCGGCCGTCCACGCGTTCGCCCTCGATCCGGAAGGCCGATCCGCGCTTGTAGAGATCGGGTTCGGCCGAGGACATCTCCACGGTGGTGCCCATGCCCGTGAAGTTGTTCACCACCGCGAACACGATCGGGAGGTTCCACAGGCTGGCGATGTTCAGGGACTCGTGCCATGCGCCGATGTTGGTGGTGCCGTCGCCCATCTGGCACATGACCACCTCGTCCCCGCCGCGGTAGGACACGGCAAGGGCGGCCCCGGTCGCCAGGGGGAGTTGGCCGCCGACAATGCCGTAGCCACCGAGCATCCGAACCTCGGTGTCGTACATGTGCATTGAGCCGCCCCACCCCTTGGCCACGCCGTCGGAGCGTCCGTAGAGCTCGGCCATGACCCGGTGTGGGCTCATGCCCTTGGCGATGGCATAACCGTGGTCCCGGTAGTTGGTGAAGAGATAGTCGTCCGGGCGCAGGGGGTCGATGAGGCCGACGACCGTGGCCTCCTCGCCCAGGTTGAGGTGACAGTAGCCGCCGATGCGGGCCTGCGTGTAGGCCTGGGCGGTACGCTCCTCGAATCTGCGGACCAGCAGCATCCGGCGGTAGTAGTCCAGCAGCGCCTCGGGCGGCTCGTTGGCGATGCCGGAGTTGGTCTGGGAGCCGCGGCCCTTGCTCTGCCTGCTCTGCCTGCCCTGCTTGTCCTGGCCTTTGGTGGCTCGGCTGCCTTTGGACTTGCTGGGACTGGACTCTGCGTCAGCCATGCTGGTGCCTTTCTCGTACATGCACCGCGGGTCCGCTGTGGCCGGTGGGCCAGCGGCCGGTGCGAGAAGTCCTGTCTGTCCGGGACTCCCCAGGGGTGGCGCCCGGTATGGCTCAGATGTGGGCGCCACCCGAGTGGCTGGTTCTCAGTGTGACCTTAATCGCGGCCACTCTAAGATTCGATCGATGATCGATCAAGATCTGATTGGTCTCGTTCCGGATATCTCCGTCACCGCGTGGGGCTACACCTTGTCCCGCGCGGCGGCGACGTAGTTGTGTACGTGATCGCTGAGCATACGTCCGACCGTCGGGTCGCGATGCCGAAAGGCCTCGGTGATCGCTGTGTGGTCGGCTGCCTTCGCGTGCAGTTCCATGTCCAGCCAGCGCACGGACAGGGCGGTCCAGATCTCCACTCCCAGGGACTCCCAGGTGTGCAGCAGTACCCCGTTTCGCGCGGCGCGAACGATTTCGCGATGGAAGTCCACGCTGTGCTTGATCTGGGCTTCGACGTCCCCGTCCGTGCTCGCCCGCTGTAGGGCGGCGACCTCTCGCTCCAGGGGGCTGGGGTCCTCCGCCAGACGCGGCGCGGCGAGCTCCGCGGCGACCAGCTCCAGCCCGGCCCGAACCGGGTAGATCTCGGCCATCTCCGCGATACCGAACGCCCGAACTCGCGCCCCCTTGTTCGGTACCGACTCGATGAGGCGCAGTGCTTCCAGCTCGCGGAGTGCTTCCCGTACCGGAGCCTGGCTTACACCGAGCTCGACGGCGACCCGACGTTCGACGATGCGCTCACCTGGCTTCCACCGGCCAGCGAGAAGCCCGTCGACGAGGAAGCGTCGAATCTGCTCGCGCAGTGGGTTGCGGGCCAGGGAGGCCGGGTCGTCAGCTCCGTTCGGGAGGTCGCCCATCCATACCTTCCAATGCCAGTGTGGGGCTGCCTGCGGCGAGTGGGCCTGGGGATGTGCCCGGGCCGGCAGCTGCCGGTGTCGGTGGATCGTGATCGCCCCTGTTGTATCAAGGCGATACCAGGCTGTGACCTCCCGGTTTGGGGTGGGGCGGGTGTGCGCGCATCCGACAGGGTAAGCTCGACTGCCGGAAATGTTCCGAACAACCCAGCCGGCCGTGTCGGGGTACCCCTCGATACCCGAGCCGCGCTTCGATCCCGGAGGCGTGACTCAGGAGCACAACGTGCTTTGGCCAGTCTATGAGGGTTGGGCAGTTGCCCGCGGGGCGCAGCGACAGGGGTGCGTGCCCGAGCGATTGCGATGTCCACAGGGTCGACCACAGTGGGCGGGTGTGACCCCGCGCCGCGCGATCGTGCCCGAGGCCTGCCCACAGTTGTGAGACAGCACTGAGCACATGATCCATGAATACCGGCACACCCGGACGACACGACAATCGGTTCCCGGAACGACAGCCCGGGCCACCCGCCCCACGATGCGTGACTATCTCGTTCACGTTCTGTGTCGACTGCTCAGTGATCGGGTGACCCTCGGCCTCGCGATCGCGCTGGCCGCGATGGTCGTGCTGGCGCTCGGCCCGCTCCGTCCGATCGACACGCTGCTGAACACGCTGCCCCGGCTGGAGTCCGAGACCCTCCGCACCCTACTCATCTACTGGCCGGACACGATTGCCTCACGGGCGGTGGCACTGCCGGTCCTGGGCGTGGTCGCCCTGCGGTTGACCCTCTGGGTCCGCAGCTGGCGTCCGATCCTGTTGGCCGGTGGCTCGGTGTTCGCGATGATCTGCCTGGTCTCCGCTATGAAGCTGGTATTGGCCAGGTCACATCCCCGAACGCACGACCCCTCCTTCTTCGTGGACTTCGGGCAAAACTTCTCGTTCCCCTCGGGACACGGCGCCAACGCGGTACTGATCTACGGGATCGCGCTGTTCCTCATCGTGCGCTACCGGGCCGTTCGTCCGCAGGTTGCGGTCCGACTCGGGGTGGCGATCGCCGGAATCGCGTTCGTGCAGTCGGCGGTGTCGATCTATCTCCAGTTCCACTGGTTCAGCGACCTGGTGACCGGAATGCTGGCCGGCGCGCTGGTCCTGCGGATGGCCATGGTGCTGGACGGACTGATTCCAGAAGGCTTCACCCGGGGCTGGTGGCCGTTCACCGCTCCCGCGCGGCCGGAGCCGCCCCTGATGCCCGCCCACGTGCAGCGGGAGGCGGGAATGCGCCACCGTCCCGCCCCGGGTCGGGGCCAGAGACGCGCGGTCGCGCGGCCGATCCCGGTACGTCCGCCGGCTCGGCCGCACAGCCGTCCGAAGCGCCCCTCCGCTCCCGGCCCTTCGTAGCAACAGTCACGAGACCGGCACTCGCCGTCCCGGCTTTCGCACTGCGACGGTGGGTACAGCTGTCCTAGGATCATGACAAAGCCTGCTGTGGCCCGTGAATCGGCCCGAGCCACGACGGGTGCGTTGCCAGTGAGCTGACCGAACGGAGTGTGCGGCGTGGAGAGGCGCAACGATCCGCTGCACGGCGCGGCCCACGTGCTCCCCCTCCCGGGATCGACCTACCCGACCCTGGCATGTCGGGGCGTCAACTACGACGTGGGAACCAGAATCGGGAGTCGACTCTCCCGGCGCGCCTGGGATCCGGCCGCGGTACGGCAGGACATGTGGGTGATTCGACGCAGGCTGCACTGTGACTCGATCATGATCTACGGCACCGACCTGGACCGTCTCTTCGAGGGAGCGACGATCGCCCTCCAGGCCGGATTGCACGTTTGGCTCCAGCCACGGTTCCACGATGCGGACCCCGCGCGGACGCTGGAGCACCTCGCGCAGACAGCGCGTGGGGCCGACGGCCTGCGCGAGGAGCACTCCGCGGTGTATCTCTGCCTCGGTAGTGCGCTGAGTGTGCACGCCAGCGGCATCGTGTCCGGGGACGACATGGCGCAGCGCCTGGCACGTGTGCAGGATCCCGGTAGTGATACGGAACGCTCCGCGGCCAATGAGCGGCTGAACCGGCTCCTGGCCAAGGCCCTGTCCGTCGCCCGGTCGGACTTCTACGGCAAGGTGACCTACGCCGCCGGTCTCTGGGAGGACGTGGACTGGCGTGGTTTCGACATCATCGGACTGAACTACTACCGTCCCGGAGCTCAGCCCGCCGGCATGGGCCGTGACCTGGAATCCTGGCAGCGCCAGGATCTTCCGGTGGTCATCACCGAATTCGGTTGCCCCAGCTATGCGGGGGCGCAGGAGCATGCCGGGGAGATGGAGGAGTCGGCGGTGGACCGGAGCCGCCCGACCCCGCAACTGCGCGGGGAGTACACCCGCGACGAACAGGTGCAGGCAGAGTATGTCGCCCAGATGCTGGAACAGTTCCGGACCACACGTCTCGCCGGCGCCTTCGTCTTCGAGTTCGACGCGCCGAGTCACCCGTACTCTCCGGATCCACGCTTCGACCTGGACATGGTGAGTCACGCGTTGGTGCGCACGCCCGCTGCCCCCGCCAGGGGTGGGCCGCGCTGGGAACCGAAGGCAGCCTTCGAGGAGGTCGCCCGAATCTACGCGGACGCCTGAGTCCGCGGAGGCGCGGCTGTCGCTCGCCCTGTCGGGCTGGGCGCTATCGGGCTGGGTGGGCCGGGCTCAGGCGGTGCGCCAGCCCCGTGTTGCGTCGACCCGCGGCCGCGTTGCGCACGGCGCGGTTCAGGGCCTTGCGGGAACCCACCAGGACCACGAGCTGCTTGGCGCGCGTCACCGCCGTGTACAGCAGATTGCGCTGCAACATCATCCAGGCACTCGTGGTCACGGGGATGACCACCGCCGGATACTCGCTGCCCTGGGAGCGGTGCACGGTGACGGCATAGGCGTGTGTCAGCTCATCCAGTTCCGTGAAGTCGTAGGAAACGTCCTCGTCCTCGTCGGTGCGTACCGTAACCTCCTGATTGACCTCGTCGATGGCGGTGACGACACCCAGGGTGCCGTTGAAAACCCCGTTGCGGCCCTTGTCGTAGTTGTTTCGGATCTGGATGACCTTGTCGCCGACCCGGTAGGTGCGTCCTCCGTACCGCCGTTCCGGAATTCCCGCGCCCGCGGGAGTCAGCGCTTGTTGAAGCAGCACGTTCAGGTTTCCGGCCCCAGGCGGTCCACGATGCATAGGGGTGAGTACCTGCACGTCCCGCCGCGGGTCCAGGCCGAATTTGCGGGGGATGCGCCGGGCGACAACGTCCACGGTGAGCTCGGCGGTGGCCTCCGGGTCATCGCTCGCGAACAGGAAGAAGTCGGAGAGTCCCTCGGTGCGGGGCATACTGCCGGCGTTGATCCGGTGGGCGTTGGTGACCACCCCCGACTCCTGGGCCTGTCGAAAAACCTGGGTGAGGCGGACGTTCGGAATCGGCGTGTCCGGCGATAGCAGGTCGCGCAGCACCTGTCCGGCGCCGACGGACGGCAGTTGGTCGACGTCCCCGACCAACAGGAGGTGCGCACCGGGAGGCACGGCGCGGGCGAGCTTATTGGCTAGGAGCAGGTCCAGCATGGATGCCTCGTCCACGACCAGGAGGTCACAGTCCAGTGGCCGGTCCCGGTCGTAGGAGGCGTCCCCGCCGGGCCGCAGTTCCAACAGCCGGTGCACGGTTGAGGCTTCGTGCCCGGTCAGCTCGGTGAGTCGCTTGGCCGCTCGGCCCGTGGGTGCGGCGAGGAGGATCCGGGCCTGTTTGGCCGCGGCCAGGGTGATGACCGAGGACACCGTGAAGGACTTGCCGCAGCCGGGACCGCCGGTGAGGACGGCGACTTTCTCGGTCAGGGCGAGACGTACGGCACGTTGTTGTTCCGGAGCCAGGGTGGTGCCGGTGCGTTGTCCCAGCCAGTCCAGAGCGCGGTCCCAGTTCACCTCGGTGAAGGCGGCCAGTCGATCGTTGGGAGTCTCCAACAGTGCGTGGAGCTGGTTGGCGAGGCCGAGCTCGGCACGGTGGAACGGCAGCAGGTACACCGCCGTGTGGGCTGTGTCGTCGCCAGCCGGGAGTTCCTCGCGCAGGACGCCCTCCTCGGCGACCAGTTCACTCAGACAGTCGATGACGAGGCCAGTGTCAACGCCGAGGATGCGCACGGCCGCGGAGATCAGATCCTCTTCGGGGAGGTAGCAGTGCCCGTCGGAGGTGGACTCGGACAGCGTGAACTGGATCCCGGCCTTGACCCGATCCGGGCTGTCGTGCGGGATGCCGGTCGCCTGGGCGATCGTGTCCGCGGTCTTGAAGCCGATTCCCCACACGTCGTTGGCGAGCCGGTACGGCTCGGTGCGTACCACTGAGATCGACGTGTCCCCGAACTTCTTGTAGATCCGAACCGCCAGGGAGGTGGAGATATTAAGTCCCTGGAGAAATACCATCACCTCTTTGATGGCCTTCTGTTCCTCCCAGGCATCGGCGATCATGCGGCTGCGTTTCGGGCCGAGGTTCGGCACCTCGGTCAGCCGCTGGGGGGTCTCTTCGATGACTTCGAGCGCATCGGCTCCGAAGTGGTCGACGATGCGCTCTGCCATCCGGGGGCCGATGCCCTTGATCAGGCCGGAGCCCAGGTAGCGACGTACGCCCTGCACGGTCGCGGGCAGGACCGTGGTGTAGTTCTCCACGTGGAACTGGCGGCCGTACTGCGGGTGGGATCCCCAGCGTCCGTGTAGGCGCAGCGACTCGCCGGGGTGGGCGCCCAGCAGCGAACCGACGACGGTCACCAGGTCGTCGCTGCGTCCGGTGTCGACACGGGCAACCGTGTATCCCGTGTCCTCGTTGGCGTAGGTGATACGTTCCAGGACGCCGTCGAGAACCGAGAGTCGGGGCGCACCCGATTCGCCCGCACCGCTCATGCGCGCTGGCCTCCCATGCTTGGCCCGTGGTTTCTGGGGCGGAGTATAGGTCGCTGCCGGGCCTTGGGTGGTGATTCGTGTACTCAGCTGGAGCAGGCGCGGGTCTGGGGGCCTCGGCGTGCACACACCGGGTCGTGGCTGGTCCGCGACGGGCGCGAGACATATGGGTGCGGTCGCCGCCCCCGCGAAGGGAGATCCCGTGGAGACGACGAGGGCGATTCGCTATGAGCGGTTCGGTGGTCCGGAGGTGTTGACCCACACCTCGATACCGACCCCCGAACCGGGGCCGGAGCAGGTGCGGGTGGCGGTTCGGTTCGCTGGGGTGAATCCGATCGATGCCAAGATTCGGCGGGGGATGTTTGCCCGGGAGGAGCAGCCCAGTCAGCCACGCGGCACCGGAATGGACGCCGCGGGTGTGGTCGATGCGGTGGGGGAGGAGGTCACGGGGCTGCATGTGGGGCAGGCCGTGTTTGGGCAGGTTGCTACCGGGGCGGCGGCGACACACGCCCTGGCCGCGGCGCATCGGCTGGTCGTCAAGCCGGAGTGGCTGTCTTTCGAGCAGGCGGCGGCGCTTCCCGTGCCGCTGACCACGGCGGTGCGGGTGCTGGATGAGCTTGCCGTGGGCGCGGGGGAGACGCTGCTCGTGCACGCGGCTGCCGGTGCGGTTGGGATCGTCACGGCACAGCTGGCTCGGGCCCACGGTGCCACGGTGGTGGGTACGGCCAGTCCCGGGAACCATGACTTCCTGCGGGAGCTGGGGGTGATTCCGGTTTCCTATGGCGACGGCTGGGAGGAGCGGGTTCGTTCCGTTCTGTCGGACAGCGGCGGTGTGGATGCGGTGTTGGACGCCTCGGGGCGGGGTGTGGTCGCCGGCTCGGTGACGCTGACCGGTGATCCGCACCGGGTGGTGAGCATTGCCGACGATGCGGCACCGGAGTATGGCGCACGGTTCTCCAGTAGTGGTGGACCGTCCCTGGCCGAGGCGGTGGACCGGTGTGCCCCGCTGTTGCGGGACGGCCGGGTGTGGCTGCCGATCGCGGCGACGTTTCCCCTGGCCGAGACCGCCGACGCCTACGCGCGCAGTGAAGCCGGGCACGTGCGTGGCAAGCTCCTGATCCACGCCGGGTGAAAGGCCCTCCTCATTGCCGCCCCCATTGGCCGTTCGCGTCCCTCATCGGCTTTCCGTGGCGTTCATGGTATGGAGGTGGCCCCTGAGGGGCTACAGCCACCGTGCGGCCACCCACGAGCCTGGGGCGGGTGGGTCGGGGCCTGCCGCTGGCGCAGGTCCCGACCCGGTGGATTTCGTGGGGGGCGCGGGTGGCCCGTTGGGCGGTGATGGTGCGGCCGTAGCTGTCGCGGGCGCTCCACCAGCGGCGGGCGTGCGGGGCCATCAGGGCCAGGTTGCGTCCAGATTCGGCGAGAAAACGCGTGATCTGGCCAACTCGTGCCAGCTCTGAGGAGGCTGGGCTCCTGCTGCGGACGGCAGGCCCCTGAGTGCCGCCGGCCGTACCGGCACGGCCGGCGGCGACTAGTGCTCGTCGGCGCTGGTCTCCTTACCGACGACGTTGGCCATGACGAGCGCGAGCACGAGGATCGCGAAGAACGACAGTAGTAGGATCCATCCGATCATCGTCGCATCCTCCCAGTTCAGCTCCGAGACTCGTCGTTTTCGGTTTTCCCGGGTCTGCTGTCGCTGAATCGCCGGCCTCCGCCGCGTCGGTGCACCGGTGTTGGCGTGGGTACCCCGAACGCTGCGCCGGGCCGGCTCCCGATCGGACTCTCCTCTTGTCGTTCCGGGTGTGGTGCGCGACAATAATAACTGACCGAACATTCGGTTAGGGGAGAGCGCGATGACGACGGACCACGTCCAGGAAGCCGATGTGGGGCCTGGGACCGCACAGCTGGAGGCGGAGTTCCAGAACCGGGTGGCAGCCGACCAACGGATCGAACCACGGGACTGGATGCCGGAGGCGTACCGCACAACCCTGGTGCGTCAGATCGCCCAGCACGCGCATTCCGAGATCATCGGGATGCAGCCGGAAGGGGACTGGTTGGGTCGCGCGCCGAGTCTGCGCCGCAAGGCGATCCTGTTGGCGAAGGTCCAGGATGAGGCCGGGCACGGGCTGTACCTCTACGCCGCGACGGAAACGCTCGGTGTCGATCGCGCCGACCTGACCGAACGTCTGATCGAGGGGCGGCAGAAGTACTCCTCGATCTTCAACTATCCCACGCTGTCTTTCGCCGACGTCGGCGTTATCGGGTGGCTGGTCGACGGCGCCGCGATCTGCAACCAGGTTCCGTTGTGTCGGAGCTCCTATGGCCCCTACGCGCGGGCGATGGTGCGGATCTGTAAGGAGGAGTCCTTCCACCAGCGGCAGGGCTACGAACTGTTGTTGACGATGATGTCCGGCACAGACGACCAGCGCCAGATGGTCCAGGACGCGACGAACCGCTGGTGGTGGCCGTCGTTGATGATGTTCGGCCCCCCGGACGGGGAGTCCCCCAACACCCGGCAGTCCATGGCCTGGCGGATCAAGCGGCACACCAACGACGAGCTACGGCAGCGCTTTGTCGACATAACGGTTCCCCAGGCCCACCGGCTCGGGGTGGAACTGCCCGACTCGGCGCTGAGCTGGAACCCGGAGCGCGGGCACTACGACTTTTCCGAGCCCGACTGGGACGAGTTCACCCAGGTGATCAAGGGGTACGGTCCGTGTAACGCGGAGCGGATATCGCGCCGTGCGGCGGCCCATCGCCGGGGGGCTTGGGTGCGGGAGGCGGCGGCCGCACACGCGGCCAAGTCGCGACGGCGGGAGGAGGACCGGTGAGTACTGGGCAGGAGCGGTCCGAGTGGCCCCTGTTCGAGGTGTTCGTGCGGGGTAAACGCGGTCTGAACCATGTGCATGTGGGATCGCTGCACGCCCCGGATGCGCGGATGGCGGTCCATAGTGCACGCAACCTGTACACACGGCGCAATGAGGGCGTCAGCGTGTGGGTGGTGCCGTCCTCGGAGATCACCGCGTCCAGCCCGGACGAGCGGGATCCCATGTTCGCTCCGAACGTCGACAAGGTGTACCGCCATCCCACGTTCTATCCGATCCCCGACGATGTGCCGCACATCTGAGGAGGAGGGTGAGCGTGCACGGTAGCGAAACCACGGACAACGCCTATGTGGCGCTGACGGAGGAACACTCCGGTTCCGAGGACCGGTGGGCTTTCGGCACCGGATTCAGTGAGGCTCTGGCCGGTGTCGACACCACGATTCCGGGCCATGTGAACCGCGCCGACCTGAGTACCTACTGTCTGATGCTCGGCGACGACGCCTTGGTGCTGTCGCAACGGCTCATCGAGTGGTGCACGGATGCCCCCGAACTGGAGGAGGAGGTGGCACTGGCGAACATCGCCCTGGACCTCCTGGGGCAGGCGCGCCTACTGCTGGCACGATCGGGGGTCGCCGAGGGAATCGGCCGCGACGAGGACACCCTGGCCTACTTCCGCGATGCCGAGGAGTTCCGGAACGTTGTGCTGGCCGAAGTGCCCGGTGGAGACTTCGGCCGGTCCGTACTACGGCTGCTGGTGGTCGCCACCTGGCGTCTGGCCCTGTTCCGGCGCCTCGTGGACGCACACGATCCGGTCCTGGCCGCGATCGCGGCACGTGGGGTGAACGAGTGCACCTACCACGCGGAGTACGCCGCGGCCTGGACGGTACGTCTCGGCGATGGCACCGACTACTCCCACGAGCGCATGCTGGCGGCGGTGGCGGACGTGGATCCCCACTACGCGCAGCTGTTTCGTGCCCACCCTGTGGAGAAGCGGCTCGCCGAGCAGGGCGTGGCCACGGATCCCGCCACCCTCCGGGAGGAGGTGGGCACCGCACTCGAGCCGGTCCTGGACGCCGCGCGTCTGGACTGGCAACCGACGGCGGCGCCGGGGACACCACCACCGTGGGGTAGGGACGGCCAGCACACCCCCGGGCTGTCGGAACTGCTCACCGAGATGCAGTCCGTGGCACGCGCCCACCCGAATGCACGGTGGTGAGCTCGATGACCACCCAGATTCCCACCGACCCCTGGCAGGTGGCCGCGCAGGTCGTCGATCCGGAGCTCCCCATGGTGACCGTGGCCGATCTCGGAATCCTGCGCGAGGTCCGCACGGACCCACGGGACCCGGCCATGGTGGAAGTGACGATCACCCCCACATACGCGGCCTGCCCCGCTCTCGCCGAGATTCGCGCGGATCTTCGGGGTGCCCTGAACCGAGCGGGCTACTGTCGGGTTGCGGTACGAACCGTCCTGAGCCCGCCGTGGAGTAGCGCGTGGATCACCGCGGAGGGTCGGCGCAAGCTCGCCGCGCACGGGGTTTCGCCGCCGGGACAGGCCGCCCCCGCAGCCTCGGGTCCCGTGACGGTGTCCCTGGCGGCGACCCGGCTGGACGCAAGCTGCCCGCGCTGTGGATGCGCGGACACGGAGTTGTTGTCCCGGTTCGGCCCCACGCCCTGCACGGCGTTGGCGCGGTGTCGTGGCTGCCGTGAACCCTTCGAGCACGTGAAGGAGATCTGAGTCGTGTCGAGTGCCAGCACCGCTCCCGAGACCCGGGACACGTCCGCGGCGCCTCGGTCGCGACGGTTTCACCGGCTCCGCGTGGCCGATGTGGAGCGCCTCTGCGCGGATGCCGCGGCGGTACGTTTTGAGATTCCCCCTGAGCTCGCCGAGACTTTCGCCCACCGTCCGGGGCAGTCGATGACCCTGCGGCGTTTCGTGGACGGGCGCGAGGAGCGGCGTGACTACTCGATCTGCGCACCGGTCGGCGAGCCGCCCCGGGTGGGGGTACGGCTCGTCCCCGGAGGGGCCCTGTCGACCTGGTTGGTGTCCGAACTGGAGCCGGGGACTGAGGTCGAGGTTCAGCCGCCCCGCGGCCGGTTCACCCCCGACCTGGACGTATCGGCACACCACGCGCTGCTGGCGGCCGGGGCCGGGATCACCCCGATCCTTTCGATCGCGGCCTCCCTGCTGAGCAGGACCCGGTCCCGGGTCACCCTGGTCTACGGAAACCGGCGCAGTGACACCGTGATGTTCGCCGACGAGCTGGCCGACCTCAAGGACCGGTACCCGGAGCGGCTGGAGCTGCTGCACGTGTTGTCCCGCGAACCCCGCGAGTCCGATCTACTCAGTGGACGGCTGGACGCGGGGAAGATCGATCTGCTCCTGCGGGAGTTGGTCGATCCCGACCATGTGGACCATTGGTGGCTGTGCGGGCCGCTGGCCATGGTGCAGGATGCGCGTCGGAGCCTGGACCGCCGCGGTGTTCCACCGGCGCGGGTGCACCGGGAACTCTTCTATGTGGGAGACGCGCCTCCGGAGCCGCTGCGCCACGAGGAGCCCCCTTCGGCCGGTTCGGGAACTGCGGTCACGGTTGTTCTCGACGGCCGTGCCAGTACCCACACCCTGCCGCGCGACGTCCCGATCCTGGACGCGGCCCAACGGTTCCGCGCGGATCTGCCGTTCGCGTGCAAGGGTGGGGTGTGCGGCACCTGCCGCGTACTGGTACGCGATGGGGAGGTGACCATGCGGCGCAACTTCGCCCTGGAGCAGGACGAGTTGGACGCCGGCTTCGCGCTGTCCTGCCAGTCGCTGCCCGTCACCGATCAGGTGACCGTGGACTACGACGCCTGAGTGCGCGATCGGCGCCCCGGGCAGGTGCCGCACCCGGTGTCCGTCAGGGACGCACGGCCCCCTGGAAGTGTTGGTCCCAGTAGTCGGCGAGGTTGACGACCTCGACGTGGCGACCACTGCTGGGGGAGTGCACCATCTGGCCGTCGCCGGCGTACATGCCGTTGTGGCTGATGCCCTCGTAGAAGAACATGATGTCTCCGGGCCGTAGCTGACCGCGGGACACGCGGTTGGGCATCTGGTACTGCTGTCCGGTGGTGCGGGGGATACTCACTCCTGCCTGGGCCCAGGACGTTTGCATCAGTCCCGAGCAGTCGTAGCCGTCGGGGCCGGTGCCACCCCACTGGTAGGGCGTGCCCACCTGGGCGTACGCGAAGTCCAGAGCGGTCCGGGCGTTGCCGGAGGCGTCTCCGTCGTAGCTGGCTCCCTGGGATGCGTCGCCCGTGGTCGGGTTGTCCCCCTCGAAGTCGGCGAGGAGTGCCTCCTGCTCCGCCAGGGCCTCCTCGATCTCCTCCCGCTGTTCCGCGAGCTCGTCCAGGTGTTCCTGAGCCTCCTCGTACTCGGTGTCGGCGTCCGCACGCAGCCCTTCGAGTCGCTCGGCCGATCCCACGTACTCCTCGAGCAGGGCGGAGCGGTTCTCCGAGAGGTAGTCGAGGTCGTCGGCCTGCTCGATCAGGTCCGCAGGGTCATCCACCGCCAAGGCCGTGGTGGGGGATTCGAGATCACTTCCCTGGTAGGCGGAACTGGCGAGGTGAACCACGGACTCGCGTAGTTCGTCGTAGTTGTTCTCCTCCGATTCGATCTGTTCCTCGACCTCGTCGAGTCGGCTTTCGGCGGAGTCCAGGTCCTCCTCCGCAACGTTGTACTCCTCAACGAGGTCGCTGATCTCCTCGCTGAGTTCTTCGATGCGGTCCTGAACCTCCTCCTCGGTGGGTTCCGGATCCGCGTGGGCGACTCCGTTCGGGATCAGGATCCCGCCCGCCGCGGCGACGCTCAGGCTCGCCGTGAAGCTGCGCTTATTCCGACGGTTGTGCTGTTTTGGCTGAGACACGACAACTCCACATATCCACATAACGCTGTACTGGGGACGCCAGGGGCGTGGGCGAGACGGCAGGCCGTCGTGTGCCGACGGGGCGCTCGCGAACACGTGGGACACACGTGTCGGGGTGCGGATGGGGAGTGGAATCTAGACGCGGCGCACGCAGAGCTCGACCAGTGTCTGTACACCGGTTCGGGTTCGACGGTGTCGTTTGCGCCGGAAGGCGACGCCGCGTTGCGGCACCGCCAGCCACAGGCTCAGCAGACCAACGGCACCGACCACGGCGACGTGCAACGGTAGCGGTACGTTCGTGCGGGTGTCGGCGCTGGCCTCGGTCGTCTCGGCGCAGGGATGCTCGTCGTCCTGGCCGGACTGTGTTCCGGAGGTGTCGGTGGGGCACTCGGTGGCCGCCGAGTCGGTACTATGCGGCGGCGCGGCGGCGTGTGCCGTGGCCGAATGGCCAACGAGGCAGGCCAGAATGACCATGAGCATGCCCAGAGCGAGCAGCGCACGCATTCGGGCTGCTTGGGGCAGGGAAGACAACACCGACATCGCGGGTAAGAATAGCGGAGCCTGGCGGACACGGCCACAGAACCGCAACGAGGATCCCGGCGTCGAAACGCCGAGACCCTCTGGGGACTCCCGGATCCGGCTGTTGTTACGGGAGTCGGTGCGGACACCCCACAGCCTAGCCCGAACGGGAGATCGACAGCACTCTCGATGCGCCGATTCCTAGTGGGGTGTGAGGTCGACCCGGCGGAGCAGTTGCGCGTTGAGCGCGACCACGATCGTGGACAGACTCATCGCGATCGCACCGACCGCCATGGGAAGAACAAAGCCGATTGGTGCGAGTACTCCGGCGGCCAGCGGGATCGCCACCAGGTTGTAGCCCGCGGCCCACGCGAGATTCTGCACCATCTTGCGGTAGCCCGCCGTCGAGAGCGTGCGCACCGAGAGCACACCGCGGGGGTCGTCGGAGGCGAGGACGACCCCGGCCGATTCGATCGCCACGTCTGTTCCGGCACCGATCGCGATACCGACGTCCGCGCGGGCCAGTGCCGGTGCGTCGTTCACCCCGTCGCCGACCATCGCCACGATGTGGCCCCGATCCTGAAGATCGCGGACCACCTGGTCCTTCTGTTCGGGGCGAACTTCTGCGAAAACCTCGTCGAGTCCGAGGCGGGCGGCCACCGTGTCGGCGACCGAGCGGGCGTCCCCCGTGACCATGGCGACCCGGACCCCCTGCCGGTGCAGCTCCGCAACCGCTGCCGCGGACTCCGCGCGGATCTCGTCCGCGAGGGCGAGAGCGGCGATGACGGTGCCGTCCACGACCACGTGCAGCACGGATGCCCCCTGTTCGCGCCACTGTCGGGTCTGTGTCGCCAGTGGTGGGGGTTCGGACAGCCCCGTCTCGGTCAGTAGGGCGGGACCTCCGACACGTACCTCGTGCTCACCCACCTGTGCCGCGATTCCGCGCCCGGTGAAGGAGCGGAAGTCCGTGGCGGTGGGGAGTTCACCTGTCTCCTCGGCCCGGCGCACGATCGCCCGGGCCAGGGGGTGTTCGGAGTCGGATTCGGCCGCACCCGCGAGGGACAGCGCCTGCGACTCCGTCCAGCCGGTCACCGTGGCCACCTCGGTGACCGCGGGGCTGCCCCTGGTGAGGGTGCCGGTCTTGTCGAAGAGCACGGTGTCGACCACGCGGGTGCGTTCCAACGCCATCCGATCCTTGACCAGGATTCCCGAGCGGGCCGATTTGCTTGTGGAGATTGCGATGACCAGGGGGATGGCCAGGCCGAGAGCGTGGGGGCAGGAGATGACCAGAACCGTCACCGTGCGTTCGACGGCCATCAGGAGATCGCCGAGGGCAGCCCAGACCACGAAGGTGACCGTGCCCGCGCTGAGCGCGATCCAGAACAGCCAGGCGGCGGCACGGTCGGCCAGCGCCTGGGCGCGGGACCGGGATTCCTGAGCGTCGGACACGAGGCGGCGAATTCCGGCGAGGGTGGTGTCCGAGCCGAGGGCGTCCACCCGGAGTCGTACGGAGGAGTCGGTGGCCACGGTTCCGGCGACGACACGGTCCCCGCCCGTGCGGGACACGGTGCGGGACTCCCCGGTGATCATGGATTCGTCCATGGCTGCGGTTCCGGCAACGATGGTGCCGTCCGCGGGGACACGCCCTCCAGAGCGCACCAGCACGGTGTCCCCCACGGCCAGGTCGCCGACTCCGATCTGGGTCACCGTACCGTCCGCGGCGACACGCTCTGCGGTGTCCGGAAGCAGTTCGGCGAGAGCGTCCAACGCGCCCGAGGCCTGTCCCAGGGCGCGCATCTCCAGCCAGTGCCCCAACAGCATGATGACGACAAGCAGAACCAGTTCCCACCAGAAGTCCAGATGGGGGCCGACGACTCCGAGAACACTGAGGGAGCTGGCCACGAAGGCAACGGTGATGGCCAGGGACACCAAGGTCATCATTCCCGGCGTCCGGGAGCGCAGTTCGCTGGCGGCTCCGCTGAGGAAGGGCCAGCCGCCCCAGAGGAACACCACCGTGCCCAGCGTCGGCGGGATCCAGGCCAGCTCGGTCGGGACGGGGTAGCCGAGCCAGCCGGCGATCATCGGGCTGGTGGCGACCACCGGTATGGCCAGCAGCAGGCTCCACCAGAACCGGAGGCGAAACACGGCTGCATGGTCGCCGTGGCCGTTGTGTCCGGTGTGTGGTCCGTGCTCGTCAACGGAGTTGTGGTGTGTCCCGTGTGGGGTGCCGGGTTCCGGGGCTGTCGCTTCGGCTGGCGAGTGGTCGTGCGGATCCATGGTCATCCCGTCTTCGTGGGTCCCTTCTCCTCTATATACCCCCTAAGGGTATATAGAGTCAATGGTGAAGCCCGCGCGTCGAAAGATCCCCAGCCACACATGAGTGAAAGCGAACTGAAAGAACCCCGGTCTAGGGTGACGAGTCCGCAGGATCGGTACCCCGGTAGGACGGACCGCGGGGCCGGCCTGTGTGCGGGGGCTCGTAGCTGACCGGAGAAGCTCCGGCCAGCACGCACATTCGGGCCCGGGTAGTCGCCAGAGGACGGCGACGGCATCGAGGAGGTATCCGTGGGGACCACGGTCATGGACGGCGTGCGACAGGGTGACCACGAACTGGAGGTGCCTGTCGCCGGACTGGAGGTCACGGCCCGTGTGTGCGCTCCGATGCTGACCGAACCGTGGCGTCAGCCCGTTCCGGGTGAACCCACCCCCGCGCCGGAGGAGCCCCGCGAGGATCGCGAGGATCGCGAGAATACGGAACACCCGGAGGACGAGAACACCAACGCCTCCGGCGGCCGTTGATCCGAACGGGCGCTACACGTGTTGTGTCCGTGCTCGGGGAAGGGGAGCACGGACACAACACCACCGCAGCACCACTGTGCTGTATCGGGCGATGCCCCTGCTGGTAACGTCCCGTTGTGGATTTCACCGTCCTCGGCCCGGTTTCGGCGTCGCTGCCCGGAACGACGGTCCCGCTCGGCGGTCCGCGACAGCGCTGCGTGCTGGGTGTGCTGCTCGTTGAACTCAACACGAGCGTCCCCGTGGACCGCCTCGTTGAGCTCCTGTGGGGGGAGGACCCCCCACGCACGGCGCGGGCCATCATCCAGGTCCAGGTCTCCCACCTGCGCAAGGCTGTTCCGGGGGTGATCCAGACAAGCTCTGGGGGATACCGGGCTGAGGTGGATCCAGAGCGGGTGGACCTGCATCGCTACCGCCGGCTGGTGGCCGCGGCCCGAGCGGCCCCCGTCCGGGAGGCACTCCCGCTGTGGCGCCAGGCCCTGGACTGTTGGACGGGCACGCCGTTGCAGGACCTCGGCTCTGCACGACTGTGGTACACGGTCGCGCTTCCACTGCTTGAGGAACGCTGGGACACGCGCCTCCAGTGGGCGGAGGCGGCTTTGCACCAGGGGCACGCCTCCGAACTCATCACCGTCCTGCCCGCGTGGGTCCGGGAGGATCCCCTCCGGGAACGGCTCGCCTACCTGCTGATCCGAGCCCTGTTCACCGAAGGCCACCGAGCGCGGGCGCTCGCCGTCTACCACGAACTACAGCAGCACCTGGCCACCGAACTCGGTGTGGACCCCAGCCCCGAGGTTTCCGAACTCCACCAGGAGATCCTCGCCGATTCCGAGCAGACCACCGCAGTCGGCCTGGCCACGGTGACCCCAACCGGGCAGGACACCGGAAGCCACAGCACCCCCGGTGCAGCAGCCGCACCATCCACCCCCCGGACCTGGCGCAATGACCTGCCGCGCGAAGTCGCCGACTTCACCGCACGGGAACACGACGCGGCACAGGTACGTGCGGCGGCATACGCCGACGGTCCCGGCCTGTGCGCCATCACCGGACCCGGCGGAATCGGCAAGACCAGCCTGGCAACCCATGTGGCACACCGGCTGGTCGGCACGTACCCGGATGGCCAACTGTTCTTGGATCTGCACGGTCACAGCACGCACCGGCCTCCCCTGTCCCCCCGGGCCGCCCTGGGGATGCTTCTCCGGGCCAGCAGGGTGACCGCGGGCAACATGCCGGAGCGCACCGAGGAACGTGCGGCACTCTGGCGCTCCCTGGTCGCCGGGTGTCGGCTTCTCCTGGTTCTGGACAACGTGGCAGACACGGAACAGCTCACACCTCTGCTACCAGCAACGAACGAATCCCTGACCCTGGTGACCAGCCGGTGCGACCTGTCGTTCCTCACCGGGTCGCACACCGTATTCCTGAGCGCACTGAACGTGGACGAGTCGGTGGAGCTCCTCCGCTCTATCGTCGGTCCCGAACGCGTCCGTGCCGACCCCGCGTCCGTCCGCGGGGTCGCCGAGCTCTGCGCGGGCCTACCCCTGGCACTGCGCATCGTTGGTGCCAGGATGATCGCCCGGCCGAAGTGGACCTTCGCCGAGCTCGAAGACCGGCTGCGCCGGGAGGAACGACGCCTCTCCGAACTACGCGTCCGGGGCCAGAGTGTCTCCGGCGCATTCGAGGTTTCCTACCGGCAGCTCCGGGCCGATCAACAGCAGGCCTTTCTGCTCCTGGGCCGGATGCTGGGGTCCAGTATCGACAGCCATGCCGCCGCGGCGCTGCTGAACCAGGAAGTGGACTCCGCCGAGGACATCCTGGAGGAGCTGGTACGCGCATGTCTCCTCGAAGAGCCCAGCCCGGGCATGTTTCGATTCCACGACCTCATCGCCGTGTTCGCCCGACACCGGGGAGACGACATCCTTTCCGCCGCCACGGTCGACCGGGCGCGGGAGCGACTGGCGCAGCACTATCGCAGCACCGCACGACGGGCCGCCCACTGGATCGGCCCCCCGGCACACGAGGCCCTGACCGACGGGAATGTCGACGACCGTTGGAACAGCCGGGCGGACGCGCTCGCCTGGTTCGACGCGCACGCGGCGAATCTGGTCGCCACCGTGGACCATTTCACCGAGCGTGGAGCCGGAACCGCGGCCTGGCAGCTCACCGACGGCCTGGGACGGTATTACGCCGCCCACGGCAACCTCGACCCCTGGCTGTCCACCCACGAGAAGGCGTTGTCCGCCTCCCGCTCCGAAGGCGATGACACCGGAATCTCCGTGACCCTGGTGGGACTCGGAATCGCCAACTGTCTGGCGGGCCGGTTCGCCCTCGCCCGCAGAATGTTGGCCGAGGCCAAGGACCGCTTCGTTCAACTGAACGACCGCGTGGGCGAGATGCGGGCAACAGCGAACCTCGGCATGGTTGACGAACGCATGGGGAGGTTCGCCGCGGCCCTGCACTCCTTCAGCCAGGTGCTCGAATACGCGATCGAACGTTCGGACACCGAACTGGAAGCTCTACAGCGGACCAACATCGCCCTGGTACGGCACATCCTCGGCGACTCCGACCACGCCGCCGCCGAGTGTGCGACCGTGCTGGACCTGTGCCGGAACGCCCACCTTCCACACCGTCGCGCATCGGCCCTGCGTACGTTGGCGCTCGTGCACGCCCGACGGGGAGACCTCACGACCGCGCAGGACCAGATACGCCAAGCCCTGGACCTGTTCGAAGAGCTCGGAGACACGACCGGCCTCGTGTACACCAGGAACAAACGTGCGGTCATCCTGCGCGAGGCCGGCCACCTCGACGCCGCGGTGACCAGCCACTTCTCCGCGCTCGAACTCGCTCACCACAAGGGAAACCGCGACCCCGAGGCAGGTATCCAGGTCGACCTTGGGGAAACACTCATGCGGGTGCACGCCCACGGGGACGCCCGCCATGCCTACACCACCGCGCTGTCGCTCGCGCGGGAACGAACCGAACGATACACCGAGGGGCGGGCACTCCTGGGACTGGCGGAACTGGCCCACCATGGTGGAGACACTGCCGGCCGGGACACGCACCTCCGCGGGGCGGCCGAGATCCTCACAGAACTTGGCGTCCCCGAGGTCACCCGAATCGAGGAATTGAACCGCCGCGCAGGCCGGGAATCAGGCACGGCGACCCCTCCAGGGACGATTCCGTGACCAGGGATCTTGTTATGTGAACGCAATATGTCGGCATCGTGTCCGGTGATCCGAGGCGCTAGGGTCATGGACGTTCCGTCCGATCATTCCAGGAGTTCCCCCATGTTCCCTCGACCCAGCGGCGCCGTGACGCGCCCCCGCCCACCGCGTTCTGTGCTAGCCGTGGGCACTGTCCTGGCCACAGCAGCGAGCGGCCTGTTCCTGGCCGCTCCCGCCCAGGCCAACCCCGGGCCGCCCGGCGACAACGGCACGGTCAAGGTTCATGACGTGGACACACCGGCCGAGGATCCGCGCAACGAACCACGTGTGTGCGACTTCTATCTCGCTGGTTCCCAGTTCGATCCCGGCCAGGAGATCGAGTGGCAGATCCTGTCCTGGCCGCCCACCGGTGACCGCACGGAGGTTCTGGCCGGCGAGTTGACGCTGGACGACGACGGGCACGGCCGCACCGAGGACCTGGGACTGGACGACGGCCACTACCGCCTGATCTGGAACTTCGAAGGTCAGCGCGGGGCCGGCAAGCACAAGGTGTTCTGGGTGGAGTGCGACGATGACGGCGGGGAAACCACCCCGCCGCCCGAAGAGGGCGAGGAGACCACCCCGCCGGATGATGGGGAAGAGACCACCCCGCCGCCCGAAGAGGGCGGGGAAACCACCCCGCCGGATGGTGGGGAAGAGACCACCCCGCCTGAGGATGGTGAGGGGCCAGCCGCGGGGGGCGAGGACGAGCCGGCGGACGAGAAGTCGGATCCGGGTGCGCAGGACAGTGCCGCAGAGGATGGTACGGGGGCCAGTGATTCCCTTCCGGTGACCGGTGCGGAACTCGGGGGGCTTATTGCCGCTGCGGTGCTCGCCCTCGGTGGGGGTACGGCAGTCTGGTTGATGGCCCGACGTCGTCCGGGCGCGGGCGCTGCGGAGCCAAGCGCGGAGTAGGTGTGCCTGGGGCCGCCGGCAGCTGTCGGTGGCCCCAGACTGTTCGGAGTCCCCAGAGCCCGCTGTACGCCAGCGGCGCCGCCCGGACTTCTGGAAAACACCGACGGCGAGACCCTCGCTGTTGCCCAGCTGGTGGTCAGTGAACCGGTCACCAACGCGATCCACGACACGACATCCGTCAGCGTTCGACCATGGCAGCACCATAGATCCCGGCGCCCCCACAGGCGCCCAAGCCCGGGGGTTCGGGCCGCCTGAGTGGGTGCGCGGCGGCCCAAGCTTCCCGCTGGCCGTCGTGCGGCGGAGGGCGCCCAGCGCCGCACCCCCACCGGCAGCCGCGCCTTGACCTGCTTTGGCCAGGCCGTCGTGGTGCTGCGCCACGACCGCGACGCCACCAGCCCCGCGATGCTGGCCCGCGACGGCCGGGATCGGGCGCTGCACCGCCGACCGCTACGTCGACGACAGCATCGACGTGCTGTCCCGCAATGCCCCCGACCTGGAAAACGCCCTCCACCACTCCCGCCGCGACAGCGCACGGGTGATTCTGGACGGCACACTCTTCGACAGCGACCGCTGCGCCGAGCGCAAACCCGACGATGACAGCGTCGACCTGTGGTACAGCGGCCACAAACACCGTCACGGAGGCAACGTGCAGTTCATCGCCGATGCTGATGGAGAACCCGTGTGGGTCTCCGCAGCCGAGCCCGGACCCGTCTTCGATATCACCGCGGCCCGCCTGCACGCGCTCCCGCTCCTGCCTCGGGCAGCACAGAACGGACTGGTCGTCCTGGCGGATTTGGGCTATGAAGGAGCCGGTGCCGCGGCGTGCACGTGCCCGTCAATCGCCTCGGACACGTCACACGAGAACGCTTCAGCGCCGATAACGCCGATAACAAGGCCGGCCAACCTGGCACTGCGCTCCATGCGCAGTATCGGCGAACGGGCGATGACCCTGCTCGTAGAGCGGTGGCGGCTGCTGCGCCACACCACCAAACGTCCCACCCGAATCGACGAGCTGGTCAAAGCCGCCCTGGCCCTACACAAATTCGAAAAACAAACTCGCTGAGATCACCTGACTGTGCGCCCGATGTTTGGCGAAGTCCACCGAGCGCTGGCAGAAGCCACAATCGCGGTCATAGAGGAACAGGCCAGTAGCTGGAATATTTTCCCTGCTGAGGAGGCGGCCTACCACTGCGGACCACCCGTTCGAGAGAGAAGGGAGATACTATCACGGCCACAGTCTGGGAGCGATAAGCGAGAGTCGGCCTGCACCGAGTGACGTCACTCCTCCCCTCGCTCGGAGTGGTTTTCGTCCGTAGTGCGGTCGCGTCGTGCCCGTTCATCACGCACAGCTCTCGAACTCATGAGCGCACCCGCAATGACCAGCGTCACGCAGACTGCCAGGGAGGCGAGCAACATGATCATCTGCATATCCCCATCGTTGACCAGGATGAGGGAAACTCCACCGACCGCTGTTGCGGTGCCTGCGGCTGCCATCCAGGGAGCGGACTTTCGCTGGACCTCGTACCACGCTTCGTCATCGCTTAAGGTCAGATCGGTTCGGATGCCGAAGAGAGGGTTGGGGTGCAGTTTCCCTTTGGCTCCGGTATAGGCAGCGACCAAGAGCAGGCCCGCAGTCACCAAGATCACGAACGAGGTCCATACAAGTGCACCCCCCGTAAGCGGCTCGGACGCTGCGACAACGAGGTCGCCGGACGTGTCAGCGAGATTCCTGGAGTTCACACTTCCACCTTCCTTCATTGTGTGACGACCTCCTGGCGATGGTCTTTCCCGTCCGGAAACGTATCCGACCCCTGTCGAACGAGTAGCTTAGCGGGTACCCAGCGAGGCAGTGGGCCGCCCGGTCGTACCGAATAAAGGATCAATGCCCCGAACATGATGAGGGAAAAACCGGGGAGTCCGATCACGAGAGCGATCAGCGTGTGCAGGATAATTCCCGCCACCAACGCTACGTATCTCAACCTGTGGCCCCCGAACAGACAACACGCGGTCAGGAATTCCACCAATAGTGTTCCCCGGGTCACCGCAGCGAGCACCGGGCCGCTGATCAGAAGCCACTCCACCAGCGGTCTCAGATGATCCGGGACGCCGAAGGATGAGTGCAGCACCCAATACCAGACCGATGTTCCGTCCCTCCATGAGGTGACCGCAAGTTTCCCGACACTGGAATGGAAGTAGATGAAGCACACCTGAATCCAGATGAGAGTCAAGGCAATTGCGTTGGCCACGTGAACCCCGGTCGACCCAGGGGGCTGTGGCCACTCGGGGCCCATTCCCAGATCATGGGGGCCACGGAAACCCGATGGGGGCGCCACACAGCAAATGGGGGAACAAGAACCCGACACCACCATCCCCCCGCGTGCGCGGAGAGCCCCAGCTCGGGAGAATCGATGCCGTCTACACCCACATCACGTCGCGGATGCGGACTGAGCTGTGCGAGTCGTTGGCCGACCGGGTGGAGAACGCACTTCGCGCTCCCGCTAGCCTCTCCCCGGCCGTAGCGGGAGTGCGGGATGCCCAACTGCGGGAGGCGCACGCCACGATCATCTCCCAAACGTCTCCCACAGACACGAAAAAGGCGGTCACCCCCTCTGTCGCCGAACGAGAGTAATCGCCTGACCTGCATCTTCACTTGTGGAGCCAAGGGGAGTCGACCCCGTGACCTCTGGTATGCAAAACCAGCAGCCACACAACATCGACCATAGTCATTCAAGTATGCGCAGGTGAGCGGATCGGACGCGCGGGGTCTTGCGGGGGGCGACGGGGGATGCCGACTAGAAAAAATCTAGGAAATCCATAGAGGGGATGCTGAGCGCTGGTCCGGCGAACTACTGCCCGCGCCCGCAGTCACGCGCTACCGTTCGAAGACACCGCCTGCCCGGCGCTTCGGTGTCCTGCGTCTGGCCGCTTCCGGACAGTGGGTGACGTTGTGGTCACGGTGGGTACGTCTGGGTCAGTATCCCCACATCCCCTACCCCCGGAGCGCGCGATGGGTAAGCACGGGAAGCCGGTCGACTGCGGAGTGTGTGGCGGCAAGGGCGGCTGGAACAAGTCCGATGACGGCAACACTGTCTGGGAGGCGTGCTGGGGCTGCGGCGGGACGGGCAAGCAGCAGTGAGCAGCGTATCCAAGGCGATGGCGGCCGTTGATCGTGCCCACTACATTCCGGGCTTGATCTACGTCCGTAGCGAGAACACGGGCTGGCTGATCCCGCTACATCGTGACGAGGAACCCGACCGGTGGCGCGCCGAGGTGGACCAGGACGCCCCGGTGGTGACTGCGGTCGCCCCCGACCCGCGCGCCCCCGCCGAGATCCTGGAGCCCGCCACCGGCCGCGGCTACGAGTCGACGTCGTCCAGCACGGCGCCCTGGCTCATGGCGCGCATGCTGGACGCGCTCCAGCTGGAACCGGGTATGCGGGTGCTGGAGATCGGCACCGGTACCGGGTACAACGCGGCACTGGTAGACCACCTGGTTGGGCCATCCGGGCACGTGGTCAGTGTGGAGGTCACCCCAGAGGTAGCCACCCGTGCCCGGGCCGCGCTGGTCCGCGACGGGCGCCACGTCACGGTGGTCACCGGAGACGGGGCCGAAGGCTGGCTGCCGGGGGCACCCTATGACCGGATCATCGCCACGGCCTCCGTGGCCAGCATCCCGCCCGCGTGGCTACAGCAGACCTGCCCCGGCGGCATCATCCTCGCGCCGCTGGCAGACACGGTCCACCCGGCCGGACCGCTCGCGCGGCTGGCGGTGAACGCCGACGGCACGGCCCAGGGGGCATGTCTAGGCGAAGCGCACTTCATGCCGCTGCGCAGCGACAGTGTCACAACTGCGCCGCAGCAGGCCGAGGGCACAGCCGACCAGATTGGCATCAACGTAGACACCACCGGAACACCCCGACTGTGGCGTCTGGCCCCCGACAATGCGGCGGGGTAAAGTAGCCGTGGGAATAGGTGCTGCCCCCGACGCGGAGTCGTTGGGGGCAGCTTTATGTGTGGGTGGTCAGAGGCGTTCGGCTTTGACTGAGGTCAGGAACGCGCGCCATTCAGTACGGGGGAAGGCCAGCACGGCGTGGTCGGGGTACTGGCTGTCGCGCACAGCGGAAGCGTTTAGTGTGTCGGCGACCTCGACGCAGTTGTTGCGGTCGGAGTAGCTCGACTTCCGGAAGTTGTCACTGGGGAATAGGTTCATCGTTAGTTCCTAGAGCATGGCCTTGAGCATCTGAATCGATGCCTCTGGGTGACGTGCGGACGTCCGTACATGATCGAACACCTTGCGATACCGGTCTACTTCCTCCTCCTCTAGGTACAGTCCATCGGTATCGGTTTCTAGGTAGACCACGGGGTTCACGTTCTCAGCGAAATGCATGAGCACGAAGGGTCCTTGAAGCGCAGCATGCATGCCGGATGCGAACGGCAGAACCTGAAGTGTCACTGTGTTGTCGGCCTCTGCGACATCGACCAGATGCTGAACCTGGTCCCGGAACACTGTCTCGGCGGGCTGGAAGCGGCGCAGTGCTGCTTCGTCGATGACTGCCCACAGGTCCGGGGCGCTTGGTCGCTCCAGCACAGTCTGGCGTTGGCGTCGCGTCTCGATCGCTCGTTCGATGTCGATGTTGGAGCGGTAGAGGCTGGCACGCATCAACAGTTCGACGTAGCCCGCTGTCTGGGGGAGCCCTGGGATCCGAGCCAACTCGTAGGTATGGATGCTGGTTGCTTCGGCCTCGAACTCCGGGAACTCATCGGTGAACACATCAGAGTACTTGGACCACCAACCGCGTTCTCGGGCCTGGCGTGTCAGGTCGAGGATCGCCTCCCGGCGACGGTCCTCGGTAACACCGTAGGTGTCGAGCAGCCCCTTGATCTCCATGACAGTCGGGAACTGACGAACACCGGTCTCGATGTTCGAGATCTTGCCCACTGACCACTCGGTTGCGGCCGCGACGTCCTCCACGGTCATACCTGCGTCCTGACGAACTCGTTTCAGCTCTGCGGACAAGCGTCGGCGACGTATGGACAGTCGCTGTTCAGCCATGGTGTCTCCTGCGCTGGTGTCTGTACTTCGAATGTTACGGGTGTGCTGTGACCTGCGCGAACCACTCATAGGTGAAGACTCCAGACATGACGTTGCGAAGGTGATGACATCAAAGATGAAGCATCTTCTCATGAACGATTGAAAATCTGAAACTTCAGGTGCAACATGGAGGGCACCTGTTCCCGAGGTCGGCCCTCCCAGCCGGCTGTCCCCCTGAGGAGGGGTCATGCGTCTACTGATGTTTGTGATCGCCACGTTGGGTCTGTCGTGGTTGACCCGTCGTGGGTCCGTGCCGGGCGCGCTGCCGCCCGCGTCTCGTGTTCCGTCGGAGCCGCCTCGGTGGGGGGAGGAGTCTGCCGGGGATGGTGTGCACAGCGCCGGGACGGCAGCGGT
>NZ_JAVLVT010000005.1:392619-676033 GCF_031628175.1 Lipingzhangella rawalii | reverse complement strand
TGTTGGTTTCCGGCGGTGTCCTACTCTCCCACCCCGCACCATGGGGGCAGTACCATCGGCGCTGGCAGACGTAACGACCGGGTTCGGAATGGGTCCGGGTGTGTCCCTGCCGCTGTCACCACCGGAAAGTTGTGGTGATGTGTGCATGTGTGCGCGAGCATCCAGTATCTGTGGTGGGCAAGCCCTCGGCCGATTAGTACCAGTCAGCTGCACCCGTCACCGGGCTTCCACATCTGGCCTATCAACCCCGTGGTCTGCGGGGGGCCTTACCCACTCGATGGTGGTGGCAGACCTCATCTAGAAGCTGGCTTCCCACTTAGATGCTTTCAGCGGTTATCCATCCCCAACATAGCCAACCAGCCATGCCCTTGGCAGGACAACTGGCACACCAGAGGTTGGTCCGTCCCGGTCCTCTCGTACTAGGGACAGCCCTTCGCAAGTCTGCAACGCGCGCAGCGGATAGGGACCGAACTGTCTCACGACGTTCTAAACCCAGCTCGCGTGCCGCTTTAATGGGCGAACAGCCCAACCCTTGGGACCAACTCCAGCCCCAGGATGCGACGAGCCGACATCGAGGTGCCAAACCATCCCGTCGATACGGACTCTTGGGGAAGATTAGCCTGTTATCCCCGGGGTACCTTTTAGCCGTTGAGCGACACCCCTTCCACACGGTGGTGCCGGATCACTAGTCCCTGCTTTCGCACCTGCTCGACCCGTCAGTCTCGCAGTCAAGCTCCCTTGTACACTTACACTCGCCACCTGGTTGCCGACCAGGCTGAGGGAACCATTGGGCGCCTCCGTTACTCTTTGGGAGGCAACCGCCCCAGTTAAACTACCCACCAGACACTGTCCCCCACCCGGATCCACGGGTGTGGGTTAGATGCCCAAGAGGACCAGAGTGGTATTTCACCAGTGCCTCCACCCCGACTGGCGTCGTGGCTTCACAGGCTCCCACCTATCCTACACAAACCCACCCAGACACCAATATCAAGCTGTAGTGAAGGTCCCGGGGTCTTTCCGTCCTGCTGCGCGAAACGAGCATCTTTACTCGTAGTGCAATTTCACCGGGCCCATGGTTGAGACAGCGGGGAAGTCGTTACGCCATTCGTGCAGGTCGGAACTTACCCGACAAGGAATTTCGCTACCTTAGGATGGTTATAGTTACCACCGCCGTTTACCGGCGCTTAGATTCCCAGCTTCACCCGAAAACGGGCTAACCGGTCCTCGTAACGTTCCGGCACCGGGCAGGCGTCAGTCCGTATACCGCGTCTTACGACTTCGCACGGACCTGTGTTTTTAATAAACAGTCGCTTCCCCCTGGTCTCTGCGGCCCAGCTCAGCTCACACCGCTCCGGATGATCACCAAACCGGGCTCCCCTTCTCCCAAAGTTACGGGGACAATTTGCCGAGTTCCTTAACCATGGTTCACCCGAACGCCTCGGTCTACTCGACCTGACCACCTGCGTCGGTTTCGGGTACGGGCCGCCCAGCCACTCGCTAGAGGCTTTTCTCGACAGCATGGGATCACCCACTTCGGCTCCACGCCTCGGCATCACGCCTCACCCACACGAAGCACGGATTTGCCTATGCTCCGGGCTACACGCTTACCCCAGGACAACCACCGCCTGGGATGGGCTACCCTCCTGCGTCACCCCATCACTTACCTACTACCCGCTCGGATCCCAGCCCACCACCACCATCATGGTCGAAACCACAACAGCGTGGCGAGGTGGTTAGCATCACGGGCCCCGGTATTGGACGCGACCGGACGGGTACGGGAATATCAACCCGTTATCCATCGACTACGCCTGACGGCCTCGCCTTAGGCCCCGACTCACCCTGGGCGGATTAACCTGCCCCAGGAACCCTTAGTCAATCGGCGCCAGTGTTTCTCACACTGGAATCGCTACTCATGCCTGCATTCTCACTCGCACACGCTCCACGACACGGTCACCCGGCCGCTTCCCCGCGCGCACGACGCTCCCCTACCAACCCCCACAGAGGGGGCTCCACAGCTTCGGCGGTACGCTTCAGCCCCGCTACATTATCGGCGCAGAACCACTTGACCAGTGAGCTATTACGCACTCTTTCAAGGATGGCTGCTTCTAAGCCAACCTCCTGGTTGTCACCGCAACTCCACAACCTTTCCCACTTAGCGCACGCTTAGGGGCCTTAGCTGATGATCTGGGCTGTTTCCCTCTCGACGACGAAGCTTCTCCCCCGCCGTCTCACTGCCGCGCTCCACTTGATGGCATTCGGAGTTTAGCTGATCTCAGTAACCCTCGCGGGCCCATCGACCAACCAGTAGCTCTACCTCCACCAAGAACCACACGACGCTGCACCTAAATGCATTTCGGGGAGAACCAGCTATCACAGAGTTTGATTGGCCTTTCACCCCTACCCACACCTCATCCCCCAGGTTTTTAACCCTGGTGGGTGCGGGCCTCCACGACCTCTTACAGCCGCTTCACCCTGGACATGGGTAGATCACTCCGTTTCGGGTCTGCACCACGCGACTCCACCGCCCCATTAGGACTCGCTTTCGCTCCGGCTCCCCCACCCGGGTTAACCTCGCCACGCAGCACAACTCGCAGGCTCATTCTTCAAAAGGCACGCCATCACCCGAAGGCTCTGACGGCTTGACAGCACACGGTTTCAGGAACTATTTCACAACCCCTCACCGGGGCGCTTTTCACCTTTCCCTCACGGTACTCGTCCACTATCGGTCACCAGGACGTATTCAGGCTTGACAGGTGGTCCTGCCAGATTCACACGGAATTTCACGAGCTCCGCGCTACTCGGGACCATGCCCAATGCAACTACCGCCACCTTCACCTACGGGACTCTCACCCTCTCCGGCGCTGGATCCCACCAGCTTCGACTAGCAACAGCAGCCCACACTCCAGCCCGGCAGAACTGGACAGGCACATCCCACAACCCCACACACGCAACCCCTGCCGAGTCTCACACGCGCATGGTTTAGCCCTCATCCCCGTTCGCTCACCACTACTCAGGGAATCACTATTGTTTTCTTTTCCTACGGGTACTGAGATGTTTCACTTCCCCGCGTCACCACCAACCGCCCTATACATTCAGACGGCAGCAACCCCCCATGACGGAGGTTAGGTTTCCCCATTCGGACACCCACGGATCACCGCTCGGTTGACAACTCCCCGTGGACTATCGCGGCCTCCCACGTCCTTCATCGGCGCCTGGTGCCAAGGCATCCACCGTATGCCACACTCACTTGACCACCACAGAAACAAGATGCTCGCGCACACTATCCACAAATCAAAACCCAACCCCACCCAGCCACAACCACCCACCACGGCGGTCTTCACACAGGCAGGACCAAGAAGCACACCAACCGGTTGCTTCCTCAGACACCCAACAGCGCGCGTGCTCGCCCTCATACCCACACCACACCCCAACCCAACCAAACCAGGCCAGGTCAGAGCGTCCACTCACGAACTTGCCACCAACCCCACCATCCACCGAACGGACAGCGGCACACAGTCAGTGAAACCAAGCTCCTTAGAAAGGAGGTGATCCAGCCGCACCTTCCGGTACGGCTACCTTGTTACGACTTCGTCCCAATCGCCAGCCCCACCTTCACGCGCTCCCTCCCCGAAGGGTTAGGCCACACGTTTCGGGTGTTGCCGACTTTCATGACGTGACGGGCGGTGTGTACAAGGCCCGGGAACGTATTCACCGCGGCATTGCTGATCCGCGATTACTAGCGACTCCACCTTCATAGGGTCGAGTTGCAGACCCTAATCCGAACTGAGACCGGCTTTTCGGGATTCGCTCCACCTCACAGTATCGCACCCCGCTGTACCGGCCATTGTAGCATGTTTGCAGCCCAAGACATAAGGGGCATGATGACTTGACGTCATCCCCACCTTCCTCCGAGTTGACCCCGGCAGTCTCCCATGAGTCCCCGGCCGAACCGCTGGCAACATGGAACAAGGGTTGCGCTCGTTGCGGGACTTAACCCAACATCTCACGACACGAGCTGACGACAGCCATGCACCACCTGTCACCCACCAACCAAATGACCCCACATCTCTGCAGGTCCACGGGCAATGTCAAGCCTTGGTAAGGTTCTTCGCGTTGCGTCGAATTAAGCAACATGCTCCGCCGCTTGTGCGGGCCCCCGTCAATTCCTTTGAGTTTTAGCCTTGCGGCCGTACTCCCCAGGCGGGGCGCTTAATGCGTTAGCTACGGCACGGGAACCGTGGAAAGCCCCCACACCTAGCGCCCAACGTTTACGGCGTGGACTACCAGGGTATCTAATCCTGTTCGCTACCCACGCTTTCGCTCCTCAGCGTCAGGAAAGGCCCAGAGACCCGCCTTCGCCACCGGTGTTCCTCCTGATATCTGCGCATTTCACCGCTACACCAGGAATTCCAGTCTCCCCTACCTTCCTCAAGCATGCCCGTATCCACTGCCCACCCGACGTTAAGCACCGGGCTTTCACAGCAGACGCGACACGCCGCCTACGAGCTCTTTACGCCCAATAAATCCGGACAACGCTCGGACCCTACGTATTACCGCGGCTGCTGGCACGTAGTTAGCCGGTCCTTATTCCCCCACTACCGTCAACCCCACCAACAAGCAGAGCCTACGTCACGAGGAAAAGAGGTTTACAACCCGAAGGCCGTCATCCCCCACGCGGCGTCGCTGCGTCAGGCTTTCGCCCATTGCGCAATATTCCCCACTGCTGCCTCCCGTAGGAGTCTGGGCCGTGTCTCAGTCCCAGTGTGGCCGGTCGCCCTCTCAGGCCGGCTACCCGTCACCGCCTTGGTAGGCCATCACCCCACCAACAAGCTGATAGGCCGCGAGCCCCTCCTCAACCACCCAAAGGCTTTCCACACCATCCCATGCGGGACCATGTCACATCCGGTATTAAACCCAGTTTCCCAGGCCTATCCCAGAGTCAAGGGCAGGTTACTCACGTGTTACTCACCCGTTCGCCACTCATCCACCCACCGAAGCAGGCTTCAGCGTCCGACTTGCATGTGTTAAGCACGCCGCCAGCGTTCGTCCTGAGCCAGGATCAAACTCTCCAACCAAGGTCACACAACCATGATCAGAAACAATCCCAACCATGAAAACAATCCAGACCAACCCCACAACCAATGCAGAGCCAGTCCAAACCCAAAGAAACCCTCACACACACCAACAGCAGCCACAGCCACCATCCAGCATGCGCTCAGGGCCCAAAAACAAGGCACAAGAACAAACAAACACGCGCTGTTGAGTTCTCAAGAAACAACCACCCACCACCCACAAGAACCCACCCAGGGCCCTCTTCAGCAGCAGCGGCACCACTTCTCAAAGTTTTTTTATCACTTTCCCGATCCGACCCGAAAGCCGGATCCCGCTGTCCACCATTTAACCACAAATATCCGAGTGGTTTGGCCACCATCCTCGAATCTCCCGCACCACGACCATGAATGGCCGATGCAGAACATCCGTATGAATGCCGACCTTGTTCCACAGATCCGGCGGACACCGGAACTGTGCCGAACGTTGGTGGATTCCCGCGATTCGGACTCAAGCAAGCTCCTGGCTCGCCATGTCGTCCGATCTCGGGGATGCGGTTCGGTTCGGAGAGCGTCGCTGGCTCTCCCCGCCCCGCAGCGCGGTAGGCCACTCTATGCGACTCACCGCGGGAAGTCAAACCCTGCTGTCCGGGCTCCGAGTACCGGGGCGGTATCCACTGCCGAATGCTGGGCATCCACCAGCGGCGACCGCCTGACTCGGGACAGTCTATGCCCCGGTCTCGGGTGCTCGAAACATACGTGCCGCCACGGTCTATTCCCGCGGTGTCGTGCGGCGGGACGCGGCCCGGTGTGGCCGCCCGGGATCAGGTGACGATCACGCCGGCGACGTTTCGCTTGCCCCGGCGCAGGACCAGGTACTGCCCGTGCAGAAGGTCCGCAGGTCGGGGTACGGCGCCGATGTCGGTCACCTTCGCGTTGTTCACGTAGGCGCCGCCCTCCTGAACGGTACGGCGAGCCGCCGAGCGACTACTGACGAGTCCGGTCGCTTCCAGGAGCTCCACGACCGAGGGCAGACCACTGGCCGTGGCGTCGGTGTCGGTACTCGTGTCGGTGCCGGCGTCTCGGTTCTCCGCCACAGTGACGGTCGTGGTTGGTACTTCCGCGAGCGCCGATCCGAGAGTGCGAGCATCGAGTTCGGTCAGCTTCCCCTGACCGAAGAGGGCGCGGCTGGCGGCGATCACACGCTCGCACTCCTGGCTGCCGTGCACGAGCGTGGTGAGTTCCTCTGCCAGGGCACGCTGTGCGGCCCGCTGTGCGGGGCGCTGCACCACTTCCTGCTCCAGTTCCTCGATCTCGCTGCGAGAACGGAAACTGAACACACGCAGGTACCGGGAGATGTCCTGGTCATCGGTATTGAACCAGAACTGGTAGAAGGCATACGGGCTGGTCAGCTCGGGATCGAGCCAGACGGTTCCGCTCTCGGTCTTCCCGAACTTGGTGCCGTCGGCCTTCGTCAGCAGGTTGGTGGTGACGCCATGCGCGGCTCCGTGTGGCTCGTTACCATCCACTCGCCGAATCAGGTCGATACCGGCGGTGATGTTTCCCCACTGGTCGCTGCCACCGGTCTGGAGTACACAGCCGTACCTGCGGTACAGCTGGAGAAAGTCGTAGGACTGGAGCAGGACGTAGCTGAACTCCGTGTAGCTCATACCCGAGCTCTCGAGCCGGCTCCGGACTGTCTCTCGTGCGAGCATCTGGTTCACGCTGAAGTGCTTACCGATGTCCCGCAACAGCTCGATCGCGCTGATCTCGGCCAGCCACTCCCCGTTGTCCACCAGAATCGCGTCGGTAGGGTCCGCCGGACGGTTGCCCTCCGGGAAGCGCAGGAAGACGGCCAGCTGTCGTGCGAGTACCGTCACCCAGCCCGCGACCGTCTGTGGATCGTTGAGGGACCGCTCCGCAGTGGCCTTCGGGTCCCCGATCAGGCCGGTGCCCCCACCCACCAGGGCGAGGGGGCGGTGTCCCGCACGTTGGAACCGCGCCAGCGTCAGAATCTGGGTGAGGTGCCCCACGTGCAGGGACCCGGCGGTCGGGTCGAAGCCGCAATAGACGGTGACCGGCCCATCGGCGAGAGTCTTACGAAGCTCCTCCGAGTCCGTTGTCTGCGCAAGGAGCCCACGCCACTCGAGTTCGTCGATGATGTCGGTCACGTCGCTTCGCCTGTTCGTGTGTCGTCGTCTCGTTCGGCACGGCGCCCGTGGCCCCGCGAGGGAAGGCGTCACGATGCGCCGCGTCTGATCAGCGTATCGGCTCCGGAGCAGCTCGGCGGACCGGACTCCGACGATGTCCACATTCCGCGGCCCCTCACGACAACGGGCTTCGCCGCAGCAGGTGCTCGGCGATCGCCAGCGCCGAGGTAGCAGCCGGGGAGGGGGCGTTTCGTACCACCAGTACCCGGCCACGGGTGTCGACGGCGAAATCATCAACCAGGCGCCCGTTGGCGGCCAATGCCTGGGCGCGAACCCCGGCCGGCGCCGGTCGCAGGTCGTGGGTCCGGATCGCTGGGACCAGCCGCCGGGCTTGCCGTGCGAACATACTGCGGGACGCCGCCAGGATCAGCTCCTGGGCTCCGGTGCGCCAGTGCTCCTGCGCCAATCGGCGAAACCCCGGCCAGGTCAGGGTCTCCCGCAGTTCGCTGGGAACCACGTCGCGCAGCCGATAACCCTCGCGGGCCGTGGCAAGCACGGCGTTGGGCCCCGCCATGACCTCCCCGTAGACGTGTCGGGTGAGATGCACTCCCAGGAACGGGTAGCGGGGGTCGGGCACTGGATAGACGAGGCCGCGCACCAGGTGCCTGCGGTGCGGAGCCAACTCGTGGTACTGCCCACGGAACGGAACGATGCGGGGATCGTCGCCGATCCCGGCCATTTCCGCAATGTGATCGCTGTGCAAGCCGGCACACGCGAGCAACCAGTCGAACCGCCAGCATCGGCGTGGCCCGTCGGGCACACCGGTGAGCACGTCCACGCCGTCGTCGTCCTGACGCAGATCCAACACCGGGCTCGACAGGCGGATATCGCCGCCAATCGCTGTGACGTCGCACGCCAGCTGACGGGCCACCGCCCCGAAATCCGTCACCGCCGTACTCGGGGAATGCAGCCCGGCGACACCGCGAACGTGGGGTTCCAGGTCGATCAATCCGTCCGGGCCCAGACGCCGGACTCCCGGGACACCGTTGGCTGTGGCCCGACGTTCGATCTCGGGCAGGCGGCCCGCCTCGTCCCGGTCCCGGGCCACCAGCACTTTTCCCAGTTCCGCGTAGGAAATCCCGTGTTCGGCGCAGTACTCCCGCAGCAGCCCCACACCCCGTCGGCACAGGTCTGCCTTCAGCGAATTCGGCGGATAGTACAGTCCAGCGTGTACAACTCCACTGTTGTGGCCCGTCTGATGTGCAGCGACGTGGGACTCCTTGTCCAGCACGGTCACCGTGGCCCCGGGATATGCGTGTGCGACGGCTCTGGCCAGGGCGAGTCCGATAATGCCCGCCCCGATCACACCGATGTGTTCCATGCCCACGCGGGGAACGTAGCACTCCCCCGCCGACCCGGTGGCACTGTGGCCGAGCCCCGGAGTGTCCGGGTAGTCCCGGGGCCCGGACTGCACGACGTGGGGTCCGGATGCCGTTTCCCTGGACTTGCACCGCCCCGGCCGCTACCACCGTCACCCGCTCGCGGTGGTTTCCTGACCACTCCGCGGTCTCTCGGGAGCGTCGGCCTCGGGTGCGCTGCGAGCAGACGGGCACGCGGCGCCGCCCTCCGGGTCCTCCGTACCCGTGAGCAGCCGCGCGGGTACCAGAACAACCGCTCGCGTCCCCCCGTAGGGGGAGGCACTCAGGCGTACCCGAATCCCGTGCTTATCCGCGAGGCGGGCCACGACGAAGAGTCCCAGGCGGGGCTCCTCGGACAGGGCCATGACATCAAACTCGGGTGGCGTCGCCAGAGTGTGGTTCAGGGTCGCGTACTCCTCGCCGCTCATCCCCAACCCCCGGTCCTCAACCTCGACCGTGAGTCCACTGACAACGGTGCCCGCGGTCACGTCCACCGTCGCCGTGGATGGGGAGAACTGTGCGGCGTTCTCAATCAGTTCCGCCAGCAGGTGGACGAGGTCGGCCACGGCCGGGCCACGGATTCGCAGATCGGGCGCCGCACACAGTCGTACGCGGTCCAGATCCTCGGTCTCCGCGATGGCTGCACGCACCACATCGGGAAGGGGCCGCGGCTGCCGTGCTCGGCGAGCACCACCGGAACCGCTGAGAATGATCAGGTTGTCAGCGTAGCGACGACCCCGGGTTGCCAGGTGATCCAGCTGGAACAGCCGGGCTCGCGCCTCGGAATCGTCCTCCTCGGCACGGGCCTCCCCCAGCAGGGCTAGTTGTCGTTGCAGCAACGCCTGGTTGCGGTAGGCGATGCTCCGGAATACGCGCCTGGCGCCCTCGGAAAGCTCCGCCTGCTTGACCGCGGCACCGATCGCGGTGCGCTGTGCGGACGAGAAGGCATCGGCCAGCTCCCCCAGCTCGTCAGAGCTGGTGCGCAACGGGGGAAGCTCGGTGGCGACGTCCACACGTTGACCGCGCTGGGCCCGGGATACCAGCCCGGGAAGACGTTCCTCGACCTGTTGCAGCACCCGGTCACGCAGGTCACCCAGGCGTTTGGTCAATCGTCGCGAGGACCGCACGGCCACGAGGATGGCAACGACACCGGCCAGCAGCGCCAGGACACTACCGCCAATGTTCACCACCAGCGTGCGTAGTGCGGCGGACCAGGCAGAGTCGATCGCGATCTCCGCCTGACCCACGGCAACCTCGTGAAAGTCCGATGCGAGAGCCTCGTTGACCTCCCGCCACTCCTCGCTGGTTACGTCGACGTCCGCACCCCAGTCCGGGATTTGTGCGTCAGCGTCGCGAGGTCTGCCCCCGGGGTCGCGCATGACCACGCGGCCGCTGAGCTCCTCCACGTCCTGCCACGCCGTGGAGTCCACCATGCGCTCGTAGCTGCCGTGGACCTGGGGCGGCATCTTCTCCTCGGACATTCGCAGCCGCTCCCGGTAGGCAGCCGTGAGATAGGTGAAGTGGGCTGTCTCGGCGTAGGTCAGCTCTCCGGCCGCCAATGCTCCCGCCAACAGGGCATCAGCCTGGGCGAACTGGTCCCGTGCCCGAAGTAGCTCCACAGCGAGAACCCCCGCCGCGAGACTCTCGTGCTCGGTCAGGGCACTGCTGGTCGCATCGAACATGTGATGCACGGACTCCAGCAGCAAGGTGTAGTGCTCCAGGGCCTCCGGCCGGCTGAGTTCCTCCTGGTCAACATCTGTGCGTAGCTCATCCAGCTCGGAGAGCTCTTCGAAGAACGCAGTCGCACCGCGACGCGTGTCCGGGTCCCCACGTTGCGTCAAACTCCATGCCTGGTCCCGGACCCGGGCGACGGTGTCATCGGTCTGTGCACGGAGATCGTCCAGCTCCTCGCGGTTCCGCTCGGTTGGCTGGCCGAGGAACACCTGGGTGGCACGACGCTCCTCCCGCAGCTCGGCACCGATCTCAGCGAAACTCGCGGCGCCGTCGCGACCATTGAGCGTGGACTGCATCAGCCGAACCGCATCCACGGTCGTGGCAACACTCATCACCAGCCAGAGCACGAGAAAGCTCAGGCTTGGAATCAACAGAATGCGGGTCAGCTGGGCCCGTATCGACCGCGGTTTCGCGTGGTGAGCGTCCGTCTCGCGTTCGTCGCGCATGTGTCGCCTCCGCCGGTGGACAGGCGCAGGGCCGTCGGGTGGCCATCCACGTGACCCCGTTGATCACCACCTGATATCCCCTGATCACGAAAAGCTACCGGAGGTGGCATGACTACGGGGGCTGTTTCGGTGACTTCACTATCGCAGCGAAACGATGCGTGGAGCCCACGCGCAGCCGACGCACGGCGCGACCACGACCCGCCGGGCGCGCGGCACCAGCGGCTGGGTCGGGACTGGACCGGAATCATGCCGATCCGCACGGGCAGCACCAGCACGCTGCCCGTGCGGACCCCGCGTACCTAAGGTCCAGACGGGGACGACCACAGGCGGTTAGCGGCTACTCGGTGCGGTGCCGCGAGCCCGCGGGAGCCGGAAGATCCTGCTCCGTTGGCTGGTTGTCCAGTCCGACCGCGTTGAGAACCTCGGCGTAACGCAACGCGACGATCTTGGCAAGGATGGTGCTGGCACCCAACGGGGCGCAGCGCTGCGCCCCGGCCCGCTGCACGGCCTGGTCCGCCAGTTCCAGCTCGTCTCGCGTTCCCAACAGGCAGGGCGCAAGAACCGGATGTTGCGCCCCGGCGTCGCGCAGCTGCGCAAAGGCATCGTCGACGCTGCTACCCGCGTCCAGAACCGCCGGCAGAACGGTCACGCCCAGACGTGCCGCGAGCAGCACCGCGCTCACCCCCGCGGCTGCGTCTGCGTCCGCGCCGCCCGTGGCCCCGACCACGACTCCATCCGTCATGCCGGAACCCGCCGCGACCACACTGATCAGTCGCATTCGGTCCGCACGAACGAAACCGCTCTCCGCGAGCCGCAGGTGGAGCAACTCGGCCAGCATCGGATGCGGCCCGAGCCCCTCGGTGACGCTCACGGCAACGCCGGACTCGGTGACCGCGGCGGCGATGGTCTCGTGCAACTGCTGGTCAGGAGCGGCCACCAGTGGCACCGCCACGGCGCGGAAGGGTTGTTCCCGCACCGCGTCCAGCTCACGGAACAGTGCGCTGAGGCCCTCGACACCGCGCGAGGCATAACCCAGCCGGACGGGAACCTCGGGACGGTAGGTACGCACCAGCTCCGCGAGTTCCGCACCGCAGTTGTCCTCTTCCTGGGGAGCTACGAGCACCAGGGTGGGGGTGCCGAGTGCGTCATCGAAGGACAGCGGATCACGGTGCCGTCCCGATCGTCGTCTGGGGAGCTCACGCGGAGGGAGCTTATCGGGGGAGGGTGTGGTGTCAGAAGTCACAGCAGAATGCTAACAATCAGTCGGTAAGGACGATCATGGGATTACATCGAGTGAGGTTAACGTACCCGCACTCGGACATCGATGTCGGCTCGGTTGGGCCGGATTAACCACCTACGGGGGTGCCGCGCCGTGACATTACGTGTTCGACGAGCGCCAGCAGGGCTTGTTTACTCGACTCCCGCTCGCGTACGTCAGCCAGCACCATGGGAACCTCCGGGCAGAGATTGAGGGCGTCCCGAACCTCGTCGACCGTATAGGCGCAGGTCCCGTCGAAACAGTTGACCGCCACGACGAACGGAATCTCCCTGCGCTCGAAATAGTCAACGGCGGGAAAGCAGGTCTGGAGCCGTCGCGTGTCGGCCAGCACCACGGCGCCGAGCGCACCGTGGGCCAGCTCGTCCCACATGAACCAGAACCGGCCCTGCCCGGGGGTCCCGAACAGGTACAACAGGACCCGTTCGTTGATGGTGATCCGCCCGAAGTCGAGTGCGACCGTGGTCGTGGACTTGCCTTCCACCCCATCCAGCTCGTCGACCCCCAGACTCGCCTCCGTCATCACTTCCTCGGTACTGAGGGGAGTGATCTCACTCACGGAACCGACCAGGGTGGTCTTACCCGCGCCGAATCCCCCGGCGATCAGAATCTTGATCGCCATGGGGATCGCTACGGTCTCGGTGTCTGTCCCTACGGGATCAGAGCCTACGGATACCATCCAGTACCGCCTGCAACACGTCGAGTTCGGGAAGATTGGCCAAATCTGGAGCGGGGACCGGTGCACGGCTCAGGAGCAGTCCACGTGCCACGAGGTCACCAACGAGCACGCGGGTCACGGTCAGCGGAAGATCGAGGTGGGCCGAGATCTCCGCCACGGTGAGGGGGGCCCTGAGCAAGCTGAGAATGGACAGGTGCTCTGGTTCCAGCCCGTGTGTGTCCGCGGGTTGCGCCGCCGGGACCACGACCGTGATCAGGTCGATGTCCGAAACCGCAGGCCGGGTACGCCCACCGGTCATGGCGTAGGGGCGCACCAGGGGTCCGGGACTGCGGGCGCGGCGCCCGAGGTTGCGTGCGTTCTCGGCCGTCATGACCCTGCGGTACCTGCGGTCGGCCGCGGGGACTCGGTCCGGGGCGCGCTGCTGAGGAACTGGCCGACCCGCTTGACCCGCATATTCATTTCGTAGGCAATCAGCCCCACGTCGGCGTCCTCAGTGGTGAGCACGGCCAGGCACGCCCCCTTGCCGGCGGCCGTCACGAACAGATAGGCCTGCTCCATCTCCACGACAGTCTGTCGTACCGCGCCACCCCCGAAGTGTCGACCGGTGCCGCGTGCCAGGCTCTGGAAAGCCGAGGCGACGGCAGAAAGGTGCTCGGCGTCGTCCGCGGACAGGGCTCGGGAGCGCCCCAGCAGCAGGCCGTCCGCCGAGAGGACAATCGCGTGCTCGGCGCCGACCACCCGATCCACCAGGTCGTCGAGCAGCCAGTTCAGATCACCCGTAGCGGTAGTCATCTCCACCATCATTCGCTCTCCTCGTCAGGGCCCGAGCCACGGTCACCAACGACTCCCCCCGTCCTGGTCTGAAGTGGCTCGTCAGCCGATCGGGCGCGCCGGGTCCCCACCTGGAGTGCACTCATCGACTGGCGCACCTCCTCGGGGGGCCGACGGCTCGGACCGATGTCGTCGTTGTGGTGCTCCGCACGCAGCTGCGGTGCCAGGTTTGCCTGCGGTGTTCGGCGTGGCAGCTGTGGTCGGCCAGGATCGTGCTCCGTGGCGACCTGCTGGGGGGCAGCGGTGGCCACGGACTCTGGATTGGATGCTCCGCGCGGATCGTCGTCCGCGCCCTGCCGCGGCCGACGACGCGGCAGCTGGGGGGCGCCTTCGCGTCCTCCTCCATTCGGTGTCGCCTCCTGTGCCGTACCCCCGCTCGGGGCCGGGTTCCGCCCGGTGGATCGCACTGTGGCACGGGAACCGACAACATCCGGGGAGGTTGTCGCGCTGGACTGGGCGTGTCGTCCCGGTTGTCCCAGGACGTCCGGGTCGGCGGACGCGGCACGCTCCCGCCCGTCGGGTCGGTGGTCTGGGTTGGGGGGTGTGGCCGGCTCTGCGGGCTGTCGCGAATGGTCGCTGGGTGCGGTGGCCCCTGCGGGGATCAGCACGATCGCGCGGGTTCCTCCGTACGGTGAGGGGCGGAGTTGGACGGTCACGCCGTGGCGGTGCGCGAGGCGGGCCACGACGAACAGGCCGAGGCGTGAATCCTCGGTGAGAGCCATCACGTCGAATTCCGGAGGCTCCTCCAGCGTGCGGTTGACCGCGGCCAGGTCCTCCTCGGTCATTCCCAGTCCACGGTCCTCGATCTCCACGGCCACGCCCTTGGGCACCGATTCCGCATGAACCTGGACGTGGGTGTGCGGTGGCGAGAACGAGGTCGCGTTCTCGATGAGCTCCGCGACCAGGTGAATCACGTCGGCCACGACCGCACCGCGCAGGGACAGGTCCGGGATGGGCCGTAGCCGAACCCGGGCGTACTCTTCGGTCTCGGATACGGCGCCCCGTAGGACGTCCACCAGCGGCACGGGGGAACGCCAACGACGCCCCGGCTGCCCGCCTCCCAGGATGATGAGGTTCTCCGCGTGCCGCCGTCCACGCGTAGCCAGGTGATCCAGCCGGAACAGTTCCTCGAGCAGATCCGGGTCTTCTTCCTGCCCTTCGATGCGGTCCAGCAGTTCGAGCTGTCGCTGCACCAGGGACTGGTTCCGGTGCGCGATCCCCAAGAAGACCCGGCTCGCGCCTGCGCGAATGTCGGACTGGCGCACGGCCGCGGCTACGGCGGTGCGTTGGGCGATGTTGAAGGCGGACGCGACCTGGCCAATCTCGTCGGAACCGTAGTCGAGGTGCTTCATCTCGTCGGACAGGTCCACGGACTCGCCGCGCTCCAGTCGGTCCACGATGCGCGGGAGGTCCTGTTTGGCCAGTGCGAGGCTGTCCTGACGCAGGCGCAGCAGCCGACGGATAATGCGGTGGGAGGAGCGTGAGGCGATACCGAAGGCGAGGGTGCCGGCAAAGAAGGCCAGGATCCCCCCGCCGACGGCGAGGGTCAGCAACTGGTTGCCGGCCGAGTCTGCGGCATCAATCACCTCGTGCCACTGTTCTTCGGCCAGTCCGGCCAAACCGCCAGAGACGCGGTCGGCCGCGGGGCGCCACTCGCCGGCCGTGACCGGGGCCGCCGCGGCGTCCTGGTCGCCGCTGTCCTCGTCGACCTCACCGAAGGCATCCAGCTGCACCACACGCTCGTGCTCGCTGATCTCGGCAGCGAGCTCCTGTAGCTGCGACCAGGCGTCGCTGTCGATGATCCCAGTGTAGGACCGATGGATGTCCTCGCCCATGTAGGCGGCGTTGGTGGTGACGTCCCCCTGTAGCTGCGCCATGAGGCCGGCGAAGTCGGCACGCTCCGCCGCGGTGAGCTCACCCGCACGCAACGCACCCGAGAGCACGGCATCGGCTCTGGACAGGGCCTCGTGTCCGCTGGTCAGCGCGGAACTGAGCGTTCCCTGGGCCACGCTGGGGCCATCGTCGAGGGTGCGTCCGGCACTGTCGAAGAGATGATGTCCCGCATCGATGACCGTTGTGTACTCATCGATGGCCGTGGAGCGGTCCAGACTCCGGTCGAGGACGCGCGAGCGCAACTCGTCGCGGGTCGCCAACTCCGACAGCAGAATCTCGGCTCGGTTCTCCACGGTGGCGTTGCCGCGCGAGCGCAGGGTCTCCACCCCCTCCTGCGCCCGCGCCACCCGGTCATCGGTTGCCTCGACGTGCTCGGCGTAGGTGGTACGGGACTCCTCGTCGGGCTGGCCGAGGAACTCCGCGGCCATACGCCGCTCCTTCTGCAAGGCCACGGTGGCCTCCCGAAGCTCCACGGCCTCGCGTCCGTCGTAGGCCGCGACCTTCAGCGACACCGCCTGGCCCAGTGCGACCGCGCTGAGGACAGCGAACAGCAGCAGGAACGTCACACTGGGAATCAGCACGATCCTGGTGAGCTGCGTCCTGATGCTGCGGTTCGACTCTCCCGGCTGCCCCATTTCGCTCCTCCCGAGGTGGGCGGACTCCGGGTTCACTCGGCTGTGCGCCTCCCCGTACCGGTATGGCGTCCCCACTGGCCGCTACGCCGGGACAGTGCCCGCACACGTGCGGTGTCCCGGGCGTTCAGCACCGGCCGGAGCACACGGGCCGATTGTGGTGGTTGTCCGGATGCCGGTCTCCCCAGCCGACATCGCACACCCTGGTCACGACCGCGACCAGCGCCCAGTGACACTGTGACCCAGTGCATGGCGCCCCACCGCCAGGACGTTATCTCATCGCCGTGCGAAACGTCGGCGGTTTCGCCAGATCAACCGGGACCAGGGGAGGATCGGATCCCGACGGGCGCGTCCGGTCAGTCCTGGGAGGTGTCCACGACCAGTTCCGGATGGTGGGTGACGACGTAGTCCACGGCCGCTTGGCAGTGGTCCCACACCAGGAACGGGTACCGAATGCGTTCCTGTGGAAGGTCAGGTCGCGCCGGTTGCTCGTCATGGTGGGCGGGACGCAGGCCCGTGGTGCGTTCAGCGAGGGCTGCCCGGCCTTCCTCGGTCAGATAGACCTCGAGTGTGTCGGGCGTGTGCCACAGTTGGCGGGATTCGCGGGCCGCACGGTCCCGGGTGACATCGGCGAAGGTTCCGGCGGCCCGGTGCCGCAGCCGCCGGCGCAGCGCCTGGCTCCCCGCGGAGCGGCGCCCCGCCACGGCTCGGATCCAGGTCCAGGGCAGCAGCTCGGCTCGTTCGTTCTGGATCTGCCACAGCCCTGCGGAATCCAGTGCGATCGCTCCGTCATGGTGCAGGCGCCTGCGGTACAGGGCCGGGATGAGTGCACCGGAGGCGACCAACATCGCTGCCAGTGTTCCGGTCGCGTACCACCACGCCCCCCCGGAGCCACGGGACCCGGCGGTCACGAGCGCTTCCACCCAGATCACCAGCAGCACGAACGTACCGAGCGCGATGGGCGCGACCAGGAACAGTCCGCGGCATCCAGTACGACTCGTGGTCTCGTTGGGATAGACGACAACTGCGTCGGGTTCTGGCCACGGGAAACGCCTGGATCGATGCAGCCACACCTGGAGGTCCTTCCGCTGCTCGGGCACCGCCTGACTCCAGAATCCGCTGTGGTCCGGGCAACGGCAATCGCAGCGAGATAACACCTACCGGCACGTCTTGATCACGGGCACTCCCACGCCACCCACAGTTCCGGGCAGCCTCCTGTCACCGCACGCAGAACTCCCGTTGCTGAGCCACCGTCTCGCGCAACCGCTCCAGTTGCTCGCGCACGCGCTGGGGTGCCGTTCCACCGACACCGGACCGGGAGGACACCGATCCGTGAACCGTCAGCACCTCGCGCACCTCGGGCGTGAGCTCGGTCGAGATGCGGGCCAGCTGGGCATCGGAGAGATCCACGAGGTCGATGCCCAGCCGTTCACACTCCTGAACGCAGGCCCCTGCAATCTCGTGTGCCTCACGGAAGGGAACACGGCGCCGCACCAGCCATTCGGCAAGATCCGTGGCCAGCGTGAAGCCCTGGGGTGCGAGCGCACCCATCCGTTCCCCGTGCACGGTGAGGGTGCCCACCATGCCGGTGACCGCGGGAAGCAGCAGGGTCAAGGTGTCCACCGCGTCGAAGGCGGGTTCCTTGTCTTCCTGAAGATCGCGGTTGTAGGCCAGTGGCAGGGCCTTGAGCGTGGTCAGGAGACCGGAGAGGTCTCCAACCAGCCGGCCGGCCTTGCCGCGGGCCAGCTCGGCGACATCGGGGTTCTTCTTCTGCGGCATGATCGAGGATCCGGTGGCGAAGGAGTCGTCGAGTGTCACAAAACCGAACTCCTGGGTCGACCACAGGATGAGCTCCTCGGCGAGTCGGGACACGTCCACCCCGACCATCGCCGTGACGAAGGTGAATTCCGCGACGACGTCCCGTGCGGCCGTACCGTCGATCGAATTCTCCACCACCCGGGAGAATCCCAGCTCCGCCGCGACGCGGCTGGGGTCGAGTCCAAGTGAGGATCCGGCCAGTGCGCCGGCGCCGTAGGCGGAGGCATCGGCGCGTTCGTCCCAGTCCCGCAGGCGCTGGACGTCACGCACGATCGGCCAGGCGTGCGCGAGGAGATGGTGTGCCAGCAGGACCGGCTGGGCGTGCTGGAGGTGGGTACGCCCCGGCATGGTGACATCGAAGTTCGTCTCAGCCTGGCCAGCCAGGGCCTCGACGAGATCCAGCAGCTCGGCCGCGATGACCCGGGCCTGATCCCGCAGGTACATGCGGACCAGGGTGGCGATCTGGTCGTTGCGGGATCGTCCCGCCCGGAGCCGTCCGCCCAGCTCCGGGCCGAGACGTTCGATGAGTCCGCGCTCCAGTGCGGTGTGCACGTCCTCATCCGACCGCACCGGGGTGAAGGCTCCAGCCGCGACGTCCTGCTCGAGCTGGTCCAGCCCTGCCAGCATCGCGTCACGTTCCTCGCTGGTGAGCAACCCCGCCGCATGCAGAACTCGAGCGTGGGCACGGGATCCCGCAATGTCCTGCCGGGCCAGCCGCCAGTCGAAGGCGGTGCTGTCGGAGAGCCGGGCCAGCGCCTCGGCCGGCCCCCCGCTGAACCGTCCTCCCCACAGCCGGGTGTCGGTGGGGGCTTGGGCCTGCTCGGAGTTGGTGTCTGCCACTGCGGTGCTTTCCTGTCCTCGCTGGTGCTGGTTGGATCCGGATTGTACGGAGTAGCTCTGGCGGGCGCGCCTGGGCTCGCCCGCCAGAGCTGGGCGCGTCGTCCGAACCCCGATGCGGGCATGGGGGCATAGGAGCGTAGGGGTATCCGCGTGCAGCGGCCCCATCGACGCCGAGACGCACGTCCGGGACGGTTCAGGACCTGGGCTGTAGCTGTGCGGCTGGGCATCACTGCGGGGCGCAGCCCCGAACCGACGCTCGCCACGCCGATGCGCCCGGACGGTCATCCCAGACAGCCACTCTAGGATGCCGCTGGCCGCGCGAGCCTGCGTGGCCCCGCCCACGGGGGCCATTCCTCGTCCCACCCACCGACAGCCACCACGGCCTAGTTCATTCGGGTGTCGCGCAGGCTCGCGATCTTGGCGGGCATACTCCACACGTCGATGAACCCCCGCGCCATGCTCTGGTCGTAGGTGTCGCCGGTGTCGTAGGTGGCCAGCTCGTAGTCGTACAACGATGCCGGGCTCCGGCGGCCCGTGGGCACCGCGCGGCCTCCGTGCAGCACCATGCGCACATCCCCGGTGACGTGTTCGTTGGCCTGGGTGACGAATCCGTCCAGGGCATTCTTCAACGGAGAGAACCACAGGCCGTCGTACACCAGCTCGCCCCAGCGCTGGTCGACTCCGCGCTTGAACCGCGCCAGGTCCCGCTCCACGGTCACATTCTCCAGTTCCTGGTGCGCGGCGATCAGAGCGATCGCTCCGGGGGCCTCGTAGACCTCACGACTCTTGATCCCGACGAGGCGGTCCTCGACCATATCGATCCGCCCGACGCCCTGGGCCCCGGCACGACGGTTCATCTCCTCGATGACCTGGAGGGGAGTGAGCTCCTTGCCGTCCACCGCCGTGGGCACGCCCGCGGTGAAGGTGACCACGACCTCGTCGGGTTGCCGCTGTTCGGCCGGGTCACTGGTATAGGCGTAGACGTCCTCGATGGGCCCGTTCCAGATGTCCTCCAGGAACCCGGTTTCCACCGCACGCCCGAACAGGTTCTGGTCGATCGAGTAGGGGGACTTCTTGGTGACGTCGATCGGAAGACCCCGCTCCTCGGCGAAGGCAATCGCCCGGTCCCGGGTCAGCCCGGAGTCCCGTACCGGCGCGAGGACACGCAGCTCGGGATACAGCGCCGCCAGCCCGGCTTCGAAACGAACCTGGTCATTTCCCTTGCCCGTACATCCGTGGGCCACCATGGTGGCGTTGTGGTAGCGCGCGGCCTCGGCGAGGTGCTTGACGATCAGGGGGCGGGACAGCGCGGATACGAGTGGATAGCGATCCATGTACAGCGCGTTCGCCTGGAGAGCGGGCACGCAGTACTCCTCGGCGAACTCGTCCCGGGCGTCGGCAACAACCGCTTCGACGGCGCCACAGTCCAGGGCGCGTTGCCGGATCACGTCGAGGTCCTCGCCGCCCTGACCGCAGTCGATTGCTACCGCCACGACCTCTGCGCCGGTCTCCTCGGCGATCCAGCCGATGGCCACGGAGGTGTCCAACCCCCCGGAATAGGCGAGTACGACCCGCTCGCTCATGGTGTCCCCCTGTTGGCTCGTGATTGTTGGGTGGATATGCGTGCCTCGGGCGGGTCGACCGCCGCTCGGCTGTGCCCGGTCCCGTCCCGGCCGGGGTGGCTAGGACGGGGATCAGGGTGTTCGGTTGGCCAGCCGCAGCAGTGCGGCGGCGAGCTCCGCGCCCCCGTCCGGGGCCCGCGCGATAACCAGGATGCTGTCGTCGCCCGCGATGGTCCCGAGGATGGCGGGAAAGTCGGTGTGGTCGATGGCGGAGGCGAGGAACTGGGCGGCTCCCGGCGGGGTCCGCACCACCACGAGATTGCCGGATGCCTCCGCGGAGACCAGAACCTCCTCGGCGAGTCGGCTGAGGCGTGCGGTGGCGGCCGCGGTCAGGTCCACCTCCCCGGTACGGGCACGTTGTAGCCGTTCCCCACCCTCACCTGGTACGGCGTAGACCAAGTCGCCGTCGACGGTGCGTAGTTTGACGGCTTCCAGCTCGTCGAGGTCTCGGGAGAGGGTGGCCTGGGTGACCTGCACTCCCGCGGCAGCCAGCATGTCGGCCAGCTCGCTCTGGGAGCGCACCTGGGTGCGTTCCAGAATCTCGGTGATGCGGGCGTGGCGTGCCGCCTTGGTGGTGGGACCGGCCGCCCCCGCGGATTCTGCGGGGCCGGCCGGGTGTTCGCCTGCGGTCACGGTGTGCTCCCCTGCCCCTCCGTGGCCCAGGTGGCCAGGAGGAAACGCAGCAGCCCCTTCTGGGCGTGCAGGCGGTTCTCCGCCTGATCCCATACGGCACTCTGCGGGCCGTCAATCACCTCGGCGGAGATCTCCTCCCCCCGGTGGGCCGGAAGACAGTGCAGCACGATCGCGGATGTGGCCGCCTCGGCCAACTTTCCGGAGTCCACTGCGTAGTCCAGGAACGGGGTGGCGCGATGTTCCGCCTCACTCTCCTGCCCCATCGAGGTCCACACATCCGTCGCGAGAACGTCGGCTCCGTGGGCGGCCTGCCAGGGGTCGGTGTGCACGGTCACCGAGCCGCCCGTGTCGGCCGCCACGGCCTCCGCGCGGGCGAGGATCGCCGGTTGTGGCTGATAGTCCGCCGGTGCGGCGATACGGACGTGCATCCCGGCCAGGGCACCGCCGAGGAGGTAGGAGTGCGCCATGTTGTTGGCGCCGTCGCCGAAGTAGGTGAGGGTGGTGCCGGCGAGCGTTCCCCGATGCTCGCGCACAGTCAGCAGGTCCGCGAGGATCTGGCAGGGGTGGTAACTGTCGGTGAGGGCGTTGATCACGGGCACGGAACTGGAGTCGGCCATCTCGGTCAGCCGCTCCTGGGCGAAGGTACGCCACACGATCGCCGACACCTGACGCTCCAGGACGCGCGCGGTGTCGCCGATGGGTTCGCCCCGACCGAGCTGGCTGGTCTGCGCATCGATGACCAGGGGCTGTCCTCCCAGATCAGACACCCCGACCGCGAAAGAGATTCGGGTGCGGGTGGAGGGCTTGTCGAACAGGAGAGCAACCGTCTGCGGACCGGCGAGGGGCCGGTGGGCGTACCGGTCCTTCTTGGACTCCAGCGCCAGGTCCAGGACCCGGGCCTGTTCGGCCGGGGTGAGGTCGTCGTCGGCGAGGAAATGGCGGACGTGCTCAGGCATCGGGACCTCCCGGGGATGGGTGACTGGCCTCGTTGAGGATGCCAGAGAATGCGGCGATGAATTCCTGAATCTCGGTGGTGGAGATGGTCAGTGGCGGCGCCAGGCGCAGCGTGTCGGCGGCGACGGCGTTCACCAGGAAGCCGTGCCGTGCGGCGGTCACCTGTACATCGGAGGCGGCGAGTTGTGCCAGCTCAACACCGAGCCAAAGCCCCCGTCCACGGACGCTGGCAATGCGGGGATGCTCCAGTTCCCGCAGCCCACGGGCCAGCTCGCCGCCCCGCTCGGAGGCGTTGGTGAGCAGGTCCTGATCCTCGATAGTGTCCAGAACGGCCAGGGCTGCGGCACACGCCACGGGGTTCCCGCCGAAGGTTGAGCCGTGGTCGCCCTTGGCCAGGGCGGTGGCGGCGTCGCCCAGTCCGACACAGGCCCCGATGGGCAGCCCACCGCCCAGGCCCTTGGCGAGGGTGAGCACATCCGGTGTGGGGCCGGCGTCCTGGTACGCAAACCACGTCCCCGTCCGCCCGATCCCGGACTGCACCTCGTCCAGGACGAACAGGGCTCCGGTCTGCGTGCACACCTGGCGGACGGTGTGGAGGTAGTTTTCCGGCGGCGGCACGACCCCGGCCTCCCCCTGAACGGGCTCGACCACGACGGCGGCGCAGGTCTCGTCCACGGCAGCGCGGAGCGCGGCGGTGTCGCCGTAGTCCACGAACCGCACATCGACGCCGAAGGGCCCGAAGGGGTCGCGGATCGCGGCTTTGCCCGTGATCGCCAGCGCCCCCGTGCTGCGGCCGTGGAAACCACCCGTGGTCGCCACGACGGTGCTCCGCTCCGGTCCGGCCGCGCGTCGGACCAGTTTGAGTGCGGCCTCCATGGCTTCGGTGCCCGAGTTGGTGAGGAAGACGCGGGCGTTGCCGTCCGGTGCCACCAGCCGTACCAGTCGTTCCGCCAGCTGCACCCCGGGCTCGTGGATGTACAGGTTGGAGGTGTGGGCGAGGTGTGCTGCCTGGTCGGCGACGGCCCGGACCAGGGCCGGGTGTCCGTGTCCCAGCGCCGACACGGCAATCCCCGCGACCAGATCCAGGTACTCGTTCCCGTCCACGTCGCGCACCCGGCACCCACGGCCCTGGGCCAGCGCGATGTCCGGCGTGCCGTAGGTGGGCATCATGGCCCGGGCGAATCGCTCCCGCAGCTGCTCGGTGGCGCTCACAGCAGACCCTCCTCAGCAAGCTCGGCAAGCCCCGCGGGCTGGTGCAACTCCGTGGGCTCGGTCACCTCGTCGACCACCATCGTGCCGATGCCCTCGTTGGTGAAGACCTCCAGCAGCATGGCGTTGGGTTCACGCCCGTCCACGATGTGCGCCTGTGGGACCCCACCACGCACGGCGCGCAAACAGGCCTCCATCTTCGGCGCCATCCCGGAGGAGAGGCTCGGGAGGAGCCGTTCGAGTTCGCTGGCGGTGAGTCGACTGATGAGCTCGGTGTTGTCGGGGAAGTCGGCGTAGAGTCCGGGAACGTCGGTCAACATGATCAGTTTGCTGGCGTCGAGTCCAGCGGCGAGTGCTGCGGCGGCGGTGTCCGCGTTGACGTTGTACACCCCGTCCTCGGCGCGGGCGATGCTGGAGATGACCGGGATCCGTCCATCGTCGAGGAGGGTCCGGACCACTCCCACCTGGACATCGACCACCTCACCCACACGGCCGATGTCGACGGGAGCGCCGTCGACCATGGCCGGCTTGCGTTCGGCGGTGAACAGGCGGGCGTCCTCCCCGGAGATTCCCACGGCGAGGGGACCGTGGTCGTTGATGAGTCCGACGATGTCGCGATTGACCTGTCCGGCCAAAACCATGCGCACGACCTGCATGGTCTCGGGTGTGGTGACGCGTAGGCCAGCGGCGAACTCGCTGGCGACACCCAACCGGTCGAGGTGATCGTTGATCTGGGGGCCGCCGCCGTGAACGACCACCGGACGCAGTCCCGCATACCGGAGGAACAGAATGTTCTCGGCGAATCCGGCGCGGAGGGTGTCGTCGACCATCGCGTTGCCGCCGTACTTGACGACGACGGTCTTGCCGTGGAAACGGCGGAGCCAGGGCAGCGCCTCGATCAGGGTGCTCGCCTTGGACGCGGCGTCAGCGGAGGTCATCGTGGGCCTCTCAGGTGCTGTAGGCGGAGTTCTCGTGGACGTACTCGGGGGTGAGGTCCGTCGTCCAGACGGTGGCGCTATGGGTACCCGCGGCGAGGTCGATGGTGACGGTCACCTCGGCCGGGCTCAGGTCGACCTTGGCGCGCGGCTCCCCCGCCGCACCCTGGCGGCAGACCCACACCCCGTTGATTGCGATGTTGACGGCATCGGGGTCGAAGGTCGCGCGGGTGGTCCCGACGGCGGCCAGGGCTCGGCCCCAGTTGGGGTCCGCGCCATAGACGGCGCACTTGAACAACGCACTGCGGGCCACGCTGCGCGCGACTTCGCGTGCGTCGGCGGTGCTGATTGCACCTGTGACGTCGATGGTGATGTGTTTCGTGGCCCCCTCGGCATCGCGCACCATCTGGTGGGCCAGCTCGGTACAGACCTCGGTGAGCAGCGCACCGAACTCCTCCTCATCCGGGGTGTGTCCACTAGCACCGCTGGCCAGGAGCATCACGGTGTCGTTGGTGGACTCGCATCCGTCCGAGTCGACCTGGTCGAAGGAGACGGCCGTCGCCTGGCGCAGCAGCCGGTCCAGCTGCTGGGAGGTGAGCTCGGCGTCGGTGGTGATCACCGCCAGCATGGTTGCCAGGGACGGGGCGAGCATGCCTGCGCCCTTGGCCATCCCGCCGACGGTGTACCCGGGGCCGCGTCGGAAGGCGATCTTGGCGACGGTGTCGGTGGTCCGGATTGCGTCGGCGGCGGGAAGACCCCCGTCCCGGCCCGCCACGGCGACCGCGTCCTCCACCCCGGTGAGCAGGGCCGTGGTGGGCAGCCGCTGACCGATCAGGCCCGTGGAGCACACCGCGACCTCGGCGGCGGAATCGTCCAAGGCTGCCGCGGCGCGCTCGGCGGTGGCGTGGGTGTCCCCGAAACCGTCCGGACCGGTGCAGGCGTTGGCGTTGCCTGAGTTCAGGACCACAGCACGCACCCGGCCGCCGCGGGTGACCTGGCGGGTCCACAGCACGGGGGCAGCCTGCACGCGGTTGCTGGTGAACACGGCGGCAGCGGCACGGGATGGGCCGTCGTTGATGACGACGGCGACGTCACGGGACCCGGCGTCCTTGATTCCCGCCGCGACACCGGCGGCGCGAAATCCCTGCGCGGCTGTAACACTCACCTGTACGTGTGCCCTTCCGTGTGGGGTGGACGACGGCGCGGTCAGACCTCAGGGGGCGACCGCGGCCATGGGAAGCCCCGTGGTTTCGGGATGTCCCAGTGCGATGTTGACGCTCTGGAGCGCTGCCCCAGCGGTGCCCTTGGTGAGGTTGTCCAGGCTCGCCAGGGCCACCAGCCGGTTGGCCTGGGCATCGACGGCGATCTGGACCGCGGCGGTGTTGGCGGCCAGGGTCATCGCCGTGCTGGGCCACACGCCCGGCTCCAGAAGGGTGACGAACGGTTCGTCCGCGTAGGCGGACTCGTACACCGAGCGCAGGTGGGTCTCGGTGGTGTCGGGGGCCAGGGGTGCGCTACACGTGGCGAGGATCCCCCGGGGCATGGGTGCGAGCACGGGCGTGAACGAGACGGCCACGGGATCTGCCGTGGGCGTCACCCCGGAGAGGTTCTGGACGATCTCGGGGGTGTGCCGATGGGTGCCGCCCACCCCGTAGGCGGTGGCGGCTCCCATCACCTCGGCACCGTGCAGATGTGGTTTGGGAGCCTTGCCGGCACCGGAGGTCCCGGTCACGGAGACAACAGTGACATCGGGGGCGACCAGTTCCGCGGCCAGCGCGGGAAACAGGGCGAGCGTCGCGGCGGTGACGTGGCATCCGGGAACGGCGATCCGCGCCGTCTGGGTCAGCTGGTTCCGAGCGCCGGGAAGTTCCGGAAGTCCGTAGGGCCAGGTACCGGCGTGCGGGGTTCCGTAGTAGCGCTGCCACTGCTCGGTGTCGCCGAGCCGAAAGTCCGCCCCGCAGTCAACGATCAACGGGGCCTCCCCCCGCTGGTCGAGTTCCGTGGCGATCGCTGCGGACTGGCCGTGCGGGAGTGCCAGGATCACGACATCGTGGCCGGCGAGGTTGGTCACAGTGGTTTCGCGCAGGGGGATCTCCGCGAGCTGAGGCAGGTGGGGATGGTGGAGGCCGAGCTGGTCCCCGGCGCTGTCCCCAGCCGTGAGCGTGCCGATATCGAGTTCGGGGTGGGCCAGGAGCAGTCGGAGCACCTCACCACCCACATAGCCGCTCGCTCCGGCCAGGGCTACGGTCCGTCCCATTCTGGCACTCCTGAGGCTGCACACCGTGACTGTCACAATCCACCATGCCCCATCTCGAAAATATATGCAACCTAATGCATACACAATCAACCGGGGTGGTGGTGACAGCACCCAGCCTCGAGCCCAACTCCCCGACAGCCGAGCTAACGCAGGAGTGTTCGGGCCCGAGGCGGCGTGTGGCCCTGGCGTGGCTGTGCCCTGGACGGATGCCGCCGTCCAGGCACGGGAGTTATCCCGCCCGCTCGGACACCGCGTCCAGACTCGACCGCAGTGTCGCCACGAGATGTTCGATCTGCTCGGTGGTGATGATCAACGGCGGGGACATCACGACGGCTCCCGGAATGGCCCGCAGGATCACACCCCGACGTCGGGCCTCACGGAACACCGCCGGTGCGGAGATCCCGGCCTCTTCAGCCTCCGTGGTGAGTTGCACCGCGCCCATGACACCGGTTCCGCTCCGCACCTCGGCCACGGCAGGGTGGGACTCCAACCCACGCAGGGCGCGGTCCAGGTCCCGCTCGACGTACAGGCTCACCTCGAGCAGATTCTCCCGCTCCAGGATGTCCATATTGGCTAGGGCCGCCGCACAGCACGTCGGGTGCCCGGCATAGGTAGTGCCGTGCAGCAGGGTGTTGCCCGGCTGGTCCCAGAAGGGGGCAGCGACCTCACCACTGACCACGACCCCGCCGAGGGGCAGGTATCCGCTGGACACCCCCTTGGCGAAAACGATCATGTCCGGACGCACCCCGAACCGTTCAATTCCGAACCAGTTGCCGAGGCGACCGAATCCGCAGATGACGCTGTCGGAGATGAAGAGGATGCCGTGACGCCGGCACAGCTCGGCCACCCGCTCGAAATAGCCGTCCGGCGGGGCGTACACCCCACCCGCCCCGATCACCGGCTCGGCGAAGAACGCCGCCACGTTCTCCGGACCGATGCGGTGGATCTCCGCTTCCAGCTCGGCCACCGAGTCGTGGGCCACCACCGAGGTGGCCTCGACCATCGGTCCGTACCCGGAACGGAAGCGCTCCATTCCGATCACACCGGTGCCGATCCCGTGTAGTCCGTGATAGCCGCCGGTCCTGCTGATCAGGTGAACGCGCTCGGGGTGGCCGCGACTCGCCCAGTACTTGCGCGCGAGTTTGGCCGCGGTCTCGATGGACTCACCGCCACCACAGGTGAGCATGACCCGCGGATCGTCCACTGGGGCCCGATCCGCCAGCCGCTCGCTGAGCTCGAGGGCGGGCCTGTTCGCGAAGTCGCCGTAGACGGTGTAGGCCTCCAGACGCAGAAGCTGGCTGTGGATCGCGTCGGCGATCTCCCTGCGCCCGTGCCCGACATTGCAGTACCAGAGGCTGGCGGTGCCGTCGAGATAGCGGTCCCCCTGGTCGTCCCACAGCCACACCCCACTGGCCTCGGTGACGACGAATTTTGGTCCAGCCTGGACCGCATTCATATCTGAAAAAGTATGCCACATGCGACCGGAGTACCGGTCGTCATTCAACGAGGGTGTGGGTGATACGGCAGGCTGAGCCACAGCGACCTCCGGACAATTAATCCCAGGATATACCAGGTAAACGTAACCTCCACCAAGACACATTCTTCGTGTCCTGCTCCGCGTATGCGTGCCTGTAGCGTACTTCCTTCGCGGCTCCCCCGACAAGTCATACACATAAGCAGAGATGGGAGGACCCGACGAAGGGTCTTCCGTCTACGAACCACTCTCCAACAACCTCGACTGACCTGCTGTTACCCGCATCATCCGACCAAGAAAAAGCCCAAACACACAGGGTTATCCAAGTTAAAGGTAGGACCTCTGTCGGTGGTGGGTGTTCGGCCGCCCGTATCTACGCAACAACCCGGAGCAAACCAAAAACCCACCCCGGAAATCCGGACTTAACAAGCGAGACAACGAAACACAAACACGACCCCACGAACACGCCGAGCGGGAACCAAATTGTTCCGGAGTTACTGCTGCGGGACACAAACGCTCTGCCCGCTTCCGAGACCGGTGTACTCCCTGCCGAAGAAGGCGCCACCCTCGGCTCCACGGCGCGGACTATCCTGGGGTCGCGAGCGACGCTGCATACGGAACGGAGGAGGGCTGTGTCGGGTGGGGTGGATGACGTGGGGAATACCGACGGCGATGGCACCGACACCGCCGCTGTGTCCGTCTCGGACGACGAGCTCATCACCTGCTGGGGCCTGGTACACGAGGCGGTCACCGCGACCGACCCGCTGCTCCTGCACGGGGTGGGCCCGAGTACCCAGCGCCTGCCCGCCGCGGAGTTCGAGGTACTGCTGCGACTACTCCGTTCCCCCGAGTGCCGGCTTCCCATGGGCGAGCTGGCCCGCGAGGTATCCCTGACCTCTGGGGGCCTCACCAAAGTGGTGGACCGTCTCCGCCGCCTGGGGTATCTGGAGCGCACCCCCTGTCCGGAGGATCGACGTATCTCCTATGCCGTCCTGACCCGGACCGGACGCGAGGTCGCTCAGCACGCCCACGACCGGCATGCGACGTTGCTGCGGAGGCACGTATTGGACGTGCTCGGCCCCCGGGGCGTCCGCGACCTGTCGAGCCTGGCCCGGCGCCTACGCGACGCTGCACGCTGCACGCCCAACCAGCCCTGAGGGGCCGTCGGTACGGCCCCCACATACGTGCGGGGGCGACCGCGTTCGCGATCGCCCCCGCCAGATTCGCGCCAGTTCCTCGGTCCGGCCAGCGATCCGGCTGGTACGAACCTCGTTAGCTACGCAGGGTCGCGCCGAACCGCTCCGCCGCCACCGCCACGGCACCGTCTCGGGCGGCTGTGATCTCCTCGCTGGTCAACGTCCGGTCCGGTGCGCGGAACCGCAGCGTGTAGGCCACCGACTTGGATCCGGCGCCGACCTGCTCACCCGTGTAGACATCGAACAGGCGCAGCTCCTCCAGAAGTTCGCCGGCCCCCTCGATCAGCGCGTTCTCCACCTCGGCGACCGGAATCTCCGCGCTCACCACGAGCGCCACGTCCTGGGTCGCCACCGGGAACGTGGAAATCTGTGGCGCCGAGACGACCCCCTGGGCCAACTCGATGCCGTCGAGATCCAGTTCGAGGGCCACGGTCCGCTCCGGTAGCCCGTAGGCCTGCACGACACGGGGGTGCAACTCTCCGGCGTGGCCCACGAGCGACTCCGTGCCGTCGGCGAGAGTCACATACACAGCCGCGCAGCGCCCCGGATGCCAGGGCAGAGACTCTGCCGCGCGTACGACCGGCTCGGCGTTGGCGGTACGCACGACCACACGTGCGATCTCGATCGCATCGGCCCAGATCGCGGACCGCCCCGGTCCCCACCAGCCGGAGGGTTCCCGGTCCCCCGCGAGAGCGGCCCCCACATGACGGGGCTGTGCGGGAAGCGCGGCCTCGATCTCGGCCAGCTCCACCTCGGTGGGCTTGCGGTCAACCGGCAGGATCGGGGCCGGTGGGGCACCGTCGTTGGGCAGGTATACCGAACCCACCTCGAACAGGGCCGGTGCGGTGTTGCCACGGCCCACGTTTCGTGCCAGCGTCCGCAGCAGCCCCGGAAGCAGGGTGGTGCGTAGCAGGGGCTCATCCTCGTTCAGCGGATTGGCCAAGCGCAGTGTGCCACGCCGGGGGTCGTCCTCAGCCAGCTGGAGCGCATCCAGCTCCCGCTCACCCAGGAAGGGATAGCTCAAAACCTCGACCAGCCCATCCCCGGCCAGGGCACGGGCTACCGAACGGCGGAGCCGCTGCGCCGGAGTCAGTCCACGGCCGGCCGGTGCCCGCGGGGGAATCGAGGGGAGATTCTCGTAGCCCTCGTGCCGGATGACCTCCTCGGCCAGGTCATTGGGATCACTGAGATCACCCCGCCACGTGGGCGGGGTGACCCGGAGCTGTGCACCGTCTTCCAGGACCGTGCAGCCAATCTGGCGCAGCCGCTGGGCGGCCCGGCCTCGGGGGTACTCGACTCCGGCGACCCGGGAGGCGTACTGCTCGGCGAGTGTGATCTCCGCAGGGGGTGCCAGCTCCGCAGAGGGCACGGCTTCAGCATGCGTGAGTCCGTGGACACGCCCGCCCCCCAGGCTCACCAGCAGTTCGCTGGCGCGCGACGAGGCGACCAGGGGAAGCTCACGATCCACCCCGCGCTCGAACCGGCGGGCCGCCTCCGAGCTGAGCTTGTGTCGCCGCGCGGTCCGGGCCACCCCCGTCGCCGAGAAGTGGGCGGCTTCCAACACCAGCTCGGTCGAGGACTCGTCGATCTCGCTGTACAGACCTCCCATGGTGCCGGCGAGACCAACCGGCCCGGACTCGTCGGCGATCACGAGGTCGTCCGGGTCGAGCTCCCGTTCGACGTGGTCCAGCGTGGTGAGCTGCTCGCCGGACTTGGCCCGTCGCACCGTGATCGCGCCACTGAGCTTGTCCCGGTCGAAGGCGTGCAGTGGCTGTCCCAGTTCCCACATCACGTAGTTGGTGACATCCACGGCCAGCGAAACCGAGCGCATCCCCGCCATCGACAACCGGTGCCGCAGCCACAGTGGAGAGGGGGTTCCCGGGTCAAAACCGGAGATGCCGCGAAGCACGAAGCGGTCACAGGCACTCGGGTCCTGGATCGTGGCCGGGTGGCCGGGGGCCGAGTCCGGCTTGGTCTCCACCTCCGCCGGGTCCCGGAACGCCACGTCGTACTGCACCGCGGCTTCACGTGCGATGCCCCGCATGGACAGGGCATAGCCACGGTCCGGTGTCACCGCGATGTCCAGGATGTCATCCCGCAGCCCCAGCAGCGGCGCGACCTCGGTTCCGGGCTCGGGAACCGGGTCCAGCAGGCCGTTGAGCACGAGGATCCCCGTGTGATCCTCCCACAGCCCGAGTTCACTCGCCGAGCAGATCATGCCTGCCGAGGTACGGCCGTAGGTCGTACGTGCATCCACGGTGAACCCACCGGGCAGGGTTGCCCCGGGCAGAACCACCGCCACCCGGTCGCCCTCGGTGAAGTTGACCGCGCCACAGACGATCTCCTGGGGCTCACCGGTGCCGTTGGCCCGCCCAACGTCGACCGTGCAGAAACGGATCGGCTTCTTGAACCCGGTCAGCTCCTCAACAGTGCGGACCTCCCCCACGACCAGGGGTCCAGACAGGTCCCGCCCCAGTTCCTCGACGGTCTCGACCTCAAGCCCCGCCGCGATCAGCGTTGTCGCCAGGTCCCGTCCGGTCACCTCCGTGGGCAGGTCCACATACTCGCGCAACCAGGAAAGGGGGACGCGCATCAGATCTCCATCCCGAATGCCTGGGTGAACCGGACGTCACCCTCGACTATGTCGTGCATGTCCTCGACACCGTGGGCGAACATGAGCGTGCGCTCCACGCCCAGGCCGAACGCCCAACCGCTGTAGCGGTCGGTGTCCACACCGCAGGCCACCAGGACCCGCGGGTTGACGACGCCACAGCCACCGATCTCGATCCACCCCTCCGAGGAGCAGGTCCGACACGCCGCCGTCGGGTCACCCACGGAGGCTCCGCGACACACGAAGCATTGCATGTCGACCTCGGCGGAGGGTTCGGTGAACGGGAAGTACGACGGCCGGAAGCGGGTCCGCAGGTCCGCGCCGAACATCTCGGTGACGAAGGCGTCAATCGCCCCCCGCAGATGGGCCATCGTGATCCCCTCGTCCACCACGAGCCCCTCGACCTGGTGGAACACGGGGGTGTGGGTTGCGTCCAACTCGTCCGAGCGAAAGGTCTTTCCTGGCACGACCACGTACACCGGGAGCTCTCGCTGGAGCAGGGACCGGATCTGCCCGGGCGAGGTGTGGGTACGCAGCACCATGCCGGATGCCTGCTCTGACCCGCCGGCGATATAGAAACTGTCCTGCATGGTCCGGGAGGGATGGTCGGGCCGGATGTTCAACGCGTCGAAGTTGTACCACTCCGCCTCGACCTCGGGGCCCTCCGCGACCTCGAATCCCATCGCAACGAACACGTCGGTAATGCGTTCGGTGATCGTGGTGATCGGATGCCGTGCTCCCTGCGGACGGCGCCCCCAGGGCAGGGTCACATCCACGGACTCCTCGACCAACACGCGGGCGTCGCGCTCGGCCTCCAGCTCCTCCTGTCGCTGCTGGAGTGCCTCGGCCACCTCCGTGCGCGCCGCGCCGACCCGCTTTCCGGCATCGGCTCGGGCGGACGGAGGTAGGGCTCCGATCTCCCGGTTGGCCAGGGCGAGTGGGGAGCGATCTCCGGTGTGGGCGAGACGTACCTCCTTCAACTGGGCCAGGTTGCGTGCGTTGGCGATCGCCTCCAAGGCGTGGTCGCGCATTCGCGCAACCTCCTCCGGGCGGAGGGCCGCCACCTCCACGGGGTCGTAAGAGTTGTTCGGTGCAGACATGTCACTCGCATCGCCGCACGGGGCGGCCGTCTAGGCCCGCCACCAGGTGACGGGCGTGCTTCACCACTGCTGTGCCATCGAATGTGACAGTGACCGTGGCACCGCGCAAACGGCGGCGCCACCGACCGGATCGCCCGCCGTGTCGCTGGCCGAGACGCCTCAGGCGAGCTCGGGGGACCCGGCGGGCACCGTAAATCGGAACTCGGCTCCGCCACAGGGAGCGCGCCCCACCGTGATGGTTCCGCCGTGCGCCTCGATCAGTCCCTTGCACACGAAGAGCCCCAAGCCAGTACCGCCTCGGCGCTTACCCCGCCAGAACTGCCGGAAGACGCGCGGAATGGCCTCGGGCGCGATGCCCTCACCCTCGTCGCGCACCGACACGGCGGCCCCTCCCTCGTACGGCTCAATCACAATAGTGACAGTACCAGCGCCGTGCCGCACGCCGTTTTCCGTCAGGTTGCCCAGAACCTGGTAAATCTTGTCCGGGTCCAGCCACATCGGCGGAAGGGGTCCGTGGGCCTCGAGCCGGAACCGATCCTCGGTGTCCCCGGCCACGATCCGTCCGGCGATCACCTGCCGGGCTCGCTCCACCAGATCAACCCTACGCCGCCGCAGCTCCAGGCGGCCGGACTCGATCCGGGACACGTCCAGCAGTTCCGCGATCAGTCGGGTCACCCGGTCCGCGTCGGCGTTCACCGTCTGGAGCATGAACATGCGCTGGGTCTCGGTGAGCCGATCCCACTTGGCCAACAGCGTCGCGGTGAACCCTTTCACACTGGTCAACGGGGACCGCAACTCATGGGCGACCGTGGAGACGAGCCCCGCGCGGCTACGCTCGGCTCGAGCCCGGTAACCGGCGTCGCGCAGGGTCAACACCAGCCGTGTGAGTGGTCCACGCGGCTGCGCACGCACGTAGCGCGCGGTGAGCAGAACCTCCCGACCATCCGGGAGCGTCAACGGACGCTCGGGCTGGCGGGTTCGTCCCGCGGGCGCCCGATACGGGTCGTCGCACTTCCACCAGTCCCGACCGTCACTGTCGTGGAGGACCAGCACGTCCCGAAAGTCTCGTCCGCACGCGTCGGCCGCGGATATTCCCACAATGCGGCTCGCCATGGCGTTGAAGGTGACGATCCGCCCCAGGTGATCGGCCACGACCACCCCGTCGGGCAGTTCCTCGGCGTCGAGGCCGGGGCGGAGGCGCGCTGGCTCGGCGTCAGCTTCCGTGTCCCTCCCGTGCGCAGCGAGACCCTCCACCGGTTCGTCACCGTCCACGCTCGTCCTCCCGACGCTCGCTCACTGCATGCTCGCACCCTGGGGCCCGCGCTGCACGGAGGGGGACGACGGGACGTGGCAACGCTGGGATCCGACATCTATTAGACGCATGAGGTGCCGGGCCGTACATCCCTCAACCGCCGGTAATGCATGACGGGCATGATCGGCGGCCAGGCTGTACCATCACACTTGAGCATAGCCCCTACTGAGGGTAGCCAGACGACGCAATCTCCCCGGACATTCGGGAAAGTTCGCACGCGGCCGCCACAAAGAGTAGTTACGGGTCGAAAGGGCCGCGTTTCGGGATCTACCCGGAAACCGTTCGGACGGCGTGCTTACGCACGAGACGCATAAGCACGCTGTTCCCTGGCCGTGGCGTACAGACACACGGCCGCAGCCGTCGCCAGGTTCAGGCTCTCCGCGTGCCCATAGATGGGAACACTGACGGTCGCGTCGCAGGCCGCCCGCAGCTCAGACGGCATCCCCCACGCCTCGTTCCCGAAAACCCACGCGACAGGTTTCCGCAACTCGCCGCCCGCCATCGCCGCGTCCAGACTGCGCTCTCCCGACCCGTCGGCCGCCAGGCGCCGTATGCCACGATCACCCAGTCGACTCAGGGCCTCATCGGCACGCAACCCCACCGCGAGCGGGACGTGAAAGAGACTTCCGGCCGAGGCCCGTACACACTTGCCGTTGTAGGGATCGACCGAAGCGTCGGTGAAGACCACCAGATCGGCGCCGGCCGCATCCGCGGTGCGCAGAACCGTTCCCGCATTCCCGGGGTCGCGAACATGGGACAGGACGACAGCCAGCCGCACCTCGCGGACCTCGGCAATGTCGACATCCACGAACCGGCACACGGCCACGAGCCCTTGAGGTGTGACCGTCTGTGCCAGCTCACCCATCACCTCCAGCGTGACCCGGTGCGTGGCGACGTCCTGGGTGCGAGCGGCCGCAAGAAGTTCGGGATAACGGTGCTCGGCCTCTGAGGTCGTGTACAGCTCCTGGACAACCCCTGCCGTTCCCAACGCCTCCCGGACCGCTTGCGGCCCCTCGGCAAGGAACCGCTGTTCACGCTGGCGGAATGCGCGTTTGGCGAGCCGACGAGCACCCTTGACTCGCGGGGAGCGAATGCTGGTGAACTCGTGACTCGCCATGGTGGTCTCAGGCCGCCTGGGCGTCCTGCTCCGGCAGTGCCGCCCGTGCGGTTTCCACGAGCGAGGCGAACGCCTGCTCGTCGTTGACCGCCAGCTCGGCGAGCATCCGCCGGTCGACGTCGACACCGGCAGCCTTCAGCCCCTGCATGAACCGGTTGTAGGTCAACCCGTTCGCCCGGGCCGCCGCATTGATGCGCTGGATCCACAGGCGGCGGAACTGCCCCTTGCGGTCCTTGCGGTCCCGGTAGGAGTACGTCATCGAATGGAGCATCTGCTCCTTGGCCTTGCGGTACAGCCTGGAGCGCTGCCCGCGATAGCCACTCGCGCGGTCAAGGACGACCCGGCGCTTCTTCTTGGCGTTTAGCGCCCGCTTCACGCGTGCCACAGTGACTCCCTCGCCTCACTTCTTCTCACCGACGCCCCGGGCGTCGGCCTGGCCTGGTGCCGGCTCTTCCCGCCGGCGTGCCGAGTGTCCGGCACCAACCGCTACTCGCCGAGCAGCCGCTTCACCCGCTTGCTGTCGGGGCGCGACGCCACGATCTCGTTCTTGAGTCGACGGGTGCGCTTGGAGGGCTTGTGCTCGTTGTAGTGCGCCCGGTTGGCACGGCGGCGCATGATCTTGCCAGAGCCAGTGGTACGGAAGCGCTTCTTGGCTCCGCTGTGCGGCTTTTGTTTCGGCATACTCGCCGTCGTCTCCTACTCGTAGTTGCGCATGCCATCACGGCAACACGACATGAATTCTGGCGGACCGCGGCGGCACCGGCCCCGGGGGATCGTACACACGCCAACCCCGGCAGCGACCGTGCCGTAGCCCGGTGCGCTCCGGGGCATTCCAGCGGCCCGTTCGGGATCCGGACGGGCTAGTGGCCCTTACCGGCCTTAGCCTCCGCCTTGTGATCGGACCGCCGCTTGTGCGGACCGAGCACCATCACCATATTCCGGCCGTCCTGCTTGGCCTGCGACTCGACCTGGCCCAGCTCCTGGACATCCTCGGCCAGTTGACGCAGCAGCCGGAAGCCCAGCTCTGGCCGAGACTGCTCCCGCCCACGGAACATGATCGTCACTTTGACCTTGTCTCCGGCCTTGAGAAACCGCTCGACGTGCCCCTTTTTCGTGGAGTAGTCGTGCGGATCGATCTTCGGCCGAAGCTTGATCTCCTTGATGATCGTGTTCGCCTGGTTCTTGCGGGACTCACGCGCCTTGACCGCGGACTCGTACTTGTACTTTCCGTAGTCCATCAGCTTGCAGACGGGCGGCTTGGCAGTCGGAGCGACCTCCACAAGGTCGAGATCGGCCTCCTGGGCAAGCCGGAGCGCATCCCCGACCGGGACGATTCCAACCTGCTCCCCATTGGGTCCGACGAGCCGGACCTCGGGAACCCGAATACGATCATTAATACGGGGCTCGGTGATGGGACCCCTCCCTAGCTTGTCGTGTTGCTCTGCCTAGCGAGGGATCAGCCTACCCGGTGGGCCGTGGCCAAAACCCCGCCTCTGCCTGATCGCATGCAGGGGTGACCCACCAGCCACGTCTGTCGCCGCACCTGCACCCGGGGGCGTGTGGACAGCCCCGTGGCCAGCGCGTTGACGCGCCGCTAACCTACGTGGGCGCAGCCCCAGTAGGTGGGAGGGTCATCCTCCGCTTGCGGTATCGGTTCCACTGCCGTCCAGCGGAACCGAATCAGTTCTGGGCACATGGTATCACCAGTCGGCCGCGACCCTGCCACAACGCCACGGCTCGGTCCCACCCCCTGGAGCTGATCCCGGATCGGAGGCTATGTGGCTCAGGCGGCGGCGCGCCGCCGTAGCTCGGCATGCCCCGCAGCACGCATGGCCTCCACCGGGGCCTGCTCGCACCCGGTCATCTGTTCCACCTGAAGTGCCGCCTGGTGCAGCAGCATCGGAAACCCGTCGACCACGCGTCCCCCCGCCGTGGTGACCGCTGCGGCCAGCACACTCGGTCGGGGTGCGTACACCACATCCAGGACCGCAGCGTTGGCCGCAGCGATGGTGGAAGCCAGGGTATCGGCGGCGCCGGCCGGAACCGTGGAGACCACGACGTCCACACCGGCGCCGTCACGGTCCAGGCACGCGGCCAGGTCAGCCATGGGCCGAACATCGATCGTGGCCCCCATCCGCGCCGCCGCCCGCTCCAGTTCCTGGGCACGCCCAGGGTCCCGGACCACGACCCGTACCGCATGATCTCCGGTTGCCCCGAGAGCGCGGAGGGCCGCCAGCGCAGCGGCGCCCGTCGCGCCCGCCCCGACGATCACGGCAGACCGAACACTTCGGACTCCGATCTCTCCCAACGCGGACACGATGCCGCCAACGTCGGTGTTGTCGGCATGCCAGTTCCCCTGTCGATATACCAGGGTGTTGGCGCCACCGACCTGCCGAGACAGTTCACTGGCCCGCTCGGCCTGGTCCAGGGCCACCCGCTTGAGTGGCATGGTCACCGACAGGCCGGCCCAGGGCTCCGGGGAGGCTGCACACGCCGACAGGAAGGCGGGAAGCTCAGTAACCGAGCACTCGACGGCCCGGTAGGTCCATGTGTCGGCAAGCCCCAGCTCCTGGTAGGCCGCGGTGTGCAACACCGGGGACAACGAGTGAGCGATGGGCGAGCCTACAACCGCTGCATGCACCGACGCCGTCACCTACTGCGCTCCCCGGTTCTGATTGAACTCCTCCTTGAGCTCAAGGAACTCCTCTTCGGTTTCGGCGAATTGAGTGTAGCCCTCCTCCGGGTCGGTCGTCACGAAGAACAACCACTCCCCGTCCGCGGGGTCGAGGGCCGCCTCCATCGCGACCTGCCCCGGACTGACAATCGGGCCGGCTGGGATTCCCTCACGCCCGTAGGTGGCGTACTCGCTGTCCGCCTCGTCGCACTCGCGCAGCTGCTCCGCGGTCAGCGCGATGCCGTAGTCGTCAATGACATAGAAACAGGTGCTGTCCATGCCCAGCTCCATTCCGATGTCCAGACGGTTGTACACCACACGCGCCACCTTGCGCATATCCTCGGCACTGCCCGATTCCGCCTGCACAATCGCGGCGATCGCCATAACCTCCTGGGGGTCCAGGTCCCGTTCGGTGGCCCGCTCCTCGAGTCCGATGTCCTCGGCCGTGTCGTCGAACCGGTCGATCATCCGGCCCAGGAGAACGTCGGCGGACACGTCGGGATCCACAGTGTAGGTGTCGGGGAACAGATAACCCTCGATCTCGCCGTCCGCGTAGTCCGGGAGTCCAAGTTCCTCGGGCTCCTGCGCAGCGTCCTCCAACTCCGCGACGGTCAGGTCGGTCTGTTCGGCGACGCGCTCATAGATTTGGCTGGCGCGCAGCCCCTCCGGCAGGGTGACCTGCGTTGCGATCAACGCGTCGGGATCGAACAGGCGCTCTGCCGCCGCCTCCCCGCTCATCTGGGAACGCAGTTCGTACGTTCCTGGACGAATGTCACTGCTGTCCAGTCCACGCAAGGCGTTGGTGAAAGCACGGGCGCTGGCCACGACCCCGGCATCGACCAGCGTGTCGGCAACATCGGCACCCGTGTGCCCGTCCTCGACCACGATTTCGACCTGACCCGTTCCCCGCCCCTCGTAGTCGGGAGGAACGACATAGGTGCGCAGCCACCAGTAGGCGCCACCGCCAGCGGCCCCGACGAAGAGAAGCAGCGCCAGCAGGGCTGCGACCGGCGCAAATCGCCTGCCACGTCGCTTACGTGCACGTTTGGTTCCGCTTCCCCGCCGCGCGCGACGTCCGGAGGGGGCGGAGCGCCCGGACCGGCGGCCGGGGCGTGCGGGGGCGGCCTCCTCGTCCTCCTCGTCGTCCGTACCGGCAAGCCCCAGCTCCTCCAGGGATCCGGTATCCGGCTCCCCCGCTCCAGGGCTGGTGAACTCGCGGGATCCCGGATCCGGCGGCTCCTCGTCTGCTCCACGGCGATGTCGACGGCCGCGGGGAGGTTCCCCCGCATTGGCGGGCTCCGCGGGTTGTTCCGGCCGACTGCTGTCCGGACGATGTCGGCGACCTCGAGGGCGGGGCAGCTCCGTGGAGTCTGCCTGGAACTCCTCGTCCCCACGTGGCTCAGGCTTACGCCGTCGTCCTCGTGGTCGGGGGGACGGCTCGGCCGAGGGGTCCGGAGCGGAACCGGACCAGCCCTCAGCAGTACTGGGATCCACCGCGCCGAACCGGTCCGTACCCCCGCGTGCCGCTTCCGAGGTTGTCCCCGCACCCCAGTCCCGGTTCTCCCGGACGAACTGACTGAAGTCCACATCACTCATGACGCTGGCGCAACAACCTCTCCGGGGGGGGATCCCGTCGTCTTCTCAGTATCCAGGGCACCCTGGAGCAGAACCACAGCAGCAGCCTGGTCAACGACGGCACGGCGAGCTCGACCTCCGCGCGCACCAATCTTGCCAGTGCTGGCACCCGCCCGCAATTGTGCCTCTGCGGTGACTGTGGTCAGGCGTTCGTCGACCAGCCGGACCGGGATCGGAGAGACCACCCCGGCGAGCTCGCGGGCGAAGCGGCGGGTCCGGCGGGCCGCGGGGCCCTCGCCGCCGTGCAACGACGCCGGAAATCCCACAACCACCTCCCGCGCCTCGTGCTCCACAATCAGCTCCGCGATCCGGGTCAGGTCCCCCGCCCCGCGACGCACCGTCGTGACCGGAACGGCCAATGTGGCCGCAGGATCACTCCGGGCAACACCGATCCGTACGGACCCTGGATCCACGGCCAACCGAACGCCACTCCGTGTCACGAAACGACTACCCAACTTGCGGATCGGGTATGCGTATCCCCGCGCGCGGCGGTCCGTCGGACGGGTCGCGGACCGAGGCTCACTGCACCACACCGTCCTCCACGGCACGCAGCGCCGCGGGAATCGCCTCCGGATCGGTGCCCCCACCCTGCGCAATGTCGGGTTTGCCGCCGCCCCCACCGCCGAGGGCACGGGCCGCGGCGGCGACCAGATCTCCGGCCTTGAGCCCCGCACTACGCCCGGCCTCGTTGACGGCAACAACGATGGTCGGCCGCTGCTCGGGAACCGTGGCCACCGCGACGACGGCGGGACGGTCACTGGGCAACCGTCCCCGCACGTCCAGAACGAGCTTCCGCACGTCGTCGGCGGTGGCACCCTCGGGTGCCTGGTGCGTCACGACGAGTGTGCCCCCCCGGTCCCTGGCCCCGGCCACCAGGTCGCCTGCGACGCTGAGGACCTGCTGGGCACGCAGGCGCTGAATTTCCTTCTCTGCGGACCGTAGCCGGGTCACCATGGACTCGATGCGCTCCGGAAGCTCCGCACGTGGGGCTTTCAGCTGTTCCGAAAGCTGACTGACCAGCATCGACTCGGCGGAGACGCGACGCAGCGCATCCACCCCGACGGCAGCTTCGATGCGTCGTACCCCGGAGCCAATGGAGGACTCCCCCAGTACCTTGACCAGGCCGAGCTGCCCGGTCGCGGCGACGTGGGTGCCCCCGCACAGCTCCCGGGAATAGTCGCTCATCTCCACGACCCGAACCCGGTCACCGTACTTCTCGCCGAACATGGCCAGCGCCCCCATGGCCAGCGCCTCGTCGAGAGAGGTCTGGTAGTCACGTACCTCGATGTCGGAGGCCAGCGTGGAGTTGACCTCCTCCTCGACCTCGGCCAGCGCCGCAGTGTCCAGGGAGCGCGGCGCCGTGAAGTCGAATCGGAGCCGGCCGGGCTGGTTCTCCGAGCCCGCCTGGCCCGTATCCGGCCCCAGTGCGTTCCGCAGTGCGGAGTGCAGCAGGTGGGTGGCGGAGTGGGAGCGGGACACCGAGGCCCGCCGTTGCGTATCGATCGCGGACCGCACCCGGTCATCAACCACGATCTCGCCGGTCCGGACCGTACCCCGGTGTGCCGACAGGCCGGGTACCGGCTGCTGGACGTCGGCGATGTCGACGACCCCGCGCCCAGCAGCCTCGATGGTTCCATGGTCGGCGAGCTGTCCGCCGCTCTCCGCGTAGAAGGGGGTACGGTCCAGGATGAGTTCGACCTGCTGGCCGGCCTGCGCGGTGGTGACCGAGGCGCCGTCCACGAGGATGCCCAGAACCCGGGACTCCACCTCCTGCTCGGTGTAGCCGAGAAACTCGGTGGCTCCCGAGGTGTCGACGAACTGCGTGTAGGTGCTCAGGTCGGCGTTGCCGAGCTTCTTGGCCTTGGCGTCGGCCTTGGCGGCTTCGCGCTGACGGGACATCAGATCGGCGAAGGTGTCCTCGTCGACACTCAATCCCTGCTCGGCTGCCATCTCCAGGGTGAGGTCGATGGGGAAGCCGTAGGTGTCGTGGAGCTGGAAGGCGTCACTACCCGAAAGCTGCGTGCCACCGGACTCCCGGGTGCGTTCGGCAGCGCGGTTGAAGAGGGTGGTTCCCGAGCGCAGGGTCTCGGCGAAGTTCTTCTCCTCGACGTCGATGACCCCGTGGATGGCGTCGGCGCCGCTCGACAGCTCCGGGTACATCGGACTCATGGCCGAGATCGTGGTGTCGGTGAGTTCGTGCAGGTACAGCGCGTCATCCCCGGAGAGCAGGCGAAGGTTCCGCACCACCCGGCGAAGGATACGCCGCAGCACGTATCCACGTTTCTCGTTTCCGGGGCGCACACCGTCGGCGACGAGCATCGTCGCCGACCGCATGTGGTCGGCGACCACGCGCAGGGCGACGTCGGAACTCTCCGCCGCTCCGTAGGACACTCCGGTCAGCCGCGCCGCCCGCGTGAGAATCTGGTCCATGACGTCGGTTTCGTAGATGTTGTCGACGCCTTGGAGAACCGAGGCGAGGCGCTCCAACCCCATGCCAGTGTCAATGTTCTTCTCGGGGAGCTCACCGAGGATGGGATAGTCCTTCTTGGTGCCACCGGCCCCCCGCTCGTACTGCATGAACACGAGGTTCCACAGTTCGATGTAGCGGTTCTCGTCGGCCATCGGACCACCGTCGGCTCCGTAGGCGGGCCCCCGGTCGTAGTACAGCTCGGAACAGGGGCCGCACGGCCCCGGAACGCCCATGGACCAGTAGTTCTCCTCAACGCCCATGCGCTGGATCCGGTCCGGGGGAAGCCCCACCTCGTTACGCCAAATGTCGGCGGCCTCGTCATCGTCGAGATAGACGGTGGCCCACAGCCGGTCGGCGGGAATACCGAATCCCCCATCGTCCTGGGATGTGGTCAATAGCTCCCAGGCCAGCGGGATCGCACGTTCCTTGAAGTAGTCACCGAAGGAGAAGTTCCCCAGCATCTGGAGGAAGGAAGCGTGCCGGGCCGTCTTCCCGACCTCGTCGATGTCGTTGGTGCGCACACACTTCTGTGCACTCGCGGCCCGCGGGTAGGGCGGAGTGCGCTGCCCCAGAAAGTACGGTTTGAACGGGACCATTCCCGCGTTCACCAGCAGCAGCGTAGGATCCTCGGCCACCAGGCTTGCCGAGGGCACCACGGTGTGTCCCCGCTCCTCGAAGAACCTGAGGAATCGGCGAGCGATTTCGGCCGTCTCCATGTGCTGAACTCCCGTAGTCAGTAGTGCGCGGGGCCATCAAACGACGATCGACGGACATGCGGGCCCGGGACATCGTAGACGACCCATCGTAGAGGCGATCATCGGCCTGGCGTGCGCGGTTTCCCAACCGGCGCCGGTGTCGCCACGGCAACGCCTGGCGCGCCGGAGCGAGTCCGATAACCTCACCCTACTGCGCACCGCCCACGGCTCGGGCTGCCTGTCGGCGCATGGCGGGACACGGGCCGGGTCCGCCCAGTGCCAGCGTCACGTCAGTGTCGGCGTCAGCCGTTGTCAGCCAGCGGTGATGTGCCGGCGCCGCCGCTGCGTTCCTTCGGGCGTTCCGGGGGCACCACCCTCCCGTCCATCTGCCCATCCACGGCGTGGCACGTCGCCGGGGGTGCTGGTCGGGGCCAGGCCGTGCTGCTCCTGGAGCTCGGCTTCCCGGTGCTCCATCGCACTGTGCACATCAGCCCCGAGCTCGCGCACGGCGCTGCGATATCCGGCCATCCGCCGTTCAATCCGCCCAGCGATCTGCTCGGGGCTCCAGGCTCGGGCGGTGCGGTTGAGCCGGTGCACCGCGTAGGCACCGACGGCGAGTCCGGTGAGGAAGTAGAAGAGTCGGCGGATCACGCTCGTGTTCCTTCCCGTCGGCGGCTGCGGAGGATGGCCAGGGCCCGTCGCTGGCCCAGAACCTTGCGTACTCCGTAGGAGAACGCAGCGATGCGCACCAGTGGCCCCGTGACCACGGACCGGGTCAGTGCGGTCATACTTGCCACGTCCTCGGAGGCGCTGCGTGCGTTGGCGGTGATCTCCGCGGTCTCGGTCAGCTGGGCGTTGGTGGACTCAACTGTGGTCGACACGTCATCGAGCAGGGGGCCGGTACGGTCACCGAGCTCGGAGACGACCTTGGTGGTTTCGTTGATCAGTCGGATCAGCTTGACCAGTGCCACACACAGGAAGGTGACCAGCACGGACCATACGACCGCGGCGATAAGCGCCGCTACTTCGAGTCCGGTCAACATGCGCGACTCCACAACGGATGGTGGGTGGGGACTCGGCCGGCGGAGGGAGATCCGTCGTCCGCGGGCCGTGGCGAGGGTTCGACACCGGTCGTGTCCCCGTCCCCGGACGGGGCGGTGTCACGGTTTCGTCATCGCCACGGGGTGTCGACCCTACCGTCTCCTGTGGGCCGACCCTGCGTCTGGCGGGATCGGGCGCGTTGTGCAGGTCGCCCGTCCCCTGCTGCTCCCCCGCCTCCCCCACGGTCACCGCGACTTGATCGTCTCGATACGCCCGGTGTGGTCGACGTCCGTGGCGGATCGTCCGATAATTACGAGACAGAACATTGGTTACCCTGAGTACCGTTTTCCGTCGACCGGTCCCGGAATTCTGCCGTCCGGGGCACCCCCGCAGACAGGATCAGCATGAGCCGACGTTCCGAACGGAGCATCTCCGTCCAGGTCCCACCGCACCTCGCACCGCTCCAGGAGGGGGATCCGCGCACCGTCGGGCCCTATCTACTGATCGGGCGAGCCGGTTCGGGCCGTCGCGGCCCGGTGTATGCGGGGGTCGACCCGCGCTCCGGGGAGAACTCGGTCGTTGCGATCCGGGTGCTGTCCACGACGGTGGTGGCTACGCCGCAGAGCCGGTCCCTGCTGGCCGAGCGACTACGAGCGATCTCCGACATCGACTCCCGCTGCGATGTCCCGCCCGTGGCCTTCGACGTCGACACGGACCAGCCCTGGGTGGCTACACGGTTTGTTCCGGGAACGCCCCTGGGGCAGTACATCCGTCAGCGTGGCCCCCTACGGGAGGGGATGTTGATCGCCGCGGCGGCGGGACTGGCTGAGGGCCTGTCGATGATGCACCGGGCCAACGTTGCCCACGGTGATCTCACCCCCAACAACATCCTGCTCAGTGAGCAAGGGCCACGAATCCTCGACTGTGCCCTGCCGGGGGATGCGAAGTCCGAGAGCCTGGCCGCGGGCTGGCGGGCCCCCGAACAGCACCGGGGGGAGGCTCCGACTACCGCAGCGGACGTGTTCGCCTGGGGGGCGGTGCTCGCGTTCTCCGCGACGGGACGCCTGCCGTTCGGCGAAGGGGAGCCGCATCAGATCACGGAGCGGGTTCTGTCCGAAGAGCCGGATCTGGAGGGCGTCCCGGATCGCCTCTTCCCGCTGCTGGAACGCGCTCTGGCCAAGGATCCCGCGGACCGGCCCACGGTTCGGGAGCTGATCGGGGCGACGATCGCCGCGTGGGAGGCCAGTTCGAGTGAGCGTTCCACCGAGCCGGGCACGGCCGTCACCAAGATGCTGACGCGTGAATGGAACGGCATCGTCGACCCGGTCTGGCTCCCCCGCATGATTGAGGTGGACCGGGCGTCCGAGCGCAGTCTGGCTCGGGTCCCGATGGTGGTGCTGGGCACCGCGGTCGCGGTGGTCCTGATCGGGGGCGGTTCCTGGGCACTGTCGCTGAACAGCGCCGACGAGGACGACGCCGCGGCCGAGGAGAGCTCCGCAGCGGCTGAACAGGAGCCGGACGAGCCGGAACCGGAGGTACGCACGGTACGGTTCGGGGGTGTTCCCCAGCCCAACCCGGACGAGGGACCGTGGGTGTTTAGCGAGGTGGAACGGGACGAGGACGCGCCCGAGCTGGCGCCGGAGACTCCCGCGGCGAACGAGGCGGAACTGCGTTCCTGGAACGAACAGTGGCGGGATGTCTCGGATCCCGACGACCTCCCGGCGGCCGACATCGCCGACGATGTGGTCGTGAACTGCGCGCAGTACTGCCTGACCCCCGGCCAGGTGCACACCGACGAGGACGGGCGCGGCACATTCACCGGAACCGAGGAGCACGAACTCGGGGCGGCAGATTTCGTGGACTACCTCGGCTGGGGGGCACCCATGGTTGCCGAGATCACCCTGGAGGAACCCTCCGCGGAGGATGAGCCCCCCGTGATTGTTGAGATCACGGAGCTGTACCTGCCAACTCCGGATAGCCCTCAGGAGTAACCCTGGGGCGACTGCCACATCGGGCTGGTCTGGCACCGGTTCGGGCCCTCCCGAAGCACGGACGTGTTCTCGGTGATGCTTGGCCCGGGCCGGTGATACCCGAACCGGCCCCGATGCCTGATCGCCGCCAGCGGTTGCGGCCGCGCACTGACCGCACGAGCCGCACCAGGGTGTGTTTTTGGAAGCTCTGCGCGGGGTGGGGTGTTGGTCGGGCCGGCTCGGTGGGCGTGGTCGCAGGCCGGGAACTCTTCCCCGGATGCGGCATGGGTGCTGCTGGCTGCGCTGATGCGCGCCGATCCGCCTCGGGCGAGGCCCGTGCGGCGCGCCCGCACCCGCCCATGGGCCGGGGTGGCGGGAGGGCACTCCCTCGGTATCGATGCCCCTGAGGCCGCCCCCACGCCCCGTTGGCTCATGACACGGGCACGTGTGTGGCCCAGCCCGGGAGTCTCCCTGGGGGCCACACACGTCCCCTGCCCACCCCGAACACGCACCGGGAGGTATGACGGACACCCCCCACCGCCCCCGGGAGGGGCGGGATTGTGGTTGCGGTCATCACCGGTCCGCGCGCCGTCTCGGCCGCCGGCGGCGTCGCGCCCTGGGGGCGCTCCCCCGCACGACGGCCAACGAGGCGTGGGGGCGGCGGCCGTGGGGGTGCCCCCGTGACGGAGACACCGTGGTCCACTGCACCACGGCCACCAGGGTGTGAGTGCGGCGGCGTGGACACGCCCTGGACATCCCTCCCCCGCATCCCCGCACCCAAAAAGCGATGCCGACGCCCGACTCCGACCTCCCGGTATGCCGAGACCGTCGCAAGTCCCACTCGGACGAGCCCATCCATACACCTCTACAAGCCCCAACCATCCCCGCCACGCTCGAACACCCCCACACGGCCGCCACCACGACGCGTGCGCGGAGCCAACCACCCCCACCACGACATCCGCGAGTGAACCGTCACCCCGCACCCACCCCCCGCTGGCCGTCGTGCGGCGGAGGGAACCCAGCGCCCGACGCCGTCGGCGGCCAGCACGACGCGTGCGCGGAGCCAAGCACCGCTATCCAGGACACCCGCGGACGGACCACGCGCCGCCCCCACGTCCCACTGGCCGTCGTGCCGGGGACCACGGTGCTCCTAGCACGGGGGGCACTCTCACGGCCCCCCACGTCCCACTGGCCGTCGTACGGCGTCGCACCCTGGGGGCGCTCCCCCGCACGACGGCCAACGAGGCGTGGGGGCGGGGTGACCCTGCCGCACATCCCGCTCCCCGGGGCAGAGCCCTCCCCGCACAGCGGCCAACGGTGGGGGTGTGCTGGAGGGCCCTGCCCGGCCGAATGGCCCGCTGCGCACGCGTACCGGAGCAGTTCACGCTGACTGGCCGTACCAGAGCAGGTTGTCTCGCATGCACGGTGCGCGTCCCGGGGGCGCTGGAGGCGAAGTGCGACGCGGCCGCTCCATCCGCTCCACTCGCGCGCCAGGCCGGCGCCCGTATCGCACATTCGTGCCCCGCGCTGCGGACCGGTGCCCGGCGGGGGAACGGTCCGGTTCGCCGGACCTCAACCCCACCGGGAGCGTGGGCACATCTTTACCGTTCCGATTCCGGACTCCCGATTGACGTGACGTGCACCACCGGCCTAGCGTCAGAGCCAATGTTCGCAGTATGAATTCTTGTTCGCTAGACGCACACAAACGATGTCCTCGCGCCGGACAGTTCCGGGCGGCCCTCAGCAAAGGAGACTCCATGCATCGAGGTCGACGCAGTAGCCAGGTGATCGCCGTGAGTGCGGGGGCGACGCTCCTCCTCGCCTCCTGCGCCAACGACCCCGGCGCGGGCACGGACGGAGAGTTCCCAAACGGGACGGTGCGCATCGTGGTGGGATCCGGCCCCGGATCCACCATGGACCACCTCGCCCGGGGTTTGGCCCCCCACCTCCAGGACATGTGGGGGGAGTCCGTGGCCGTTGAGAACGTCGAGGGTGCCAACCAATCGGCGGGCTACCACGAGGTCGCCAACTCCGATCCGGACGGCCACGATCTGTTCATCGGTGTCCACGGCACGTTCGGGATCCACGAACACCTGGGCAATCTCGAGCCGGGACTCGAGGAGTTCGAATGGTTCGGCACGCTGCTGGAGGAACCCTACGCGTTCCACGCCGATGCGGACGGCCCCTTCGGGAGTTTCGACGACCTCTTGGACGACCAGCCGATCCGTTACGGGGACAGTGGCTACGAAAGCCCCGTGAACCCCTTCGCCCTGACCGTGTTCGACACCCTGGACGCCGACTACGTATTCACCCCGGGCTACGACCCCGGAGAGGCGCAGAGCAGCGTTCTCACCGGTGAGCAGGACGTGGTGGGACGAGATGCCGCGCAGATGCTACGCACCGGGACCGCGGACGACTATGAGGTGCTCCTGGTCGCCACCGAAGAGGAGCACCCACTCGCTCCGGACGCCATGACGTTCCCGGAGCTCGAGGACGAGTACGACGTGGAACTCCCCGTGCTGGACATCTTCCAACTGGGCTTCCCGATCGGCACCACCCCCGGCACCCCGGAGGAGACCGTCGACATCCTGGCCGACTCCGTGCGCGAGCTGATCGAGGACGACGCGCAATTCCAGGAGTGGATGGAGGACAACCACATGTCCGAGAGTATGCAGGCCGACCGCATCGGCAGGGAGGTCACGCAGGAGCACGTGGCCGACGTCCTCGAACAGTACGAGGATTTCGGGGTCACCGATCTCGAAGAACGCCTCGGTAATGGCGCGAACTGACACGAGGAGCTGTTCCGGTGCTCGACGCCCTACTCGAGGCCATCGCCCTGATCCTCACGCCGGCCGGCATACTCGCGGTGCTGGCCGGCGCGGCGATCGGCCTGACCTTCGGCATCCTGCCCGGGCTCGGCGCGAGCCAGGCGATGATCCTGCTGCTGCCGTTCACCTACGGGGCCGATCCCGACTACGCGATCCTCCTGTTCGTCGCGATCATGTCCGCGGCGTCCTTTGGCGGTGCTCTGCCAGCGATCCTGATCAACACGCCCGGCACACCCGCGAACGTCTGCACCACCTTCGACGGCCACCCCCTGGCCCAACGGGGGGAGGCCACCCGCGCGATCTTCATCTCGGGTGTGGCGTGTGTCATCGGCAGTATCGTCGGCGCGACCGCACTGTTCGCGCTGATCCCGGTCATCTCGGAGATCATCACCGCGTTCGGATCGCGGGAGACCTTCTGGCTGGTGGTCTTCGGCATCGCGATGATCTCGCTCGCCTCCAAGGGCAACACGATCAAGGGCTTGGTTGCCGGAGGGATCGGGCTACTGCTGGCCTTCGTCGGCCGCAACTACGTCTTTCCCGGCGAGCGGTTCACCGGCGGGATCGACTTCCTGTACGACGGCATCCCCATGATCGCGCTGCTGGTTGGGGTATTCGCCGTCGCACCGATGGTGTTCATCGGGGCACGTGACTACGTGGTCGACCCCTCGGTCACCGCCGGTGTCGTGGCCGGATCCGGAGGCAGCTACCGTGCACAGGCGAAGCAGGGAACTCTGGATGTCCTGCGTCGGCCGGTGCGCACGATCCGGGGCGGTGTCATCGGCGTACTCCTGGGCATCATTCCGGCCGTCGGCGGGGCCACGGCCAGTTTCATCAACTACCTCCTCGCCAAGCAGACCTCCCCGGACGCCCAGAACTTCGGCTCCGGTAGTCCCGAAGGACTGATCGCCTCCGAGTCGGCCAACGACGCCAAGGACGGCGGGGCACTCATGCCCACACTGGCCTTCGGCATCCCCGGCGATGTCAACACCGCGGTTCTGCTGGGTGCACTGCTCATGCACGGTGTTTCCGTGGGAAGTCCGTTGTTCAACCACGAGTTGAGCCTGGTCATGATCATCGTGCTGGCTCTCGTGGTCGGGCAGATCGCCGTCGTGCTGCTGGGTGCCGCGGCGGGGCCGCTGGTGACCCGAGTTTCCACCGTGCACACGGCCTACCTGGTGCCCACGGTCCTGACCTTCGCGCTCATCGGTTCCTACCTCTACCGGGGTGGCGTGTGGGATCTCGTCATCGTGGTCGCCGCGGCAGCGCTCGCCTACGGCCTGGCCCTGTTCAACTATCCGGCCATCAGCCTGGTGCTGGGGTTTCTGCTCGGGGTCGAGGCCGAGCGGAACTTCGTGCAGACCCGCACCATGTCCGGGGGCGAGCTTTCCGGGTTCTTCGAGGGGTGGATCGTGTGGGTGTTGATCGGGGCGATGGTCGTCGCCTTCCTCGGCTCGGCCATCCTGGGCCGACGTCGAGCCACGACGGCGGCAGCTACACCGGGCGGCGACGCACACGACACGTCCGGGGACGGGAGCGTCACCCCACACGACGCCGGCGACAACGACCGTCCCGCCGGAGCCAGCACCTCACAGTCCACGTCCCAGGTTCGAGAGTCCGCCCCCGCCGCCGAGACAGTGGAACAGCCGCGCACCTGGCTGGGTGCCGGCTTCGCGGCGTTCCTCCTGACGGCCTCGCTGGCGTTCCTATGGGCGGCACAGGGCCATGAGGAGGACATGGCGCTGTTTCCGACCGTGGTAGCGGCCGTCACCACGGTCCTGGTGCTGATCGTTCTGGCCATCGAGGTCCTGCCTGGCGTGCGACGGCTCGCCGGCCGGCTGGACTCGGCGGCCCCGGAGGCGGCCACTGGCCCTGCTGGCGACCTCACCGCCGCAGCTCTGGGGCGACACGGCCGTGTGCTTGGCTGGGCAGCGGTGTTCGTCACGATGGTGATCGCGGTTGGTTTCCTTGCGCTGCCCGTTCTGGTGGCGGGCTACATCCTTGGGACGCAGCCGCGCCGGTGGCGCAGCGCCCTGATCCTGGCGGCACTGGTGGCAGGCCCGCTGATCACCATGGGGGTCACCTCCCCCGCCATGTTCTGGCCGGGCGCGATTCCCCCCGTGGTGCCGGATCTGGTCGGCGGCGGGGTGCTCCCCCAGTTCCGCTGACTTCGTGCGCAGGCTCGCGGACTCCGTCCTGATTCCCGCACGGGTGGCCGCGTGCCCGCGGCCACCCGTGCGGGGACCGGAGCACGGGCCCCGCACGGCTGCCCAACGTCGGGGCACCGGTGGGTGTCTGGAACGCCTATCCGAAGGGATCGGTGGTGTGGCCGACCAGATCGGCCACCGAGTCCAGTACCTTCGTTGGGCGATACGGAAACTGTTCCGCCGTCGCGGCTCCGGAGATACCGCTGAGCACGAGAATCGTCTGTAGTCCGGACTCCAGGCCGGACCGGACGTCGGTGTCCATCCGGTCCCCGATCATCAGGGTGTTCTCGGAGTGGGCACCGAGGGCCCGCAGTGCGGAACGCATCATCAGCGGGTTCGGTTTTCCGACATAGTAGGGGCGGCGCCCGGTGGCTCGCTCGATCAGCGCGGCGACCGCGCCCGTGGCCGGAAGCGAGCCCTCCCTGCTGGGGCCCTTCTCGTCGGGGTTCGTGGCGATGAACCGGGCTCCGCCCTCCACCAGCCGGATGGCCTGGGTGATGGCCTCGAAGCTGTAGGTTCGGGTCTCCCCCAGCACCACGTAGTCCGGATTGTGGTCCGTCAGCACGTAACCGATCTCGTGCAGGGCGGTGGTCAGGCCGGACTCCCCGATCACGTAGGCGGATCCCTTGGGACGTTGCTGGTCCAGGAAACGTGCTGTGGCCAGTGCCGAGGTCCAGATCGACCCCTCGGGAACGTCGAGCCCCGTGCGCAGTAGTCGGGATCTGAGGTCACGGGGCGTGAACATGGAGTTGTTGGTCAACACCATGAACCGGAGGTGGTTGTCCTGCAATTCCTGCAAGAACGTGTCGGCACCGGGCACCAGGTGCTCTTCCCGGATGAGTACCCCATCCATGTCCGACAGGTAGTTCCAGCTGATCTCATTTGTCACGTCCCTATCTTCGCGTACCACCTCCGTGGCACGCGAGACCGGCCGGGAATCCGTTCGGCGCGATTCGGGTTCGGGCGGTGTCGGTCGCACCTGGACAGTGATCCCCGTAACCTGTGCGTCGGGTCGCGCACCGGAGCCGTGACCGCACGCGCTCCATGCCCGCGACGCCATCCCGCCGACCGTGACAGCCATGACAGTAGGGGCGAACTCGAACCGTGTCCGTGCACGCCACCCAGGCCACACCTCCCAGTAGCATCAACCAGCGCATCGCCGAGGAACTCGACGTCGGGGTGGGTCAGGTGCGCGCCGCCGTGGAGCTCCTGGACGGCGGCGCCTCCGTTCCGTTCGTCGCCCGGTACCGCAAGGAGGCGACCGGCGCACTGGACGACGCGCAGCTGCGGCAGTTGGAGGAACGCCTTCGCTATCTGCGGGAGCTGGAGGAGCGGCGCGACACCATCCTGGAATCAATCCGTGACCAGGGAAAGCTCGATGATGCCCTGGCCGCACAGATCCGGGCTGCCGACTCCAAAGCACGTCTGGAAGACATCTACCTCCCCTATAAGCCCAAGCGGCGCACCAAGGCCCAGATCGCACGGGAGGCGGGCCTGGAGCCGTTGGCTGAACTCCTGCTGGGCGACCCCAGTACCGATCCGAAGGTCGCGGCGGGTGACTATGTGAACGAGGACGCCGGGATCGGCGACGTCACCGCGGCGCTCGCCGGAGCCCGGGCGATCCTGGTGGAACGGTTCTCCGAAGATGCCGACCTGACCGGGGAACTGCGGGAACGCATGTGGGAACGAGGCCGGATCGTTTCCCGCCTGCGTGCGGGCGGCGCCGACGGCGCCCAGGCCCAGGCCGCACAGCGCTTCGCCGACTACCACGAGTTCGCCGAGTCCTTTGGCTCACTGCCCTCACACCGGGTTCTGGCGTTGTTCCGCGGGGAGAAGGAGGAGGTTCTGGACCTCACCCTGGAACCGGAGGAGCCCGCGGAGTCCGCGGGCGAGGAGCAGCCGGACGCTGGCGCGGGAACATCCCGTGCCGATACCGCACCGAGCGGCTACGAGACCCGGATCGCGATGCGGTTCGGTATCGGCGACCGGGGCCGGCCCGCGGACCGGTGGCTGCTGGAGACGGTGCGCTGGGCCTGGCGGACCCGGATCCTACTGCGGCTCACCGTGGATATTCGGATGCGGCTGTGGCAGGCCGCGGAGGATGAGGCCGTGGGGGTGTTCGCCGGAAACCTGCGCGACCTGTTGTTGGCCGCGCCGGCGGGGGCTCGTCCCACGATGGGGCTGGACCCCGCCTATCGCACCGGGGTCAAGGTGGCGGTGGTGGATGCCACCGGACGGGTGGTCGACACCGCTACGATCTATCCCCACCAGCCCCAGGGGCGGTGGGCTCAGGCCCTGTCCACCCTGGCCACACTGGCACAGAAGCACACCGTGGAACTGGTGGCCGTTGGCAACGGAACCGCCTCTCGGGAGACCGACCAGCTGGCACGCGAGCTGTCCCGAACCCACCCCGATCTGGGCCTGTCCACGGTCATGGTGTCCGAAGCCGGGGCGTCGGTGTACTCGGCCTCGGACTACGCGACGCGGGAGCTTCCGGATCTGGATGTGTCCCTGCGCGGGGCGGTCTCGATCGCACGGCGGCTTCAGGATCCCCTCGCCGAGCTGGTCAAGATCGACCCGAAGTCGATCGGTGTGGGCCAGTACCAGCACGACCTGGCCGAGACGAAGTTGTCCCGCTCTCTGGACGCGGTGGTGGAGGACTGTGTCAATGCGGTCGGGGTCGACGTGAACACCTCCTCGGTTCCGCTACTGACTCGGGTGTCAGGGATCGGGTCGGCGCTGGCACAGGCCATCGTCACGCATAGGGACACGCATGGACCGTTTGCCTCCAGGGCGCAGCTGCGCGAGGTTCCCCGGCTGGGGCCGAAGGCGTTCGAACAGTGTGCCGGATTCCTGCGCATTCCCAATGGGAGTGACCCGTTGGACGCCTCCGGGGTCCACCCGGAGTCCTACCCGGTGGTTCGCCGCATCGTCGCTGCGGCGGGCAGTGACCTGACCTCGCTGTTGGGGAGTCGTTCCGCCCTGCGGCGCCTGCGACCGGCCGACTTCACCGACGAAACGTTCGGGCTCCCCACGGTGACCGACATCTTCGCCGAGCTGGAAAAGCCGGGCCGGGACCCCCGCCCCGAGTTCCGTACCGCACAGTTCGACGAGGGGGTCACCACGATCGGGGATCTGGCCCCGGGCATGATCCTGGAGGGGGTCGTCACCAATGTCGCGGCCTTCGGGGCATTCGTGGACGTGGGAGTCCACCAGGACGGACTGGTGCACATCTCGGCCATGTCCACGAGTTTCGTGGAGGACCCACGTACGGTGGTGCGCCCAGGGACGGTCGTTCGGGTCAAGGTGCTGGCGGTCGACACCGACCGGTCCCGTATCTCGCTGACACTTCGTCTCGATGACGAGGTCTCCGCTGCGGACCGGGACCAGGATCCCTCCGCTGGCGCAGCCGCGCCGTCGGGTCGTTCGGCGCAGCGTCGTCGCAAGCGTGGCGGGGGCTCCGGCGACTCGGGTGGCGCCGGAGCCTCCTCGTCGGCACCGCAGGGGGCCATGGCCGAGGCGCTGCGTCGGGCCGGGCTGGAGCGGTGAGCCCGGTTCGGGGACCCCGAATCCCCCGCGGATTCGGGGGTGCTGCGAGCGTGGACACGGCCGTGGCAGAGCCGTGCAGCTGTGGAGCAGGAACCGGAATCAGGAAATCACCGATCCGGTAATCATCCTACGACCGACACATAACAATCCCGAGCGCTCGATTCCCGCACACACGGTCACGAGATTCTGTCGGTTGGGACGAATGGCCACGGAGAGCGAGGTCACCAGGACGTTCACGGGTAGCCGTGACACCTTCGCCTCCCGCGTCTCACCTAAAACGCCCGACGCGTATCGATATTATCTCGATCCGGTCGCAGCCGATTGTTGACAATCGACTGGAATCCGAACTAGCCTCCCGCATTCATAGCGCAGGAAATGGCCTGTGCAGTTCGTTGGCGGATTCCGGGGCCCGGTCGGCCGGAGGGATCATCCAGGCCTGCCGTGGCACTGGCCGGCCTGGCCGAAGCACAGCGATGGCCACAAGCTCCAGCAAGTACCGCAGAGGAGGCCTCCACTCCCTATCGACAGCGAGTCGAATCGAGTTGTCCGCACCAACCCCTCGGGAGCCGCGATGTTGGAAAACTGGGCCCACCGGCTCGGACTTCGCACCAACCCGCAGATATTTTTCAGTTCCACAGCCCTCGCTATTCTGTTCGTGGCGCTGACCATAATCTTCACTGAGGATGTGAACGCGGCCTTCGGCTGGGCCACCGAACACATCATCCTCTCCAACCTGAGTTGGTTCTACATCCTCGGCGTCACGGTCTTTCTTATCTTTCTGATCTGGATAGCGATCAGCAAGTACGGAAGCGTTCGTCTCGGTGGGCCGGACTCTCGACCGGAGTACAGTAACTGGGCCTGGTTCGCCATGCTCTTCGCCGCCGGCATCGGAACCATCCTGATGTTCTGGGGTGTGGCCGAACCGATCAACCACTACGCGAATCCCCCCATGGCCCCGGAGGGATTCGACGGGCACACCGACCCCGAGGCGGCGGCCAACGCCTATGCGGAGACGGCCGGTGCCGCCCAGCAGGCGATCACCATTACCAACTACCACTTCGCCCTGCACACCTGGGCAATCTTCACGGTTCCGGCCCTGGCCTTCGCCTACTTCATCTTCAAGCGCGGGCTCCCGATGCGGGTCAGCTCGATCTTCCACCCCTTCCTCGGCAACCAGATCCACGGCCCCATCGGCAAGATCATCGATGTCATCGCGGTGGTGGGGACCCTCTTCGGGCTCTCCGTATCCATTGGTCTGGGCTCCTCCCAGATCAACAGCGGCCTGGCGAACCTCATCGACCTGCCCACCGATCCGACCAACCCGATGACCCTGCTGAGTCAGCTCATCATCATCGTGGTCATCACGGCGATCGCCATCGTGTCCGTGGCTTTGGGGCTGGACAAGGGCATCAAGCGCCTGTCGAACATCAACATCCTGGCCTCGATCGGACTGCTGATCTTCGTACTGGTCGCGGGGTCGACCCTCTTCCTGGCCAAGGGGGTCGTCGAGCAGACCGGGGACTACCTCGCCAACGTGATTCAGCTCGGGTTCTGGAACGACGCCTACGCCAACACCGGATGGCAGGACGGCTGGACGGTGTTCTACTGGGCCTGGACCATCACCTGGGCTCCCTTCATCGGTATCTTCATCGCCAGGATCTCCAAGGGGCGCACCATTCGGGAGTTCGTGGCCGGTGTCCTGGGGCTCCCCACCCTGTTCAGCGTGATCTGGTTCAGCGTGTTCGGCCTGGCCGCCTTCGACATTGAACGCGCCAATCCGGGTGTCCTGGTCGGCCCCGTCGTTGAGGAGGGCGACATTCCCGGGGCCCTGTTCGTGTTCCTGGAGAACTTCCCGGTCGCAACGACGGTGGGCACAATCATCGCCGCGATCGCCGTGGTGATCGTCGCCATCTTCTTCATCACTTCCTCGGATTCGGCCTCGCTCGTCATCGACATGATGTGCACCGGGGACCAGAACGTGCTGCCCCCGACCCGTCAGCGGGTCTACTGGGCCGTGCTGGAGGGGTTGGTCGCGCTCGCCTTGGTGGGCGGGGCAGGAGCCGCGGTCATTGCGGCTGGGGACGCGGAGGAGACCGTCAGTGCGGTGGACGCCCTCTCCGAGGTCATCACCGTGGTCGGCCTGCCGTTCTTCATCATGTCCTTCCTGATGATCGCCGCCCTGCTCAAGGAGCTGCGGCGCGATCCCGATGTTCCGGGCAACGTGCTCCCACCGGACGCACCGGCACAGCAGGAACAGCAGGAGGAGCCTGCGGCCACAGATTCCCGGCAGTCCGGAGCCTCGACGTCCCCCGGATCCGCCAACCCCGACTGAATCGACGCCGATCGGGGCCAGGTCCAGGCGGCCACCCCGGCTGCCCTGGAGAACCGGGCTCGGGCCGCGTGACGGCCCGAGCCCTTCGCCGTGGCGGGGATTGTCACACGGATCACCCGAGTACCTCGGCCGTGGGCATTCAGGGTTATGGAATCGCTAGGTGTCAGCTGCGGCGGGTGCGGCCATGGGCTACTAAGATCAACTTCTGGATGTCGGCAAATCGCCCACGGGCACACAGAGTGGGCTGAGCGTGGGCTGTTTGCACATCCACAGTGCGGGTGGGTCCCTTCGACCACACCGTGTGCAGACACTTTGGATCGGCGACTGCGCCGAGCCCGCAGTGAACCCATCCCAGGATCCGATCAAGGTACCTAATGACTGCGATATCCAGCGCGACCACCGTCTGGGCCCGGCGGGCCCGGCATCACGCCCCCGTCGCCACCGTCGGGGCACTCAGCCTGCTGGTAGCCGGATGCTCCATCGACGGCGACCCGACCGGCGGTGGGACGGCCCCCTTCGTCTACCTCTCCTCCACAGACGTCATCACCGAATGGGATCCGGCACAGGCCTACTCGAACGAGGCCCTCGCCCTCCCCAACCTCTACGAAACCCTGACGCGCTACAACCCCGACACCGAGGAGGCTGAGCCACTCCTCGCCGAAGACTGGGAGGTCTCCGAAGACGGGGAAACCTGGACCTTCGATCTCGCCGAGGATGTGACCTTCCACTCGGGGGAACCGATGACCGCCGAGTCGGTCCAGGCCGCCATCGAACGCACGATGGAGCTGGACCTGGGCGCAGCCTACCTGTGGGACCCGGTCAGCAGTATCGAGGCCACGGACGAGCACACCGTGGTGTTCGATCTGGACTACCCGGCGGCCCTCGACCTCATCGCCGCCGCCAACTACGCGGCCTTCATCTACGAGATTCCGGAGGGCGCCCCCGAGGGGCCCGACGCCGAGGACAGCCCGTTCGAGGCGGAGTCTCACGGCACCGGCCCCTACACGGTGGCCGAATGGAACCCCGGTTCCGAGCGCGAGCTTCAGCTCACCGCGTTCGAGGACTACTGGCGCGGCTGGGAGGACGACCAGATCGAGGAGATCGAATACCAGGTCGTCTCCCAGCCGGAGACCGTTGCCCAGATGATGGAGGGCGGCGAGGCGGACTTCGCCCAGAACCTTCCGGTCCAGCTCATCGATCAGCTTCGGGAAACCGAGGACGTGGATGTCATTGAGACACCCTCCTGGCAGAACCTCTTCGGGTTGATCAACACCGAGGTGGAGCCGCTGGACGACCCCCAGGTCCGGGAGGCCATCGCGCACGGCGTGAACTACGACGAGATCATCGAGGCCACCCAGGGAGCGTTCGAGCCCTCCGACGGGGTGATTCCGGAGGGTCTGCTCGGACACAACACCGATCTCGACATCCCCAACTACGACCCGGACCGAGCCGAGGAGCTCCTCGCCGACGCCGGCTACGGGGAAGAGAACGGCGAGATCCTGACCCTGGAGCTGACCTACACCGAGGGTGAGGAAGACCTCGGCACCATCGCCGAGCTGATGCAGGACCACCTGTCCTCACTGAACATCGAGCTCCAGATCGAGGCGCTGCCCTGGGAGTCCGGCCACTGGCCCCGCGCCCAGGAGGAGGACCCGGAGGATCGCCAGGACATCACCCTCATGTACTGGTGGCCGGATGATCCCCAGGCGCTGTCCTGGTTCTACAACATGTTCATGTCCGAGGACGACATCGTGTTCAACCTCGCCTACTACTCGAACCCGGAGCTGGACGAGCTCATCGAGGAGGTGGGGCCACTGGCCGCGACCGACGAGGAGGCGGCCGAAGACACCTACGACCAGATGCAGCAGATCCTCATCGAGGACAATCCCGCGCTGTTCCTGGGGACGACCGTCTACCAGCGGGCGCTACGGTCCGAGTACGAGGGCTATGTGGACAACCCGCTGTACCCCAACGCGGTGTTCGCCTACGAGCTGACCCGAGGCTAGGCCGGGGTGGGTGAAGCAATGCGGGGTCACGGCCCACCGGGCGACACGCGCCGCGTCGATGTGCCCAGACAACCAAACCAGGATGCCGTTGGCACATCGGGCGTGCGCGGTCCTGCCCGCCAGGACCGTTCCCTGCTGCGCACGAATGCACACACCACCGCCTAGGCACCCGGACGCCTGACCCGCCCGGCCCGGTCGCGGCCAGCCACCACCTAGCTGGGGTGTCCGCGGCCGGGCCGACGCACGGTCCAACCCATCGCAGATCACATGATCGGATATCCGGTGAATAGAACCTCCCACACAACCACGGACGGGGCGGACAACGCCCCCGTCACCCTGGACGCAGAAACCCTGGTGGACTACGCGCGCGGCGCGGCGATCCTCGGAGCTGGTGGCGGCGGCGCCACCAGGGTGGGGCTGTTGGCCGCACTCCAGGCGATCGAAACCCACGGACCGGTGGACGTCATTTCCGTGGACCAGGTTCCCGAGGAGTCTCTGGTTCTTCCGGCCGCCGGCCTGGGCTCTCCGGACATCACCCAGGAGAAGATCGGCAACCCGGAGCAGGGACGCTGGCTGCGGGAGATGATGGAGCAGGAGACCGGCCGCACCGCGCACGCCTTCATGGCCACCGAGGTCGGCGGCAGCAACGCCCTGCTTCCCGTGGTGTGGGCCGCCCTGACGGGACTGCCTCTCGTGGACGCCGACGGCATGGGCCGTGCTTTTCCCGAGGCCCAGATGGTCAGTATGCATCTGGCCGACATTCCCGCCACTCCGTCGGCGGTGGTCGACGAGCGGGGGCACCGGTTCATGCTGCGGGACATGGACGCCTACTGGCTGGAACGTAGCGCACGCGCCCTGGCTGTGGCCTGCGGTGGGTTCGTCTGCACGGTGGACCACCCCATGACCGGCCATGAGCTGCGCACGGGCGCGATCGCCGGCAGTGTGACCCGAGCTGTGGAGATCGGACGGGCCGTGTCCGCAGCCACCACCGAGCAGAGCGCGACCGGGACCGAACCGGCATCGGGGCAGTCCGCGACGGAACAGGGCCGGCTAGGCGCGGTGTTGCGCCACCTCTCCGGACACCTGCTCATCACCGGCAAAGTCACCGACATCGAGCGCCGCACCGTGGACGGTTTCGTGCGTGGACACCTGACCGTCGACGGGCTGGGTGCAGACCAGGGGCGCCGGGTCGGGGTGGCGATCCAGAACGAGAACCTGGTGGTGACCGAGAACGAGCGCACCCTGGCCTGTGTGCCCGACATCATCACCGTGCTGGACACGCAGACCAGCGAGGTGATCTTCACCGAGCTGCTGCGCTACGGGCAGCGGGTGAGTCTGCTTGCGGTTCCCGCCCCCGATATCTGGCGCACTCCCCGCGGACTTGAGGTGGCCGGGCCGCGCGCGTTCGGATTCGACCTCGACTACCAGCCCGTAGATGAGCTACTCGCGGAGGCCCACCGATGAACAAGCCCAACCCCCGCGCGCACGCGCCGCGCCTGCGGATCGGAATCGATGTGGGCGGAACCAACACCGACGCCGTGGTCCTGCGCGAGCAGGACCCCACGTCCACGAGCCAGAACACCATGACGGCCGCGGACGTCCTCGCGCGAACCAAGGTCGCCACATCCGCCGACATCACTTCAGGGGTCACGCAGGCCCTACGCGGCGTGCTCGCGGACCCCACCACGCCCGAACGTGCGGGGGCGCATCCACACCAGGTCGCCCGGGTCATGATCGGCACCACACACGCGACCAACGCGGTGCTCCAGCGGAACGGGCTGCGCCGCGTGGCCGTGCTGCGGATCGGGGCACCCGCCTCGACCGCGATCAGACCCATGTTCGGTTGGCCACCGGACCTGTGCGCCCAGGTCGACGCGGGCTCCGCCATTGTCCGGGGCGGGGTGGAGCTCGACGGAAGTGCGGCCGCCGCCTTCGACACCGAGGCCGTGTCGCGGTTCTGCGCGACGGTGGCGGAGCGAGCCGAAGCCATCGCCGTGTGCGGTGTGTTCTCTCCGGCTGCTCCCGACCAGGAGCGGCACGCGGCCGAGGTGATCCGGAGGGAGCTGGGCGACATCCCGGTGTCCATGTCCCACGAGCTGGGTTCCCTGGGGTTGCTGGAGCGGGAGAACACGACGATCCTCAACGCGGCCCTGGGCGGGGTGGCCACTCACCTCATCGACGCGATCCGGGCTGGACTGGACAGCCACGACCTGGGACACGCGATCCCCTATTTCGCGCAGAACGACGGGACTCTCCTCAGCCTGGAGGAAACCCGACGCGCTCCGGTTCTGACCATCGGCTCCGGACCCGCCAACAGCCTGCGCGGGGCGGCGATGCTCACCGGTGAGCCCAATGCCCTGGTCGTGGATGTGGGTGGAACGTCGGCGGACGTGGGCGCGCTCACCCAGACCTTCCCCCGCGAATCGGCATTCGGGGTGGAGGTTGGTGGTGTCGCGACCAACTTCCGTATGCCCGACCTGGTCAGTATCGCCATCGGTGGCGGGACTGTGGTGCGCTTCCGGGACGAGGGGCCGCCCACGGTCGGTCCGGACAGCGTCGGCTATCGGCTCGCCGAGGAGGCGCTGGTGTTCGGTGGCGCGACACCAACCCTGTCGGATGCGGCGGTGGCCGCCGGGCGTGGCGAGTTCGGTGACCGTTCCCTACTGCCCGGGCACCTATCGCTGTCCGCAGCCCTGGAGCATGCCGACGCGGAAATCGCCGATGCCATCGATCGGATCAAGTCCTCGGGTACCGATCTACCACTCATTGCGGTGGGCGGCGGTAGCGTCCTCGTTCCCGACACCGTTCCCGGAACCACGGGAGTGCTCCGCCCGGCCCACCATGATGTGGCCAACGCGATCGGGGCGGCGATCGGCACGGTTAGTGGCAACGTGGACCGGATCGTCGAGGTTGGCCAGGGCGGGGCGAGCCGCACCCGACTGATCGACGACGCCCGCGAGGCAGCCGTCGCGGCTGCGGTGCGGGCGGGTGCGGACCCCTCCGTTGTCGAGGTCGTGGAGATCGACGAGATTCCGCTTTCTTACCTGCGGGAGCCCGCGGTGCGTCTGCGGGTCAAGGCCGCCGGGCCGCTGGCTGGAACCAACGACTGACAGCGACCGCGGGGTTCACGATTCACACTGCGCTGCCCGGTGGGTGCGTGCGGGGCCGCCCCGGGCGCACCCACGGCGCGCGGCCCCGCACGGCACCGCGGAACCTCAGATGATGTCGAGCGGCTGCCGACGCTGCGGAGGTGGAAACGCGGCGTCCAGCTGGGCCAGTTCCGCCTCGGTGAGGCGGAGGCGTAGCGCAGCGGCATTGTCCCGGACGTGCTGCTCGCTAACCGCCTTGGGGATGGCCAGGACGTCACGCTCACGGATCGTCCACGCGAGGGCGACCTGGGCCGGGCTGACCCCGTGCCCGGAAGCGATCTCTACCAGTGTGGGATTCTCGAGTACCTGACGCTTGGCGGCGCCGCCGTGTCCGAGTGGGGCGTAGGCCATCACCGGGACGCCGTGTTCCCGACACCACGGCAGCAGGTCGTACTCGATTCCGCGGGATCCCAGGTGGTAGAGGACCTGGTTGGTCACGCAGCCAACCCCACCGGGCACGCTCCACAGTTCGCGCATTTCGTCGACGTCCAGGTTGGAGACGCCCCAGCGCCGGATCTTGCCACTGTGCCGGAGCTCCTCCAGCACCTCGACGGTCTCTTCCAGCGGCACGGAACCCCGCCAGTGCAGCAGGTACACGTCCAGATAGTCGGTGCCAAGCCGTTGGAGGCTGCGCTCACAGGAGCGTTTCGCCGCCGGGTTGCCCGCGTTGTGGGGATAGACCTTGGAGACCAGAGTCACCTCGTCCCGACGCCCGGCGATGGCGGACCCCACGACCTCTTCAGCACCGCCTTCTCCGTACATCTCCGCGGTGTCGATCAGGGTCATCCCCAGGTCGAGCCCCATCTGGAGCGCGCGTACCTCGGCAGCACGCTGACTGTGGTCCTCACCCATGAACCAGGTTCCCTGACCAACGGCGGGCGCCGAGACGTCACCCGCGAGGTCGACCATCCGCTGTTGCTGGGTCAACTCGCCCTCCCCTTTCGGCTGTCCAGCGCCACTCTAAGGGTGCCGGTGCTGGGACACGATCCAGACACACACGCACGGGGATACCGAACGCACCGGGTGCGTGGATGGCGGGCACGGTTGGTGGCGCGTCGGCGGGGAGCACACCGGTGCCGACGGTTCGGTCCCGACGCACGGCTGTCCGAGGCCACGTCCTAGGCTGTGTGGGATCGAACGAGCGGACCGGATCGTTGTTGGGGGCATCGTGTGCGTATCCGGGACACCGGATCCCACCGGGACACTCGGGCACTCGCGGGCGGCCGCGCCGCACGACGGGGCCGAACCGCCTCCGGGTGCCGGCCCGACCGCGGATGACGACTCCGCGCCGGTGGTGGAATTCTGGCGTGCGCTGGGTCTGCCTGGTCTGGTTGATGTCCATACCCACTTCATGCCGCAGCGGGTGTTGGACAAGGTGTGGGCCTACTTTGACGCGGCGGGACCACTCGTTGGTCGAGCCTGGCCGATCACCTATCGGGAGGCGGAGCACCGTCGGCTGGAGCGGTTGCGGGCCTACGGGGTGCGGGCGTTTTCGTCCCTGGTGTACCCGCATAAGCCCCAGATGGCGGCCTGGCTCAACGCCTGGGCCGGTGATTTCGCCGCCCGCACCCCGGACTGTGTGCACACGGCCACGTTCTACCCGGAGCCCGGGGCGGGGGACTATATGGTGGCGGCACTGGATTCCGGGGCCCGCATCGTCAAGGCGCATGTCCAGGTGGGCGACTATGACCCGCGGTCGAGGCTGCTGGATCCGGTGTGGGCGGCCCTCCAGGAGCGGCAGACGCCCGTGGTGATCCACTGTGGATCCGGCCCCATGCCGGGTAGCTACACGGGCCCCGGGCCGATTCGTGAGGTACTGGCGCGGTTTCCGCGCCTGTACCTGGTGGTGGCCCATCTCGGTTTGCCGGAGTACCGCTCCTTCCTGGATCTCGTGGAGCGGTACCCAAACGTGTACCTGGACACGACGATGGTCTTCACGGAGTTCACGGAACGCACGACCCCGTTCCCCCGGGACGAGCTGCCCCGGCTGCGGGCGCTGGGCCATCGGGTGCTGTTCGGCAGCGACTTCCCCAACATTCCCTACCCCTACGTCGAGGCACTCCAGGCTCTGGTGCGCCTCGAGCTCGGTTCGGACTGGCTGCGGGCGGTGTGCCACGACAACGCTGCTGCACTGCTGGGGCTCGACCTGGACACCTCCCCGGGCTTCCCGAATCGCTGACGCCGCAGCGCATCACCACGGCGGCGGGCTCGGTGTACGCGCAGTGGTCCCGCGAGATGTCGCGTGCACCGGCGGGCTGGGCGCACAGTCCCGGTCACGGCGCCGGATCACTCGGCGAGGCAGCTCAGGCTGTAGTCTCCGGTCTGCGGATCTCGGATGATTCCGTGAATCTCCGTGCCGAGGCCGGGGAACATCCGGTCATACTCCTCGAGCGCCCGCAGGTAGCGCAGGACCGGGCCGTCCGGGGCACCCACGCGTTCCCCCGGAACGAGCAGCGGGATTCCGGGAGGTGTCACAACAACCATCGTGGCAACGACGCGACTCGCCGCCTTGGCGAGTGGGACGCGGTCCGTGCCCTGGCGGCGTACCCGCTGGTAGCAGTCAGCCGGAGTCAGGGCCGGTTCGGGAAGGGTCGTGAACGCGAGATCCAACAACTCGGTCAGCTGCGTGCTCCGGTATAGATCGTGGAGGTGGGAGCACAACTCGGGCAGTGTGAGCTCGGCGTACCGGTGTGGGTACTGTTCCACCAGGTCGGGCAGGACCTCTGTGAGCGGTGCGCCGCGGTCGTACAGCTCCTTGAAGTCCCGCAGCGTCTGCAACAGGCTGATGCTCTTGGACCGGGTGCTGCCCAGGGAGAACAGTACGAGTACCGTATAGCCGCTGGTCTTTTCCACCAGAACGCGCCGACTACGCAGGTAGGCAGCGAGAACGGACGCCGGAACCCCCCAGCTGTCGACCGTCCCGTCCACCTGTACACCCGGGCACATCACGGTGACTTTCAACGGGTCAAGGAGACAGTATCCGGGGTGGAGTCCGTCGAAGCCGTGCCAGTCTTCCTCAGGATCGAGCGTCCAGCAGCTTGGTGTGGTGACGAGCAGCTCCTGGGGAGCTTCGGCGAAACCGTAGCGGGATCCCGTTTCCGGGTCGGTGACCTTCGGTGGTTGCCACAGGTTGAAGAACCAGTCCGTTCCCTGGCCGATGAACATGTCCCGCAGGCGTATGAACGACTGACGAAAGCTGACCGCTTCGGCCACCGAGTCGGCGATCAGCTCACTGCCCGCGGGGCCGTCCAGCATCCCGGTCGCCACGTCCAGGGAGGCGAGTAACGGGTAGGAGGGTGAGGTACTGGCATGCATCATGAAGGTCTCATCCAGCTGCGCGGGATCGATCGGGGCCCGGGGTGCGGTACGCACATGGAGCATCGCGCTCTGGGAGAGGGCAGGCAGCATCTTGTGGGTGGACTGGCTTGCGAACACTGCGGGGCGGTCCGCGGACGGCAGTGTGTGCGCGTCGACAGCCATCCCGTACCGCCCCTGGTACAGGGGGTGGAAGTGCGCGTATCCGAACCAGGCCTCGTCGAAGTGAACGCAGGCGACACTCTGGGCGAGGAGTGAACTGGCCCACGGGGCGTCGTAGCACACGCCGTCGTAGGTGGAATTGGTGATGACGGCGAGGTGGTGGGCATCCTCCTGTGCGTGGACCAGGGGGTTGGCCGCTACCAAGGAACGCACCCCCTCGCGTTCCAGATTCCGGACCGGGACCGGACCGATCATGCCCAGGCCGTTGCGCGTGGGGGGAAGGAAGACGGGACGGGCATGCCCCAGCACCAACGCGTGCACCACTGCCTTGTGACAGTTGCGATCCACGATCGCTATATCTCCGGGCCCCAGCATGTGCTGGCCAACGATGCGGTCGGCTGTGGACGTTCCGTTCAGGACAAAGTAGGTGTGGTCGGCTCCGAAGACACGCGCTGCGTTCCGTTCCGCCTCGCCGATCGGACCATCGTGCTCGACCAGAGAACCGAGGCGTGGGACCGACACGGAAACGTCGGTACGGAACAACTGCTCACCATAGAACTCCACGAAATCTCGCCCCAGGTCTGACTTCAGGAAGGCCGCTCCCCCCGAGTGCGAAGGCGTGTGCCAGGAGTACGTCCGATCCTCGTAGGCCTCGCGCAGCGCTCGATAGAATGGAGGACGCCGAGGCGACCGATCGCCACGAACAGCGGCATGAATTCTCCCGGAAACAAAATCATCGCCGTCTTCGTCCGGAGCGAAGTAGTCAGATATACCGAATGGATGCATCAGGTGACTGACCTCGGTCGACACCGATGCGAGGGCGAGAAAAACGGACACCCGCCCCGAGTCCCGCCGAGATCGACCGCGAACCGTGGACACCACCCGTGCCACGGAGCCATGGACCGATACGAAATCGGCTGATTCTCGATCCAGGGAGCTGTCCACGACGACAGCACTGAGATTGCCCAGGTCCGCGATCTCCCCACGGGCCTGGTCCACGGACTGAGCCCAGCAGACGGTGTATCCGCGGTCTGCCAAGGCCGAGGCGACCCCCTGGAGTTTGCGACCATCCGGTGACACGAAGAGCACCGCATCCGTCGGCACCGTACCTCCTTATATCTGAGCCGCTACACACAGTGACATCGATAGACACGAAATTGAAAAAGCTCCGCAAGCAATCCGGCCCGCACTTCACCCCGTGAGCCAGAACTAGATTCAAGAAATACCGTATCATCCGACCGACTTGACAACCAGACCCTCCAGGATATATTCCCCTTACCATACCACCAATCTGGCGCGAATATCATTTTACATTTTAGGCTACATTTTTGGTCACCCTGAAATCGAACTAAATTCCTCGCGTGCTAGATATTCCGGACGCCCAACTGCGCTCCCCCTGCACAGACGACCGAGTCAGCTCCGCCTCATCCCTGACCTTCCGGCGCCACGACTCGCGAACACCTCGGGCACAAAAAGTGACTATTCATCACAATATGTAGTCAATGGTGAGTGCTGCCCGCCCTGGCGATGCCTCCTCGCCTCCCCGTCTCCCCGCGCCCCCGCGGACACCCCACAAGGCACCTCCCGCCGGTGCAGGCGACCCGGATCTCGCCGATCCAGGTCAGGGAAATCACCAGTCATCGTGACGAGGGTCTCCCCAAAGCAGGGGGTAATGTCCAATAATCGCACTTGTGCAGAACAGTGTTAGGTTCCTCACGCATCCGCCGACGCTGCGGGGACGCTCCCGCGAGCGCTCCCGGATCGCGCGCCTACTGTCCGGGGCCGCCGCGGGCTCCGGCGGTTCACTGGTGTTGTCCGGAGCGCCGGGCTGTGGCAAGTCGGCGCTGTTGGACGCCGCCCGAGGCGAAAGCGCCGAGCATCTGCACCTCGAGGCCGCCGGGGTCCCCACGGAGACCACCCTCGCCTACGCCGGCCTCCAGCAGCTTCTGCTTCCGCTCCTGGAACGCACCACGATGCTGTCCGGCGAACACGGCGCCCTGCTGCGTCAGATGCTGGACACCGGTCGCATCGCCGACACGGAGCGGTTTCCCCTATCGATCGCGGTACACGACCTGCTGCACCAGGTGGCCCAGGAGCGTCCCCTTACCCTGACCGTGGACGACGCCCACCTGCTGGACCCGTCCTCCCTGGAAGTACTGACCTTCGTGGCGCGACGGATCCGACACAACACGGCACTGGTGCTGCTGTGCGCCACGTGTGACGGCCAGTCCAAGCCGGTACTCCCCAGCCTCCCCCAGCTCCCCGTTCCCCCCCTGTCCCCGGATGCGGTGGCCCAGCTGGTGACGGACGCCGCACCGATCGCCCCCACCGACACGGTGCGCGCGGAACTGGTCCGCGCCGCACACGGAAATCCACGCGCGGCGCTGAGCCTGTTGGGCGCCCTGAGCGACACCCAGCTCGCCGGCCAGGAGGCACTCCCCCACCCCATGCCGTTGGGGCGGGACATCATCGAGGACTACGTCGCCCGAATCGCTGACCTACCGGACTCCACGCTCCAGCTGCTGCACCTCGCGGCGACCGACCCGGAACTGCCCGTGGACACTCTCGTGCTGGCACTCGATTCGGGAACCGACTCGGTGGCGGCCCTGGAGCCCGCCGAGGAGCGTGGCGTGGTGCGTGTGGTGGACAACAAGGTCGAGTTCTGTGATCCGCTCCTGCGGGATGCGGTGTACCAGGATGCGCCTCTGTATCGGCGTCGTGCCGCACACGCGGTGCTCGCCGAAACCCTCGGTGCCTGGCGGGACCCGGCACGCCAGGCCTGGCACCGGGCGGCGGCGGCGCGTGGGCCGGATGCGCGAATCGCCTCGGATCTGGCTGCGCGTTCCGAGTCCATGCGCAGCACCTACGGCTATGAAGCCTCCGCGACCGCCCTGGAACGGGCGGCGGAACTGACCCCCATGTCCGGAACGAAGAGCTGCCGGATCGCAACCGCAGCCCATCACGCCTGGCTCGCCGGCCAGCCCCATCGGGCCCAGCACCTGCTGGAGCGGCAACGGCACTACTCCTCGACTCCACTGGCGCCCGGAATCACCGATCTGATCACGGGCAGCATGGCACTGCGCTCCGACAACGCCATCGACGCCTACGCCATGCTGCGTGGGGCCGCGGAGTCGTTGGCACCCAAGGAACGACACCTGGCGCTGCGTGCGCTGGTGCGCGCGGCCGAAGCCGCCTCACTGGCGGGCGACGTTCGCCGCTACACCGCTGCGGCGGAACGTGTGACCGAACTGTGCGGAGTGGACGATCCTCCCTCGGTGCGGCTGGGAACGGACTACGTGCGGGGGTCGGCCGCGCTACTCCAGGGGAACTATGCCTCGGCGGTGGAGCCACTGCGCCGTGCGGTGAATCTGGCCGCGCACTCGGCCGACCCCACCGAACTGATCTGGTCCACGATCTGTGCCCTCCAGCTGGGGGACGAAGCCCAGGCCCACACTCTGGCTACTCGGGCGGTAGAACTGGCACGTGAGTCCGGTGCGGTCGCGTTGATTCCACAGGCCCTGGAATTCCTGGTCTACGCCGAGTTCTGGACCGAACGCTACCCCTCAGCGGTGGGTCACTGCCTGACCGGGCTGCGCCTGTCCCGGGAAACCGGCCAGTCCAACTCGGCTGCGCATCTCACCGCGGCGCTGTCCTTGCTCTCGGCGATCCAGGGGGACAGCGAAACGTGTCGGCTACGCGCGAGAACCGCGACTGAGCAGGCGGCCCAGAACTGTCTCGGTTTGCCCCGGGCCCTGAGCACCTGGGGGTTGGCTTTTCTGGACCTGTCCCGGGGGGAGGCGGCCCAGGCGGCCTATCGTCTGCGGGCCCTGGCCCACAGCGGGACTGGCCAGAGCCATTCGGCCATCCGCGTGCTGACCATTCCCCACTTCGTGGAGGCGGCGGCACTCAACGAAGAGTCGGACAGCGCGGCGGTCGCCCTCAACGAGTACGCGCGGTGGGCCACGACCACCGACAGTCCGGGGCCACTGGCCCTGCTCGCGCGCTGCCGGGCACTGCTGGCCAGCGGCGAGTCCAGCCGGGAACACTTCGAAGAAGCACTGCGTCTCCACCGCACCGGTGGGCACGACGGCATCGAGTACGCACGGACCCAGCTGCTCTACGGGACCACCCTGCGGCGGCAGCGTTCCCCCCGCCAGGCTCTGGACCATCTGCACTGCGCACTGGAGGTGTTCGAACACCTCGACGTGCGGCTCTTGGCGGCGCGGGCACGCACGGAACTGCGTGCCACCGGAGACGCCAAACATCGCGAGGCGGAGGAGACGGCGGGGCCGTCCATTCCCCTGACCGGCCAGCAACGGCAGATCGCCGAACTGGTGGCCGAGGGTGCCACGAACCGTGAGATCGCGGCGCAGCTGCACATCAGCCCGCGCACGGTTGAGCACCACCTACGCAACATCTTCCGTCTGCTACAGGTCCGCTCCCGTGTGGAGCTGTCCAGGCTGATCCTGCGTGGTCACCCCGACGGCTAGGAACACCGGCCATTCGTCCTGCCTGTAGCAGAACCCGCACACCCGACCATGAAGAGAGGCCGGTTGACTACCACCGATCCCGATCCGATGCTCGCCGCCCACGGGGTAACGGTCCGCTTCGGCGGTCTCCTGGCGTTGAACGAGGTGAACCTGGAGGCCCAACCCGGCAGCGTGGTGGGGCTCATCGGCCCCAACGGCGCAGGGAAAACCACCCTGTTCAACGTGCTCTCCGGGCTGATCACCCCGAATGCGGGGCACGTGGCCATCCGCGGTCGGCCGCATCCCCGACTGCGTCCCCACCATCTGGCGGGGTTGCGCATCGCCCGCACCTTCCAGGGGCTGAACCTGTTCCCCGGAATGACCGCGGTCGACAACGTGGCCGTGGGAGCGGACCGACACGCACGAGCATCCTGGCTCACCGCTCTGACGGGGCTCGGCCGTGCCGCCCGGGACGAGCGGGAGCTGCGCCAACGCGCGATGAGTGCCCTGGCCGAGGTGGACGCGAGCGAATACGCCTTCGCACTGCCGGCGACCCTGCCGTTCGGCGTACAGAAACGTGTCGCGCTGGCACGGGCCCTGGTGAGCGAACCGGAAGTCCTGCTGTTGGACGAACCGGCGAGTGGACTGTCCGAAGAGGAGCTCACCACGCTCGGCGCACGAATCCGCACCCTGAGCGAGCGAATGACCGTGGTGCTCGTCGAGCACCACATGGACCTGGTCATGTCCGTGTGTGACCACATCGTGGTGCTGAACTTCGGTGAGGTCATCAGCACCGGCTCACCGGACGAGGTACGCAACGACCCCAAGGTCACCCAGGCCTACCTCGGCGAACCCGCGGAGGACAACCATGCCTGAGGAACTCGCGTTGACCATCGAGGACCTGGACGTACGGTTCGGTCCAGTACGTGCGCTGAGTGGCGTGTCCCTGCGGGTGGAGGAAGGCACGATCTGTGCCGTACTCGGCGCCAACGGAGCCGGGAAGACCACCCTGCTGCGCACGGTGAGTGGCCTGAACCGTCCCCAGTACGGCCAGATACGTCTGAACGGCACCGACCTGACGTCCGTGCCACCCGAGTCCCTGATCCGGCTCGGCGTGGCGCACGTTCCGGAGGGTGCCGGCATCATCGGGGAACTGACCGTGGTGGAGAACCTGCGGTTGGGTGCGCTGTGGCGCGGTGACCGATCCGCGGCCGCCACCTCCCTGGAACGCACCTACGAGCTGTTTCCGGTGCTGCGGGAACGCAGTGCCCAGCCGGCAAGCAACCTCTCCGGTGGCGAACGCCAGATGCTGGCGATCGGCCGTGCCCTGATGGCCGAGCCGCGGGTACTGCTGCTCGACGAGCCGTCCCTGGGGCTGGCTCCACTGGTGACGCGGCAGATCATGCAGCTGATCCGGCAGTTGCGCAACGATCGCGGGCTGACCGTGCTCATCGTCGAGCAGAACGCCAACAGCGCCCTGTCCATCGCGGACCACGGGGTCGTACTCGCGGGCGGTCGGGTCGTCCTGCGGGACACGGCCGAGCAGCTGCTCGGGGACGAACAGACGCGCCACGCCTACCTGGGCTTCTGAGAGGACGCACCGTGGAGCACTTCCTCAATCTCACGATCAACGGATTCGCGAACGGAGCGATCTTCGCGGCCCTGGCCCTGTCTCTGATCATCATCTACCAGGCCACCCGCGTGGTGAACTTCGCGCAGCCGGCTCTGGCCCTAGTCGCCGCCTACACCGCGATGGCGGTGACCCAGGCGAGCGGCAGCTACTGGCTGGGCTTCGTGGCCGCTCTGGTCTGCGGCCTGGCGAGCGGTGCCCTGGTCGAGCGCGTTCTGATCCGGCCGGTGCAGTCGAGCGCCTCCCCACTGAACCCGGTCATCGTAACCCTGGGCCTGCTACTGCTGCTCATGGGCGCGGTCGGGATGATCTGGGGCAACGAACCGCACTCGTTCGGGTATGCCTTCGACTATCGGGGCCGCCCCTCCCCGGCCGATATCTGGGCGGTGGTGTCGGTGGCCCTGGCGGCGGCGCTGCTGTTCGCCCTGTACCGGCTGACCCCGCTGGGACTGCGGATGCGCGCCGCGGCTATGCGCCCGGAGATCGCGCGCATGCTCGGGGTTCGGGTGGGCAGCATGCTCACCCTGGGCTGGGGTATCGCCTCGGTGATCGGCGCACTGGCGGGCATGCTGGCCGCCCCACCGTTCCTGTATCCCAACGTTTTGGACACCATCTTCGTCCTCGGCTTGGCCGCGGCGGTCATCGGCGGTCTCGACAACCCCTTCGGTGCCATTCTCGGCGGACTCCTGATGGGGCTGACGACGTCCTACGTCTCCGGGTACTTCGGCTCCGAGCTGACGGCGCTGGCCGCGTTGGGCGTACTCATCGTCGTGCTCAGCGTCCGCCCTGACGGCTTGTTCACCCGGCCCACCGCACGGAAGGTCTGACTGTGTTGTCCCGGAACTCAAACGCGCTGTCCACAGCGGACGACGGCACGGGTCCCGACAGCGGGGGTGGCCCCCACACGTTGGTGACTCGTTGGAACACCCTGCCGATGCTGGTGCGACACATTCTGGCAGCGCTCGCGGCACTGCTCATCGTCGTAGCGGCCACCTCCATCACCGACCAGATCACCGATATCCGCATCGCGCGTATCGGCTTCTATCTGGTCGCCCTCGCCGGTCTGAGCATCCTCATCGGCTACAGCGGACAGATCTCACTGGGGCACGGCGCATTCATGTTCGTCGGCGCCTACACCACGGCGCTGCTGATCCTCAACGCACCGATGGTGCCCCTGTGGCTGAACCTACTCCTCGCAGTGGCGGTCAGCTGTGTTGCGGGGCTTCTCGTGGGAGCCGCGACGTCCCGGCTGCACGGGCCCTATCTCGCCGGTGCGACGCTGGCCCTGGCCCTGGGACTCCCCGAACTCGCGCTGCGATTCCCCGACGTGCTGGGGGGCAATATCGGGTTGACGTTCCAGACCCGCGGCGCACCGGACTTCCTGGGCACCATGGTGCCCTCCACCCAGTGGCAGGCCATCGTGGTGTGGCTCGTCGTCCTGCTGGCACTGGTGGTACTGGCCAACATCAGCAAGGGGCGGCTCGGGCGTCAGATGCGCGCGCTGCGGGACGACGAGACCGCCGCGGCCATGTGCGGGATCCAGGTCGGCTGGACCAAGGTGGTCGCGTTTGTCATCAGTGCGGGCTGCGGCGGCCTGGCCGGAGCACTCCAGGCGTACACGCTGGGGACGGCGAGCCCGGACACCTTCAGTGTGGTGCTGTCGCTGACCCTGCTCGCCGTGCTCGTCTTCGGGGGCCTCGGCAGTCTGTGGGGTGCGTTCTGGGCCGCCGTCGCCATGGTCTACATCGAAGTGTGGGGCGACGAGGTGCGTCGCACCCTCGAGCTTCCCACCAACGTGGCGAACAATCTGCCGCTGGTGCTGTACGGGGTGCTGCTCATTCTTGTGATCCGGCTGTGGCCCGGCGGTATCCAGGGTGCGCTGCGCAGCGCCCGCAACTGGGTGCAGTCCCGCTTCTAAGCACCCCACCACTGATCCCCGTTACCGTCCGATCCGAAAGTGAGATTCCAATGGCACGACGACAACTCCGCATGGTGGCGGTCACTAGCGCCGCCGCCGTGCTGCTGAGCGCGTGTGCGGGCGCCGGCGACGTGGCCGAAACCGAGGACGCCGATCTGGACGTGTCGACCGGTGTCACCGACGACACGGTCACCATCGGCACGCACAGCCCGCTCACCGGACCCGCCTCCCCCGGCTACAGTTCAATTCCCGTGGGGGCCGAGGCCGTGTTCGACTACGCCAACGACCAGGGGGGAATCCACGACCGGGAGATCGAGTACATCATCGAGGACGATGTGTACGACCCCACCAACACGGTCGAGGTGACCGAGGAACTCATCCACCGCGAAGAGATCTTCGCGATGGTTGGGGGACTCGGCACACCAACCCACTCCCAGGTCATTGACACGCTGAACAACGAGGGGGTCCCGGACCTGTTCGTGTCCTCGGGCGCACTGCTGTGGAACAAGCCCGAGGAGTACCCGCTGACCTACGGGTACCAGGTGGACTACACCCGCGAGGGCAAGATCCAGGGTGAGTACATCGCCGAGAACTTCCCGGACGCCGATGTCGGCTACCTACAGCAGGGAGACGACATCGCCGACGACGCGGCCGAGGGTCTCAATATGTACCTGGAAGACCAGGTGGTGGCCGAGGAGACCTACGAGCCGGGTGAGGACGCGATCGACGAGCAGATGGAGGCGCTCGCCACGGCCGAGGCCGAGGTGGTTGTGTGCTCCTGCGTGCCGAACTATGTGGCGATGATGGTGCTCACCGCGGAGAGCATCGGGTACGAGCCGCAGTTCGTGGTCAGCAGCATCGGCGGAGACACGGTGTTCCTCCTCCAGCTGCTGCAAGAGTTCACCGACGACGACGTGCCCGCCTCGGCGCTGCTGGAGGGCCTGATCGCGACCGGCTACCTGCCCCAGGCCGAGCAGAGTGACGACCCGTGGGTGGCGTTGTTCGCCGACATCCACGAGGAGTACATCCCGGACGAGCCGTTCACCGACACCCTGCTGTACGGCATGGTCCAGGGCGTGAAGTTCGTCCAGCTGCTGGAAGAGGCCGGGGAGGACCTCACCCGTCAGACCCTGATCGACACGATCAACGACACTGAGCTGTCCGGCCCCGGACTGGTGCCCTTCGTCGCCGAGGAGGGGGACCACTCGGGCTTCACCGGTGCCTACGTCTCCGAGTTCGTGGACGAAGGCCAGGTTGACGTCGTCCAGGAGCCGATGGTCACCGGCCGCGACGAGGGTGACGAGATCGAGACCTTCGATCTCCAGCGCCCGACCCCCGACGGGGTGGAGCCGTTCGCCAGCTGGTAAGCAGCGCGTGACGGGTGGGGCCGGCGGGTATGCCCGCCGGCCCCACCCACGTGTCGTCGAGACGGGTCACGCCGCATTCCCGGAAGGGCGCTGCTGCACCACACGCCAAGATCCGGTATTTTACCCGCTATGGTCGACACACACTGTGTGTCCGATATGACCGAGCTTGCCGCTCCGGGACCGAAGCGCAGGGAGAACCGTGCAGGAAGCGCAGGAAGCAACCAGGCGCCGCCCCGCATCCATTCACTCCCAGATGCGCCGCATCGTGGCCATACCGATGGTGGTGCTCCTGCTGGTGTGGCTGGTGGTCAGCGGCGTCCTCTTCACACGGGCGACCGTGCAGCACGCCATGGCCAACGCGGCGGATGACCTGCTGATCCCGGCGTCGTTGGCGCTGTCCGCGGTCATGGACGAACGTTCCACCACCGTGTCGTATCTGCATGCCCCGGACGACTATCGCGCTCAGCTCAGCGAGGACCGCTCGACAGTTGACACGTCCATGGAGACGGTTCTGGAGGAGTTGGACGCGCTGCGTCCCCTGCTGAGCGATGCCATCGTGGAGCGGGTAGACGAACTCGACGAGCAGGTGGCCGGTCTGCCGGAGCTCCGCGACCAGATCGACCGGGGCGATGTGGACCGCGACGGGGCCCTGGCCGCCTACACCGAGGTCACCCAGGCCGGGGCCGAACTGTTCGATGTGCAGTCCCGGGAGGGGCGCCACCCGCCCTCGGCGATGGCCGGACTCACCGCCGCCCAACAGTTCTATGCGCTCGACCAGCTCAGCCTGGCCGATGCCCGGGTCACGGATGCCTTGGCCACGGGGGAACTGGCCCCCGAGGACCATGCGGCCTTCGCCGCACATATGGGGTCGTTCCACAACCGGGTGGACACGGTAACCGAACATCTCGGACCGGAACAGGCCGAGGCCTGGGACACCCTGGTGGCCAGCTCGGTCTGGGCCCAGTTCCGCGATCTCGAAGAGTCCGTGATCAGCCGAGACGTCGAGATCGACACGGACCCGATCACCGGCGAGTCGAGCATGAGCACCACGCCGCCCATCACCGACAGCGCGTGGCGCAGTGCCGTGGATCCGGTGAAGGAAGAGATCACCGAGATCGGCGCGGACCAGGCCGGCTACGCCGTCACGGTGTCCCGGTCCTCCGCCAACCAGCAGCTCCTCACCGCCGTCGGAACCAGTCTGGCGATTCTGGCCGTGTTCACCGCTGCGCTGATCCTGGCCCGGCGCATGGGGCTGCACCTGGTCAACCGCCTGGTAACCCTGCGCGACCAGACCACGGATCTCGCCGAGAACCGCCTTCCCGATATCGTGCGACGGCTCAGCTCTGGGGACCGGGTCAACATTGACCTGGACACCGAGCTTCCGGACCTGCGGCAGGATTCCGACGACGAGGTCGGTCAGGTCGCCGGAGCGTTCAACACGGCCCAACACACCGCGGTCGCCGCCGCAACCCAGCAGTCCGAGCTGCGACACGGTGCCAACCGGGCCTATGCCAGCATCGCGAATCGCAGCCTGGCCGTGACCCAGCGCCAGCTGCGCCTGCTCGACAAGATGGAGCGGGAGCAGGAGGAGCCCCAGCACCTCACCGACCTGTTCAAACTGGACCACCTGGCGACCCGCTCCCGGCGCAATGCCGAGAATCTGCTGCTGCTGGGGGGTGAGAATCCGGGGGCCCGCCGGGTCCGCCCGATGCAGCTGCTGGACGTGGTGCGCGCGGCTATCTCCGAGTCCGGAGAGTACAGCCGGATCGAACGTCAACAGGTGTCGGCGCTGTCGCTGCGGGGCGACGCCGTGTCCGACGTCATTCACCTGCTGGCCGAGCTGCTCGACAACGCCACCACCTACTCCCCACCGCATACGAAGGTGCGGTTGGCCGCGGAACAGGTTCCCAACGGGGTCGTGGTCGAGATCGAGGACCGCGGTATCGGCATGCGGGAGGAGGAGCTCGCCCAAACCAACGAGTTGCTGGGGCACAAGCCCGAGTTCGACCTGCTGCATCTCCGGGAGGACATGCGGCTGGGACTGTTCGTGGTGGCGTGGCTGGCCCACCGGCACGGAATCCGGGTACAGCTTCGGCCCTCCGCCTACGGCGGCATCCTGGCTGTGGTGCTCCTTCCGGTGGAACTGTTGGATGCTCAGCCTCCCGCGGCGTTGGAACGTGGTTCGGCCACAGACGCCTCCGCAGCGCCGCCGACGGACCACAGCGATCCCGATGCCGCGGCCGCCACAGCACCCGAGGAGAGCGAGCCCGCTGCGACACCGGGCACCGGTTCTGCGGACAGCGGAGCCACGGCACACCCGCCGACGGCGAACAGCACGGGCACCAGCCGCACGGACGGGGCCGCCACCGGGGCCGAATCCCATCCCCGCCCCGAGGCCCCCGCCCACTCAGCGGAAGCCGGCGACACGGGCACCGACTCCGGCGCCGCCCCCTCACCGGGACGTCCGCCACTGCCCCGGCGTAACCCCCAGGCCAACCTGAACCCGAAGCTCGCTCCGAGCTCTGCCCACCCCGGCGCGAACGGCGAAGTGTCGGCCGTGTCGACCGCGTCGGCCGCGTCGGCCCCATCGGCGATGGCGGAAACGGAGCAAGCGTCGGTTGCCCCGGACGACAGCGCCCACCCCGTCGACAGCGCCCGGACCAACACCGATGAGGAGACCGAACGGATGCGCAGCATCCGCGAACGCCTCGCAGCGTTCCAGCAGGGAACGCGACAAGGCCGGGCCGACTTCGGACCTCCCCCAACCGAACTGCCCACGGAGGACACCTCATGAGCACCGACATCGGCCAGTTGGACTGGCTCTTGGACCAGCTCCTCGAGCGGGCGGCCGGAACGACGGCGGCCGTGCTGCTGTCAGCGGACGGTCTCCTACTGGGGTCCTCAAGCGAGTTGCCCACCGAGGACGCCGAGCATCTGGCCGCCCTGGCCTCTGGACTACACAGCCTGGCGCGCGGGGCGGGCGAGCACTTTCACAGCGGCCAGGTACTCCAGAGTGTGGTGGAGATGGAGCGCGCCTATCTACTGGTCACCGCCGCGGGCAATGGTGCCTGCCTCGCGGTTCTCGCGGAGGCCGAGGCCAACATTGGTCTGATCGCCTACGAGCTGAACGCCTTCGTCAACCGGGTGGGGTCAACTCTGGAGACCTCCGACCGGCAGACACTCGGTGCGCCCGAGTCGTCCGGAGCCTCCTGAGCCATGACGGATCCAGGTCCGCCACCGTCGCCGGACGACGACGATGCGCTCGTGCGACCGTACGTCCTCACCAGTGGCCGACAGCACGCTTCTGGTGCCCAGCTGACGATGATCAGCGTGGTCGTGGCCAGCACGACCGAGGCAGCAGAGCCGAACAGTCTGGAACCCGAGCAGCTGTCGATCCTGCGCCTGTGCCATGCCCCCATGTCCGTGGCCGAGCTGGCGGCCCGCCTGGACTTACCGGTGGCCGTGGTCAAGATCCTCGTTGCCGACCTGGCCACCCGTGGCCAGGTCCACACGCGCAATCCCCAGGAGAATCCCGCACGTCGGGAGATGTTGGAGGCGGTACTCGATGGCATCCAACGGCTCTGAGCCCCCGGCACGGGCCACTCTGCCATCCTCCACCAAGATCCTGATCGCTGGTGGTTTCGGTGTCGGTAAGACCACCATGGTGCGCTCGGTGAGCGACATCGCGCCGCTGCGCACCGAGGAACTACTCACGGTCGCTTCCGGAGACGTCGACGACCTCACCGGGGTGGCGGCGAAGAACACCACCACGGTCGCCCTGGACTTCGGCAAGATCTCCCTCGGGGACCAGCTGATGCTGTATCTGTTCGGCACCCCGGGCCAGGACCGGTTCTGGTTCATGTGGGACGACCTGGCACACGGGGCCTTGGGTGTGGTGGTCCTGGCGGACACCCGTCGGCTGGCCGACTGCTTCGCCGCGGTGGACTTTGTGGAGCAGCGCGGATTCCCGTTCGTGCTCGCCGTGAACCTCTTCGACGAGGCCGAACGCTACACCACCAGCGAGGTTCGGGACGCGCTCGCCCTGTCTCCGGAGATCCCGATCGTCCTGTGCGATGCTCGGGAGCGTGACTCCGGGATCGTCGTGCTGCGAACGTTGCTGGAGCATGCGCTCCAGCGGCTGTCCGCCCCCTCCGGCCCACCGGCTGTGGCTACGGACGGGGCTACACGCTGCCCGTGAGTCGACCGTGAATTCACCCTGTCCGTTCCCCCCACAGTTGGAGTTTGCGCATGCGACGTTTCGAGTGGCGTGACACGATCCACCGTCTCGACGCCAAGGAGGACTGCGTCCGGATCCGTCAGATCCTTACCGCCCACGAGTTCCCGTGGGACATGAACCGGGCGTTGGGGCTGGCGTTGTACCGTACCTACGCGGTTCCCAGCATCGGGGAGTTGCTGTACCAGACCGGGGAGTTCACCGAGCGGCCCCAGAAGCGTTACGACGACACCGGCCTGCTGCTCGGTACGATGCTGCGCTACGGGTTCACCGAGGGTGAGGGGCGAGAAGCCCTCAAGCGCATGAACCAGATGCACCGCTCCTATGACATCAGTAACGACGACTACCGCTACGTGCTGAGCGCGTTTGTGGTGATGCCGGTGCGCTGGCTCAACGACTGCGGCTTCGGCTGGCGCCGGTTGACCGAACACGAGATCGCGTCCACGGTGCACTACTACCGGCTCATGGGCCACTACATGGGGATCCGCGACATTCCGGAGGACTACGCCGGATTCGAGCGGCTGCTCGACGACTACGAGCGGGAACACTTCGCCTACACCCCGGGGGCCCGGGCCGTGTCCGACGCCACCCTGGATCTCATGGCCAGCTTCTACTCACCGCGCATGGCCGGAGTCATGCGCAAATTCACCCTGGCCCTGATCGACGACTCGCTGATCGAGGCGTTCCGCTACGACCGGCCGAGTGCGGCGTGGCGCTGGGCCGCCCGCTCCGCACTGCGCACACGTGCCTGGATCGTGCGGTTCATGCGGCCCCGCACCGAGCCGTTCTGGCCGGAGGACAACCCGAACTTCCGCAGCTACCCGAACGGCTTCGACGTGCGTCAGATGGGGACCTTCCCGGCCGGGTGCCCGGTGCCGCACGAGCAGGCGGGGGCGAACCAGTCCGAGGTCGAGGCCCAGGACGGTCGCTCCGAGTAGAACATAGAACGCCGCACCCGGGCGGGTGCGGCTCCGTAGTGCGAACCGGATTGGCAGGTGAGGTGTGTCCGCCCCAGGTCTGCGTGACCGTGATCGTGAACTGCGTCGCAGCACGCAGGCCTGGTACGGAACGGGGGCGGTGGCCACCAGCCTGTTCAACACGGTTCCGGGGCTGCTTCTGCTGTACTACCTCACCGACGCGCTTGCGGTGGCCCCGGCGCTGGCCGGGCTGGTGGTCGTGGTTCCCAAGCTGGTGGACCTGGTCGCGAGTCCCTATGTCGGGATGCTGTCCGACCGCACCCGGTCTCGGTGGGGGCCGCGACATCCGTGGATGCTGGTCGGGGCGGTCACCCTGCCGCTGCTGTTCGTACTCGTCTTCGCGGGGCTGCCCCTGCGCGGGCCGGCCGCAGCCGCCTACGTCCTGGCGGCCTTCGTCCTGGCGGCGGTGGCCGCCGCCATGTTTCAGGTGCCCTACGTCGCCCTACCCGGCGAGATCACCGCCAGCTACCATCGGCGTTCGGTGCTCCAGAGTTGGCGCACGGCGTTCGTGGGTGTGGCCATCCTCCTGGGGGGTGCGCTCGCTCCGTTACTGGTTGACCGCGCCGAGGACGAACTGACCGGCTACCGCACGATGGCCATGGTGATGGCTACGGTGATGCTGGTTGCGATGCTGGGCACGGTGCGGGGCACCCGCAGAGTTCGGGCCGTGATCCCCACCCACAACCAGCAGGGCGTGTGGGCTCAGGTGGGCGCCGCGGCGCGCCATCCGCACTTCCGGTGGCTGTTGGTCACCAACGTGCTGATGATGACGGCGGCTGGGGCGATGGTGGCCGGGGTCCCGTACGTCACCGCCCACGTCTTGGGCGACGGCGCCTACACCAGCCTGCTGGTGGTGTGTGTGACCCTGCCGCTGGTCGCGACCATGCCGCTGTGGACCCGGCTGTCCGCGCGCCTCGACAAGCGCGGAGCGGCGGTGCTGGCCGCCGTGATCTTCTCTGCGGGTGCGTTCGGCCTGGCGCTGATCCCCCAGCTGGGCGGGCTTCCCTGGGCGATCGCCATGTCGATGGTGGTGGGGGTCGGCTATGCGGGCTGCACAATGCTGCCCTATTCGATGCTCGGCGACTGTGTGGCGGTGAGCCGTGCGGTGGGTGGGCATCACCAGGCGGGCATGCTCACCGGGGTGTGGACCTCCACCGAGACGCTCGCTCAGGCGGTGGGCGCCCAGTTGTTGGCGGGAACCCTGGCCGTGTCCGGATACGCGGCCTCGGAGGCGGGCCAGGAGGTCACCCAGTCGGCGACCGCCCTACACGGCATGCTGCTGGGCAGCACGGTACTCCCGGCCGTTGTGATGCTGCTGTGTCTGGTTCCGCTGCGGCGCTACCAGCTCGACCGAGCGACGACGGCGCGCCTGTCGGCCTAGCCACACTGGAGGCCGCCGTGGCGGTGCCACCACGCCTGGGCCGGGGCACGGGCGAACCGGGGTGAACCGCCACGACAACGGGGCCGTGTATGGAGTGAACCAAGTCGCTACCGGGCCGCGTCGCTGCGCATACGCCACGCCGGTTCCCGGAACCCGCACTCGAGGAGGCCCCCATGCAGCGCATCCCCCAGAGGCTCACCATCGCTCTGGCCACCACCGGCCTGGCCCTGACCACCGCCTGCCAGGGAGTGGAGATCCCCGGGCTGTCGGGCGAGGACACCCCCGCGGACACCGGGCAGGACCACCCGGACTCCTACGAGGGATCCGGGGCCTCGACGAACGAGGACAGTCCCGACGGACAGGCGCTGCGCCACGCGCTGAACATCACCGGCGATCCGGAACTGGGCGAAGTGGTCGCCGATGCGGACGGGTACCGCCTCTACCGGTACGACCGAGATGACCCCTCCTCGGGGGAGTCGGCCTGCCTGGATGATTGTGCCGAGCAGTGGCCGCCGGTCCGGAGCACCGACGACACCGACTTCGACGGGGACGAGTCCCTGCTGGGCAGCATCATCCGCGGCGACGGTGTCGAGCAGGTCACCCTGGACGGGTGGCCCCTGTACCGGCACGCCGAAGACACTCCGGGACAGGTGGAGGGCGAGGGCGCGGACGGGGACTGGTACGCCGTCAGCCCGCTGGGCACCAAGGCGAATGCGCAGGGCTGGACGGAAGGATACTGTCCGCTGGGATTCGAGGCCTGGGAGCATCCCGAGTTGGGGGAGATCCTCGTGGATGATGAGGGCTACACGCTGTACCGCTGGGACGAGGACCGGTCCGAGCCGTCCCAGACGCACTGCTACGACGACTGTGCCGACACCTGGCCGCCGGTGTTGGATATGGCGGAGTTCAGCTACGACGGCGTGGACCCTGCGGCCTTCGACGCCGTGGCTCGGGACGGTGCTCTCGACCAGGTGACGCTGGGCGGGTGGCCGTTGTACCGCTACGCCGGGGACGACGCCCCCGGTGCGGCCACGGGGCACGGTGTGGACGGCAGCTGGTATGCCGTCACCCCCGATGGTGCGGCTGTCGAGGCGGGCACGAGCGGGCACGGCGGACACGGCGCCGACGAAGACGGAGACAGCGACGACGAAGACACAGCGTACTGAGGCGGACCGGAACGGCCGGGCCCCGCGGGACTTGCTCAGGTGGGCGCTGTCACGCCATGCTGAGGGCGTTCTCGGGCGGGGCCACGGCCGAAGTGAGCCTGCGGTTCGAGGACCGGACGCGCGCGGGGCGTGTTCGATCCCCTGACGCCGCCGGCCAGCGGCGTGATCGGAGGGCGTGGATGGCGATGACGGGCAGACGTGCCCGGCGCTCGTCTGGCGACGAGGCGCTGATCCGCTCGCTGTACAACGAGCACGGTCGCGCGGTGCTCGCCTATGCGACCAGACTCACCGGCGATGTCGCCATCGCCGAGGATGTGCTTCAGGAGACCCTCATCCGTGCCTGGCGGCATCCGGACGTGCTCACCAACGGGCGCGGCTCGGTGCGTGGATGGCTGTTGACGGTGACCCGAAACATCGTGACGGACCGGGCGCGGGCCCGCTCGTCCCGACCGGCCGAGGTCGCCGAATCCCCGGGGCTCGCCGCGACCGGGGATCACGCCCAGGGCGTGGTCGACATGATCACGGTGCTGGAGGCGCTGGAACAGCTGTCGGTCGAGCATCGGGAGGTGCTCGTCCAGATCTATCTCCAGGGCCGCACCGTGGCCGAGGCGGCCGAGGAACTTTCCGTACCGCCGGGTACAGTCAAGTCGCGTTCGCACTATGCCTTGCAGGCCCTACGCCGCATCCTGGGCGAACGTGGAGAGCGCACGGCCAGCCGCACGGGGGTGATGGGATGAGCACGACCGAGCACGACAGTCACCTGCTCGGTGCCTACGTCCTGGGCACTCTCGACGTGCAGGAGAGCACGCAGGTGGAGGCGCACCTGGAGGAATGCGCACGGTGCCGGGACGAGGTCTCGGAACTGCGTCAGGTGCGCGAGGCGCTGGGCGAGCTTCCCCCCGAGGCCCTGCTCGACGGGCCACCGGAGAACGATCTGCCGTTGCAGCGTACGGTGCGTCAGGTGCGTTCCCAGCGACTACACCAGTCCCGGCGCCAGTGGTTCGTCCTGACGGCGGTGGCCGTGCTGGCGGGCGTGGTCCTGATCGGCGGAAGCCTGGCGGTGGGTGCGGCTCTGGGGGCCGGCTCCGGTGAGGAGCCGGCGGTGCCGGAGCTGGACGCGGGAACGGTGGTCGCTGCGCAGGAAAACCCGGACACGGGTGCCGCGGCGACGGTGGCCTTGGCTCCCTCCGAGGACGGGACCCAGGTGGACTCGCTGATCACGGGGCTTCCGGCGGGCGAGGACTGTGAAATCGTGGTTCTGGCCGAGGATGGCACGAGCACGGTAGCCGCGGAGTGGACGGTGACTCCCGAGGCCGCGGAGGAGGGCAGTGAGCCCGGTGGTCTGGTGGATGTGCGTCCCGAGGAGGTTGCCTCGGTCGTGGTCCGGAACGTGGAGCACACCGAGTTCCTGACCGTGCCGTTCTGACGGAACTGGAGCGCGGGCGCACGCCGGCCCGGGGATGATCATCCCCGGGCATCGGCGAGGAGCGGCGCCTGTCCAGGTCCGAACCACCGCGGTGTGCCGCGCCGCCCACGGGACGAGGGGTGCGGCGGTCCTGGGGGAACCGGAGGAATGGTCCCTAGCACGGGCCGGAAGTTCGGACCTGGACCGCTGGTCAGCTCCGGTGCCGCACCGCGGTCACCAACTGGATTTGGTGATCCCGGGAAGTTCCCCGCGATGGGCCAACTCGCGAAACCGGATGCGGGAAACCCCGGCCTTGCGCAGGTATCCGCGGGGACGCCCGTCCACACTGTCGCGGTTGCGCACCCGGGTTCGGCTGGCGTCGCGGGGCTGCTTATTCAGCGTCTGCACGGCGGCGGCGCGAGTGTCGGCGTCGGTGTCGGGGTGGGCGATGAGGCGCTTCAGTTCCGCGCGACGTTCGGCGTACCGTTCGACCGTACGCTGCCGCTGGAGATTGCGCGCGATCTTGCTCTTCTTGGCCATGACGTCAGACCTTCCCGCCTCGCGCCCGGATCTCGGCAACGACGGGTTCGATGCCGCGCCGGTCGATGATCCGCATTCCTGCGGTGCTGAGTCGTAGCCGCACGAAACGGCCCTCGCTGGGCAGCCAGTAGCGCTTGTTCTGGATGTTGGGGTTGAAGCGGCGGCGGGTTCGCTGGTTGGAGTGGGAAACGTTGTTGCCGAAGCTCGGGTGTTTCCCGGTGACCTGACAGACGCGGGACACGGTGGCCTCCTTGGTCGCGGGTGCTCGGGTGGCGGGGTCCTCCGGTCGGGCCGCCGGAGCCGGCAACCCGCGGTCGGGCGGGATGACGCGGGCTGCCTGTGCCGCGAGGAGAATCCGGGGCACCGACCGGAGGGCGAAGGGCCGCGGGTGTCGCTGGGCACGGCCCACACCACCCAAGACTATAGAAAATGATAATCGTTATCAAACTACGGGCATGACACACGCAACCCGCGGCAGTGGAAATAGCGCCCGCCCGCGCGGGGTTGAGCGAACCGGAAGACCGGTTGCTGGGCCGCGCGCCCACCCCGCATCACTCGCCGTCCCGGAAAGGCCCGCTCGTGTCCGTACCCATCTCGATCCTGGACCTCGCCCACATCGCCGACGGCATGACGGTGCGCGACAGTCTGGACGCCAGTGTCACGATGGCCCGCCGCGCCGAGGAACTGGGCTACACCCGGGTCTGGTACGCCGAGCACCACAACATGAGCACGATCGCCTCCTCCGCCACCAGCGTGCTGATCAGCCACATCGCGGCGCATACCGAACGGATCAGGCTGGGCTCGGGCGGCGTCATGTTGCCCAACCATGCCCCGCTGACCATCGCCGAGCAGTTCGGCACCCTGGAGACCCTGCATCCCGGCCGGATCGACCTCGGTTTGGGCCGCGCCCCCGGGACGGACCAGGCGACCATGCGGGCGCTGCGTCGGGACGGCTCGGCGGCGGACAGCTTCCCGCAGGACGTCCTTGAACTCCAGGGTTACCTCACCGGAGAGTCCCGGATCCCGGGCGTGGCCGCGATCCCCGGCACGGGCACCAACGTGCCGTTGTACATCCTGGGATCCTCACTGTTCGGCGCGAAGCTGGCTGCCTCTCTGGGCCTGCCTTACGCCTTCGCCTCTCACTTCGCCCCGGCCGCGCTGGTGGATGCCGTGGCCGCCTACCGCGCGGAGTTCACCCCCTCGGTGCAGCTGGCCGAGCCCTACGTGATCGCGGGAATGAACGTTACCGCCGCCGACACGACCGAAGAGGCCCAGCAGCAGGCCCACCGTGCGCGGCGACGAATGGCGGTGCAGCTGCTGGCCGGTGGCAAGGCGTTGACGGACGAGGAGGCCGATGCCCTGTTGGCCTCCCGTGCCGGGCAGCGCATCCAGCAGATGGCCACCTACTCGGCCATCGGCACCGGCGCGGAGGCCATGGACTACCTGTCCTGGTTCGCCGGCTACGCCCGGGCGGATGAGGTTATTGTTGCGCACCAGGCCGGCGATCTCAATGCCCGGATGCGCTCGGTGGAGCTACTCTCCAAAGCCGCGGACCTACCCGCCACAGCCGCCTGAGGTTCGGCCGGGACGGACACAGCGCCACTCGGGCTGACGGCGTTTCCGTGGGGAAACTAACGGAGTTTCCCTAGGGAAACAGGTCGCTTGTAGATATCCTGAACAATATGAGCGCCGCTGAGGCCCTGCCCGACTGGGTGATTCCGCCGCCGGGAGGGTTCACCGCCGAAGAGTTCCTCGGCATGTCCGGCCTTCCACCACGCACCGAGTTGATCGACGGTAGCCTCGTCTTCGTAAGTCCGCAGGAGAAGTGGCACAGCCGCGTGATCAACCTGATCCTGCGGGAGTTGGACCGGCAGGCTCCTCCACACCTGCGGGCGGAGCGCGAGATGGCCCTGCGCATCGGCGCACGGCAGGTGCCCGAACCGGACATCCTCGTGGTCACGGCACAGGCCTACGACCGGGACAAGCCGAGCACCCACTACCTTCCGGCGGATGTGCACCTGGTGGTGGAGGCGGTGTCCCCGGACTCGGTGGATCGGGACCGGGACACCAAGCCCCCCAAGTACGCCGCGGCGGGGATCCCGCACTACTGGCGCGTGGAGAACGCCGCGGGCCGGGCCGTGGTATACGCCTACGAGCGTGACCCGGCCGCCACCGGATACGTTCCCACCGGCATTCACCACGACCGGCTCCAGGTCAGCGTGCCGTACCCGATCGACATCGACCTGACCGCGGTCGGTCGTCGCCTGGGCTGAGGCCACCGCGCCGCTCAGGCGGGTACGCGCTCCTCAATCTCGCGGAACAGCGGTTGGCTGCCGTCCCACACAATCAGCTCCTCGCGGTAACAGGTCTCCAGCGATGGTTCGAAACTGCACGCCTCGGACAGCTGGTGCCGCCAGCACGGACGCGGTGGCCGCAGCGGGATCCCCACCTCGGTGAGTTCCTCCTCCTCGACGAGGCCGTACTCCCCGCAGAACAGCCCGAAGGTGTCCCCACCCGCCAACATCTCGCGCATCCACGGGTACAGCTGATCGCGGAACTCCCCCGGTTCGCCCTCCTCCAGTCGCTCTAGCACCACCCAGCGCCAGGATGGAAGCCTGTTCAGGTTGGTGGGTGTGACGACCGAGCGGAGGAAGAAGACGGTTGGCATAGTGATCACTCCTGGTGTTGTGATGATTACCTCACTGTAGACTGACATATGACAGTAAGCAAGTGAATGCACAAGCTAGACATATGATTCTCCTTGGTATGTCCAGAAAGGTCGGCTATGGCCTACGCGGGAATTCGACATCGACGCCTGGGGAGCAAGCTCGCCGAGCTTCGCAAGCGAGCGGCGCTCAAGCAGACGGAGGTAACGGAGCAGCTCGGCTGGAACCAGGCCACTCTCGCGCGCTACGAACGTGGTGAGCGCGTCCCGAAACGCGCCATCATGTCCGAGCTGTTCGCGCTCTACGACGTCAGCGCGAACGAACGCGAGGAAGTCATGACCCTCTATCGCCTCGCCGAACGACCCAGCTGGTGGTACCCGTACCGGGACTTGCTTCAGCCTGAGTACGCGGCGCTCATCGACCTGGAGGCTGATGCGGCCGAGATCCGGACCTTCGAGATCCTGGTCCCGGGCCTGTTCCAGACTCCGGACTACGCCAGACATATCCTGCAATATGGCCCACAGGAGATCTCAACCGAAGAGGTCGAACGCCGGCTGGAACTGCGTATGGCTCGGCAGGAGATCCTGGATCAGGCAGACCGACCACGCCTACTCACCATCATGGACGAAGGAGCACTAGGCAGAGCCGTCGGTGGCAGAGCCGTGATGCATGCCCAGATAGATCACCTACTGCAACTGTCCAGGCAGGCTCGCACGTCAATCCAGGTGGTCCCGTATACGGCAGGAGCACATCCCGGCGCTTCGGGCAGCTTCACGTTGATTGACTGTGCAGGAACCAGAGTTGTTTACGTGGACACGATGGCTGGGCAACTGTACTTGGAGCGGAGCCCTGAAGTCACCACCTGCTCCCACGCCTTCGAGCAGCTCCTAGGATTCGCGTTGAATCCGAACGATTCAGCAGACCTCATGCGCCAGTACCTGAAGGAATACACGTGAAGTTGACATCCAGCTACAGTACGCAGCAGGGCGCCTGTGTCCAGGTGGAACAGGTCGGGGACGAGTTCCACGTCACCGACAGCAAGCACCCCGACCGCGGCCCCCACATCTACACCCGCACCGAATGGCGCGCCTTCCTCAACGGCGCCAAAAACGGCGAATTCGACTTCGACGTCTACCAGGACACCCCCGCCAACTCCTGACCCCACCAGGCGCCGGTAGCCCCTCCCCTCGGAGCTACCGGCGCCCCCGCGGAACACCGCCCAGGAACCCTCCCCCATCGGCCTTTACCAACCCCCATCGGCCTTTACCAACCCCCATCGGCTTCTCCCTACCTCCAGTGTCTGGGGGACACCCCGAGACGGCATTACCGCCCTGGGGCCACCCAGGCCCCGACCGGGGCGGGCCGATGACGGGGCGGGCGCCGCAGCGTCACCGGGCTGCCCCGACGCTGCGGCGCAGCCACATGGCCAGCACCTCCACGGCCATCACCACGGCGAACAGCAGGAGCACAATGAAGGTGACGACGCCGAACTCCAGCACCCGCGCGGCGTTGAGCAGGTAGAAACCGATGCCGCCCGCGCCGACGATACCGAGCAGGGTGGCAGAGCGGATATTCACGTCCAGCTGGTACAGCAGATGGGCGACGAAGGCGGGCAGCGCCTGGGGCAGAGTGGCGCCGAAGAACACCTGAGTTCGGCTGGCTCCGGTGGTGCGCAGGGCCTGTTCGGAGCCAGGGTCGACCTCCTCAACCGAATCGGCAACCAGTTTGCCGAGCAGGCCCACGGCGCCGATGGCCAGGGCCAGCGTTCCCGCAACCGGGCCGAGACCGATCATCACCACGAAGACGATAGCGAGGATCAGTTCCGGGACACCGCGCACGAACACGATGAACATCCGCAAGGTCTGGGCGATACGCGCATTCGGGGCGACGTTGCGCGCGGCCAACACGCCCACGGGCAGGGCAAGGATCGCGCCCAGCAGGGTCGCGGCCAGGGCGATCTGAACCGTCACGAGTAGGGCGTCCAGGAGGGCGGGCAGGATGCCGCCGTGTTCGGGAGGCCAGAATCGCTGGAGCGCATCCACAGCGTCGGCGCCGGCTCCGGCGATCCCGCTGAGCTCGCGGGCCACGGGCAACAGCGCGGCGGCAACCACTCCCAGTGCGATGGCCACATATCCGGTGCGAAGCACGCGGCGCGCGGTCCAGGGTGGGCGGGTCCGTCCAACGCGCAGGGCCGCGGCGGAGTCCGCGCGGGGATCACCGCCCCTCGGCGATGGCCGCTGGGGTTCACCTGTGCGGCGGCGGGGCCGCACCGTGCGGCTGAGGAACCCCGTCAGGCCCGTCGGCGCCGCACCAGCCGCTGCGGGCCCCAGGACGGCGCGGCGCACCGCACCCGAGATCAGCTCCATCGCCACGCACAGCACCAGCACCACCAGCGCCAGTGCCATACCGCGCTGGTAGTCCATGATCTCCAATGCCTGGGAGATCGCAAGTCCGATGCCGCCCACGCCGACGAAACCCAACAGCACCGAGATGCGCAGGTTAATGTCCAGCCGGTGCATGGCGGTGGCAACGAACGCCGGAACGACCTGCGGAATCACTCCGGCACGCAGTTCCTGCCGGCGACCGGCGCCGGTGGCGCGGATGGCTGTCCGCGGCCCCTCGTCGATCTGTTCGACAGCGTCAGCGTAGAGCTTGGCGACCATCCCCACCGAATGCAGCCCCATCGCCAGCACCCCGGTGAGGGCGCCCAGGCCGAAGATGCGCAGAAACACGATGGCCAGCACCAGATCCGGGATGGCACGGCTGATCACGATGAGGGCGCGGGCTGCGTAACGCACCGAGGGGTTGGGGGTGGTGTTGGCGGCGGCCCAGATCGCGACGGGGACGCTCAGCAGAACCGAAAGCAGGGTCGCAGCGATGACAATGGCCAGGGTTTCACCGACCAGGCCGGCGATCTCGGCGGCAGGGGGAAAGTCCAGGGGAAGCATGCGGCCCAGGAAGTCCGCGGCGTTGTCGGCGCTGTCGAGAAGGGTTGCGGCATTGATCCGCAGCTCGACCAGGGACCACACGCCAGCCGCGAGGAGCGCCACAACGGCCAACGCCGCGGCAACGGTGTTGGGGCGGGGCGTGGCCAGTGTGCGCCGGGGCGCCAGCGGCCCGGGCGGGTGTGGCTGGGGGTGCTCAGGCTGGCCTGCACCGGTGGAGCCGGGCGCCCTGGTGGCCTGCGTCATTCCGGTACTCACCTCGCTGCGCCTTCTCCGGCGGGTGCGGCGCTGGGACCGGCCAGGGACCCACCGGCCGGCTCGGGATCCAGGTGTACGCCCACCCGGGAGTACACCGCCATCGCGTCGGCGCGCCGCAGCCCGGCGGTGGGGGTGTCCAGCACGACGGCTCCGGTGCGCAGGCCGATCACCCGGTCGCCCCAGCCCAGGGCCAGATCGACCTGGTGCAGGCTACACAACACGGTGAGACGGTCCTCGGTGGCGACGCGACGGATCAGGTCCAAGACCTGGGCGGCGGTCTCGGGGTCCAGGGAGGCCACAGGTTCGTCAGCGAGGAGAATCTCTGGCTGTTGCACGAGGGCGCGGGCAACCGCGACCCGTTGCTGTTGACCACCGGAGAGAGTGTCGGCCCGTTGGAAGGCCCGGTCGGCCATGCCCACCCGATCGAGCTGCTCCAGGGCCTGGGTGCGCACGGTTCGCGGGTAGGTCACGAGACCCAGCCGCGGGCCCCGAAGGCGCCCCAAGGCCCCGGTGCAGACGTTCTCCAACACGGTCAGCGGCCCCACCAAGTGAAACTGTTGGAACACGAACCCGACGCGGCGGCGTAGCCGACGCAGCGTACGGGTTCCGGCGGCACCGACGTCGACGCCGAGCACCGTGACCTCACCCGACGTGGGTAGTTGCAGCCCGTCGACGTGCCGGAGCAGGGTTGACTTTCCCGAACCGGACAGGCCGAGCAGGATCGCGACCTCGCCCGGGGTGACGGTGAGTGAAACGTCGTCGAGCGCGGTCACGGTCGGGGTGAAGTGTTTGCTGACGCCACTGAACCGGATGGCCGGCTGCGGCTGGGCGATGTGGGTGTGCGCGTCCATGTACGTTCCCGTTCTGGGGCGGGGCGGCGGGCACGGACGGGGCCGCCGCCCCGCCGCCCGATGTGCCGGTTCGGCCGGGCGGCAGGTCAGCCGGCCTCGGGGTCCTCGCACTGGGGGGCACCAGTGGTTTCACAGACCTCCTCCAGGCCGTCGAAGAAGTCGTCGGGCACCGGTTCCCACCCCCAGATCGCCTGGTCGCTGAGGTCGCAGTCCTCCTCGGAGGGGCAGTAGCCGTTGGCGGAGAGATACTCGACGTTGGCCTTCTCGGCGAAAGCGTCCATCACCGTGGTGTACAGCTCGTCGTCCAGACCACCGTGCACGACCATGGGGGCGCTGGTGATGGTCTCGGACTCCCAGACCACCTTCAGCTCGCCCTCCTCCAGATCACCGCCCTCGATGAGAACCTCGTCGACCATGCTGTCGAAGGCGAACCCGGCGTCACAGTCACCACTCGCCACCGAAATGGCCGAGGCGTCGTGGCCGCCGGCCATGACCTCCTCATAGTCGCCCTCGTCGAGTCCGGCCTCGATGAGGCCCGCCAGCGGGTACATGTAGCCCGACGCCGAGTTGGCGTCGACGAAGCAGACCTCCCTGTCCGCGAAATCCGCCAGCTCCTCAATGTCGGAGTCCGCGGGCGCCAGGCCGTAGGAGACGTAGCCGGGGGGTTCGCCCTCCTCCTGGATCATCACACCGGCCACGTTCACATCGGCGCCGCCCTGCTCGGCCAGGTAGTACGCGAACGGCCCGTACTGGGCGATGTGGATCTGTCCGCTGCGCTGCGCCTCGATGACCGCCGCGTAGTCGGTGGCCGACTCGAACTCGACATCCTTTCCGGTTTCGTCGGCCAGCATCTCGATGATCGGGTCGTAGCTCTGTTGCAGCCCGGTGGCCTCTTCGGCCGGTACCGCACCGATCACCAGCGTGTCCGGATCGAGCTGGTCACCGTCGCCCTCGGAGTCGGGCTCGGCTGCGCTCTGCCCGCACGCCGCGAGCAGCAGGACGGTTGCACTCAGCGCGGCCGTGACGAGGCCGCGACACCTGTACTGCACCATTCGGGGGATCCTTCCCGTGCTCCCACCGCGCCGCTGGCAGGGGAAACGTCGGTTATGTGCCTGATGTCGCCCCCATGCTGGTGATCGGGATCGATCGCGTGGAAACCATGATTCGACCGTGCGGTAAAGCCCTCGTGACATCCGTGCGGCGGAGATCGGGCACGATCCGCCGACCTGAGCGCGCGTGGGTGTGGTGCCGGCGGGGTCCCCGTGGTCGCGTTGGGTCGGGCCGGGGTGGGTTGCCCTAGGGGCGTATTGGCATATCGGGGTCAGCCCCCACACCATGAGCGCCACTGGAAGCCACTGGGGGTGTGCAACGGCCGATGGGGGCGACAGGGACCGCGCCCCACGACCTACCGCGCCCCCACTCCGCTGGCCACCGTGGAGGAAAAAGCGAGCTCCCCGGCAGCGAGATGCGCCCCACGATCACCGGCACCCCATCCCGCTGGCCGTCGTGCGGGGGAGCGCCCCGGAAACAGGACACCACCGGTGACCACCAGGGCGCGATGCCGCCGGCGGCCGAGACGGCGCGTGCAGGCAACCAATCACCGTCACCCGCATGTTCCCCGGGGAGCCCAGGACTCGGGCGCCCCCTCAAGCCGCGCCGTGGGCGTTCCTGCACACCCGGAAACGCTCCCCGCACCCCGACCCCCGGGTGGATGCGGGTCGTTCCCTCTAGCCTCACCTGGGCGGATCGGCGCGCAGCAGCGCAGCCCCATGCGGCATCCGGGGAGAGTGCCCGGTTCCCGGCCTGCGACCACGCCCACCGAGGCGGCCGCACCAACACCCCACCCCGCAGACACTCCAAACACCACGCTCTAGCCGGACGCCCCCGTGGGCAGGTGGTACCAGCAGGTTTCGCCGTCCTCGTCCACCAGGCTGCCGCCGCTCTTCTCGATCACACGCCGGGAGGCCACGTTGATGACATCGCACGTCATAAGGGCGGGATCAATTCCGAGTTTCGCCGCCCACGGCAGAGCGGCCCGCAGCATCGCGGTGGCGTGCCCGCGTCCCCGCGCGCTGGGACGAACCTCGTAGCCGAGGTGTCCGCCGTGACTGCGCAGGGCATCGCTGAGCTCGTGCCGGATCGATACGCGACCCAGGTATTCCTCCCCCTCGACCCACCACAGGGCCGTGGCCGTCACGGCGCCGGGCCAGGGCGGTTCGTGGGCCTCGGCGTGGCGTTGGGCCACATAGCCAGCGAAGTCGGACCGGATCCGCGCCAACGGAATGTCCACACGGTCACTGTCCGGGCGGAAGGGAGCGCCCGCGGCCAGGGGGTCAGGCTCCCCCAGCGCGGCCAGGAAGGAGTCCCGGTAGCGGACATCGGGATATACAAGATGGGGCATCGTGCTCATGGTGCCGGGGCAGCGCGCACGGCGCCACCACATTCGGGCCGTTGCCGACCCAATGGCCACATCGGGCCACACTGCATCACCAACGGCTCATGCGGCCCCGGGCCGTCGACGACGCGGTGTTCAACCGCGCCCCACCCCGTCCGGGGGCTAACCACCCCCGACCTCCTCCATCCTCACGAATTCCATCGTGGGGTTGTCCAGCCTCAGTTGCCATGTCTACCCCCGCCCCTGTGGACGGGCAGGGGACATCTGCCGCCTGCGGCGGGAGGATGATGCCGGTTCCGGGCACACGTGCCCCGCAGCCCGGAACCGGCATCGACGCAGCACGGACCCGGCGGGCTAGGCTCCCGGGTCGGTAGCGCTGGCAGTACCGGCCGTGGTGCCCGCGTCCTCCTCCGGGGTGGCGTCCATGCCGGCTTCGGCGCGCTGTGCGGCCGTGATCGGCGTCGGCGCACCGGTGAGCGGATCCCCGCCCGAGGCGGTCTTGGGGAAGGCGATCACGTCACGGATGGATCCAGCACCGGCCAACAGCGCCACGATCCGATCCCAGCCGAAGGCGATCCCGCCGTGCGGCGGTGGACCGTAGCGGAATGCCTCCAGCAGGAACCCGAACTTGGAGCGGGCCTCCTGCTCGTCGATACCCAACACGTCGAACACGCGCTGCTGCACGTCCCACCGGTGGATACGGATCGACCCACCCGCAATCTCCGAGCCGTTGCACACCAGATCGTAGGCGTAGGCCAGGGCGTTGCCCGGGTCGTCGGCGAACTTTTCCGCCCATTCCGGCTTGGGTCCGGTGAAGGGATGATGCACCGGGGTCCAGCCGCCGTTGCCGTCCTCGGCGAACATGGGCGCGTCCACGATCCACACGAAGGACCACTGGCTGGTGTCGATCAGGCCCAGCCGCTGTCCGATCTCCAGCCGGGCCGCCCCCAGCAGCTCCTGGGCTTCGGTGCGGCCACCGGCCGCGAAGAAGATCGCGTCACCTGGCGTGGCTCCGACCGCGGCCGCCAGACCGTCCCGCTCGGCCGTGGAGAGATTCTTGGCCACCGGGCCACCGAGGGTGCCGTCCTGCTGCACCAGCACATAGGCGAGCCCCTTGGCACCACGGGCCTTGGCCCAGTCCTGCCAGCCGTCCAACTCCTTACGGGTCTGCTCCGCACCGCCGGGCATGACCACGGCCCCGACGTAGGGCGCCTGGAACACCCGAAACGACGTCTGGGCGAAGTATCCGGTCAGTTCGGTGAGCTCCTGACCGAAGCGCAGATCGGGCTTGTCTGAGCCGAAGCGGTCCATTGCCTCGAAGAACGGCATCCGCGGGATCGGCCGCGCGATGTCGTAGCCCAGCAGTTCGGACCACAGCCGCGCCACCAGGTCCTCGCTCACCGCGATCACGTCGTCCTGGTCGACGAAGCTCATCTCCACGTCGATCTGGGTGAACTCCGGCTGCCGGTCGGCGCGGAAATCCTCGTCCCGGAAGCAGCGCGCGATCTGGTAGTAGCGCTCGATCCCCCCAACCATCAGCAGCTGCTTGAACAGCTGCGGGGACTGCGGAAGCGCGTAGAACCGACCCGGCTGGAGCCGCACCGGGACGAGGAAGTCCCGCGCCCCCTCCGGCGTGGAGCGGGTCAGGTAGGGGGTTTCGATGTTGGTGAAGTCGTGCTCGCGAAGCACATCGTGCACCAGATAGCTGGCCTGGGACCGCACGCGCAGCGCGTTGGCCGTCGCGCCGTCCCGCATGTCCAGATACCGGTAGGTCAGCCGGGTCTCCTCGGCGACGTCGGCAGCGTCGTCCAGCTGGAACGGCAGCGGTGCGGCCTCGCTGAGCACCTCGATCTCGTCGGCGACCACCTCGATGTCGCCGGTGGCGATCTCCGGGTTCTCGTTACCGTCCGGCCGGACCCGCACCCGCCCCGACACCCGCAGGCAGTACTCGGCGCGGAGGTCGTGCGCAAGGTCGTCCTCCCGAACCACGACCTGCACCACCCCGGAAGCTTCGCGCAGGTCCAGGAACACGACCCCGCCGTGGTCGCGGCGGCGCGCCACCCAGCCGGCGAGAACGACGGTCTCCTCGGCGTGGGCCGCGCGTAGCGTCCCCGCCTGATGTGTGCGGATCAACGGTGCTCTCCCTCACGTGTGCATGCGACATCCTGCGAATCCTGGCCCCGGGCGGGGCAGCCGGACCTCAATCGGGCCCGGCGCCGCTATCTCGTGCGGCGGCGGGGTACGCCAGAACGGGAGGGGTGAGCGAGCAACACATGGGCCGCACGGGGCTCCGCCAGGTCAATCGAGGTGTCTGAACAGGTCAGCCGTGAGGATACCGCTCAGGCGATGTCAGTGAGAAACGGATTCCCCGCCCGCTCCTGGGCCAGGGTAGTGCGCGGCCCATGCCCGGGCAGCACCACAGTGTCTCCGTCTCCGTCTCCGTCTGCGGCTGCGTCTGCGGGGTGGGTTGCCAGGACCCGCCGCAGGCTGTCGAGTATCGCAGAGTGGTCCCCACCCGGAAAGTCGGTGCGTCCGATCGAACCCGCGAACAGTAGATCCCCGGTGCACAGATGGCCGGGAAGCACGTACTGCACTGATCCGGGGGTGTGCCCGGGAACGTGCTCTACCCCGATACTCATCCCGGCCAGGTCCAGACGGTCACGCTGGTCGAGTTCCACGATCCGCTCGGGTGGACGAAGCTGCTGCCCACCGGTCAACGCGGACAGCTGTGCCGCAATATCCGGGGTGAGGCCATGGGTGGGGTCGTGCAACAGCACACGGTCCGCCGAGTGGACGTAAACGTCCACGTCGTAGGTGTCCGACAGTTCCGCAGCCGACCACACGTGGTCGAAGTGGCCGTGGGTCAGCAACACCGCCTGCGGGGCGAGCTGGTGGCGCTGCACCAGCTCGGCCACACCCGAAGTGGCGTCCTGCCCGGGGTCGACGATGACACAGGGTCCCCCCGGCTCGGGGGCCAGGACGTAGCAGTTGGCGGCGAGCAGTCCGGCGGGAAACTCCAGCACGAGCACGGTGGGTACTGACCTCGGCTTTCCGTGGAATCGGGACGGGTGGGAACCTGGAAACGAGCCTACCGAGGCGACATCCGGGGCCAGGACCGGGGCAGGGTGTCCGGCCGGCGCCGGCACCGCATCACCTTTCGGTCACCACCGGGCCACCAGCTCTTTGCGAATCGGCGCGGCGGTGAAATATTGGGCCATGCCCGTAACGTGGATCCGGCATGGACCCGCTGGTCGCCTCGGTTGGGTCGCCGGAACGAATGCGGTGTGTCGACAAACTGCACGGTCCGAACACGCGGATCCATCGCTCGGCGGGCAGACAGCTGCGTCTTCCGAGACGTCGGGAGGCGACTACGATCAGTGGGACTGGCTACCGGCCAGAACCCGGACAGCAGGAGGACACGGTGACCACGGACCCCTGGGGCCGCGTAGACGACGACGGAACGGTCTATGTGCGCACGAGCTCGGGCGAGCGCGTCGTCGGGTCGTGGCAGGCCGGCGCTCCGGAGGAAGCACTCGCGTTCTTCCGGCGCAAGTATGACGCGCTGGTGACCGAGGTCGAACTGCTGGAGCAGCGGCTCACCAACACGGACCTGTCGGCCGCCCAGGCCCAGTCCAGCATCGATCGTCTGCGCTCCTCGGTGCAGGGCGCGAACGCGGTCGGTGACCTGGAGGCTCTGGAGCGTCGGCTGGACGCTCTCGCGGAAACGGCCGAACAGCGCCGCGCCGCCCAACGGGAGGCCCAGGAACAGGCGCGCACCGAGGCGCGGGAAATCAAGGAGCGTATCGTCGCCGAGGCCGAGCGTGTCGCGGAGGAAACCACCCACTGGAAGTCCGGTGGGGAGCGGATGCGGCAACTCATCGACGAGTGGAAGGCCGCTCCGCGGACCGAACGTTCGGTAGAGCAGGCACTGTGGAAACGGATGTCCGCGGCGCGCAACGCCTTCTCCAAACGCCGTAAGGCCTACTTCGCCAACCTGGACCAGCAGCGGGAACGGATCCGGGTGGAAAAGGAGAAGCTGGTCGCCGAGGCGGAGGCGTTGCAGGACTCCACGGACTGGGGAGAGACAGCCAGCCGGTACCGGGAACTCATGCAGCAGTGGAAAGCTGCCGGCCGGGCCGACCGGTCCGCCGAGGACGAGCTGTGGGCTCGGTTCAAGGGTGCACAGGACGTGTTCTTTCAGGCCCGCTCCGCGGCCTTCGCCGAGCGGGACGCCGAGCTTCAGGACAACGCCCGGGCCAAGGAGCAGTTGTTGGAGGAGGCCAAACAGCTCCTCCCGGTGCAGAATCCACGCCGGGCCCGCAGCCAGCTGCGCGACCTCAAGGAACGCTGGGACGCCGCGGGCCCGGTGCCGCGCGACTCCCGGGACCAGCTGGAGGGGGCGTTCCGTAAGATCGAGGAGACCGTGCGCAAGGCCGAGGAACAGGAGTGGCAGCGCACCAACCCCGAGGCGCGGGCGCGCGCCCAGGACACGGTGGACCAGCTCCGCCAGTCCATTGAGCAGCTGGAGCAGCAGGTGGAGAAGGCCCGGGCCTCGGGCAACGAACGCAAGCTGCGGGAAGCCAGTGAGTCGTTGGAGACGCGGCGGGCGTGGCTGGCCGAAGCGGAGAAGACCCTCCAGGAGATGAACTAGCGCCTGCGCGGAGGATCCCACGTCGTCCGTGGTGGTCGTGTGGCCAGTGTTGAGCCTGGTTGTCCCGCTCAACGCCAGGCACACGACCACGGTCGTGGTGCGTTCAGCGGGACTTGGCCACGGTGAGCAGGACGGCGGCGTCAGTGATCGCTTCCAACGCGTGGTCGGCCTCTGGCAGCGGCAGGAAGTCTCCGTCCCGTGCCTCCCAGGTGTGCTCCCCCATGGCCATCCGGACCCGGCCCCGCACGACCTGGAGTGTGCCCTCCCCCGGGTTGGGATGCTCGCCGAGCCCGTAGCCGGCCAGCAGCGCGATCACCGTCTGCCGCAGGGTGCGATCGTGTCCACCGAAGATCGTCTCCGAGCTGCGCCCCGCCGAGGACAGCTTCGCACGCTCGAGATGCAGCCGGGCCAGCGCGTCCAGCGAGAGCTTCTTCATGGGGCAAGTGTGCCCGCCCACACCCCGCGCGGTCCCGATGCCACGCCCACCGGGCTCAGTTGCGCACCCGGTACACGTCATAGACCCCGTCGATCGTGCGTACGGCCTTGAGCACGCTGCCCAGGTGCGTGGGGTCAGCCATCTCGAAGGTGAACCGGCTCAACGCCACCCGGTCCCGGCTGGTCTGAACCGACGCGGAGAGAATGTTGACGTGCTGGTCCGAAAGCACCCGGGTCACGTCCGACAGCAGCCGGGTTCGGTCCAGCGCTTCCACCTGGAGGGCCACCAGGAACATCGAGTCCTCGGTGGGCTGCCACTGCACGTCGACCATGCGTTCCCGGTCCAGTGAGCGGGTGTTAACACAGTCCGCGCGGTGCACCGAAACCCCGTTGCCCCGGGTGACGAAACCAACGATCTCGTCGCCGGGAACCGGAGTGCAGCACTTGGACAGCCGCGCCCACACGTCGGCATCCCCGTCGACCACGACCCCGGGGTTGCCCGTGGGGCGCTGTCGCCGCTGCTGCCGGGTCGGCATGGATGTTTCGGCGATATCCTCCTCAGCGCTCTCCAAGCCGCCAAGGGAGTCCACCAGCTTCTGCACGACGTTCTGGGCACTGGTGTGCCCCTCCCCCACCGCGGCGTACAGCGCCGAAACGTCCGCGTAGCGCATGTCCCGGGCCAGCGCGATCAGCGCCTCCCCGGTGAGCAACCGTTTGATCGGCAGCTCCTGCTTGCGCATCACCTTGGCGATGGCGTCCTTACCTCGCTCGATCGAGGCTTCCCGCCGCTCCTTGGTGAACCACTGCCGAATCTTGTTGCGGGCCCGTGCGCTCTTGACGAAACTCAGCCAGTCCCGGCTCGGCCCCGCATCCGGCGATTTCGACGTGACGATCTCCACGGTCTCACCGTTGCTGAGTTCCGAGTCCAGGGTGACCAGCTTGCCGTTCACCCGGGCGCCAACCGTGCGGTGTCCCACCTCGGTGTGCACGGCGTAGGCGAAGTCCACGGGGGTGGCCCCCTGGGGCAGGGAGATCACGTCTCCCTGCGGGGTGAAGACGAACACCTCCTGTACGGACAGGTCGAAACGCAGCGACTCCAGGAACTCCCCCGGGTCCTGCACCTCCTGCTGCCAGTCCAGCAGCTGACGCAGCCACTCCATATCGCCGCGCTTGCCACTGGACGAGCCCGAACTGGCCCCGGCCTTCGCGTCGTCCTTGTACTTCCAGTGGGCGGCGATGCCGTATTCGGCTCGGCGATGCATGGCGAAGGTTCGGATCTGCAACTCCACGGGGTTGCCTTCCGGCCCGATCACCGTGGTGTGCAGGGACTGGTACATGTTGAACTTCGGCATCGCGATGTAGTCTTTGAACCGCCCGGGAACGGGGTTCCACCGGGCGTGGATGGTTCCCAAGGCGGCGTAACAGTCGCGGACGCTGTCCACCAGGACGCGGATCCCCACCAGGTCGTAGATCTCGTCGAACCCGCAGTCGCGGGCGATCATCTTCTGGTAGATCGAATAGTAGTGCTTGGGCCTGCCCTTGACGGTGGCCTTGATCTTGGCTCCGGCGAGGTCCGTCGACACCGCCTCGATGACGTCCTGAAGGTAGACGTCACGGCGGGGTGCACGCTCGGAGACGAGCCGCGCGATCTCGTCGAAACGTTTCGGATACAGCGTGGCGAAGGCCAGATCCTCCAGCTCCCACTTGATGGTGTTCATCCCCAGTCGGTGGGCCAGCGGAGCGAAAATCTCCAGGGTTTCTCGGGCCTTGGCATCCTGCTTTGCGGCGGGCAGGTGCCGCAGCGTGCGCATATTGTGCAGCCGGTCGCACAGTTTGATAACCAGCACCTTGATGTCCCGCGACATGGCCACGACCATCTTGCGGACGGTCTCGGCCTGGGTGGCCTCACCATAGGTCACCTTGTCCAGCTTGGTGACCCCGTCCACCAGCTCGGCGATCTCGTCGCCGAAGTCGTCGCGCAGGTCCTCCAGACGGTAGTTGGTGTCCTCCACCGTGTCGTGCAGCAGCGCCGCGGCCAGGGTCGGTTCCTGCATTCCCAGCTCGGCGAGGATGGTGGCGACCGCCAGCGGATGCGTGATGTACTCTTCACCGCTCTTGCGGGTTTGCCCGGCGTGTTGGCGCTCGGCGACCGCATAGGCGCGTTCCAGGAGTGCCACGTCGACCTTGGGGTGCGTGGCCCGCACGGTCTTGACCAGAGGCTCGAGTACCGGATTCATGCCTACCCCCCGCTGGGTACGACGTCGTGTGCAGCCACGCCGCACCGTCGCGGCCGGCCCGCAGGGTTACCTGTACGTCTCCCCGGCTGCTGCGTGACCACGCTCGTCCCCGCGCACGGCGGTTGCGTTACCTGGCCGCGCATGGCCGGCACCTCCATACCGTCCACCTCGGCGACGGTGACGACGTCACTGACGAGACGAGCCGGCGCTGGCGCCCGCACATCGGGCCGGCGCCCCGCCCCCGGCACGGGCGGTCCCGCCCGCGCACCCGGTAGGCCACCACGGCGCCGGACCACGCCGTCTCACTCCTCGTAACGTCCACACCACACCAGCTATGCCCGCCAGTGTAGTCCGACGCCGCCCCTCCGCCCCGACGAAGCCGCCTCTCCGCCCAGCTCAGACGGTCATGAGCACGTGTGGCCGCGCGGTCGGCACCTGCTCCCGGCCGGACAGGAAACCCAACTCCAGCAGGAACGAGAGTCCGTGTACGGTACCACCCGCCTTGGCCACGAGATCCATCGCAGCCGCCGCGGTCCCGCCGGTGGCGAGCACGTCGTCCACGATCAGCACCCGTGCCCCGGGTGCGAACGCGTCGGCGTGCATCTCCATCGTCTCGCTGCCGTACTCCAGATCATAGGTGGCGCTGAGGGTTCGCGCCGGAAGTTTTCCCTGTTTGCGGATCGGCACGAAACCGGCCCCCAGGGCATGGGCGACCGGCGCCGCCAGGATGAACCCGCGGGCCTCGATCCCCACCACCACATCCGGCACCGCCAGCGTGCCCTCCGAACCGGATTCCGCGCCGGTGGTGAACGGGGCCGCGAGGGCCTCGACCACCGTGGCGAAGGTCGCCGCATCCGCCAACAGCGGGGTGATGTCCTTGAAGACCACCCCCGGCTTCGGATAGTCCGGGATATCCCGGACATGCTCGGCGATGCGTTGCTCCAGTTCCACGGGGGACATGAGCGACGACACTTCCTTCCTGTTCGACAATTCGGCCCGGGCAGCGGGGGGCAACCCAGGGGCCCAGAAGCACGGAACGACGCGACCGCGGAAACGCGGAAACACAAACACGCATGTCGGCCCGCCGGCACGCGTTCCGGCGGGCCGAGGCGTGGTGGGGGACTACGGCCGGTTTGGGTTGTCTTGGTCGTCGTCCGGACCCCGCGTCGGGAAGTCGGGATGGTCCTCGATCCCGGAGGGATCCTGCGGCGTCAGTACTTCACCGATCCCCTGCTTGACCATCCGGATCCGAGTACCCGGCGAAATCTCCAGCTCGACATCGGAATCGCGCACGTCAACCACGGTGCCGTAGATCCCACTCTTGGTCAGGACCTCCTGGCCCGGCAGCAGACTGCTTTGCATCTCCTGCTCCTGCTGGCGCCGCTTCTGCTGGGGCCGCCAGAACAGCAGCCAGAACACCAGAATGATCAGCACGAACGGCAGGAGCTGCATGAAGAGACCAGGGCCTTCCTGCTGTCCCTCCTGCGCCAGGATAAATAGGGCCTCCGGCACGGGGCATCCTTCCTCAGAGTGTGTAACCGTCACGCGGCGGGTGACTGTCAGGACAACGCACCGGACGTACAACGAGCGGGCACGTTCACGTGTTCCCCGGCCCGACGGGCGGGGTACGGTCCCCAGCCTACCTCCAGCCTACGCCGCACCCCGATCCGCAGCCAGGGCAGCCGCCCTCCCTAGCCGCCCTCGGTGCCGCCGTCGACCTCATCGAACAGGGTCGCGGCACTGAAGGCGGCATCGGGCGGGGGCGCCAAGCCCAAGTGCTGCCACGCGCCGGCCGTGGCAACGCGTCCCCGCGGAGTCCGCGCGATCAGCCCGGAACGCACGAGGAACGGTTCGGCCACCTCCTCAACGGTGCGGGACTCCTCCCCCACCGACACCGCCAGTGTGGACAGCCCCACCGGCCCGCCACCGAACCGACGCAGCAGGGCGTGCAGAACCGCCCGGTCCAGCCGGTCCAGGCCCTGCTGGTCCACCTCGTAGAGATCAAGGGCCGCTGACGCAACCTCACGGCTCAGGGCACCGTCGGCGCGAATCTCGGCGTAGTCCCGTACCCGACGCAACAGCCGGTTGGCGATCCGGGGGGTGCCCCGCGAGCGTCCGGCGATCTCCGCGGCCGCGTCCTGGGACAGCTCGACCCCCAACAGTGTCGCCGAACGGCGCAGGATCTGCTCCAGTTCCGCCGGCTCGTAGAAGTCCATCTGGGCGACAAACCCGAAGCGGTCACGCAGCGGCGCCGGCAGCAGACCGGCCCGGGTGGTGGCACCCACCAGGGTGAACGGGGCGATGTCCAGCGGGACCGAGGTCGCCCCTGGGCCCTTGCCGACCACCACATCCACCCGCAGATCTTCCATGGCGACGTACAGCATTTCCTCGGCGGGACGGGCCATCCGGTGAATCTCGTCGAGGAACACCACCTCGCCCTCGGTGAGGCTGGAGAGGATCGCCGCCAAGTCGCCGGACCGCTCAATGGCCGGCCCGGAGGTGATCCGCAACGGCGCCCCCAGTTCCGAGGCAATGATCATGGCCAGTGTGGTCTTACCAAGCCCGGGCAGGCCGGACATGAGCACATGGTCGGGCACACGACCACGTCGCTGCGCGCTGCGCAGCACCAGCGACAGCTGCTCGCGTACCCGGTGTTGACCCACGAAGTCGTCCAAGGTCTTCGGGCGCAGCGCGCTCTCCACCGCATGGTCGTCCAGATCGGCGTCCGCGGAAACCAGGCCCCGCGCCCGATCCCCTCCTCCGGGCTCCTCGGGCGCCGGCTCCGGGTTCGGTGTCGACTCTGCCATTGCGGCGTGCTTCCCCCACTCCCGTTGACTCAGGCCCGACTCAGCCTACGTAGCGCATATTTCAGGAGGCTCGCCACATCGGCGTTCGCGGCCTCCGCGTCGCTGAGTTCCGCGGAAACCGCGTCGCTGGCGGCCTCGGCGTCCCGTTGGGACCAGCCCAGGTTCACCAGGCCGGAGACAACCTGCTCCCGCCATGGCGCGGCACCCCCCACAGGCCCGGCTTCCGGCCCGTCTCCAGCTCCGGGGGTGGGACCAACCGGCCCGTCCAGTTTGCCCTTGAGTTCCAGGACGATGCGCTGGGCACCCTTCTTACCAATCCCGGGGACCCGGGTGAGGGCGGCGGTATCCTCGTCCGCCACAGCCTGACGCAGCGAGGCCGGAGAATGCACCGACACCATGGCGAGGGCCACCCGTGGCCCCACCCCGCTGGCGGACTGGACCTGGTCGAACACGAGACGCTCGTCGTCGCTGGCGAATCCGTACAGGGTCAGGGACTCCTCCCGCACGACGAGCGAGGTGGCCACGGTCGCCTCCGCGCCCACTTCGAGTTGTGCGAGGCACGCGGGCGTGCACAGCAGTGTCATGCCCACCCCGCCGACGTCGATGACCGCGGTGCCGCCGCCCCGGCTGGCGACCCGGCCGGTCAGAAACGAAATCACCCGGCTGCCTCCCCTCGCGTTACCGTGCCCGGCCCTGGGAACGGGTGGTGCGGGCCAGCTCCACCTTACGTGCGAACTCCTGCTGTGCGCGGGCGATCCGGGCCTGGGCACCGCCCCGCCAGATGTGGCAGATCGCCAGGGCGACCGCGTCGGCGGCGTCCGCGGGACGGGGGGCCGCATCCAGCCCGAGGAGCTTGGCGACCATCGTGCCCACCTGGGCCTTGTCGGCCCGGCCACTGCCGGTGATGGCAGCTTTGGCCTCACTTGGGGTGTGCAGCGCCACCGGCAGTTGGCGCCGCGCGGCGGCGGTGAGTGCCACCGCGCTGGCCTGGGCGGTGCCCATCACTGTGCGCACGTTGTGCTGGGCGAATACCTGTTCCACGGCCACGGCGTCGGGTTGGTGCCGCTCAAACCAGGCATCGAGTCCGGTTTCGATTCCAAGAAGGCGATGCGCGAGTTCCGTGTCCGCCTCGGTGCGCACCACCCCGGCATCGACGAGGTGCAGCTGCCGCCCCACAGCTCCCTCTACCACGGCCACACCGCACCGTGTCAACCCCGGGTCGACCCCCAGTACCCGCACCGGACAACCGCCTTCCCCCGTTGTTCGAACGTTCGTTCGTCGTGAGCCTATCGCGCTCCGGCCCCGTCGGGCCGGGGCGCCGCACCGGTATCGGGCTCGGGGGCACGTGTGCGGAGGCGGTCCACCAGCGCGACCAGCACGCGGGTGGAGTGGGCACGCAGGCGGCCACGCAGCACGCCCACGGTGTGTAGGACGGCACCGCGGCGGGACCACTCGCTGCGGCCGGGTCGCCGCGCCTCCGGCAGGCGGTTGCGCAGAGCGGCCACGTCCCGCCGCCGCCAGAGGGCTACGGCCGGGGTGAGAACCTCCGCACGCAGGTGTTGACAGCGCCGTGGGTGGGTGGCACGGAGGTGTGGGTCCCCCGCGGCGAGGTAGATCCGCGCGGCCAGCTCGGGGGCGGGATGCTGGGCCAGAAACAGCGACAGCTGCGCACAGTAGCTGCGGAACAGCTCCTCGGTGCAGTACTGGAGTGCCTGGGCCAGCGTCTCCACACAGCGGGTGCGCAACAGCACCGCGCACAGGTCCGTGTGCACGACCCGGCGCAGGATGCCAGCGGCCACGGCGACGTCGTCGGGTTCGGCGACGGTGACCGCGGTTGCGGTGGTACCCGCCCGCGCCGTGCGGGTGTCCTCGACTGAGGGGGGCGCCTGGTGGACAGCCAGTTCGGCGAACTCCACCAGCTCGGCCAGCGCCGAGGCGGGCTGCTCGTAGGTGGCCTTTCGGTTGCGGTAGTGCTCCCACCGCCGGGTCGACCACCGGACCGAGGAGGGCAGCCGCGGCCACATCCAGTGCTGGCTCAGCTCGGTGGCCAGCTCCGTCCAGGCGTTGACCTCGGCCCGCTCCGGCAACCGAAGAACCGCGTCCGTGACCCAGGTATCGACCTCGGGGTCGACCTGGACCGGTGCGGGCAGCACGCGCAGGGTACGAGCCACGGCCTCGGGATCGTTGCGGTGTCCCCACACGTCCCGGATCAGGTCAATGTCGAGATCGTAGGCGGCGCTGGCGCTGGCCCTCCCGTTGTGCCGCATCTCCTGGCGCAGGTTGATGATCTCGGCGAGCACGGTGGCGGGATCGGTTCGGGGACCGGCTGCGGCGATACGGTACAACTCGTACAGACGGGGGTGTTCCACCAGGGCGGGGGGCACGTCGGGGGCGCTGGTGCGTCCGGCGAGGACCGTGCCCGCCGGGCCACGCAGCAGCACGAGGAGTGCGCTCCGGGGGTGGCCGGCCAACGCGTCCCCGACCCCTCGGGCGATGGCCGGATACGTGTGCACGAGTGCGGCCACCGCCTCGTCCTGCGGTCGGGTCACCAGGACCGGCGCGATCACGTCACGCCCAAGCCGTCGGGTTTCGGCCTCGGGGGGCTCGAGCCCGCTGGAACGCATCCAGTCCAGGAGCTCGGCCAGGACGGACACCCACAGGTGCGCGGAACCCTGCGCCGCCTCCACGAAAACCGCGCAGACCCGGTCGGTCACCGTGCGACGCACCTGGCCGGTTCGGATCGAAACCACGGGCGGGGCGCCGCCGCCGTGGACGATCCGGTCCAGGGCACGCAGGGCCAGCGACTCGGCGAGTCGCTCGGCGGCGTCGGTGGCACCACTGCGCTCGGCGGCGTGGTGGAGCTCCAGCAGGGCACTGTCGCCGAGGGTGGGCTCGAGAGCGTCGAGAATCAGCCCGACCAGCTCGGCGACTTCCTCGCGGGCCATGCGCTGGGCTCCCTCCGGCAGCCAGTGGCAGACGAGCCCCAGCTCACTGGTGGACAGGCGCTGTCCCAGACGCAATGCTGCCGAGGCCAGCACGATGGGATGCCAGTCGGTGAGGCTGGCCTGGCTGCCGTCTCCGAGCTCTCGGGCTTCCTGCCACAGGGTGGGGGTGAATTCGACCCCGGTTTGGGCCAGGCGCACCGCGAGTGGATGCGGGACGTCACCGGCCCGCTCGGAGGTGTCCGTGTCGGCCAGCGCACATTCCAGTGACAGGTCGAACCGGAGGATTCCCTGGCTCCGGGGTGGGGCGTACTGCGGCGGCACCCCGCGAATATGCAGGCCAGGATCGCTGGATTGGCTGGTGGTGGCGAAGGACAGGCGCCGGGCACGCTCGGGTGCCAGCGTCTGGGAGATCGCAGCGATCCAGTGTGCGACGGTGTCACCATCGGCGACCAAAACGATCGGGGGGCCGCCGTCGATCGCCCGGTCGGCCGCGGCGACCAATCGTGCCAGGAGCTGGGTGGGGTGGTTACGCAGCCAGGCGGCGATCCGGGACCGGTTCAGTGGCCCCGGTGGACACGGTGTGCTCACCTCCGGAAGTTCCCCTGACTCCGCGGCGGTGGCCGACCACACGGGCGAGTCCCACAACTCGATCGGCAGTGGCTCGTCATCCGGGGAATCGTCGGTTCGCGTCTCTGCGTGGGCGGGGGCCTGCTCCACCACCACGACGTGCGCGAACCACACCGGCGGGTGCTCCCCAGGCTGCTTCGCCGGGCCCACGTCCGGTGGGTCCGGCGAGGGTGTGGGGGCGGCTCGGATGCGGGCGACGGCCCGCACCCCCGCACGATCCGCGGTGTAACACAAAGTGTCCGCCGTCGGAGCAGTGTCCCTGCCCGTGGGCAGTTGAGTAGCCACGAAACGTTCGACCACACCCAGCGTGTGCGCCGCCAGCCCGGACGTGGCCGCAGCGCGCGTGCACTCCGCCGAGGTCGGAGTCCGGGCGGTCGCCGAAGCTGTCGGTCCGTGACAGGTGTAGTGCAGCTGGCCGTAACCCATGAGCGTCTCTTCCGCCCTTGCGTGTGGAGATGCCTCCGAAACTATCGATCATCGGGCGGCACTCGGGCACGTATGTCCGGACTCATCCGTATCGATCCGAGTACAGTGCCGCGCCGGGCCCGCTGCGGCTGCACTGGTCGCCTGCCCGGCCCGGGCGAACCGGGTCGAGCTGGCCCCGCTCAGGACCGCAGGACGTCGCCCCACGAGTGGCTGGTGGCGTGGATACCACATATCGCCGCACTGCGGGCGACGCCTGGGCATACGGGGGTTCAGGCAGGCCTCAGCCCCAGAGGCCCCTACCGGGCGTAGCAGTCGGCGACCGGACGAGGCTGCGTCGCCTACAGTGCAGTTGTGCCGACCTTCCGTGTTGTGCGTGCGTCGTCGCTGCCGGCCCACGAAGCGTGGCGACGCGTCACCCACTGGCCGAGCCATGGCGGCCGCGTGCCCCTGACCAGCGTCACCATGGAGCCTCCGGAACCGACCCGACTGGGCACCGTGGTCGTGGCGCACACCGGCGTGGGTGGATTCGGGTTCGACGACCGGATGGAGGTCGTGCACTGGACCCCGCCCCGGGACGACCACCCAGGTGTGTGCCGTCTGGAGAAACGCGGCACCGTCGTGTTGGGCTGGGCCGAGATTGAGGTGCACCCTCGGGGGGACCGGTCGATCGTTGTGTGGCGCGAAGAGGTGCGCGTGGCGAAGCTACCCCGACTATTCAGCATGCCCCTCGCCTGGGCCGGGCGCCTGGTGTTTGCGCGCCTACTTGCCGCTGTGCTCGCGCAGTGATCGGCATCGGTGACTGGGGCTGGGTATGCGGTTGGCCAACGGAGCGGGTACGTGGCGCCGCACGCCCTGACGCCGCCTGCCCATCGCCTCCGGGGGGCCTCACTGCGCCGTGCCAGATGTCGAACCGGGCGAAACAGCCGAGGCCATACTTCCGGTGTGGCACTCGTGGAACGGGTCGGCTGGCACGAAGCCCGCCCGCTCCGTTCCCCTACGGGCTGCGGTGCGAGCGGGCATCCTCCCCGGGTATCGCCAAAACCCCCGCCCAGTTGGAGGTGGCCTGCTCGCCGGGGAGTGCGTCTCCGCTGCTCTGGCCTCTGGCGCCCAGGCTCTGCGGGGCCGTCCGGGTGCTCCGCCCACGACCCGTCGCGCGAACCACGACCGCCGAAAGATCCACCAATTTCCCGGCACGGTCAAACTGAGGATTCCCGGGCCCTAGCCGATGCGCTGCATGACCTCGTCGGGGATATCGGCGTTGCTGTAGACGTTCTGCACGTCGTCGGAGTCCTCCAGCGCGTCCACGATCCGCATCACCTTCCGGGCCGTGTCCTCCTCCAGGGGCACCTCCATGCTGGGCAGGAAGCTGGTGTCCGCAGAGTCGTACTCGATCCCGGCCTCCTGCAAGGCGGTACGCACGTTGACCAGGTCAGACGGATCCGAAACGATCTCGAAGGACTCGCCGAGGTCGTTGACATCCTCGGCTCCGGCGTCGGCGACCGCAAGCATCACATCGTCCTCGGTCACCTTCTCCTTACCGACGATCACCACGCCCTTGCGGTTGAAGAGGTAGGAGACCGAACCGGCATCGGCCATGGATCCGCCGTTGCGGGTCACCGCCACCCGCACCTCGGAGGTGGCGCGGTTGCGGTTGTCGGTGAGGCACTCCACGAGCAAGGCCACCCCACCCGGGGCGTACCCCTCGTACATGACGGTCTGCCAGTCCGAACCGCCGGCTTCCTCCCCGGCACCGCGTTTCCGGGCACGCTCGATGTTGTCCGCGGGAACCGAGTTCTTCTTGGCCTTCTGAATCGCGTCCCACAGGGTGGGGTTTGCGTCGGGGTCCCCGCCCCCGGTTCGCGCGGCCACCTCGACGTTCTTGGTCAGCTTCGCGAAGAGCTTTCCCCGCTTAGCATCGAGGGCCGCCTTCTTGTGCTTGGTAGTGGCCCACTTTGAGTGGCCGCTCATACTGTGTGTCTCCCGATCGCTGTCCGGGACGCCGGGCGGCGGTGGGCCCTGCCAGCCGGCGTCCTCGCCCGTTCCGCGCTGGGGGCAGGCCGGGGGTGGCTGGCCTGCCCTGCCAGCATGTTCATTGCCGTCCCCGCACCATATCGACGAAGAGCTGGTGAATCCGCGTGTCTCCGGTCAGTTCTGGATGGAAGGACGTCGCCAGCAGCCGCTGCTGGCGCACGGCGACGATCCTACCGGCCCGCTGGCCGTGGGCGACGTGTCCGAGCGCCTCGGCCTGCGGGCCCACCGACTCCACCCAGGGTGCACGGATGAACACGGCCTCGACCGGATCGCCGGACAGGCCCCGGATCTCCACCGGGGCCTCGAAGGAGTCGACCTGGCGTCCGAAAGCGTTCCGCCGCACCGTGACATCGATTCCGCCGACCGTCTGCTGACCCTCGGCCCCATCCAGAACCTGATCGGCCAGCATGATCATCCCGGCGCAGGACCCGTAGACCGGCAAGCCCGCCGCCACCTGTTTACGCAGGGGCTCCAACAGCTCGAAAGCAGCCGCCAGCTTCCACATGGTGGTGGACTCCCCACCGGGGATGACCAGCCCATCGACGGCGTCCAGTTCCTCGGGGCGGCGCACCCCGTGCGCATGTGCCCCGCAGGCGTTCAGCGCAGCGACGTGTTCGCGGACGTCGCCCTGCAACGCGAGCACCCCGACAGTGGGGGCGGGGGACGTAGACACTCCCAGGACTCACCTTCACTCGTGGAAGACACGGAACACACTCAACGGCCGAACGGGAACTACCAGCCGCGCTCCGCGTAACGCTGGGAGTCGTCAAGGTCATCCAGGTTGATGCCGACCATGGCACCACCCAGCCCCCGGGAGACCTTGGCGATGGTGTCGGGGTCGTCGTAGAAGGTGGTGGCCTTCACGATCGCCTCGGCACGCTTCTGCGGCTCCCGGGACTTGAAGATGCCGGACCCGACGAACACCCCCTCGGCGCCGAGCTGCATCATCATGGCCGCGTCCGCGGGGGTGGCCAGGCCACCCGCGGTGAACAGCACCACCGGCAGCGTGCCGCGCTCGGCGACCTCCCGCACCAGTTCGTAGGGGGCGCGCAGTTGCTTGGCGGCGTCGAACAGCTCGGCGGAGTCAAGCCGGGTCAACCGGTTGATCTCGGCACGGATCTGCCGCATGTGCCGGGTGGCCTCGACGACATTACCGGTACCGGCCTCACCCTTCGAGCGAATCATGGCCGCCCCCTCGGCGATACGCCGCAGCGCCTCACCCAGATTGGTGGCCCCGCACACGAAAGGCACGGTCAGATCCCACTTGTCGATGTGGTGGGCTTCGTCGGCCGGCGTGAGCACCTCGGACTCGTCGATGTAGTCGACCCCGAGCGTCTGGAGGACCTGGGCCTCGACGAAGTGGCCGATGCGTGCCTTGGCCATGACGGGAATCGACACGGCGTTGACGATCCCGTCGATCATGTCGGGGTCCGACATGCGAGCCACCCCGCCGTCGGCGCGGATGTCGGCGGGGACACGCTCCAGCGCCATGACCGCGACCGCTCCGGCGTCCTCGGCGATCTTGGCCTGATCCGGCGTGACCACGTCCATGATCACACCGCCCTTGAGCATGTCTGCCATACCGCGCTTGACCCGCGCGGTGCCCACCGCGGGCTCGACTGGGCTCTGGGGTGTTTGGGTCACGGTACCGGCCTCCACAGGACGTACATAAGCTGAACTGGGATGATTGGGGACGGCAGGGCGCTGTCTCCCCACCCCATGGTAGAACACGGCACCTCGGGCGGTTCCGGACACACTGGATTGTGCTCCGTTGTACTCCTTACGGACTGTCGCCGTGCTCGTGTCCCCATAGGCGCTACCCAGTGTTGCCGCTCGGCCGCTCGGCCGCTCGGGGTCGGTATCGGGGTTGGGACGCTGACGCCTGCCGGTTCCCCCAGTGCATGGGGGCGGAAAAGGCCGTTGGGGATCAATCAGCTAGTGCGGGACGCGGGAGGCAGAGTCTCCTAGCCGCCAGGGACACTTCAGCCGTCCCACCCACACCACACCCGCGGGCGCCGCCCCGGCGCCCGCGAAGGAACGCCCCCGGGGAGGCTGGAGGAGCGCCCCCGTCCCACCACCGCCGGGAACGAGTGCCGACGACGACAACAGGCCCACCTGCCAGCGCCATGACGGCCGCCAGCGGCCACTGCGGCGCGCACAGCCAACCAACCACCGCTACCACCACGTCCCGCTGGACGTCGTACGGGGGAGCGCCCCCAGGGCGCGACGCCGCCGGCGGCCAAGACGGTGCGTGCCGCGGACCGAATGCTGGCACCGCGATTGGTGGCGACTCCGGGCCGAGTGGTGCCTGTTCTTGCGGACGTGCCAGAGCCACCGGCGCCCGTATTTCGAGTGTGGTAGCGCCCCCACCCACGCTACGTCCGCACTCCCCCAATCTCCGCTGGCCGTCGTGCGGAGGTGCGGGCGGCGTGGGCAGTGCCCCAACCCCGGCCAGAAGCCCCAACCCCACGGCCAACGGGGGGTGGGGGGAGCGGGCTGGGGAGCGCCCCAGGTCAGGCCCAAGCTCGCTCCCAGCTACACGAAACCGGCCCTATCCGGTCGCCGCGGGCGGCCGTGGCCAATCGTCGGGCAGGTCAGGAGGTTGGTCGTCCATCTCCACATACTCGGGCAGCGGGGCGTGCCCGGCTAGGCGCAGCACGCGCACCAGCCACCTGTGTCGTGCCTGGCGAATCGTCGCCACCGCATCGTTGTGAAAGCGACGCGCCAGTTGCAGCCGCCGTGCCTGGGCCAACAGCTCGCCCAGGGCCGCCTGTCCCCCGGGGACCCGGCGCAGCTCCTCGGGAACCCCGGGCTCTTCCAGCACGGCGCGCAGGGTACCCGACAGGGCACTCTCCGCCTGTTCCAGCGGCTCCGCTCCCTGTGCCGGCTCAGGCTCCTGGTCCCGGTCGGCACGCAGGGCCCGTCCGGCGGCGTCGGCCAACAGGATCCGGGAGGCCGGCTCCAGATGGGCGGAGGCAGCCAGCTCCACCACCGCCGCGTGTCGACGCGCCATGGCGGCCTCCAGCGCGGCCCGCGCCGTCTCCAGCCTGGTGTGCAGCCGATCCAGCCGGCTAGCTCTCCAGGAGACATAGAAGGCCACCAGCAGCGCCGTCACCACAACGACACTGAACGTCAACACCAGGTCCGCCAGGTTTCCGGACACCGTTATCCTCCTGTCGGGCCGAACCCGCCCGGGCCGGGGCTGCCCGCGGGACGCAGCGTCACCGTCTCATAGACCCGGAGCACATCCACAGCGACGGTGGACCAGTCGTAGGCGCGGACGGCGTGCAGGGCTGACGCGGCGAGCTCGGCACGGCGGTCCGGGGCGTCCAACAGTGCCGCCACGGCCTGGGCCAGACCGGTCTCGTTACCAACCGGGAACAGTGCTCCCGCAGCGCCGTCGGCGAGCACGGCCCGGAACGCGGGAATATCGCTGGCGACAACGGGCGCACCAGCGGCCATGGCCTCCGCCAGCACGATCCCGAAACTCTCCCCACCCAGGTTGGGGGCGCAGAACACGTCCATCGATGCCAGGGCGTCCACCTTCTCTGCGGACGTGACCTGCCCCCGCACCACAACCCGCTCACGTTCCGCGGGGGTGAGATCCCGCAGTGCGGCGGTAGCGTCCCCAGGGCCGACGAGCAGCAGTCGCAGCTCCGGACGGTGCTGCACCAGCATCCGGAACGCCTGGATCAACACCGGCAGCCCCTTGCGGGGTTCGTCCAGACGTCCGAGGAAGCCCACGGTGCCGCCATCGCCCAGCTCCCGATCCCGGGGGTGGGCCGCAGCCGACGCGTAGTCGTCCACCGACACTCCGTTCGGGATCAGCACGGCATCCCCGCCCAGATGATCCACGAGCGTGCGCCGGGCCGCCTCGGAGACGGCGATTCTGGCGTGCACGCGTTCTACCGCGGTGCGCAACGCGGCCGCGGACAGGGCCATGGCCCGCGACCGCGGATTCGCCGTGTGGAAGGTGGCCACGAGCGGCTCCTCGGCCACCCAACACGCCAGCAGGGACAGGCTCGGAGCCGTGGGCTCGTGCACGTGTACCACATCGAACGCGCCGTCCCGGAGCCAGCGCCGCACCCGGCTGGCCGCCCGCGGACCAAACGCCAACCTCGCCACCGACCCGTTGTAGGGGACGGGGATGGCACGCCCAGCCGCAACAACATGGCCGGGCAACCCGTCGGTGTCCTCGGCCGGGGTCAGGATGCTCACCGTGTGCCCAAAACCCCGTAACGCCTGGGCGAGGTCGTGCACATGCTGCTGGACCCCACCGGGCACGTCCCAGGTGTAGGGGCAGACCAGACCCACACGCACAGCTATCCAGCCCCCCGCATGGCTGTGTTACTGTCACTGCCACTGCCACGGTTACGGTCACGGCCGCGGACAGGGCCAGCCGGCTGGCCTGAGGTCTGGCCGCGTGGTGACGGCTCCGGGACCAGGTCGGCGATGAACACGGGCTGAAGCATGTGCCAGTCCTCGGGGTGGGTGGTGATGGCCTCCTCGAACACCCCCGCGAGCTGCTGTGTCATCTGCATGCACCGCTGTGCACGCCCCCCGTTCTCCGGGCGGGGCACCTCGGGGTGGATAGTGATCTGCCACTGGTGGGGGGTGGAGGTCAGGGTCACCGGGACGAGGGCGGCCCCGGTCTGGTGGGCGAGCAGCGCGGGACCAGCCGGAAACCGGGCCTGCTCGCCGAAGAAGGTCACATCCACTCCACTTCCGGTGAGATCCCGATCGGCGAGCAGGCACACCAGCCCACCGGCCCGGAGGCGACGCGCCAGCCGCGCGAACAGGCTGGCGTCGCCACGATCCAACGGCAGGACCTCCATCCCAAGGCCGGCACGGAACCGGGTAAACCGCTCGTAGACCGATCGGGGGCGCAGGCGTTCGGCCACCGTCGTCAGGGGATACCCACGCAGGGTGATCCAGGCCCCGGCCTGATCCCAGTTCCCCATGTGCGGAAGGGCCACCACGGCGCCCCGGCCGGAGTCGAGGACGGTTTCGAGGTTGGCCACCCCACTGACCTGAGTGCGGCCGCGAATCTCGTGTGGCCGCAGTGCCGGCAGGCGAAACACCTCGTAGAAGTAGCGCAGATAGGAGCGCATCCCACAACGGGACCACATCCGCAGCTCGTCTTCACTCACCGCGGGGCCCACGACACGGCGCAGATTCGCCTCGAGCTGGCGTACGCCCGACCCGCGCTGTGTCCAGGCGCGGTCCGCGATCCGGGTGAAGGCCCAACGGCCCAGCCGCTCCGGGATCCGCGGCAGGGTGGCCCAGGCCACGGCGTAGCCGACAGCGGGATTGCGCACGACAGATTCCTCAGTGACTCGTGGGTCTACGCTCGGCGCCGCCGAGCCGATTGTGGGTCTCGAGTAGCCGCTGGCCAATGGTCACCACACTCAACAGCGCCAGCAGCCACAGGCCGGTGGGCAGGGCGTAGGGAACCCCCATGCCTTCCAGGCCCGCTGCCGTCAGCACGATGACCAGTCGCTCGGTGCGCTCGGCGATCCCGACATCGCAGCGCACTCCGAGCCCCTCGGCGCGCGCCTTGACGTAGGACACTCCGAACCCGGCGACCAGGCAGAACAGGGTTACCAGGGTCAACACCGGCGAGTTCCCGCCCCCGATGAACCACAGCAGGAGACCACACAGGATTCCGGCGTCGGAGAGGCGGTCCATGAAGGAGTCGAGGAACGCTCCGAACTCGTTGTCCCTGGTTCGCGCCCGGGCGACGGCGCCGTCCAGCATGTCGAACAGGGTGAAGAAGGTGACCAGCAGGGTCCCGAGGAGCAGTTCACCTCGCGGATACAGCACCAGGGCGCTGGTGAGCACGCCGACCGACCCGAGCACGGTCACCGCGTTCGGAGTCAGACCGACCCGTGCCAAGGCCCGGCCGACCGGGTCCAGGGTTGACGCCACAACAGGACGTAGGTTTCGCAACATGACTACTTACGATCCTAGGTCCGACCAGCCGCCTCACCCACGAGCGCCCCGCGGGCCTGAAGCGTGTCCCGGCAGCGCGCCCCGGTGACGGGCATCGGGAACCGGTCACGGTTGCGTGCCACCCAGCGGTACAGCGCCCGGGCCAGCCGACGCGTACCCGGGCCGCGCAGCAGGCTCCCCACGGGCCACCACCGGCGACGCGGGCTGTTCAGCAGTAGTGCGGCCACGGCCTCGCTTCCACCCCAGACCCGCCGACCGTCCGCGCTGACCACCAGCACCTCGTGGCGTGCCCGTTCCCGCAGGTGCGCCGCCACAGCCGAGCTGGCTCCCTGCCACGGCAGCCACACCACCCCGGGAAAGACCTCGGGTGGCGGGGAGGAACGCATCCTGGCCTGCGGTGGAACGTAGGTCACGTGGCATCGACCCAGCTCGGCTGCGGCGGTGCAGAAGGCGCACTCACCGTCGTACAACACGACGGCCGGGTGGGTCACGACTGCTCCTGGGGCCAGTTGCTCGCCAACAATTCCCGGGACTGTTCCAACAGCTCGGGAAGCACCTTCGTGTGCCCGATCACCGGCATGAAGTTGGTGTCGCCACCCCAGCGCGGCACCACGTGCTGGTGAAGGTGGGCGGCGATTCCGGCCCCGGCCACCGTGCCGAGGTTCATCCCCACATTGAACCCCTGAGGAGAGTAGGAGGTGCGCAGGGATGCGATGGCACGCTGGGTCAGCAGGGCGAACTCGGTCGTCTCGTCCTCGTCGAGCTCGGTGTATTCGGCGACATGCCGGTAGGGGCAGATCAGCAGGTGGCCACTGTTGTAGGGGTAGCGGTTGAGCACCACATAGACCGCCTTGCCCCGGGCGACCACCAACCCCTCGGTCTCGTCCAGACTCGGTGCACGACAGAACGGGCACCCCGTGCCGACAGCGCCACGTTCGGGCTTTCCCTCACCCTTGATGTAGGCCATGCGGTGTGGGGTCCACAACCGTTCGAAGCTGTCCCCCTGGCCCGGGTCCGCCCCGGCTCCCGGTGGTGCCTCACTCATTGACGTTCACCTCCGTTACGCAGCCAGCATAGGAGCTGTGTGGTCTCCGTGCGGTGTGGGGCGCCCCAGCCCCACACGGCCGCTAGGCTCAGTGGCGCAGGAGCCCGCACGGCGGAAGCGGCGGAATCCGTGCACATACCGCGACCGGACGGGAGCAACGGGATGCATCTGAGGCGTGTCGTCGACCTGAGCCGCACGATCGGCCCGGATACCCAGCCGTTTCCCGGGGACGAGCCGCCCGAGCTGACGTGTGCAGCCACGATTGCCGACGAGGGGTACAACCGGCTCCACGTGGCGGTGAGTTCGCACACCGGCACCCACGTCGACGCGCCGTACCACTTCCGGGACGACGGGGAACGGATCGACCGGCTGCCGCTGGATCTGTTCCTCGGCCCGGCGATAGTGGTGGACGTGACCGCGCACGTGGATCGCCAGCCGGTGACCTGGACCGAGATCGCCCCTCAGCTGGACTCGCTCGCCCCCGGAACCATCGTGCTGCTGCATACCGGCTGGGATCGCTATCACGGCACACCCCGCTACTTCGACCATCCCTACCTGTCCGGCGACGCCGCACACCACCTCATGGCCGCGGGCATCCGCACCATCGGCATCGACGCGCCCAATCCGGACGAGACCCCGGACGAGGCCCACCCCGGTGCGGGCTGGCCGGTGCACCACACGGTGGCGGCGCACGGCGGGGTCCTCATCGAGAACCTGTGTGGGCTGCATCAGATCGACTTTCCCACTCCCCTACTCAGTGCGCTTCCCATGAAGATCGACGGTGGGGACGGGGCCCCGGTCCGCGCGGTGGCCATGCAGAGCGCCTGACAGCGCCCCCGGCCCGGTTGGCCCCGGGGCCGGGGGCGATCGGGTCACACCTGGCGATGTTCCTCGACCGCGGTGACGATCTCCGCAATCGCCTCGTCGATCGGTACCCCGTTGCGCTGCTGGCCGTCGCGATACCGGAAGGAAACGGCTCCCTGCGCCACGTCGTCATCCCCGGCGATCAGCATGTAGGGCGTCTTCTGCTTCTGCGCGGTGCGGATCTTCTTCTGCATGCGGTCGTCGGACGTGTCGACCTCTGCCCGGATTCCCCGCTGCCGCAGCTTCGCAACGACCTCGTCGAGGTAGGGGGCGTGGGTGTCGGCGATGGGAATACCCACGGCCTGCACCGGAGCCAACCACACGGGGAAGGCGCCGGCGTAGTGTTCCAGTAGGATTCCGAAAAACCGTTCGATGGAGCCGAACAGGGCCCGGTGGATCATGTAGGGCCGCTGGCGGCTGCCGTCGGCGGCGGTGTACTCCACATCCAGCCGCACGGGGGTTTGCAGGTCAACCTGGAGTGTGGACAGCTGCCAGCTACGACCGATCGCGTCGGTGACGTGAACGTCGATCTTGGGAGCGTAGAACGCACCGTCTCCCTCGTTGACGGTGTAGGGCAGCTCAGCCTTGTGCAGAGCCTCCTCCAACGCGGCCTCGGCCTGGTTCCAGTCCTCGACCGCGCCGACGAATTTCTCCGGGCGGGTAGACAGCTCCGCCCGGAAGTCCGTCAGGCCGTAGTCGCGCAGCAGTCCCAGGACGAACTCCAGTAGGCTCGCCAGCTCCGTGGACAGCTGCTCCGGGGTGCAGAAGATGTGCGAGTCGTCCTGGGTGAACCCACGCGAACGCACCAGCCCCTGCACGACTCCGGACCGCTCGTAGCGGTAGACCATGCCGAACTCGAAAAGACGCAGTGGCAGTTCCCGGTAGGAGCGCCCCCGCGACTTGAACACCATGGTGTGCATGGGGCAGTTCATGGGCTTGAGGTAGTAGTCCTGCCCGGGCTTGCGAACGTTGCCGTTCTCGTCGTACTCGGCGTCCATGTGCACGGGCGGGTACAGGTCGTCCTTGTAAAAGTCCAGGTGGCCGGACTTCTGGAAGAGCATGTCCTTGGTGATGTGTGGCGTGTAGACGAACTCGTATCCGGCGGACTCGTGCCGCTGCCGGGAGTACTCTTCCATGACGCGTCGGACCACGGCACCCTTGGGATGCCAGACCGCCAGACCGGAGCCGATCTCCTCGGGGAAGCTGAACAGGTCCAGTTCGGCCCCGAGCTTGCGGTGGTCGCGGCGTTCCGCCTCGGCCAGCCGCTCCAGGTAGGTCTGCTGGGCTTCCTTGCTCTCCCAGGCGGTGCCGTAGATGCGTTGCAGCTGGGCATTGTTCTCACTGCCACGCCAGTAGGCCCCGGCGGAGCGCATCAGGGTGAACGCGGGAATAGCCCGGGTGTCGGGAACGTGGGGTCCACGGCAGAGGTCTTTCCAGCACAGGTCACCGGTGCGCGGGTGCAGGTTGTCGTACATGGTGAGCTCGCCCTCGCCCACCTCGACGCTGGAGCCGTCGTCGGTGGTGGAGCCACCCTTGATCCCGATCAGCTCCAGTTTGTAGGGCTCGTCGGCGAGCTCGGCGTGTGCGGCCTCATCGGAAACGGTGCGGCGGGAGAAGCGCTGCCCCTGTTTCACGATCTGCTGCATGCGCTTCTCGATACGTTTGAGGTCGTCGGGGGTGAAGGGCTCTGTGACATCGAAGTCGTAGTAGAAGCCGTTCTCCACCGGCGGCCCGATACCGAGTTTGGCTTCGGGGAAGAGTTCCTGCACGGCCTGCGCGAGGACGTGCGCGCAGGAGTGCCGCACGATCGCCCGCCCGGGCTCGGAGTCGATGGTGATCGGTGCGACGTCGTCACCGGGCTGGAGTTGGTGGGTGAGGTCCCGCTGCTCCCCGTTGACGAGGGCGGCGATAACGGTGCGGCCATCGGCTTCCAGCGCGTCGCCGGCGGTCGTGCCCGCGGCCACCACGCGCTCGGTTCCGGCGACATGGATGCGCATATCAGGCACGACAGACACGGTGTACTCCCACGTTTGACTCGACACTCCCCGACCGGGGCCACTGCGGATGGATCTGTGCCGATGCTATCGGGACTCGGGGCTGTTCGCCGCCGCGATGTTGTGTCGCGGCTATACGCTCCCCGTGTTCGGGAGGTTCGGCCTGGTGGGTATGGTGAAGGCCATGGCACCGAGCCCACCCGCTGGCCAGGACAGGCACGAACGCTCGGGAGCCGAGCGCCGGCACCGACGCTGGCGGCGACTGCGCGCGCGAAGCCGGCTGTGGCGGCTCCGGATGCGCTCCCACCCGGTACTGCTGTGGACATGGCGGATCGGTGTGACGATCGTCGGGGGTTTTCTGCTGCTCGCCGGGGCGGTGATGTGGTTTACGCCGGGGCCGGGCTGGGCCGCCGTGATTCTCGGTCTTGCGGTGCTGGCCAGTGAGTTCGGTTGGGCACGCTCGCTGCTGGGGCGGGCACGCCGGTATCTCCAGCAGCTGCGGGAGTTTTCTCGGCGCCGGCAGCGAAGCACAGCCGCAGCCGCGGAGACGAGTGACGAGCAGTCCTCAACTGGGACCTCGAGTGGGACACAGTAAGCGGTGCCCGACGGGCGTGTGACGCAGCCCGCTGCCCCACGTGCCCGGAACATTCCGGATGGCCGCACCGGCGTGCGTCAATCGCCCGCTGTTTCACGTCCTACACACGGGCCGGAGATCCTCATAGGCAGGATCCCCACACGGGGGCACGGGGGGCATCCCCCCGAAAAACAACTACGGCCCGCGCGGAAGGTGGCTCTGGCCACCGACCAGCACGGGCCGGGGTCCTGGGTATGGGTGGGCCATGACTGTGGAATCACCTGTCGCAGTTGCCGCAGGCTCTCCTCCGCACGTTCCGCACCCGCGTGGTCCCCGACAGCGGCGTACCCTCGGCGGGCGTCTTCCATAGCGGCGATCGCCTCGTCCCTGCGCCCCAGGTGGTGCAGCGCGAGCCCCCGGCCGTGTGCGGCCACGGCACGGTGCGGTTCTTCCCGCTCAACGGACAGGTGGGCCAGCGCGACCTCGTGTGCGGCCAGGGCCTCGGGGTACTGGTGGGCGGTGAGCAACACCGACCCCAGACGGTTACTGCATGCCGCCACCGCGGGAGAATCCCCCAGTTCGCGGAACAGGTGTTGGGCCCGTTGGTAGGCCGAGATCGCCGTGTCGTAATGCCCCAGACGGGAGCAGACGTAGCCCAGACGATCCTGGGCGGCCGCTTCCCGACCTGCCTCCCCCAGCTCGGCGAACAGGGTGCAGGCACGCCTGTGAGCCTGCATCGCCCGTTCGAAATACTCCATGGACGTATAGACCCGCCCCAGCCGGTCTCGCGTCACTGCCTCCCGATAGCCCGCACCGGCGGTGCGGTAGTGGGTGCAGGTCTCCTCCAACACGGTGGCGGCGTCAGCGGCAGACGCGCCGCGCCACAGCGCGGTCCCGAGCCGCTCCCCTACCGCGGACTCGTTCGTGGCATCCCCCAGCGTTCGGTACAGCTCTCGGGCCCGCCTGAGGTGGTCCACAGCGGCCCCTGCACTGCCACAGCGCAGTAGGGCTGTGCCCAGGCGGTCCCGGGCACCGGCTTCGTTGGCCGGCCGATCCAGCTCGGCGAACAGGTCGCTGGCCTCCCGGTGTGCCGTAACCGCCTCGGGGGTGCGCTGGGCTCGGGTCAGGGCAACACCGAGACGATCGGCACAGGCGGCCTGCCGAAACCGTTCCCCCCGCTCCTGGTAGAGCTCCCGGGAACGTTCCAGTTCTTCCGCGGCCCGTTCGGCTTCCTTGGTACGAAGGAGGGCCGCCCCGAGCCGTTCCCGGGACCACGCCTCCTGTGTGGGCAGGTCCAGCTCACCCAGAAGCGCACACGCCCGCTCATAGGCGGTGATGGCCTCGGACGTCCGGCTGGCACGTGCGAGGGCGGCGGCGTAGTGATTGAGGGCGGTGGCCACGTCCCGCGGCTCACCGGCAGCCACCGCGCTGCTGCTGGCGATCTCTGCGATCGTGACCCAGTCCTCCACATAGCGGTTGTCGTCGAGGAAGCGGGCCAGGTGTCCGGGAAGCTGGACAGCTACGTCGGTGTGCCCCGTGTCCCGCGCGCGCAGGGTGGCCGCTACCAGGGTGCGTCGCTCCGCGGCGAGCCATGCCCGCGCCTCCTCGGCGTGTTGGGCGGTGGTCTCCGGAGCGTCCGTCGGTGCTGCGCCCATGCCCGCTGGACCGCCCCCGGATGCCGAACGAACGGCTGCCTCCCGCGCGGCCCGGGTGTAGTAACGCAACAGGCGACCCTCCGCCTGCGCCCACCGACGGTCACTGACCCCACCGAGCTGGGTACGGGCGAAGGAACGCACCCGGGGGTGCATGGTTAACCATCCGGACTGCTGCGGTTGGACGAGATGCAGCCGGGCCAGTTCTCGCAACAGCGGCAGGATCTCTCCATGCGAACGGCCGTCCAGGGCGGCGACGGCGCGGGTGGAGATCGCTACACCTGGCGCGCGAGCGATCATATGCAGCGCTTCGGCCTGGTCCGCCGCTAGTCGGGCACAGGCAGCGCTGAGGCAGGCCCGCAGCTCCGGCTCGCGAGCCGGCCACGACCTGTCGCTCCCTGTCAGGACACAGTCCCGATGAACGTGGGAATCGGCTGTCGGGTCACTGTCCAGGGTGGGAGCCACGGCAGCGGCTGGCACGGTCGTTTCCTCCCACGCGGCCACACGCTCGGCCAGTTCATCCGCGATGTCCGCGGGGCCGGTACCGGTCTCTACCTCCAGCAACGCCGCGGCGATGCGTACAGCCAACGGGCTGCCTCCGCACGCCTGGGCCAGGGCACGCCGCCCCGCCGAATCGGTAGCGATCCGGACGTCATCGGTTCCCGCGATCCGAAGGGCAGCCTGTAACACCCGTTCCCGGTCCTCGACCGAGAGCGGATCCAGGTAGTGCTGACGTACCCGGGCCGTCGGCGTCCCGGGGACGGGGCCAGATGCGGAGGCCAGCAAACAGTTACCTCCAGGCCCGGGAAGCAGGTTGCCGAGCTGCTCCACATCAGTCAACTGATCGACGACCACGAGCACGGGTTGGCCCAGGTCCGCCGCAACCCCCAGCTCGGTCCGGTAGAGGCCGAACCGTTCGGCCAGGCTGGTTCCGATGTGGGCGGGTGGCACATCCAGCGCGCGTAGGACGGCGTCCAACAACCGGGCGGGTTCCACCCTCGTGGGTCCGGTGGCATCCACGTAGACGGCGCGGTGGTACCAGCCCCGGCGTAGGGCTTCGTGCCCGGCGGCGAGTAGGAGCGAACTGGTTCCCATCCCCGGGGGAGCACATACGAGTCCCCCCTCCGTCTGTGTCTGGTGCGGCCCAGGGGCCAGCGCGGCCAACACAGCGTCGAGTTCGTCGCCGCGTCCGGCAAGTCCGGCCGGACGCTCGGGCAGTTCCCGGAGCGCCACCGGTGTCGCCACGTAGTCGTGATTCCCTGCGTCCACGCGTATTGCCACTCCTCGGGCCGTCGTCCTCGGGCGGAACCACGCCTCAGGACGGGGCGTTGCCCCGACAGATTGGACCTTAGACCATACGTCGCCGGCCGTGGGTCACGGTGCGCGAGAGCGGTTGTGTTTCCGCCGCTGCCGCCCCGTCCCCAGTCGAGCCGAGTGCCGTGTTCCCGGACCGGCGGAGTGCCGCACTATTCTGCGTCCGGTTGCCCTTCGCCACGCAGGATGCGTTTGATCCGCGCGGACACCTCGGCGTAACGACGCTCGGCCCCGTGGCTGGTGGGCTGGTAGTAGTCCCGCCCGGCGATCTCTTCGGGGGCATGCCGCTGCGGGGCTACACCGCCGGGATAGTCGTGGGCATAGGCATATCCGGCGCCGTGTCCGAGGTCACGTGCTCCGGAGTAGTGGGCGTCGCGCAGATGGGGTGGAACCGGCCCAAGGTGACCGGAGCGCACGTCGGACGTGGCGGCGTCTATCGCGGTGATCACCGAGTTGGATTTGGGGGCAAGCGCGATGTGGATCACTGCCTGCGCCAGGTTAATGCGAGCTTCGGGAAGGCCGATCAACTCCACCGCCTGGGCAGCGGCCATCGCGACCTGTAGTGCGTTGGGATCCGCCATGCCCACGTCCTCGCTCGCGTGCACGACGATTCGTCGAGCGATGAAGCGTGGATCTTCGCCTGCCTCGATCATACGGGCCAGATAGTGCAGTGCGGCATCCACGTCGCTGCCGCGCATACTCTTGATGAAAGCGCTGACCACGTCATAGTGCTGGTCGCCGGACCGGTCGTAACGTACGGCCGCTCGGTCGGCCGCCCGTTCCACATCCCGCAGGGTGATGGTGCTGACCGTAGTGTCCTGTGCCGGTGCGGCGACCAGCGCGGCCGCCTCCAGGTAGGTCAGGGCGCGTCGAGCATCGCCCCCCGCGAGCCGCAACAGCTGCTGCGTGGCCTCTTCGGCGAGGTCGAACCCTCCGTCCAGCCCCCGTTCTTCGGTAAGGGCACGGGTGAGCAGCTGGCGGATATCCGTCTCGTTGAGCGGTTCCAGGGTCAGGAGGAGCGAACGGGACAACAACGGACTGACCACGGAGAAAAACGGGTTCTCTGTGGTCGCCCCGATAAAGCTGACCCACCGGTTCTCGACCGCGGGCAGCAGGGCGTCCTGCTGGGTCTTGTTGAAACGGTGGACCTCGTCCACAAAGAGCAGCGTGCGGGTTCCGCGCATCCCCATATCGCGACGGGCCGTCTCGATCACGGCCCGCACGTCCTTCACTCCGGCGCTGACGGCCGACAGCTCCACGAACTTGCGCTGGGTGACGTGGCTAACGACCGAAGCCAGGGTGGTCTTCCCGGTTCCCGGAGGTCCCCACAGGAACACCGACATTGGGGCGTCGTCCTCGACCAGTCTCCGCAGCGGAGAACCGGCCGCCAGAAGATGCTCCTGACCGGCGACCTCGTCCAGGGTCCGTGGCCGCATCCGGACAGCAAGCGGCTCTTGGGCGCGTTGGGCCTCGGCACCGGCGTCATCGAACAGTGTTTCGGACACGGTTCCCACTCTAGGCGGCGTATCCGGTCGCAGGGAGCTGCCGATGGATGTGCGTACGGCAGCTGCAACCTCGGGCTCACGGGGCAGTGCCGTCGTTATGATTGGGAGGACACCAGCCTCCTGCCCCCAGGGAGATGTCCGCACCGTGGAACAGCTTCGTGACAGCGACCCGACCCAGCTGGGCAACTACCGGCTTCTCGGTCGCCTCGGTGCCGGTGGAATGGGCCAGGTCTACCTTGGCCAGTCGCCTGGAAACCGCATGGTGGCGGTGAAGACGATCCATCGTCAGTACGCCGCGGACCCGGACTTCCGCACCCGGTTCGCCCGGGAGGTGAGTGCCGCACGTAAGGTCAGCGGCGCCTTCACCGCCCCGGTTCTGGATGCCGACGCGGATGCGGACCTGCCCTGGCTGGCCACCGCCTATATTCCGGCACCAACCCTGGAAGCAGCGGTCAGTGAGAACGAGCCCCTACCAGAGACCACCACCCGGGTGCTGGGTGCCGGCCTGGCCGAAGCGCTGCTCGATATCCACCGACAGGGTCTGACCCACCGGGATCTCAAGCCGGCGAACGTCCTCCTCTCGGAGGACGGACCTCGGGTACTCGACTTCGGGATCGCCCGTAGTGCGGACGCAACCAGCCTGACCATGACCAACCAGGCGATCGGCACGATCGGCTACATGTCCCCGGAACAGTTGGAGGGGCGTGAGGTCGGACCCGCGAGCGACATGTTCTCCCTCGGCGCCGTTCTGGCATTCGCGTCGGGAGGTCGGACCGCCTTCCCAACTGGAGGTTCCCTGGCATCTGTGGTGCGCCAGGTCTGTGACGGTGAACCCGATCTGACGGGTGTTCCGGAGCCACTCCAGGAGACGGTGGCCGCCTGCCTCCAGAAAGACCCACGGCAACGTCCCACGCCCAGCGACCTGTTGGGGCTGACCCAGGGCCTTCCTGTCCAACAGGCCTGGCTTCCCCGGCGGGTGACCCAGATGTTGCAGCAGCGGACCACACCCCTCCAGTCCCCTGGCGAGACCCTGACCTACACCGAGGCGGCGCCCGAACCGGGCCCGCGTTCCGAACCTCCGGCCGGGGCCGGCTCGACGATGCGGCAACCATCCGCTCCGGAGGTGGAGCGTTCCCCGCAGTCTCGGCCACCCGCATCCGACGCCCGAGACCCGGGCACGGCTCCCCCGAGCCCGGCCAGCCCACCACCCCTGGGGAGCGGCCCGTCCCACCTGGCACCCCCCTCAGCCTCGCCCCAGCCGCCAGCACCCCCGACACCGAGCCAACCTCCGGCGCCACCACCAGCCAGTCCCCCCGTGTCGCCCCAGCCTGCCCAGCGTCCCCGTCCCCACAATCAGGCCGGTGCAGCGCCCCCGTCCAATGCTCCGGCCTCTGCAAGCGCCGGTCCGCCACCAGACCCGGACCTCCAGCGACTGGAACGGGAGCTGAACAGCCACAACCTGCATCCTCCGCAGGTGCCAACGCCAGCTCCCGAGGCACAGCCGTCGAATGATGTGGGGTTCTTCGGAACCATGTTCGGCATCATCATCATGGGCGCCGTACCCGTGGTCCAGCTGCCTGTCGGCTGGATCTGTTCGGCCGGGTGGGCTTGGCTCACCCAGTCCACCAGCTGGCTGTCCAACTGGTACTACCCCGGTTTCTTCACCCTGGACGGATTCGGACACGCCCTACTGCTGGGCTACTTCCTGGTGAACGTCATCCTCGGAGGGATGACGTTCCTGGGTAGTCTGCTCTCGGTAGGATCCAACAAGGCCGATGACTGGGGTGCCGCCGTCGGTGCGGCGATCATCGCCGTGGGGACCCTCGTCATTCTGATGTCCCTCGGGTTCTTCTGAGGCCGGGCCGTTCCTCACGTATGCCGTGCACCTGCACCGGCCGCGGCGCGAATCACCACCTCACTGGTCCCCGATTCCGCAGATGTGCCGGTCCCACATGCGGGCGACCAGCAGGGCGATGTCGTCGCCTCTCCCGGCCGGGGTGAGTTCCACCAGCCGACTCGCGGTCTCCTCCACGTTGGTCTGCTGCGAAATCAGGGCCTGGCCCACCTGGGCAAGCCCTTCGTCCATCGGTACGGAGGTGCTCTCGAGCAGGCCATCCGAGCACATCAGCAGGGTCTGGCCGGGGTCCAGGAGGCGTTCGGAGACCGGATAGGTGCTGTCCGGGTCGACGCCCACAGGCGGCCCGGTTGCGGGCTGCCAGATCTCGTAGTCCGCTTCGGATGCGACCACCAGTGGTGGCTGCCCCGCCCACGCGGCACGCATCCGCCCCGTGTCCAGTTCCAGCACGAGGTAGCCACAGGTGGAGAAGGACACGTCCTCGTCCACCCCTTCGGCGAACATCCGATTGGTTTCGGCGAGGACCTCACCGGGATCAAACCGGTTCTTGGCATAGGCGCGGAAGGCGATCCGCACCTGTCCCATCGCCGCCGCGGCCTCGACCCCATGCCCCTGAACATCGCCGACGACCAAACCAACCCGGTTTTCCGAGAGTTGGATTGCGTCATAGAAGTCGCCGCACACGCGTGACCCCTGCCTGGCGGGCAGGTAGCGCACAGCCAGGTCCAGCCCGGACAGCTGGGGTGGCTTTCCGGGCAGCATGCGTTGCTGCACGGCGTCGGCAAGCTCCAGTTGTGCCGCCTGGGCACGGACACGCTGTAGGGCCTGACCCGCGAGTCCCGCCAGGGTCAGCATGAGGGCGCGCTCGTCGGGCGGCGTGGAGCGGGCCTCGTTCCAGGCCACCTGCCAGACACCGATGGCCGACCGCCCGTCACCGAAGATCGGAACGGTCGCCCACGCCTGCGAACGTACGTGGGGCAGCAGTTCCCGAACGGCTGGAAAGCGCTCCACCACCTCGGCGCGATTGTCGTAGAAGCGGGGTTGGCTGTCCCGGATCACCGCCCCCATGGGAAACGAGGTATCCGCCGCGTCGCGTCCCGCGATGCGTGCGAAGGGAGGATGGTCGGCCTCGCTCGCGGGATAGGGCACCAGCGCCCCGTCCTCCACGAGCATCACCGCCGAGGAGGCGCCGGAGAAGATGGGCAGGAAATCGTGGGTCAGCAGCCCGGTGATCTCGTCGACGGTCGTCGCAGAGACCAGTTTGGCTGCCAATTCGTTCACTCGGCGCGCCTGGGCGGCCTCGATCCGGCGACGATCAGCGAGTCGCCGTACCAGCTGGGTGTGCTCGGTGACATCATCGACCAGGCCGACCAGCCGCGGACGTCCCGCGTCCAGGTATCGCGCCCGGGCGTGGAGCCAGCGCTCGTCACCGTAGCGGTCCACCATCCGGAAACGTTGCTCGAAGTCGGCACCACCGGCGGAAGAATCCACGGCTTCCCGAAGCCGATCCCGGTCATCGGTGTGCACCCGGGTCAGAACTTCCGGAAGATCGAGCTGCTCACCGCACAGGGTCTGCCACAACTTCGAGGGACCGAACAGTTCGCTGAGGGTTCGCGTGGACAGGTCTATCGTCCACAATGCAGTCACACCGCTCGCGGTTCGCAGTTCGGCCAAGGCGCGTAGGGCACGCACATCTTCGGCTGCGTTTGCCATACCCGGATCGGTGGACGCCGCAACAGTGGCATCAGCGGCGTCACCAGCCTCAGCGAACCCGCCAATCGCACCAGACATACCATTCACGCCAATTCATCCCTGTTTGCGATGGATGTCGGACCACCTACGCCACCGGCGGCGCCCGAAAGCACCCGATCCGGCCAATTCTAGCGACAGAAACCCCTGTTTGCGCAGTTGGCAGACGGCGTACGAAGACTCGAAGAACCAGCACATCCCGACTGGGTAGGCCGTCACCCCACCTGGCGCGTCCCGGACACGCCGGACCGTCCACGTGCGACGCCAGTTGGGCCGATCTACTCCCGCCGGATCAATCCGGAAGTAGCTCCCGCCACGGGCGGCTCAGGGCCACTCTATGTCATACCACCGATGAGAGCGAAAACCGTGCCCATTTCCCGAATCGCGGTGCGCGAGCGCCGGAGAATCCTACCCCACGAGCATCGACTTCCCCCGTGCCAGCGAATCCAAACGACCGATCCCGGCCACCGACATTCGGACAAATCGGACTTATTATTGCCCTATGAACCGAGCATGCCGACATTCTGCGCCACGGAGCTGTCACCCGGTGATCCAGAACTGGACCTGCCGCCTGTGTGGGTACAGCAACCCCGACGACGAGGACATCTGCTGTCTGCGCTGCGCCGCCCCCAAAGAATGATCCGCTGTCGCTGAGCGTCGCACCGTGACGGCACAACCACCGAGCCCGCGGACACGAGGCAGCGCGGCACATCGAGTCTGGATCCGCACGTGTCCGCTCTGACGCGGGGGTCAGTCCGGCGGTGTGGCTTCCGCGGAGACGAGCTGCGGCACGATCGTGCCGATCGGTCCGCGCACGACGGCCGCGGCCACGGCGTCATAGGGTGTCTCCTGGCCGTTCACGATCACCAGTCGGGCTCCCGACTCCAGCGCGACCTCACAGAGGCCCGCAACCGGCTGCACCGACAGCGAGGTTCCCACCGCCAGGAACAATTCGCACTGCTGGGCGGCCGCCACCGCCTCGTCCATGACCTCGGGACGCAGACGCTGCCCGAACGAGATCGTGTCCGACTTCTGGATTCCGCCGCAGTCCACACACGCCGGGTCGGGCTCGGTATCCAGGCGTGCCAACACCTCGACCGCCGGCCGACGCCGCTCGCAGCTCAGACACACCACCCGGTGCATGGTGCCGTGCACCTCCACCACGTGCTCGCTACCGGCCCGTTGGTGCAGCCCGTCAATGTTCTGGGTGACGATCGCCCGAAGCTGTCCCCGCAGCTCGACCTCCCGCAGGGCCCGGTGGGCGGCGTTGGGTTCGGCACTCCACGCCGGATTCTCCCGACGCAGCTGCCACACCTGACGCCGCGCCTCGGGATCAGCGACATAGCGGTCGATCTCAAACAGGGACGCCACGTTCGGATCCGTGGTCCACAATCCCTGCGGTCCACGAAAATCCGGGATTCCGGACTCGGTGGACAGCCCCGCTCCGGTGAGAACGGTGATCTCATTCGCCTCGGCGACCCACTGCGCGACACGGGTGACCTCTGCATCCATCGACCCCAGCCTAGGCAACCACATCCGGCATCCGTGCACCGCCCCACTCCCCCACACGGGGCCGGGATCGACGGGCAGCCCTACTAGACTTCCGGCACCAATCCGCGCTTCGGGAGCAGAGAAACCACAGCTATGACACCGACACATTCGGGGTATCCACAAACCGAGCCGCATACGCAGGGAATGCTCGACGTCGGGGATGACAATCTCGTGTACTTCGACGTGTCTGGCAACCCTTCCGGAAAGCCCGTAGTGCTTCTGCACGGCGGCCCCGGAGCTGGTGCTGTCCCCGGCCTGCGGCGATTCTTCGATCCCTCCGTCTACCGCATTGTCTCGATGGACCAACGGGGGTGTGGCCGCAGCCGCCCACACGCCAGCCGTCCGGACACCCCCTTGGACACGAACACCACTCACCATCTGATCGCGGATCTGGAGCTTGTGCGTCGCCATCTCGGCATCGAACGCTGGCAGGTATTCGGAGGCTCCTGGGGGTGCACCCTGGGTCTGGCCTATGCCCAGCGATTTCCCACGCGTGTCACGGAGCTGGTGCTTCTCGCAGTGACCACGACGCGTCGCGCGGAGATCGACTGGCTCACCCGCGACCTGGGGCGTCTCCTCCCCGAACAGTGGCAGCGGTTCAATTGCGGAGTGCCCGTCGACGAACGCTGCGGCGACCTGGCCGCAGCCTACGCCCGGCTCCTGGACCATCCCGATGCGGCGGTACGGGACCGTGCCGCGCGTCACTGGTGTGCCTGGGAGGACGCCGTGGTGATGATCACTCCGGGAGTCGACCCCGACCCCAGGTTCAACGACCCCGAGTATCGGATGGCCTTTGCCCGACTCGTCACGCATTACTTCAGCCACGGGGCCTGGCTGACGGAGGGGGAGCTGCTGCACGAGGCGCACCGGCTGGCGGGAATCCCTGGGGTGCTGGTCCACGGACGACTGGACCTGAGCGCTCCCCTGGACACGGCATGGCAGTTGGCTTCGGCCTGGCCGGACGGCGAGTTGGTGGTGGTGGAGAATGCGGGGCACAGTTCCGGGCACTCGGGAATGGCCGAAGCGGTGATCCGGGCGACTGACCGGTTCGCGGCCCACTGAACAGCTGGATGGCCAACTGGCCCGGCCGGGGTTCGCACTCGATGCTCCCGCTGGGCTGGGCATGCTAAGCTAGCCCACCCGCCTGAAAAATGGACACAAAATCCCATTCAACTGGGAGTTTACTCTGGACATGGACCGCAGTCAACGCCACCCCGACACCGCTGACCGGACCGCCCCAGAATCTGCCCGTGACCACTCGATCCGCGCCGAACAAGCCGTCCTCGACACCCACTACGCCCGACTGGACGCGGCTCGCAGCGAGACTCGCGCCGCACTCGACCAGATCCGGGCTCGCGGCGCCAACGGCAGCTACGCCAACCTCATGGAACGGGAGGCGGGTGCCGAGGAACAGGCCCGCTCGCTGGCCCGACTGAACAGCGTGGAGGATGGGCTGTGCTTCGGCCGGATCGACCCCACTTCCCGGGACGCGGATCCGCTGTACATCGGACGTATCGGTCTGCGCGACGCCGACCACGAGGTACTGCTCGTCGACTGGCGCGCCCCGGCAGCCCAACCGTTCTACGCCGCCACACCCCAGGCCCCGCGAGGGCTGGCCCGCCGCCGCCACCTCCACACCCGTGGTCGCGGCGTAACCGGTATCGACGACGAGGTCTTCGACCTGGACCGGCTGGACGCCACCGAACAGTCCGGGCTGGTCGGGGAGGCGGCCCTGTTGGCGCGGCTTCGGGAGGGCCGCACCGGCCGGATGCAGGACATCGTGGCCACCATCCAGGGTGAGCAGGACCAGGTGATCCGCTCCGCGCTCGCGGGGGTGCTCGTGGTACAGGGTGGCCCCGGGACCGGAAAGACCGTGGCCGCGCTCCATCGAACCGCCTACCTGCTCTACACCCACCGCCGCACCCTGGAACGCCGCGGGGTGCTGATCGTGGGGCCCAACCCCACCTTCCTGCGCTACATCGGGCAGGTACTGCCCGCGCTGGGTGAGACCGACGTCGTGTTCACCACCGTCGGCGGGCTGTATCCGGGGGTTCACACCGAGCACACGGATGTCCCCGAGGTCGCCGCCGTCAAGGGGTCGGTGCGCATGGCCGGTCTGCTCGCGGCCGCCGTGCGCCAGCGCCAGCACATCCCGGACGGCGACCTGCACGTCGCAGCGGGCGGCATGGAGCTGCGCGTCGCCCAGGAGGATTATGCGGAGCTGGTCGAGCGGATCCGGGACAAAGAACTCCCCCACAACGCGGCTCGCGGTCACGTCGTCGCGGAGGTGCTGACCGCGCTGGCCCAGGACCAGCAGCGTCAGCTGGAGGACACCCTGCGGGAGGCCGAGGAGGACGCCGGACTGGACGCTCAGACCGGCGCCGCACCGGAACTGGAGGACCCGAACGCCGAGCTGTGGAGCGAAGAGGATCTCGCCTCGGCCCGCGAGACCCTGTGGACCGACCCGGCCGTGCGGTCGACACTGGACGAACTGTGGCCGGCACTCACCCCACAACAGCTACTCACCGAGCTGTTTTCCGATCCGGGCCGGCTGCTGGCCGCGGTCGCGGAGTCCCGCCGGTTCCCCGCAGACGGGGTACTCACCGACCACGAGTGGCCACTGCTGCTGCGGGAGGCCGAGGCCTCATGGACGGTCGACGATGTTCCGCTGCTGGACGAGGCGGCCGAACTGTTGGGCGAGGACGGATCCCAGCAGCGTGCCCGGGACCAGGCCGAGGAGCAGCGCCGCCGGGAGGCGGAGCGCTACGCCCAAGGGGTCCTGGAGTTCACCGGGCTGTTCGAGGCCGGCATGCTGGACGCGGCGACGCTGGCGGAACGCCACCGCGACGACGGCCCGTCGGTCTCCACCGCCGAGCGGGCCGCGCAGGATCGCAGCTGGGCCTACGGGCACGTGATCGTGGACGAGGCCCAGGAACTGTCCGCGATGGCCTGGCGCACGGTCATGCGGCGTAACCCGGCACGCTCGCTGACCGTGGTCGGGGACACCGCGCAGACCGGCAGCGCGGCCGGGGCAACGAGCTGGACGGAAATGCTGGGACCCTACGCGGAGGGGCGCTTGCAGGAGCAGCACCTGCTGGTGAACTACCGCACCCCGGTCGAGATCATGCGCCTGGCCGCGGACATCCTGGCCGCGGTCGCCCCGGAGCAGCGACCCCCCGAGTCAGTGCGGGAGAGCGGGGAGGAGCCCCGCGCGGTCCGCGTCGCGCCCGGGGACTGGTCGCGACAGTTGACCAAGGTGGTGGACGGCGAGCTCACGGCGATCGGCGCCGAGCAAGCGGACACGGGCCACGAGGCGGCCCCGAGCTCGGATCCCAGCGCTACTGCGGCCGGAGGGCGGGTGGCGGTACTCGTGCCGGACCACCGGCATACCGAGTTCGCCGCGCTGCTGCCCCGGGCCGCCGCGAACACCACCCCGGAGGTGCTGGACGCGCCACTCGCGGTGCTCACCTGCACCCAGGCCAAGGGGCTGGAGTTCGACGCGGTGGTGCTGGTGGCCCCGGACGAGATCCTGGAGCAGTCCCCGCGCGGCGGGCGGGACCTGTACGTCGCGGCAACCCGGGCCACGCGCCGGCTGACCGTGCTGCACGAGGCACCGCTGCCGCCGATGCTGGCCGCACTGCACGGCACAGCCTGAGAACAGGCCGTGTGCCGGCCCCGGCCCGCCGGGTCCCACGCGGCCCGGCGGGCCACCGTGCCGGGGCGGCCGGTGGCCTAGCCGCCCTACAGTGACTCGGTCTTGACCGCGCGCAGGAACGCGGCCCACTCGCCGTGCGGCACCGCCAGATACCCCCGCTCACGCTGGGTAGAGTCCCGCACCGCCACCCGCGGCGCATCCAGAACCCGCCCGGCCTCCACACACTGCCCGCCGCCGTTCACGCTGTAGCTGCTGACATGCCAGGCGGCCTCCACACACTCACCGCCGCCGTTCATGCTGTAGGTACTCTTCTGCCAGGTGTTGGGGGAAAGGGCCATGACCCGTCACCTCCGGGAGACTCACATCTGCTCGGTCTTGACCGCGCGCAGGAACGCGGCCCACTCGCCATGCGGCACCGCCAAATACCCCCGCTCACGCTGGGTGGAGTCCCGCACCGCCACCCGCGGCGCATCCAGAACCCGCCCGGCCTCCACACACTCGCCGCGGCCGTTCACGCTGTAGCTACTGACATGCCAGGCGACGCGGGGGCTGGTCGCCTTCTGCTCGCTCATTGGTAGTCCTCTGCCAGGTCGTGGAGAAACGCCGCGCTGTCCGCGGGCGCCCTACTGCTGCTCTGCAACCGATCGTATACGCGGCGCAGGTGATCCACATCTCCCCGCTCCAGGTAGATTCCGCCACCAGAGGACTCAATGTGCGCCACCGTGTCGAAGGGCTCCTCCAGCCCGATCAGGGTGAACGCGCCCTCCGGGCTGGCGTGCGGCCCGACCGCGAACGGCAGCACCCGGATATCGGCCGGTCCGGAGTGCGCCAGCTCGGCGAGCCGGCGCAATTGCGCGGCCATCACGCTCCGGCTGCCCACCGGGCGACGCAGCGCCGCCTCGTCCAGCACCACGGACAGCCCCGGTGGACTCTCCCGCTCCAGGACCTGCTGGCGGCCCATCCGCAGCTCCACCCAGCGCTGCACCTGCTCGCGGCTTGCACCTTCGTTGGTCTCGTGGATCAGCGCGCGGGCGTAGTCGGCGGTTTGCAGCAGCCCGGGCACGGTCAGCGCGGCGAAGATGTCCAGCCGCACCGCCCGCCCCTCCAGCCACACATAGTCGATGGTGCTGCCCCAGACCCCGTCGCGGGTGTAGCTCTCCCACCAGCCGGTCTGCCAGGCCTCGGTGCACAGCTGCACCAACAGCTCGCGCTGGGCGGCGTCGTCCACCCCGTAGAGGTCCATCAGCGCGGTGAGGTCCCCGCGCCGGATCGGGAAGGTGCCCAGCTCGAACCGGCTGACCGAGGACAGGTCCTTCTGCAAGTACTCCCCGGCCTCCTTGAGCGTGACGTGGCTGTCCTCGCGCAGCTGGCGCAGGATCTGCCCCAGCCACTGCGCCCGGAGTGTGACACGTCGTCCTGGTTTGGTCATCCTTGAACCAATCAGACTATTGAGAATTCGCACTTGCAGTAAGTCTATGCGCCATGTCACACTCACGGAAAGTGATGGTCAAGATTTCGTCAGCCGGGAGCCGGCTCCGTCGGGATCAGCCCGATTCCACAGCGACAGCGACCACCGCCCGGGGCGGAGGCTGAGGTGACGCTCCCGTCTCGCCCCGGGCGGTGTCCTCGAAAGGAGAACGGTCCATGGGTGCCACGACCCACACCCCGCCCAGCCCCAGTATCGCCCAAGCCTGGCAGGAGGTCGACACCTCCATTGACGAGGAGTCCCCGGAGCTCCTCTCCGCAGACCAGCTCGACCGCTACGTGGACACCGTGGTCGAGCTGCTGTCCGCCGCCGGGTTGAGTCTGACCAAACGGGATACCGGCCCCGAGGAGGCCGAACTGGAGATCACCAACCCGCACCTGCCCTACGCCAGCACCCTGGAGCTGTTCCTGCGCAACGACCGCAGCGCGGAATGGCGCCTGGAACTCGGCGACGACCTCCTGGAGAACACCCCCGCACAGGCGATGGCCACCCTACTGACCAGCCTGCTCAGCGAGCACCGAACGTAGCGGTGCGGCCGGCAGCGGCACGGTTCCGTTGCCGGCCCGACTTCCCTCCGCTTGCCACGCCCAGCCCGAGCAATCCCGACACGACACAGGTGAACTCCCGGGTCCCCGCCTACGTGTGTGTTACGAAAGGGCGAGGTCAGGACGGAACGGACACCACGGCCCCGGCTGTGGGGACACTCCCCCGTCCGACCTGCCACACAACCGCAGGGCGGGTGGATCATGGCGCTGACTGTTCGGGACTGTATCGTCGTCGTGGCCGGCCTACCGGCACTATTGGCGGGCGTCTGGGGCACGGTCGGTCTCGGCCCCGTGGGCTGGCTCTGTGGACTGGCCTACGGCGTGGTGTTGTTCACTCTGCTGTTCGGCCGGCCGACAGCGGGCCGTCGACTCGGCCCGGCCGACCGGATCACCCTGGCGCGAGCGCTGCTGGTCGGCGGGGTTACCGCGCTGGTGATGGACCGCCTTGGCGATGCGGCCCCACCCGAGTTGCTGGTTCCCCTCGCCGGCGTGGCCCTGCTGTTGGATGCGGTAGACGGTCCGGTGGCCCGCCACACCAGCACGACCTCCGCTACCGGGGCCCGGTTCGACATGGAAGTGGACGCGTTTCTGCTCCTGGTGCTCAGCTTGCACGCCGCGGCGATGCTGGGGCCATGGGTCCTGGCCATCGGCCTGATGCGCTACGCCTTCGTGGCCGCGGGGTGGTTCCTACCCGTGCTGCGCGCACCACTGCCCTTCAGCCGTGCCCGTCAGTGGGTGGCAGCCACCCAGGGAATCGTACTGGTGGCCACGGGCACAGCTGTCCTGCCCGTGGCCACTGCGGCTGCCCTCGTCGCTGGAGCACTGGCGCTGCTGATGTGGTCCTTCGGGCGGGACGTGGCATGGCTGCTGGGCCGCTCCCGATGTTTGGGCCACCCCCAGCCCACCACTGTGGGATACGTTTAGGCGAAGGCAGGGAAATGCATGGTAATTACCGCCATTCCCGAAATGGCACGGCCGAGCCGGTTTCCGCCAGTGGCGAGAAGGGGAGGCAGATGCACGGCCAAGGTATTGACAGCGGCGATCTCGCAGAGTCCGATCTGGTAACCGGATATGGCACCTTCCGCGCGGTGGCGTTCCGGAACGGCCCCGGCAGCGACGAGCATCTGGCACTGGTCCTCGGAGACACCGACGGCCACGACGGGATCCTGGTACGGGTGCACTCCGAGTGCGTCACCGGAGATATATTCGGAGCCCGACGGTGCGAATGCGGTGACCAGCTGCATGCGGCTCTGGGGGACATATCCCGGGAAGGGCGAGGAGTTCTCGTCTATCTGCGCGGGCACGAGGGGCGCGGGATCGGTCTGCTCGCCAAGATCCGCACCCATGTTCTCCAGGACGAGCATGGGATGGACACGGTGGACTCCGCGACCCGGCTGGGGTTTCCCGTGGACACCCGTGACTACACTCCGGCCGCGCGGATCCTCACCCATCTGGGAATTCGCTCGGTGCGGCTGCTGTCCAACAATCCGGAAAAGGGGCAGGCCCTGCGCTCCCACGGTGTCCACGTGGCCGCACGGGTCCCCTTGCTCATCCCCGCGACCACCGACAACGTGCGCTACCTGACCGCCAAACGCGACCGGCTTGGCCACGACCTCCCCCAGCTCAACGGGGCGGCCCACAGGAGCCGGCCGTGAGCACTCCGGAACCCATGCCGCCACACTGGCGCACACTGACCACCACCGAGGTCCACCACCAGAATGCGGATGTCGCCGTCCTTCCCGTTGGGAGCTTCGAACAGCACGGGCCATACCTGCCCCTGGCAACCGACACCCTCGTAGCCAGCAGCATCGCCGAGCGGCTCGCCCACAGTTACCAGCTACGGCCACTGCCACCGCTGCCGCTGTCCTGCTCCCAGGAACACGCGCAGTGGCCAGGAACAGTGAGCCTCACCTCGACCACCCTGACCGCTCTGATTCGGGACGTGGCCAGGTCCCTCCAGCACGATGGCGTATCCCGACTGGCCGTGATCAACGGCCACGGCGGCAACCACGTGCTCATCAACGCCGTCCAGGAAGCCGCCGGCCCGGGCCGGCGCCTAGCCCTGTTCCCCGACCTCGCCGACTGGCAGGAGGCACGCGAACAGGCCGGGCTGGAGAGCTCCCTACTCAGCGATATGCACGCCGGCGAGGCCGAGGTGTCTCTGCTGCTGTACACCCATCCGCACCTGGTGCGTGCGGGATACACCACCAGCGACCGCCGCGCCGACGACCGCCGCCACCTGCCCACCCTGGGGATGGCGGCCTACACCGACAACGGCGTCATCGGCCATCCATCCCGGGCTAGCGCCGACAAGGGAGCGGCACTGTTGGAGGGGCTGGTCGCGGCCTTCGGCCGTCACCTGGCCGCGCTGCGCACCGGAGCCCACCCGCAGGACACGAACCAGCACCGAGGGGTCGACGATGCCCACTGAAGCCGAGGCGCTATGGCTGCGCGCCGTGGGGGACGTCGACATCCGCCCAGTGACGGTGCCGGATCCGGGTCCCGACGAGGTCCTGATCCGGACCCGCTTCTCCGCAGTGAGCCGGGGCACCGAGGCCCTGGTGCTGCGTGGTGGGGTGCCCCCGGAACAGCGGGAGTCGATGCGTGCACCCTTCCAGGAAGGTGCGTTTCCGGCTCCCGTCAAGTACGGCTATCTCAACGTGGGGGTGGTTGAGCAGGGGCCGGCTGCGTGGACGGGCACCACCGTCTTCTGCCTCTACCCCCATCAGACGCACTACGTGGTGCCTACCTCCGCGGTGGTGCCGGTTCCCAGCGGCGTTCCAGACCAGCGGGCCGTACTCGCCGGAACTGTCGAGACCGCGGTCAACGCACTGTGGGACGCGGCGCCGCGGATCGGGGACCGCATCACGGTGCTGGGAGCCGGCATGGTGGGCTGCGCCGTAGCGCGGCTGTGCGCGGGCATTCCGGGTGTTGAGGTCCAGCTGGTGGATGTCGAGTCGGAACGCGCGGGCGTGGCGGCGCACCTCGGAGCCGACTTCGCTACCCCGCCAGAGGCGGCTGGCGAACGCGATCTCGTGGTGCACTGTAGCGCCACCGAGGAGGGGCTGGCCCACGCGCTGGAGCTAGCCGGATTCGAAGCAACGGTGCTGGAGCTCAGCTGGTACGGAGACCAGGCGGTGCGTGTTCCCCTGGGTGCCGGATTCCACTCCCGACGCCTGACCCTGCGCAGCAGCCAGGTCGGAACCGTCTCCCCTGCCCGACAGGCGCGGCGCAGCTCGCGCCAACGGATGGAACTCGCATTGGAGCTGCTGCGCGATCCGACGTTCGACGCACTGGTCACAAGCGAAGGAAGCTTTGCGGAGCTACCGCGCACACTGCCACGGTTGGCCCGGGAACGCCCTCCCGGTTTGGCCCATCGCGTCACCTACGCCGCCGACACCATGCCGAGGTGAGCTCACCATGTTCCGAGTCACGGTCCGGGATCACATGATGATCGCGCATAGCCTCCACGGGGAGGTGTTCGGCCCCGCCCAACGGCTCCACGGAGCCACCTATCTCGTGGACGCGACCTTCCAGCGTCCGGAGCTGGACCCGAACGGGATCGTGGTGGACATCGGTCTGGCCACACAGGAACTGTCGCAGGTCCTGTCCGCCCTGAACCACCGCAACCTCGACGAGGACCCCGAGCTGGCGCATCTCAACACCACCACCGAACGTCTGGCCCAGGTGGTGGCCGACCGGCTCGCCGAACGGGTCCGGGCGGGTGCCTTCGGGGACGCGGGTCACGGGCTGGAGGCACTGACCATCACCCTGCACGAGTCACACATTGCCTGGGCCAGCTACGAACGGCGGCTCTAGCGACCCGCGCACGGCCAGGAAACGGGGGTATGCCGGTGACTGTGGTCCCTGACCCCACGCCTCCCCTCCCGCGCATCGTCCACACCGTGACCCCCGGGGATGTGGCGGACGCGACCGTACCCAGTGGCGGCAACGTTTTCGACCTGCGGTTGGCGCGGGCCCTGTCGACGCGGGGACACCAGGTGCACGAACATCCCGTGCACGGCCCCTGGCCCCACCCGGAGGTGAAGGCACAGGAACGGCTGGACCGTTGCCTGGCCGGAATCCCCAGCGGCCAGACCGTTCTCGTCGATGGGCTCGTTGCGGCTGGCGCGCCCCAACGGCTGCGCCGCCACGCCGAACGGATCCACCTGGCCATACTTCTGCACCTGCCGGTGGGCGATGCTGCGCGCAACGGCGAGGACGGCGACCCGGCGGTTCTGGACCGTGCGGAACGCGCCGCGGTGCACGCAGCCCACACTGTGGTGACCGTGAGCAGCTGGGCGGCCCGGCGCGTCGTGGAGGTGCACGGAGTGCCCCCCAGCCGGGTGTCCGTGGCGTACCCGGGCACCGCGGCCGCACCGGTGACCCGGCCCAGTGATCCGGGCGGGCGGTTGCTCTGTGTCGCGTCGGTGAGTCCGATCAAGGGACATGACCTCCTTGTCGATGCGTTGGCACGGCTGCGCACCCACAACTGGACCTGCACCATGGTCGGTTCCCTCCGCCGAGCTCCGGAGTTCGTGGCACACGTACGGCGTCGGCGCGACGACACCGATCTGGGAACACGAATCCACCTGGCCGGACCGCGTAGCGGCCCGGCACTCGAATCCACCTATGCGGACGCGGATCTGTTGGTCCTCGCCTCCCGGGTGGAGAGTTACGCGATGGTGGTGACTGAGGCACTGGCGCGGGGGATCCCGGTCCTGGCCCCAGCGGTGGGGGGACTGCCCGAGGCCCTGGGGCAGGACGAGGACGGGGCCCAGGCGGGAATCCTGGTCCCCCCCAGAAATGCCCGAGCCCTGGCGTGGGGCCTGCATCGCTGGCTGACCCATCCCCAGTTGCGGGCCGGGATGCGCGGTGCGGCGATCCGGCGACGCGCCACGCTGCAATCGTGGGACCACACAGCGCGGCAGCTTGCCGTGGCCCTGAGCGTTGGAGGAGCTGCACGTTGAGTACCCCGGACCTGCCCAGCGTGGATCCCGAGTGGCTGGCCCTGCGTGCGGACGCCGACGCGGCGGCCCGCAGTGCGGAACTGGTGCACCGGCTGGTAGCGGAGCTGGATCCACCGGCCAACCACCCGCTGGTCATCTGGGATCTGGGGTGTGGAACGGGGGCGCTGATGCGATGGCTGGCACCGCTGCTACCCGGCCCCCAGCACTGGGTCCTCTGCGACCGCGACGCGACGCTACTCCGCCACGCCGCTGCGTGCGTGCCAACAGTCACCGCCGATGGGGGGACGGTCACCGTGGAAACCCGGGTCGGTGACGTCGCCGCCCTGGATCCTCGGGACCTGCGCTCCAGTGGCGCCGTGCTCGTCGGCGCCTCGGCGCTGCTTGACCTGCTCACGGCCACGGAGCTGCGCCAGTTGGTCACTGTGGTCCGGTCCGTGGGCTGTGCGGCACTGTTCGCCCTGTCGGTGGTGCGGCGTCCCGAGCTGGATCCCGCCGACGAGCGCGACGCGGCGTTCGCATCGGCCTTCGCAGCCCACCAGCAACGGTCTGTTCCCGGCCGTGGCACGCTACTCGGTGCGGCCGCACCACAGGCCCTGTGTACTGAGTTCCGGCGGCAGGGAATGGTGCCGTACTCCGCCGCGAGTCCGTGGCGGATTGGGGCAGGACAGCCACAGCTGGTGACACAGTGGCTGCTGGGCTGGATTGAGGCCGGCTGTGCCTGGCGTCCGGCGCTGGAACAGTCCGCAACGGACTACCTCGCTCGGCGCCGCCAGGAGCTGGCCCGGGGGACGCTCCGGGTGACCGTGCCGCATATCGACGTGCTGGCCCTGCCCAGGTCTGCCGAGGGGAGGTGCTGATGCCGAACCGGCTCAGGCCGTGGGTGCGGCTGGCGATGGCTGCCGCCCTGCTGGGGATGCTCGGACTGCACCTGGGCGCAGAGTCCTTCGCGTCCGGAGTGTCCGCGGTCCGGCCGGACACCGTGGGAACCGCGCTGGCAGCCGGGCTGGTGTGGACCGGCTGCAATGCCGCCCGGTGGCGCCTGGTCGCGCGGCAGCTCGGGGTGGAACTGCCCTGGTCGGCCGCGCTGGCCGACACCTACCGGGCACAGTTCGTCAACGCCGTGCTGCCCAGCGGTGTCCTCGGTGACGTGCACCGTGCCTGGTGCCACGGGCGGCAGGTCGGGGATCTCGGCCGGGGTACCCGCATCGTGGTCCTGGAACGGGTCTCGGGGCAGCTTGTCCTCATCGGGGCGTCCCTGGTGGCGCTGGCTGGTTATCCGCGACTCTTCGGGGAGGCGGCTCGCGAGCTGGGGGTGGTTCCCGGGGTGGCTCTCGTGCTGGCCGCGGGTCTCGCCGCCGGGGTGGCTCTGGCCGGATGGCTGCGGCCCCGCTCGTGGCTGCGCAGGGCGGTGACGGCTGTCTGGAGGGAGGTCCGCACCGGGCTCCTGCCTGTCTGGCTGGGGATCGTGGCGCTGTCCACGGGTGCGCTGGGGGCCTATCTCGCGTTGTTCCTGGTTGCCACGCGCAGCACGGGGACGACCGCCCCCCTGGGTGTGCTGGTGCCGTTGCTGCTGGTGGCCCTGGTGGCGATGGCCCTGCCGGTGAACGTCGGGGGTTGGGGGCCGCGGGAAGTCGCGGCTGCGGGCACGTTCGCAATGGTGGGCCTGGGGGCCGCGGACGGGCTCAGCGCAGCCGTGGCCTACGGCGTGCTGACAACGATTGCCCTGCTGCCGGGAGCGGCGGTGGTGCTGATCCGTACCCACGTCCGCGTAGCCGTTCCCCGGCCACGTCGTGGGCCCGTGGGGGGAACGAGCGCGGGGCGTTCCCAGGGCGCTGGCTCAGAGCCCCCGGATCCGGTCCACCAGGCTCCGCGTCCAGGGCCAGCGGCCCCAGGCGAGAAGCAGGAACAGCACCAGCAGTGCAGTGGTCTGGGCCGCGAGAATCGCGCCGTCCTCAAGCACGAACAGATTCGTGGCGGTGGCGCCGACCATAACCCCAGCCAATGCGAGTGCGGCGATCCCGGCCAGTCGGGGCAGAAGCAGGCCTACGGCACCGGCGAGCTCCACAACTCCGGTGACGTAGCGGAACCACTGTCCCAGCCCGATCTCGTCGAACAACACGACCTCGGCGGAGGCCCCGAGAAGCTTATTCGCAGCCACGAAGGCGAAATATCCCGCCAGGAGGATCTGCGCCCCCCACAGGGCGATGTTCACGCCACGACTGCGCTCGGGAACGGCGGACCGCTCGTTCGTGGACATGTTGCTCCTTCTCGTACCGAGCGTGACGACGTCGAGGTGTACCGGGGACGCGCGACCACAGCCACCGTGGAGTGACGTCACCGTACCCACGGTGGCTGTACGGAATCAACGGCATGGTGGTCAGCGCAGTGCTCGGGCAATTCGGGGTGTCCCGTAGACCATGAGGACACCGATCAGGTACAGGGCGTACAGTCCCAGTGGGATTCCCACGGGACCGTGAAGTTCTGGTCCGGAAAGGCCCACGAGGATCAAAGCGACAATGCACAGCGCCATCCCGGCGGGCACCAGCACGCGGGGGCCCAACGACAGGTGTTCCGCGATCGCCACGCCCGTGGCTCGGGCCTCCACCCAGCCGAACAATGCCACGAGCGTGATCAGCAGTGCGGCGAGGACGCCCAGCCAGGGCAGGCGCAGGAGCAGCCACTCCGCGGAGTCCACCGGAGGCTGCGGCAGAATCCCGGTCGGATACAACACCATCGCACCGAGCACAGCGGCACTCATATGCCACAGAAACACGGTGAACACCACCGCGTTCACCGCCACCACCGCGGTCCACGGCCGCCTGCGCCGCAGCCACCGGTTGCTGGGGCCGGACAGCAGGAGGATCATCCCAATCTGTGCCGTGGCCAGCGCAAGGAGTGGAATCGTCGGAGGGCCCGCGTTGGAGGCCTCCACCCCGGGCACGGTGACCATACTGACCGGGTAGGGGCCCACGGTGACCAACAGTACGGCCCCCGTCAGGCCACCGCCGGCGAGCAGCGCGCACGCGCTGGGCCGCGTGGGCAGCAGCCGGTCGTACCAGCAGTATCCGGCCTGGTGCACCGCCAGCCAGGCGCACAGATGCCGAAGAATTCGCATCGATTCCGGCTGCGTGTCCGTGACGTGGGTGACGTAGATCAGGTCGAACACGGCGACACCGACCACCAGTCCCGCCACCACCCCCAACCCGAACCGACGGTGCAGCCGAAAGGTCACCGGGGCCAGTAGGACCATGCCCATATAGGCCGCGAGAAACCACAACGGCATGGTGGCGACCCATGCCGCCAACGCCACCAGTTCGGTGTCACCCCTCACGGCGAACACGAATACCGCACAGCAGACGAGCACACCCAGAAGCACCGACGTGGGCGCGAGGAGCCGCACCGCACGGCCCCACAACCACGAGGCGGCCTGGCCTCCCCGGCCCAGGTGAGCAGTCAGGGAGGCCGCGTTGGCATAGCCGCCCACGAAGAAAACCACCGGCATTACCTGGAACAGCCAGGTCAGCGGGGAGGTCCAGGACAGCTCGGCGAGCACTGTGGTCCCGTGGAGACCGTTCGGCCTGTCTTCCACCACCAGCAGCAACCAGTGCCCGAGGACGACGGCACAGATCGCCACCGCACGCATCAGGTCGACATGCCGATTGCGGTGGGCGGGCGTACGGTCGGCCATGTCACGCAGCGACCGCAGGGGTCCTTGCCAGTTGCGGGTCACGTCCCTCACCGGGCCGGGCCACACGATCCTGAAGAGGCGGTTTCCAGGATACGGTGCCCAGAGCCATTTTCGCGCACACATCGGTGCACGGTCATCCGGCCTCCCGCAACGGTTACTCCGCGCGGTCGAGTACCGCACCGCGGAATGTGCGGCGGTAGGTCAGTGGGGGAACCCCCAGCTCTGCGCGCATGTGCTTGCGTAGTGCGGCGGCGGTTCCGAATCCGACCTGATGCGCCACCCGTTCCACGGGAAGGTTTGTGGACTCCAGGAGTTCCCGGGCCCGGGCCAGTCGCTGCCGCGTCAACCACCGGGCGGGGCTGGTTCCGGTCTCCTCCTGGAATCTCCGGGCGAAGGTTCGGGGACTCATCCGGGCATGCTCGGCAAGTTCGGTGACGGTGAGCGGCAGGTGTAGTCGATGTGTGGCCCAGGCACGGGTCGCCGCGGTGCCGAGGTCGGCCTCGGCCGGAACCGGATGCTCGATGTACTGAGCCTGTCCCCCATCCCGCCAGGGCGGAACGACACACACGCGAGCCACCCGGTTGGCGAGAGCACTGCCGTGGTCCCGCCGGATCAGATGCAGGCAGGCATCCACCCCAGAGGCCGCCCCGGCGGATGTGAGCAGGTCCCCGTCCTCGGCGAACAGCACCCGCGGATCGACGGCCACCCGCGGGAAGAGGCGTTGTAGGGTGGCGGCCTCCGCCCAGTGGGTGGCCGCACGACGCCCGTCCAGAAACCCCGCGGCAGCCAGCACGAACGAGGCTGTGCAGATGGACACGATCTGGGTTCCAGGCCGTACCACCCCCAGGGCAGAGCTCACCTCCGGGCTGAGGCTGCCGGTACTGAGCAGCGGTTCCAGGTCACATGGCGGAATCACCACGATGTCGGCCGTGGCGAGCAGCGCGGCATCGTGCGCAACCTCCACGTCAAAATCCGCACCGGTACGGACGGCGTCCCCGGTTGGGCTACAGGTTGCCACCGTGTAGCGTTCCGGCGCCGAACCGAACACCCGGCTGGCAATCCCCAGTTCGAAGGGGTATACGCCGTCGAGGGCGAGCACGGCCACCGTATCCATGGCAGGATCGTATCGGATACTGGCGTTTCTGCCATTGTCGCTCGGAAATCGGGGCGCGATGCTGGAGGCCATGACTGAACGAACCACGATGCGCGCCATATCCCAGGACGTCCTCGGCGGACCCGAGGTCCTGCACGAGACCACCACGGAGATTCCTGCTCCCGGAATCTCGGAGATCCGGGTTCGGGTCCATGCGGCCGGACTTAACCCCACGGACTGGAAGCATCGGGCTCAGCGACTGTTTCTGGGAGACCCGCCCTATGTGCTGGGCTGGGACGTTTCCGGGGTAGTCGACGCCGTGGGCTTCGGGGTCACCCTGTTCGCCCCTGGAGATCGGGTCTTCGGGATGCTGCCCTACCCCCATGGGGCCGGGGCCTTTGCCGAGTACGTGACGGCGCCGACGCGCGCCTTCGCCCACGCGCCGAGCGGACTCTCGCACACCGAGGCTGGGGCCCTGCCGCTCGCCGCGCTTACCGCCTGGCAGGCGCTGGTGGACACCGCTCGGCTCCAGTCCGGGCAGCGCGTACTCGTCCATGCCGCGGCCGGCGGTGTCGGCCATCTCGCGGTCCAGATCGCCAAGGCCCGCGGTGCCCACGTCATCGGAACGGCCAGCGCCGGCAAACACGCCTTCCTCAAGGACCTGGGAGCCGACGAACTGGTCGACTACCGGGAGGTGGACTTCGCCGAGGCCGTGTCCGAGGTCGATGTGGTGCTGGATCCGATCTGTGGCGAGTACGGCCGGCGGTCGGTGTCCACTCTGCGCCCCGGTGGCGTTCTGATCCCCCTGCTTCCGGTTCCGGACGAGGAGCGGGACGCAGCGGCCGCCACGCGGGGGATCCGAGTGGCACCCATGTTGGTGGAGGCCGACCACGGGGGCATGGCGGCGATCGCCGAACTGGTCGAGCAGGGTCGGCTGCGTCCGCACGTCAGCGAGGTCTTCCCTCTGAGTGGGATTGCCGAGGCGCACCGCCGCGGGGACGAGGGGCACACCAGCGGCAAGATCGTCGTGCGCATTCTGGACTGACCCCCGGCCCACGAATTCGGTGCCGCGGGGTGCCCGTTCGGGGCACCCCGCTGTGGATCTAGCTACCGGGCGACGTGCTGGGCCGGGACCGCGACGCGCGCCGCCGAGGTTCCGATTCCGGTGGGTCCCCAACGACGGGGTTCCAGGCCCGACCGGGTGGGCTGCGCCAGGGCACTCCCCGCACCCAGGTGGTGCCGCCGCAGTTCATGCTCCTGGTAACGCGCACACTTGCGGTGCCACTCCAGAATTCCCGACATCCAGTCCTTGAGCTTGGCGGCATGCGCGCTCAGGGCGGTTCGGGCCCGTTGGTCCAGATTGTGTTCGACGAACAGGGCGGGCAGATCGTGCGCCACGATGTGTTGGAACTGTTCCATACGGGCGCGCATGAGGTCGGCCACCACATCCCGGGCTGTGAACCGGTCCAGACACAGGAAGTTCTCCACGACGAGCACGAGGTTGTGCAACTCGCCCTCGAACTGAATCTCCTTCTGGTAAGAGAACAGGTCATTGACGAAGCAGGCGTAGTCCTGTGCCGCGGTCTCCATCTCGCGGATGGTGCGGGTCTGCTCCAGCCCGGGCGGAATGTCGTCCACGTGGGCGAGCCGGGACAGGCTCATCGTCATGTCCGAGCCGAAGGTTCTCCGACGCATCTCGATGTAGTCCACCGGATCCGGAACCCGGTGCTGGGCCTGATTGTCCAGCTCCCACAGCCAACTGGAGGTCATGTCCATGACCGCGGTACGGAACCGATCCCGTGCCGCGGTGGTCATCGCTGCGGCGGTCCGACGCCACAGGTCGGCCAGTCCACGTTCGATCGGGTTGGTGGGCTCGGGAGTCGCGCCGAGGTCCAGGGGCATGAACGCCGGAAGCCGGTCGTTACATGCCTTGGCTGCGGCCACGTCTCGACTGGCCCCGAACACCACCGGAAAGTAGTCGTCACCATAGGTTCCCCAGGCCAGCCAGTCCGAGGACAGGTTCAACTGCTCGGGGCTCGCATCAGCGTGGATCATGGCCGCGCAGTGCGGCAGGTCGAACAAGAGGAACCTGCGCTCGTCCCAGACGCCTCCGGCCTCAATACCGGGCACGGAGTCGAACATGCCCATCCGGCGGGCCCAGTCCACCGCGTAACTCCGCGCCGCGTCCAGATGCGGGCTCATCCGGTAGCTATAGGGCATGTAGATCTCCGGTAGGGGAAGATGCCCCACGGGGGCCAGCACCGGTTGGGACCGCTGCCCCCGCCGCCGCTGGAGACCGGGCCCGAGCGCGGTGGCCCCGAACGGGGATCGTGCCGCCGCGGTACCCAGTCCTGTGGGCCCATGCACGGAGCGGCGGGCACCGGAATTCATGTAGCGGCTGGATCGGGCATGCCACTCGTGTCCCCCGGCCTGCCAGTCCTGAAGTCCCTTCACGTAGGCGGCCAGGGCTGCCTGCTCGTCGGGCGGCACACCGTGGTCGGCCACGAGGCCCGGGACCTCGTGCAACGCTATGTCCTCGAACTGCACCAGGCGGGAGGTCAACAGGTCATTGACCCGATCCGCAGCCTCCTGGGTCGTGCAATCGAAAAACCGCTCGAACACCAGAACCGCGTTGGAGTTCTCCCCCTCTTCCTCAACCTCGCGCTGGTAGGAGAACAGGTCGTTGCGCAGGTGCACCGCGTCGGCGAAGGTGTCGCTGAGGCTGGACACGGCGCGGATGTCACGCAGGTGGTGCGGCACCTCCACACCCACGGCGCACTCGACCAGATTCGCCGACCATGGTGCTCCCCCGACTCGACGCCGCATCTGGATGTACTCGATCGGATTCGCGATGCGTTCCCGGTTGATGTTGTCCAGCTCCCACAGGGACTCGATCATGAGGTTGTGGGTACTGACAGTGAATCGTTCGCGCCACTCGGCCGACATCTGCGGCACGGTTCGGCGCCACAGGTCACACAACCCGGTCTCGGCGGCATTCGCGGGTGGGGACTCGGGATGGCCGTCGGCAGCCATGATGTCGTCGAGTCGGTTCAGATAGGCCCGTGCCCCCTGGAGGTCCCGGGAGTTCTTGAACCGCTCCAGGAAGTCGTCGTCGAAGAAGAACACCCACACGTACCAGTCGGTGATCAGGTCCAACATCGGGCCGTCACAGTCGGGATGGGTGTACCCGCACATCAGGGCGTAGTCCATGGACGCCAGGGCGTCCTCGTCCCACACCAGGCCGCCACGCGGGGTGCGGCTGTCGAGCATGCCCATCGTGCGGGCCCAGTCCAGGCTGTGCTGGCGGGAACGCTCCACCTGGGGATTGAGACGGGGGGGATACGGTAGGTAGAAATCGGGTAGGCGAAACGCCTCCATGAGCACCCACTCTCGTCGAGTCTCCGGGTCCCTACTCCCCGTAGGGTAACCATCTCACTACGGTTTGGGGAGGGATTCCGCAAACGTCACGTGGTGGACGGGATACGGGTTGTCGGTGTTTCTCAGGGCCCCGAATGCGATAGAACGGCGGCATGCGCGAAACCACTGACGGGGACGCCCCCGGTTGGCTGACATCCACCGAACTGGCCACGGCTCGGGATCAGCTTCCGATCCTGTACATCAACGCCGTTCCCGTTCGAGTCGACGACGCTGGGACTGTGACCCACGTCGGTCTGCTGCTGGGGGTGGCCCCGGATGGCAGCATCAGCCGTGCCGTGGTCTCCGGCCGGGTCCTGCATCACGAGCGCATCCGGGATGCGTTGCTGCGCCACCTGGAAAAGGACCTCGGGGCCGTGGCACTGCCCCACCTACCGACCGCTCCCCAACCATTCACAGTCGCCGAGTACTTCCCCACCCCCGGAGTCTCCGCGTTCCATGATCCGCGTCAACACGCGGTGTCCCTGGCCTACGTCGTTCCGGTCGCCGGCGACTGCGAACCCCGTCAGGACGCACTGGATCTCGTGTGGCTAACCCCGGAAGAGGCAGCCAGCCCGGAGGTCCAACAGGAAATGAGCGGCGGCCAGGACGTCCTGGTACGCCAGGCACTCGCCCACGCCGGCCGACTGCCCTGACGGGTACGACGTCCCGGGCGCGAACTCCATCGGCGCCTCCGCAACGACGGGCCGCACCACGCACAATAGGGCGCATCCGTTCGAGGGTTCGCACGCCCCACAACCGGCCTCCTACGGCTCCCCTTCCAGGGTGCGCCGCGCTGTGTCCACCCGATCACGGGCCCTAGGGGCGGGCAGCACGCGGATCCCCGCATCGGTCAGCATAGACAGGTCCAGCGACCACACGTGGCGGGACCGCTCCTCCCACACCGCGAACGCCTCGTCGACATGGGCACGGGCCTGGGAGGGCCCCATCTCCGTCACGCTCATCAGGTGCGCGAACGCCTGCCGTTCCAGGCCACGCACCTGGGCGTAACCAAAGTGTGTCACCGTGTGACACGGCGTGCACACGCAGATCAGCCGGCGCAGGGTCTGCACCCGGAGCCGGGCATCGTACACCCAGCGCTCGTGGACCTCCATCCACCGCTGCTGCGCGCGGTCCGGCTCGGCTCCGCAGATCTCGCAGACGTTGCCGGCACGGGCTGTGACCATCCGGCGCACCCGTTCCCAGTCCCTGGGCTCCAGGCAGGAGCGGGCGTTGGTAAACCAGCAACTACTCGGGACAAGGTCGACATAGAGTCCCGAGCCCAACGAGCGGTCCTCACCGGGGAGAAGCGTGGGCAACTCCGGCGCCGCCGCCCAGCGTTCCAGTGCCGCGATCCCCGCACGGGGCGCGTACCACCGGCGGGCCGTGCCGTCCCACCGGGCTCCCGCCGCCTTGGCCTCGTCCTTCTCGGCGAAGGGGACGTCAAGCCAGATCCGTTCCTCCACCGGCGGCTCGCCCCGTGTGCCGTCGTCGCGGGGCCGCGGCACCCGCGGTTCCGCCTCTCCACCGGTTTCCGCAGGCTGACGACGTTGCGCGCCAGGGGTGCGTGTTACGGAAACGCGACCGGGCGGCGTTTCCTGTCCCGCCTCGCGTGGCCGGAGGTAAGTTTCGTTGATCTTCTCCAATTGTGGGACCTCCACCACAAAAGCCACCCATGCCTCCCACTGGCCGGAGGCGTTGCGGCCGATCCACCGGGTGAGCAGCCCCTTGTTCCATTGTCCCTGAGAATAGACCCAACACAGCCGGGTACCGGGGGGTGTGAAATCGGGAAAGCAGGCGATGCAGGGATCACGCTCATGGCGCACCCGCGCGAGGGGGACAACCTCCGGATCATATACGTCCTGCCCGCGGGCTCGAGCCTTCTTGTGCCCCTCACGCAGGGCGACACAGTTCGTTGAGCGATGGAAAACGTCGCCACCAGTAGTAACTGCCACCCGTTCGGTGAGGCCGGCCGGAACCTCCTGGCAATAGGAACACTGACCTTCCAGGAGATCGTGATGACATCTCCGTATATTCACCCGTACATCATGCCATTCAGTCGATGCGGAACGGGAGGTTTCGCACACCCCTAGACTCAGGAATCCCGCCCGAGCACGATTAGAGAACGCCTGGCCATTGTTTTATTTCCTGGTCACAGGGATTCAGCACGATCGATCCACCACGATCTTTTCGGAGTGGCGACGAGCACAGGGAGCCTCTCCGCCCGCATGATCCGGACGGTCACGACCTCATCGCCGACGGGCGCAGGATCGGCCCGACCAGAATCCGGGATCGACGTGCGGCGTCCCCGATCTGCGGTGAGATCGGCCCGTACGCTGCGGACTGCGTCGCGGGACGCGGCGGCCCCGGGTCTCACTCGCAGCACCGCCGCTGGCGGCATACCCGCCCCGTCGGGCCCCTCGCTCCCCCACGAGCCCGATGCCACCAACCAGAACAGACCAAGGCTCCGGGGCGATGCGTGGGGCGGGCGGGACTTGAACCCGCGACCGACGGATTATGAGTCCGCTGCTCTGACCGGCTGAGCTACCGCCCCTGCCGCCCGCGGCCACGCCGGAACCGTAGGTCACGCGGGCGCGCTCATCCTAGCACGCGGGCTGTTCCCGGTTTCGTGACACGACGCGTCCCCGGAGGTCCCGGCATCAACGTGTAGCCCAGGGGTACCCCCGTATCGACATCATCGATTAATAGGTTAGGCTAACTTTTGTTTCGTTAGGCTAACCTTAATTAGGGTGATCGATGAGCGTGCACGAGCCCTCCCAGTGGACCGACACCGCCCCCCGTACGCACCTGCTCACCGGAACGACCAGCGGGCAGTACCAACAGCTCGTCGCGGCCGGGGCCCACCGCGTGGCCCGCAGGATCGCCGGCGCCGACGGGCCCACCACCGGCCCCACCGTGCGCCAGCTGACCACCAGACTCGCCGGAATCGATTTGGACCATCCCCTCCGGGACAGCCAGCTGGCCCTGGACGAACTCGAGGACATCTACCTCCGGGATGCCGTCTACTTCCACCATCCCCGCTATCTCGCACACCTCAACTGCCCCGTGGCCCTTCCGGCCCTACTCGGCGAAACCGTCCTCAGTGCCGTCAACTCCTCCCTGGACACCTGGGACCAGAGCACCGGCGCCACGCTGATCGAACAACGCCTGGTCGAGTGGACCGCCCAACAGATCGGCATGGGACCCTCCGCCGACGGGGTCTTCACCAGTGGCGGCACCCAGTCCAACCTTCAGGCACTACTCCTGGCCCGAGACGAGACCATCAGCCGCCTGAACGCTGACGATCCCCGCGGCGCCACTGGCCCCACCTCCGCAAACCTGTCCCGGCTGTGCATTCTGACCTCCGAGAGTGCACACTTCAGCGTGGCGAAGTCGGCCGCACTCCTGGGGCTGGGCTACGACGCGGTGCGGACCGTGGCCTGCGACGCCACCCGCCGTATGGTTCCCGCCGCACTCCGCGCGGAAATTGAGGACTGCCAGCGGCGGGGGTTGGTTCCGATGGCGGTGGTTGCCACCGCGGGAACCACGGACTTCGGCAGCATTGACCCACTGCCCGACATCGCCGCCGAGTGCACCCGCAGCGGGGTGTGGCTGCACGTGGACGCCGCCTACGGCTGCGGTCTCCTCGTATCCCGACACCGTTACCGCCTCGACGGGATCGAACATGCCGACTCTGTCACCGTGGACTTCCACAAATCCTTCTTCCAGCCGGTCAGTTCCAGCGCCGTCATCGTGCGCGAGAGACGTACCCTCCGCCACGCCACCTACCACGCGGAGTATCTGAACCCGGCCGACACGGCCACCCAGACACCGAATCAGGTGGACAAGAGCATTCAGACCACACGCCGATTCGACGCCCTGAAGCTGTGGCTGACCCTCCGCATCATGGGCGCCGAGGCCATCGGCACACTCTTCGACACCGTGATCGAGCGCGCCACCGAGGCCGCCGAGATCCTGACGGCCGACCCACGCTTCCAACTCGCCGCCCCACCCCAACTCAGCACGGTCGTGTTCCGCTATGTCCCGGGCGCCGGTATTTCCGCGGCACAGGGTGATGCCGCCGCGGTGTACGCCCGGAACGCGCTGTACACCTCCGGAAGCGCGCTGGTGGCACAGACCACCGTGGACGGCCGACGCCATCTCAAGCTGACCATTCTCAACCCCGACACCACCCGGGCCGACATCACCACGGTGCGTGACCTCCTCGCCGGCCACGCCGAAGAGTACCTGGCTGCCAACGGAGTCCTCGCCCCCGCAAGCTGAGAACCGGAGAACGGAGGACACAATGCCCGAAGCACCAACCGCGCACGGCGCCGATGCCCACGACGTCCTAGCCGTCGGGCTGGGGCCGTTCAACCTCGGCCTGGCCTGCCTGAGCGAGCCGCTTTCGGACCTGGACGTGGTGGTCCTGGAGCAGGAACCAGAATTCACCTGGCACGGTGGCATGCTGCTCGACGAGGCCACCCTCCAGACCCCCTTCCTCGCCGACCTGGTCACCCTGGCTGACCCGACCTCGCCCTACTCCTTCCTGAACTACCTCAAGGCGTCCAACCGCCTATACCCCTTCTACATCCGGGAAAGCTTCTTTCCCCTACGCAGCGAGTTCAACGACTACTGCCGTTGGGCGACCGAGCGGCTCGGCAACCAACACCTGCATTTCGACACCCGGGTCACCGCGATCCGACACGACCCGGGCACCGACCACTACCTGGTCCAGGCCATCCGGCCCACGACCGGCGAGGAGCTCACCTACCGCGCCCGCCGTCTGGTGTTGGGCACCGGCACACCGCCGCACCTACCGGACGCCTTCTCCGAAATCGACACCGCGGGCCTGCACAGTTCCCACTATCTGTCGCGACGCGAACAGCTCGTAGCCAGCAGCAGCATCACCGTGGTGGGCAGCGGCCAGAGCGCCGCCGAGATCTACTACGACCTACTGCGCGACATCGACCGCCACGACTACGCACTCACCTGGGTAACCCGCTCCCCCCGGTTCTTTCCCCTGGAGTACACGAAGCTGACCCTGGAGCTCACCTCCCCCGACTACACCGACCACTTCCACGCACTCCCCGCCGCCACCCGCGAGGCGCTGCTGCGGCAGCAGAACCCGCTGTACAAGGGAATCGACAGCAGCCTGATCAACGAGATCTACGAGCTGCTGTACACGAAGTCGCACCGGGGCCACTGCCCGACACGGCTGCTGCCGGCCACAGCGGTCACCGGTGCCCATCGCGACCCCGACAGCGGCACCTTCGAGCTCCAGCTGCACCACACCGAGCAGGACGTGCGCCACACCCACACCACAGCGGAGGTGGTGCTGGCCACGGGCTACTCCTACCGTCCTCCGGACTTCCTTTCCCCGATCGCCGAACGGCTGCGCTGGGATGGCGAGGGCCGCCTGGTCGCGGCCCGCAACTACAGCGTGGACCAGCGTGGCTCCGAGGTTTTCGTCCAGAACGCCGAACTGCACACGCACGGCTTCGTCACCCCGGACCTGGGCATGGCTGCCTACCGAAACTCATCCATCCTGCGTGAGCTCACCGGCCGCGAGCCCTACCCCGTCGAGTCCACCACCACGTTCCAGACCTTCACCGCACCCATGGAGCTGCCGTGACCGAGACCGTGTTCGTCCGTACCGACCCTTGCCTGGGGAGATTCTCCCTCCACCACGTGGACCGGGCCAGCCACATCCCACTGCTGCACTCATGGCTCACCCACCCCAAGTCCGTCTTCTGGCAATTGGGATCGGCCACCCAGGCCGACATCGAACGCGAATTCACCGAGATCGAGGAAGATCCACACCGTCTGGCCCTGCTGGGCCAGCACGACGGCCAGCCGGCGTTCCTGGTCGAGCGCTACAGTCCGCAGCACACCCCGCTACGGCACCACTATCAGGGACGCACCGGCGACACCGGGATGCACGTTCTCGTCGCACCCACCGACACGCCCCGGCACGGCTTCACCCGTGCCGTCCTGGACACCGTCATGCAGTGGCTGTTCGCCACCCCCGGAGTGGAGCGTGTTGTCGTGGAACCCGACGTGCGCAACCGAAAGATGCACCGGTTGAACGCCGCTGTGGGCTTCCAGATCCACCACACCATCGACCTTCCCGACAAACAGGCCTACCTCAGCACCTGCACCCGACAGCAGTACCACGCCACGACGCCGCACGGCGCCGCCCCACAGCCCACAACCACGGGCCCCGACCCGGCGCGCGAGCGGCCGGACACGGTCATTAGCCATCTCACCCCGGACACGTGGCACCGTGCCAACCGCCTACTGACCGCCAAGGCGCTCGCGGAGTTCGCCCACGAACGGCTGGTGCTCCCTCGGCTCGAAGGGCGGGACTACGTGGTCACCAGTGACGACACCCGCACCGAATACCGCTTCACGGCCCGTCGACGATCGCTGGACCACTGGGTGGTGGATCCCGAGAGCATCACCCGGATCCGGGACGGACAGGAACTCTCACCGGAGACAACCGCCCTCGTCCTGGATCTACGGGAGACCCTGGACATCGATCCCACACTGCTACCGACCTATCTTGAAGAGCTGACCACCACCCTGGCCAGCTGGTCCCACAAGTTGGCCACCCGCCGTCACACCGCCGCCGAGCTCGCACACAGCGACTTCCAGACCATCGAGGCCGGGATGACCGAGGGGCACCCGTGTTTCGTCGCCAACAGCGGCCGGATCGGCCTGGATGCCAATGAGTATCTGGCCTACGCTCCGGAGACCGGTGCCACAACCCGACTGGTGTGGCTGGCGGCACGCCGCGAATACTGCACGCTCACCCACAGCCACGACCTGGACCGCCAGACGCTGCTCACCACCGAGCTGGCCCCGGACACGCTGGAGCGATTCACGCGCGTCCTCGCCGAACAGGCACTCACGCTGGCGGACGTGCATCTCATCCCCGTCCATCCCTGGCAGTGGTGGAACCGCACCACAGTCACCTTCGCCGACGCGTTGGCGCGCCGTGACCTCATCTGCCTCGGCTACGGTGACGACGACTACCAGCCCCAACAGTCCGTCCGCACCCTCTACAACCGCAGTGCACCCCACCGCCACTACGTCAAAACAGCCATGTCCGTACGCAATATGGGGTTCCTGCGTGGACTGTCCGCGGCGTATATGCGCTCCACCCCGGCGATCAACGACTGGGTCACCCGCATCGTTGTCGAGGACCCCGAGCTGCGGGCGAGCGGGTTCACCGTGCTGCGGGAACGCGCCGCCGTGGGCTTCCACCACGAACACTATGAGGCAGCCACCGAGAGCGGATCGCCGTACCGGATGATGCTCGCCGCACTCTGGCGGGAGAGCCCCCACACGCACCTCGACCCGGGCAGCAACCAGCGTCTGGCGACGATGGCGGCACTGTTGCACGTGGACAGTGCGGGTGAGTCCCTGGTCGCAGCACTCATCGCCGAGTCGCAGCTCGGTGCGCGAGAGTGGCTGCGACGCTATCTGGACGTCTATCTCCGTCCCATCCTGCACTGTTTCTACGCCCACGACCTGGTCTTCATGCCACACGGGGAGAACGTCATCCTGGTGCTGGAACAGGGCGTGCCTCACCGTGCACTGATCAAGGACATCGCCGAAGAAGTTGCTCTGTTGGACCCGGACCGCCCCCTCCCCCAGGGCGTGGCGCGCATCCGCGCCGAGGTCGACGAGGAACTGCGTCCACTGTCGATCCTCACCGACGTATTCGACTGTTTTCTCCGGTTCCTCAACTCCGTGCTGGCCGAAGAGGGACTGCTCGCCGAGGAGGACTTCTGGCAGGTCGTTGCGCAGTGCGTCGCTGACTACCAACACGATCACCCCGAGCTGAACTCCCGGTTCGCCCGTTGGGACCTGTTCACCGAACGCTTCGGACTGTCCTGCCTGAACCGCCTGCAACTGCGCAACAACGAACGGATGGTGGACCTCCAGGACCCCGCCAGTGCCATCCAGCTGGCAGGGGACCTTCAGAATCCGATCGCCGCCTACGCACCGGACGTTAAGCGTCGATCCGGGACAGATCCAGCTCCTGTGCCCCCTCGGCGATGAACCGGCGCCGCGGGGCGACCTCGTTACCCATCAGCAGGTCGAACACCCCCGCGGCCTCTTCCGCGTGTTCCACCCGGATCCGGCGCAGCGTCCGGTGGCGGGGATCCATGGTGGTCTCGGCCAACTGGTCGGCGTCCATCTCGCCCAGTCCCTTGTACCGCTGCACCGGCTCCTTCCAGGTGAAGCCCTTACGCTCCAGCTCCAACAGGCGCCGCTGAAGCTCGGCGTCCGAGTAGGTGTAGAGGTACCGGTCCGCCTTGGCGCCCCGTTTCCGGGCAACATTGGTTAGTTCCACCCGGTGCAGGGGCGGGACGGCGGCGTAGACCCGGCCTTCCTCCAGCAGGGGGCGCATGTATCGGTAGAACAGGGTCAGCAGGAGGCAGCGGATGTGGGCACCGTCGACATCCGCGTCCGCCATGATGATGACCCGTCCGTAGCGGGCCGCGGTCACGTCGAAGCCGCGCCCGGAGCCGGCACCGATCACCTGCAAGATCGCGGCACATTCCGCGTTCTTGAGCATGTCGGCCATAGAGGCCTTCTGCACGTTGAGAATCTTGCCTCGGATCGGTAGCAGCGCCTGGAACTCGGAATTGCGGGCCAGTTTGGCCGTGCCCAGGGCGGAGTCACCCTCCACGATGAACAGTTCGCTGGACTCCATCCCCTCGCTCCGACAGTCCACCAGCTTGGCGGGCAGGGCGGAGTTCTCCAGGGCGGTCTTGCGGCGCTGGTTCTCCCGCTGTTGCCGGGCGGCCTGTCGTGCCTTGGCCGCGTTGACGATCTTCTCCAGCACCGTACGCGCCTGTTGACGCTGCGCCCGCTTGGTGGAACCGAGAAACGCCCGGAGCTCGTGCCCGACCACCTGGGAGACAATCCGGCTCGCCGCCGAAGTTCCGAGGATCTCCTTGGTTTGGCCTTCGAACTGGGGCTCGGGCAGGCGTACGGTAACCACCGCCGTCAGCCCCTCCAGCACGTCCTCCTTCACGACCGGGTCCTCATTCGCCTTGAGGAGCTTCGCGCTGCGCAGCTGATCGTTGACGACCCGGACCAGGGCCCGCTCGAAACCCGCGACATGGGTGCCGCCCTTGGGGGTGGCGATCACGTTAACGAAGGAACGCACCGTCGGGTCATAGCCGTTTCCCCAGCGCAAGGCGACATCCACGTCCAGCGTGCGCTCTACCTCCGTGGGCACCATGTGCCCACTGTCGTCCAGGACCGGCACGGTCTCGGTGAAGGTACCCGCCCCCTGAAGTCGCAGCACGTCGCTGACGGGTTCGTCGGGAGCGAGGTAGGTGCAGTACTCGCTAATTCCCCCGTCGAAGCGAAACTCCTCCTCCACCGGGGGGCTGCCCTCTCCCCGTTCATCCCGGACCGCGATGGTCAGCCCGGGGATAAGGAATGCCGTCTGGCGGGCGCGGCCGAGCAGCGCGTCCAGGGCAATGTCGGCGTCCTTCAGAAAGATCTGACGGTCCGGCCAGAACCGGACCCGGGTTCCCGTGACCGAGCGTGCGACCCGGCGCCCCACGGTCAGCCCGGAGCCCGCAGTGAAATCGGCGTCCGGGCCGCTGCCGTCGAAGGTGCCGGGAATTCCACGGCGAAAACTCATGGAGCTGGTGCGGCCGTCCCGGTCCACCTCCACATCCAGTCGGGCCGAGAGCGCATTCACCACCGACGCGCCCACCCCGTGGAGCCCGCCGGAGGCCGTGTAGGAGCCCGAGCCGAACTTGCCCCCGGCGTGCAGCCGGGTCATGACCACCTCGACCCCGGGAAGCCCAGACTTGGGCTCGATGTCCACCGGGATTCCCCGGCCATCGTCCCGGACCTCGACGGCACCGTCGGCGGCCAACACCACATCGATCCGGGAACAGTGCCCGGCCAGCGCCTCGTCGACCGAGTTGTCGACGATTTCCCACAGACAGTGGGTGAGACCCCGGCTGTCCGTCGACCCGACGTACATGCCAGGCCGTTTACGGACCGCCTCCAGCCCCTCCAGCACCGAGAGATGGCGCGCAGAGTAGTCGTCGGGCTCGTGCAATTCGGCAGTAGCGGCGGTCACGGAGACACTCCCGAGCGGTCGAGGGCGGTCTGGCCTCGTCACGGACGAGGGCACGGTACTACGACGATCGAAGGTATGCGGCGGGTGCCCGCAGACATGTGGACTGTCCCATTCGCGGAGCAAGCATAGGCACAGCCGTTCGAACCGAGGCTATCGGCACGCCACGACACTGGCGCCCGGCCAGCCCCACCCGAGATCCAAACGATGACGGTGACACACCCCACAAATTGGGCCGATTCCGCTGTTGGCGTACAACAGCACTGGCCGGGAAGTTCCATGTCAGGTTAGATGTTGAGCGAGGTGACTAACGCCGAGCATTGAGGAAGGCGAAGTGACTGGAACTCTTGCACCCACACAGCCCCTGACCGCCGCAGATCGGTGCGACCGCTGTGGCGCCCAGGCGTATGTCCGGGTGGTGCTGAACTCCGGCGGCGACCTGCTGTTCTGTGCGCACCACGCGCGCAAGCACGATGACGAACTGCGCAAGATCGCCGCAGAAATCCAGGACGAGACCAGCAAGCTTCAGGAGAATCCGGCCACCGCGGCCGAGGACGAGCGTTAGCCCCGAACAGGACGTGCGGTGGCGGTTCTGCCGGTCGGGCAGAACCGCCACCGAGGTCACTGGGGCGGGACGTCCACCCTGTGGATAGGGCCAGTGGTCGCGGGCATGTCCGGTTCCCTGCGCCCGAGTGGGACGCACAACCGTTGCGGACTGTGTGGTCCCGGGGAATCCCGGGTGCCCGCTGCTCGGCAACTGCACGGTCAGCCACGCTGTCAGCGACAGCACCGGGTTTATGGGCCGGCTGCCCGTCTCTATCCTTGCGGGGCACGGTCGTCCCCAAACTCATGACCGGCGCGTTTCCAATACACCCGCCGGCGGACAGCTCCCCGGCCGTAGGCCCACGGGGGTTCGCGGGTCTGGGGTGGCTGACCGGACGGGGCATCGGGGCGTCATGTGGTAAGAACGACGCCGGACACTCGTTCCCGGGTGCGCGCTCTGGCAGCACCAGGATCACTGACCCCGGAGGATCACATGTTCGTCCTACTCCCGCCGTCCGCCGGGAAGGCACCCGCGGGGAACGGTCCTCCGGTCGATTTCTCCCGGCTCACGTTCCCGGATCTCACCTGGCCGCGGGAGCAGGTCCTGGCCGAGCTGGAAAAGGTCTGCGCGGACGATCAGGGTGACCCCGCCGGCACGAGCGCACGGGAGATCCTGGGACTCTCCGCACGCCAGGGCGCCGCGGTAACCGCCAACCGGGAACTGCGCCACGCACCGACACTGCCCGCTGCGCAACGCTACACCGGAGTGCTCTACGACGCCCTGGACCTGCCAGGACTGCGCAGTGGACCATCGGGCCTCAACGTCACCCGCTCCGTCCTGATCTTCTCCGGACTGTGGGGCGTGCTGGGAATCGATGACGTGATCCCCGACTACCGGCTATCCATGGACGTGCGGCTGCCGGCCCTGGGGCGACTGTCGACATTCTGGCGCGGACATCTCCAAGACCCGCTCCGGGAACACACGCGGGGGCACCTGCTCGTGGACTGCCGCTCCGCCGCCTACGCCCCCGCCTTCCGAGGCCAGTCCCCAGCCGGGGACCACCGGGGAACAAGGACGGTCACAATTCGGGTACTCCGGGAACGTAGCGTCGAGGGCCGTCGGGAGCGCTCCGTGGTCAGCCATCACGCGAAGGCAGCCCGGGGGCGGGTGGCTCATGCCCTGCTGGCCAACGATGTCCATCCCGAGTCCCCGGCAGAGCTCGTAGACGCCCTCAGGGCCCAGGGATTCCACGTCGAACGCAGCCCGGACGCACACTCCGGCTCCGCAGACCAGATCGACGTGATCGAGCAGGGCTGACCCGGCAGCACCAGACGAGAGAACCCACCGCAATCGCTTCCGTGCGCGGCCCCACAGACACGCGTGTGGGGCGTCACCACCCGGGCGCTGCCCATCTTTATCTCGCTCATACCACGGCTGCGGGATCGTGGGGAACGTCGGATGAGGGGGATCATCACGACAGTACCGGAGAAGCGGTCCTGGAACACTGAGTGCCAGGCGGATGTCGCCCACCAGCGTCCAGGCCGGGCAGGGGGTGCCGCGGCCCCGGACCGGGATTCCCGGTCCGGGGCCGTCCCAGCCAGTCCAGGTACCGACCGTGCCCGACAGTCAGGCGGCCCGCAGGGTCCATCGATCGGCCCCGGCCCGCGGGCGCGAGACCGCGGGGCTCAGTCGAGGTAGTCGCGCAGAACCTGGGAGCGAGAGGGATGCCGCAACTTGGACATCGTCTTACTCTCTATCTGCCGTATCCGCTCCCGGGTGACTCCGTACACCTTGCCGATCTCGTCCAAGGTCTTGGGCTGGCCATCGGTCAGGCCAAAGCGCATGGACACCACGCCGGCCTCGCGCTCCGAAAGCGTGTCCAACACGGAGTGCAGCTGTTCCTGAAGCAGGGTGAAGCTGACCGCTTCTCCAGGCTGGATGGCCTCAGAGTCCTCAATGAGGTCACCGAACTCGCTGTCCCCGTCCTCACCCAACGGAGTGTGCAGCGAAATCGGTTCCCGACCGTACTTCTGGACCTCGACGACCTTCTCCGGGGTCATGTCGAGTTCCTTGGCCAGCTCCTCAGGGCTGGGTTCCCGACCGAGATCCTGGAGCATCTGGCGCTGCACCCGGGCGAGTTTGTTGATGACCTCGACCATGTGCACCGGGATGCGGATGGTGCGGGCCTGGTCGGCCATGGCCCGGGTGATGGCCTGGCGGATCCACCAGGTGGCGTAGGTGGAGAACTTGTAGCCCTTGGTGTAGTCGAACTTCTCCACCGCGCGGATCAGCCCGAGGTTGCCCTCCTGGATCAGGTCCAGGAACAGCATCCCCCGGCCCGTGTAGCGCTTGGCGAGCGAGACCACCAGCCGCAGGTTCGCCTCCAACAGGTGATTCTTGGCCCGACGGCCGTCCTCGGCGATCCAGTCGAGTTCCTCATGCACCTCGGGGCTGAGGGTGGCGCCGGATTCGGCGAGCTTCTCCTCGGCGAACAGACCCGCCTCGATCCGTTTCGCCAGCTCCACCTCCTCCTCAGCGTTGAGCAGCGAGACCTTTCCGATCTGCTTGAGATAGTCCTTAACCGGATCGGCGGTCGCCCCGGCCGCGATGACCTGCGCCGCGGGCGCATCGTCATCATCCTCGTACAGGACGAAGGACTCGTCCTCGGAGGTGTTGGCCACCGCCTTCTCCGGGATACCGGCGACCTCGGGGTTCAGGCCGGCGCCGGCCACCGGACCGTCAACCGCCTCGGGCTCCGAGCTCGGCGGATCCTCCACGAGCTCCAGCTCGACCCCCACGTCCTCGAGGTCGGCCGACTCGTCGCCGTCCGCGCCGGCATCCGGGCCCTCGGTGTCCTCCATGTCCAGCACGGAGTCACTGCTGTCGGCGGTGCCCGCAGCATCCTCGGTGCCCGCGGCATCCACGGCGGCCTCCGGCGCGGCGACCGCGTCCGCCTCGGGAGCGGCCCCGGCCTCAGTACCGACGCCATCGCCATCGGCGGGTGCACTCGCGGCCGCCTGGGTGGACTCACCAGCGGCGGGCTTCGCGGCGGTGGAATCAGAGCTTCCCGTGGTGGCCTTGCCGGCCGCGGTCTTCGTCGCGGATTCCTGGCTCCGTCGCTTGCGGCCACCCGTGGCGGACGTACCGGAAGCGGAGGCCGATGCCGCACCACGACGCTTCTTGCTGCCCCCCGCAGTCTGCGCAGTCTGCGCAGTCTGACCATCGGAAGCCGTTTCGTCGGAGTCCACCACCGCGGTCACGGTGTCCGCGGACTCACGTGCCGCCGCGGTACGGCTGGTGGTGGTACTCCGTCGGTTCGAGCGCTTCCGCTTGGGCGCGGAGTGGTCCGCCCCGACGACAACGGTCACGCCTTCCTTACTCAGAATGCGCAGTACGGCCTGCGCATCCGACATCGGGATGGCAGCCTCATCGAAGGCACGGCGCACGTCCTCGGGCTCAAGGTACCCCTGGGACCGCCCACGCTCGATCAGTTGCTGGATGACGGGCTCATACAGCGACTCCGGCTGCTTAGAGCGGGTCGAACTGGCAGGCGACACAAACACCTCTCGAACGGACGTGTGGCGAGTTTGCTAGATACCGGCGCCGGAGAGCTTGGCGAAGGGGACAGGGGACACTGACACTCGCGCCGGGGCTCTTGCCGGGCTCCTCCCCCAACGGTGGGGAACGCTCTTTCGTTGTGCGCATTCGCGCCTGGACCACCCCGCCCCCAGCGGGGAGCTCTTTCCACCATAGGCAAGGCAACGGAGTTCTTCGTACGGTCCGATACCCCACTTCCGGCGCCTCAACCTGCTACGCCAAGCGACGCTACCTGCCACAACCCGGGAAAAATCCCGGTGTCGCGGCGCAGGAGACACCGAGGGATAACAACGACGAAACAGTGTTCGGACCCGAATACTCCACCCCCTCCGCTGTTCCGGGGACCAGGACTCCTCGGTGCACTGACTGATGGTCTGGCCGTCGATAGACAGGCCCCTCTATCGGGTTCATCGGTGCCAAGCCCCCCGGTGTTACTCCCCAACCAGAATTTCTCTGATCCGGATCTGTGGGGCGCACTCCAGGTAACTGTGCGACTCCAGCGTGTCGGAGGCGCGGCTGCGCGCTCGACGTGGCCCGTCCGTGATCCCAGCAGCGGCTGTCGGATCGGAGCACGGGAGGAACCGAAGCCTACTCCGGACCAGCGCTCCGCCCGAGCCGATGTGAACGCGCCCCGGGACGGCCCCGTACAACTCCACCCGAACTGTCACCGAGGCGCGCACGAAGCCCTCCGCAGGACGTAGCCTCAGGGATGTGTCGTCACGCTTTCCGACCGCAGGCCCGGTAACCTCCGCGACGCCCACGGAGGTGTTCGACGGCATGCTCCGTGCCGCGCGGTCCCTGCTGGCACTACGGCATCCCTTGGACACCGAGCTCGCGATCAGTGAGCTGCTCGGTGCGTGGTGGGGCCAGCAGGTCCCGGACGGCGACGTCGAGCGGATCATCGGTGAGGGGCTGATTCAGCACGCGGCAGACTCGGCGACGTCCGCAGCCTGCGCCCTCCTCAGCGGCATCAGCTCCCTGGGGCGAACGCGGCGCCAGCGGCTGGCTGCGCGGTGGGCACTCTACGATCTACTCCGGCAGGGCACACCACGACCGCGTTGGGCCGAACTCCTGGGCACGGCCCGCCCCGGAGACTGCTACGTGTCCGGCTCCCGGTTCGGAGACACCGACGACGTGATCTGCACCTTCGACTACGGCGATGCCGATGATCCGGACCGCCATGCGGTGATCGCCGTGATCGACCACAACGCTGGCGGGGTGCTCCGCGATGTGTGGGTCACCTCCAAGGTGACGACACTCGTCGACCATGGTTGGGCCACCACGCACCGGGATCCGATGGCGACGTTCACCCCCCTGCCGGCCACGCGAGCCCGCACGCTGCTGGAAACGGCCGTGGTCCGCACCGAAGCCGCACTCACCCACGAACGAGGACTGGGTCAGGCGGTCAGCCCGGTATCCACGGACCTGACCCGGGACACGCTCGCCCATCACCACGCGCTCCTACGCGCGCGGATTCGGCAGCTTCCCAGTGCTCCTTCGGTGGTGACCCAACCCTGGCGCCGGGAGCACCGCGCGACACTGGCCGCACGATTTCTCGCCTCTCCCGAGGCGGCTGATCTCTCGGACAGCTACACAGCGAGTCGCTGTGTGGACCACATCATCGACTACGGCAGTGACCTGGACTCGGGACGTCCGCTGCGCGTCAGTCCCCGCAAGGTGGAGGCGTTCCTGCTGTCCTGGCTGCCCCGCCGGGTGGTGTTGAGCCCGGCGGAGCGCGAGGCGATGCCCCATGTCCTGGCCGCCTGGATACGGTGGGCGGCCCCGCGTTCCGGCCTGCCCGCCGAAGCTCGGGACGCCACCCTGGATGCCCTCTGGGAGGCGACACGGTGCCTCGTTGACGCCGGCCAGGATCCGGTGGCGGTCACCGGAATGCGCCCGGAAACCGTGCGCCGGCTCCTCCCGGACGGCGACCTGGCTGCCCTGCCACGGCGAATATTCGCCTTCCCCCTGTTGACCAGTGACTACCTGGCCGAGGACGACGCCTACGATCCGACCACCCCAGAGGGGCGGCGGGCTCTGCTACGGCTCGACCATTTCAATGGCCAGCAGGCCAGCCAGGGGCGGCACAGCACGGACTCGTTCGAGGGCAGTCCAGAACTGGAGGAAGCCCTGGACTGCCACGAGGAACTGGCTCGCCGGCTGTGGGACGACGACCCGCCCAACCTCTGGGCGGCGGCTCGGCGGCTGCTGGACCGGGGCCACAGTCGGATGGTCGTTCTGGAAACGCTCCTGGATGTCCTTACCAACGGTGAGGACAGCCGCGCACTGGTGAAGCGTCTCGACGACCTGTGAGGCCCGGATCCGCCGTTCACCCGGACGGGAACCGGGTCAGTTCCGGGATCTGTGCGCTGGCCTCCTTGACATCTTTGACCGTGTCCACGCCACGCCAGAATCCCTCGATCCGGTAGCCGAAGAGGCGCCCCTGCGCGGCCAGCTCCGGGAAGGTGGAGGATTCGTGGTCACCGCGTTCGGGGAGCAGCGGGGTCGTGGCCGCGTCGAACAGATAGACCCCAGCGTTGATCCAGAACGGCAGGAGCGGGCTCTGTTCGAAACCCTTGATGGTTCCGTCCTCGACCACGTCCACAATCCCCCAGCTGGTCCGGTACTGAGCGAGGGCCAAGGTCGCCAGTCCACCCTTCGCGGCGTGGTACCGGGCGAAATCATCCAGAGGAAACCACGTCAACACGTCACCGTTCAGCGCCAGGTAGGCCGCATCCCGCTCCGGGAGGGCACGCGCCGCATAGCGCAGAGCCCCGCCGCGGCCCAGCGGCTCGTCCTCGACCAACACGGAGACGTCGGGGGCCCCGGAACGTTGCTGGAGATGGTCGTGCAACACCTCCGCCTTGTACCCGCAGGAGACCACAACGTGCTCCACGTCGTACCGCGCGAGCCATTCCAGCTGGTAGTCGATGATGGGGCGGTCGGCTACCTCCACCATCGCCTTGGGCCGCGTATCGGTGTAGGGGCGGAGTCGTGTCGCCTGCCCTCCGGCCAGGATGACGGCCTGGCGTGCGGGACTCCCGCTCGTCGATGCGTTCATAGCCGGAGGCTAACACCGGCACACCGCAGGTGGCGGCGCCTGCGACCCAAAAGTTACTCTTGAGTAAGTCGGGTGTAGGCGGACCGGAGGTCGGCACTGGTGATCCTGGTCAGATCGGCGGCACTTGCCGCCTCTCCCAACTGCTCCGCCACACGCAGATCCCGATGGGAACAGGCGCGTTCGAACAGGGACCGAGCGAACCGGCCATTGCCCAACTGGTCGATCCAGCCCTCCGCACAGACGTAGCCAAAGATGCGCTCCAGGTCGTCGCGGGCGTCATTGTCGAACCGATCACCACTGGCATCCGCGAGCGCAACGGCGATGTCGGTGAGTTCGGCCGCAGTGTAGCTGGGAAACTGAACCCGCATGTTGAACCGGGACGACAGCCCCGCGTTGCTGGCGAGAAAGCGATCCATCTCCTCGGGGTAGCCCGCCAGGACGACGACCAGGCGTGAGCGGTCATCTTCGGCCCGCTTCAGCAGGGTCTGGATGGCCTCGGCCCCGAACGCGTCCCCACCGCTGTATCCGGGGTTGGCCAGGGAGTAGGCCTCATCGACGAACAGCACGCCCCCGAGGGCCGAATCCACCAGGCGATTGGTCTTCACCGCGGTCGCACCCATGTGCTCGCCCACGAGGTCCGCCCGCTGGGCCTCCACTACCTCCGGGCGGCTGAGGAGGCCCAGTGCTGCGAAGATTCGTCCCAGGACCCGTGCGACGGATGTCTTTCCGGTGCCCGGCGGGCCAACAAAGACGAAGTGCCGCATTGGCGGTTGGGTCTGTAGCCCCTGAGCGCTCCGCAGCCGGGCCACGCGCAGCTGCGCCGTGATGGATCGGACCTGCTCCTTGACCGGCTCCAACCCCGTCATCGCGTCCAACTCCGCCAATGCCTGACCGAGGTCGGGAGGAGTACCGTGACCATGCAGGCGCTCGGTCAGCTCGCCGTAGGCACGGTTCACGTCGGCCACCCGGATCGTGGTGAGCTCGGTGGCGTCGGGGGGCCCGGACTCGTTTCCCGTGGAATGTGCGGTGCCGGCCGCATCCCCCCCGTGCGCGCTCGTGACCACACGCACATCCCGCGCCTCCGCAGCCTTCTCCACCAACGACCGGGCGAATCGGCCGTTTCCCAGCTCGTCGATCCGCTCCGCAGCCTGCGCGAAACGGTCGGCGAGCGCGGAACGTGCGTCCGTGTCCAGCTCGTCACCCCGCTGGACGCAGAGGCGCTCCGCGATCGCGACCAGTTCCTCGGCACTGTAGCTGGGAAAGGTGATTCGTGTCGCGAACCGCGAGGACAACCCCGGGTTCGACGCCAGCAGCCGGTCCATCTCTTCCTCGTAGCCCGCGAGGATGACGACGAGCTGATCCCGGTCGTCCTCGGCCCGTTTCAGCAGGGTCTGCACGGCCTCGGCCCCGAAGCGGTCCGGCTGCCCGTCGCCGTCGTTGACCAGTGCGTAGGCTTCGTCGATGAACAGGACTCCCCCCAGGGCTTGGTCGATCAGGGCGTTGGTTTTGATCGCGGTCGCCCCGAGATACTCGCCCACCAGGTCGACCCGCTGCGCCTCGACAACCCGTGCGCTGGGCAGCAGACCAAAGGAGTGCAGGATCGTGGCCAGTGTTCGTGCCACACTTGTCTTCCCGGTACCGGGCGGACCCGAGAACACCAGATGCCGTAGGGGGCGCTCGACCTCCAATCCGGCGTCCGCGCGAAGGCGGGCGGCCTCGATGGACGCGGCGATTGAGCGGACCTGCTGCTTGACCGGATCCAGGCCGATCATGGCCTCCAGCTGGGCCAGGGCATCCTCAACCGGAATCGGCTCGTCGTCCTGCGGGTTCGGTGAGGCCGGCGTGGCGGTGGCCGGGGAGCGCTGCCGCTGTTCAACCGCGCGATCCGGTATGGCGTGCCCCGTCTCGGATTCCGGGCCCGCTGCCCGACCGGAGGTTCCCGGTGTGTCGTCCACAGCGGAGTCGGGTGGGGTTGTCGTGCGCCGGGAGGTTCCGCCTTGGAGTGCCAGCCCGGCGAGGGCCCGCCACAGGAGCGCACCGCCCGCGGCGATGACGGCCGTCCCCACCCCGAGCCATTCCGGAACGGTGTCGGTAATCATCCTGGGCAGCCCCACGGCAAGGCCCAGAATCAGAGCCACGAGCAGTGCGAGCAGCGTGGTATGCCAGACGGGGAAGGTGCGGATCCGGCTGGCGAGCAGCGCCACCGGAATCGGCAGCAGTAGCGGCACCAGGGACCATGGTGAGGCGTAGTCCACGGTCTGGCCGAACAGGGGATAGGCCACCAGGGCCCACACCACGCACACCAGCACGGTTGCCACGGCGTCGACCGAGCGCATCAGTGCCGCAAGAAGAACCAGCCCCAGCAGGGCGGTGCCCAGGGAGGCGAGCACCGGCATTCCGGCCAGCCACGCGGCAAGGGCAACGAGGGCGAGTACGAGGGCACCTGCCACCAGTCGGGAGCGCAGCGAGTGTCGGTAGTACCACTCCCGAAGCCGTGACAGCGCCCCCCTGGTCTGGCCGCGCTCCGGGCCCGCCGCTGGGGGCGGCGTGTTCTGTGGCATCCCATCCCCTCATTTGGTCCGTCGGGGGCGGCAGCCTACGGCCGCGCACGCCCCCGCACCTCCGGAGTGCGGGAGTCTCGCGGACCAACTCCGCACCACCTTGTATAACGCACCGGGGCCAGTCCCCCCGCTGTCCCGGAACAGGCGTGGCGGCCCGAACGCCACCCGGGATCACAGGAGGGTTGTCTGGCCACCAGGGGCGGGGCGTGGACGGCGCAGATGCCGCCACTGCGGCAGCGCGTCCATATAGGCCCAGGAACGCCGGTGCTGGTCGGTGGGACCCCAGTCGGTGAGGGCCTGTCGGTGCACCGGCGAGGGATACCCGACACCACTGGCGAATCCATAGCCTGGATAGTGCTGGTCGAGTTCGGTCATCTGGGCGTCCCGGTGGCACTTGGCGAGAATCGACGCGGCGGCGACGCTGAGACACTCCAGATCTGCGCCCACGCGGGTGTGGACTGGCCACGGGGGACCGATGAAGTCGTGCCGGCCGTCCAGCAGGACCGCCTCCGGCGGGGGGCACCCCTGCGCGGACAGACCGTCCAGCGCGCGGTGCGCCGAACGGCGCAGGGCCTCGGTCATACCCACGGCATCGATCTCCTCCGCCTCGGCCTGGCCGAACGCGTAGCAGCGCACCCAGGAACGTAGGTGTACGGCCACGTCCTGGCGGCGACGGCGGCTCAGACGTTTGGAATCGGTGAGCCCTTCGGGGGGTGCGGTCTCTCCCGGGACTGCGGCGCAGACCACGACCGGGCCGGCCCAGGCCCCCCGACCGACCTCGTCGATCCCAGCGACGGGGCCGGCTCCGCCGGCAACCAGGCTGTCCTCGAGTTCACGTGTGGGTGGCTGCCATTCGGTCATCCGGCCCAGGGTAGTGGCCGCACGAAACGCGGGCATGCGTCTATCCAAGATGGGGATACACAAGGTATTTTCTCAGCTACCCAACGTAGCAATTGGTTTGGGGGTGTAGTGCCGACACGGGCACGGACCCACCTCTTCTCGAGGCATGGGCGAATCGGACTCCAGGATGTGGCTGCGCTTGTCGCTCGCTGTGGGGTGGGTGGAGTGCTGCTGGCGCGGGGAGCCCAGCGGCTCTCCGCCCCGGCCCCGACAGAACAGGCGCTGGCAATGGCCGGACTGCCCACACCGCGCTACGTCGCTGAGGGCAGTGCCCTGGTGGAGCTGGTATGTGGGGCGGCGCTGGCCGTGGGTGTGGCGACCCCCCTGGCCGCCATCCTGGTATCCATAAGCTTCCTGGCCGCGCTGTGGCTGTCCGAGACGCAGACCGTGGCGGGAACCGTGCTGCCCGGCTATGACCCACCGCTGCTACTCATCCTGGCACTGACCTGCCTACTGGTCGCGGCCGCACCCGGACGTCTGACACTCGATCGACTGGGACGCTCCCGCTGGGATCGCCGGTCCACCACCTGGCCCCAGGCTCGCCCCGGCCCAGCGAAACGCCCCGATCAAGCCCCTCCCCTCCACTATGCTGGAGACGAGGCCGAACCTCGACCCCACCGAGGCAGTCCGGACACGCCCCCTGGACCATTCCGCCCGTAACCACGCGAGAATACAAAGAGCACGCCATGTCCGCCACGTCTTCCTCGTCCTCGTCGTCATCGTCGTCACGCCCGTCCGCGCCGCAGCACGGACAGTCCTCGGCCCAGGGACCCGAATCCGTGGATCGACTGCTGGAGCTTGCCCAGCCCCCGACGCTGGCCCAACGGCTCACGGCGTGGGGGTCGCGTCCTCCCGGGCGGATCTACCTTCCGGCCTGCGCTGTTGTCGGCGCCGCACTACTGGTGGAGGACAGCTTCCCAGGGCGTCACCTGGGCAGCCTGGTGCTGGCGGTGGGTGGCGGAATGCTGCTGGCACTCATGGGCGCGCTGCGACTGGGAATCGCGCTGTGCGTAGCACGTCCGATGATCCGGCGTTATTGGCTCCGCTGGATCACGGCCCCGGTATTGGCCGCCACCACGGTGACTCTGGCCCTGGCGGACCTGCCCCTCCAGGCTCGGGTCGTCGCCTCCGAGGACGCCCTGCTCCAGCAGGCAGCCGAACTCAACCCCTCCACCACGATCCCCCTGGACGGTGAACGCGTCGGCCTGTACCGGCTGGAATCGGGAGTGCACATCGAAGGTCCCGGAGATACCGAGACGGTGCGTTTCGATGTCCGGGGTGCGGGCATTCTGCGTTCCTCGGGGCTGGCCCACACCGAGGACGAGCTTCCGACCGGAACTTTCGTCCCCGGACACGGCGGTGCGGTCTATAAGCACCTCCACGGCCCCTGGTACTCCTGGACCGAATACTGAACGGTGCAGCCACGCACGGATGACGGCTACTGTCGCCCGGACCGAAACTGCCCCGCCGGGGCGACCACCGACGAGATGGACACACGAGCCGACGTCCGGACATCGCGGGCGTCTCATCGCTGCTACCTCATCCCGACCTTAGGTCTCCTCCGGTAGACAGGGATGCGGCAACACCCGCGAACCGGTCGGGAGCTACCGACCGGGCAGGGACAGGGGGAGAGCATGATTGAGTTCATGACGACGCTTCACCTGCGCATCTACGAAGCTGTGTCGTCCATGCGGCTCGCGCGGGCGGCGGGCGACGAGGAGCAGGTGCGCGCACAGGCCGCGGAAATCGCCGATCTGGCAGATATCGCGGCCCGCCATGGAGTCGATATCTCCTGTGCCTATACGGAACTCGCGCACGCGGCCTGAGACCTGTCGGGCGGCCCCCAAGCAGTGGGGCCGCCCCGATTACTAACTGCTACTTACTGCCGGCGGCGGATCACCGACGTCGTCCAGACTGCTGCTGACCACGCTGATTGCCACTCTGGGCCTGCTGGTTGCCCTGGCCGCCGCGCTGTGCCTGCTGCTGTTGCTCACGCATCTGGGCCGCGGCCGCGGCCGCCTGGCCCTGGAACTGCTCCATGGCTTCGTCCGCGCGATCCTCGATCGAACTATCCCCGGACAACCGACCCGCCGAGCCCCCGGCCGAAGCACGTCGCTGCGAGCTTCCGAGCTGTGGGAGGAGCTGGGCCAGGACCAGCGTCGACAGCGCCGAACTGTCCCCGGCTCCCTCATCCGTGCGGACCACCACCGGCTGGGGGGCATGCTCGGCGAGCTTCGCGCCGACGTCCAGTTCCCGACGCGCCAACTCGTACTCCAGCATGGCCCGGTTGTCGCGGTACGCCGTGGCGAGACGCTGCTGGGCCTTGGCCTGGTTCTGGGCGGCTACCAGGTCAGAGCGCCCCTTGGCCTCGATCTCGTGTCGGACCCGCTGCGCTTCGGTCTCCTGTTCCTCCAGTGCCTGGGCCACGTCCTTGCGTGCCTTGTTCAGTGCGGCGCTCACCTCGACGATCTTGGCGTCGCGGGTCTTCTTGGATCGCTCAATGTCCATCAGTAGGGTGTCGATGCGCCGCTTACGCGTCAGCTCCCACTCCTGTTCATAGGCGCTGAGTTCCTTCGCGACGCGTTCCCGGGTCGCCAGGTGCTGTTGGTACTGGTCCGGCAACCGCACATCGGGAATGTTGCAGCCCATGATGCGCACGCCATACCGGCTGAGCTGACGGTTCAGCAACTCCTGCATGTCGGCGACATCCGAGCCTCGTAGGTCGTGGGCCCGCTCGGTCTCCACCTGGTGGCTGCGCTGCCGGATCGCGTCCTGTACTGCGTTGGCCAGCACGAGATCGAAGTTGCTGGCACCGATCGTCTTGACGAAGGCTGTGGCGTCGGTGATGCGGAACTTGAGGAAGAACTCGATGGACTTGAGGGGGACGTCCTCCTTCGTGGGACATGCCACCACCGGTGCCGTGTAGGGAATCTCGGTCGAGGTGTCCACCACGTAGTCAACCTCGGACCAGGGGTTCCACAGGTAGTGACGTCCCGGGGGAAGCTCCCCGACGACCCGTCCGAACTTGGTCAACACGCCGATAGTGCCCTGCTCGATCTCGACGATGGCCGTGCGCCACCACCACACGAGAGCAAGGAGGAAGGCGATCAGGCCGAACAGGACGGGCACCAGGAAGAGCCCGCGAAACGTCTCGCTGCCGAACAGCAGCCCCATTACCCCGACCGACAGCAGATAGGCCCCGATCCAGACCAGGAACATCCACTTCATGCCGCCGCCGCTGTTGCGGGGAACGACGACGGGCACAACCTGGCCCTGGTCCCCGCTGCGCAACAGCCGGGTGACGTCTCCCCAGGCGGCAACCGCCTCCTTGATGCTGGAGGAGGCGCGACCCTGCGCTGGCTCCGTCATCACTCACCTCCCTGAACCGGGCCGGACGGTCCGCCAGGTGCGGGCCCATGCCAGCTGTGACCTCCGGACTCTGCCGACGGCGGTTGTGGACTGGTCGCATGCGCTCCAGCGTCGTCGGCGCCCTGCTGCTCGGTGAGCGAGTCGAGACGTTCTTCGATCGCGTCGTCGGAAACCGACCGGCGAATCTCCTCCACAACATCCCCGCTCGTGTCCTGATCCGCCGCGACCTCCGGCTCCTCGGACTCCTCGTCTGCGCGCAACAGTTCGTTGATCTCCTCCTCCCGGGAGGCGATCCGCTCCTGGATGGTGGACAGCCGGCCGTGAATGGCAGCCATGTCCTCCTCGGAGAACAGTGCGTTATCCGTGGTCCCGACGATCTGCTTGGCGATCTCCAGGAAATTGATGCTGTTGCCGTCGTCGCCGACCTGCACCACCTGCGGCAGGCTGTCCGCGACCGATTCCAGCTTCTCCAGCATCTCCTGGCGGTAGCGATAGTTCAGGATCTCCGGAGCCTCGGCCGCACTGACCGACCGGATGTCCAGGGCCTGGGCCTCCAGCAGGGCCGCGTTCGCGTGCGCGCTGCTCTCTGCCTCGACGAACCGCTGTCGGGCCACGGCACGTGCCCGGTTGTTCTCGCGCTCCAGTGCGGTGTCCATCTGTGCCTGGTACTGGGCGATGTCCGCCTGGATCGAGGAGAGTGTCTCGTTGAGGGAGGCCAGCTCCCGGTTGAGGTCACCCTCGTTCTGCTCCTTGCGCATCTGGAGCTCGTACTCGTAGGTGTAGGCCTCCTTGCCCACCCGCACCATCTCCGGAGCGGCCAGGTTCATTCGGTACTCCTGGCTCGAGGGCTCGGCGTGGGTAATGTTGGCGTTGGTCAGCCGCACCGCCGGCAGGAACTGCTGGTTGAGCTGATCCAGCAGACCCACCGTGTTCTCGCCGACCAGGTCATAGATCTCGGCGGCCTCCTGGTCGTAGATCAGGCTCCGGGTGGTCTCACTGATCGCGTTGTCCAGTTTCTCCTGGAAACCGTGCACCCCACCCAGGACGAAGATGAACTGTTCCGGATCCTCGATCCGGAACTGAACAAAAAGATCCACCGACGCCTTGACCCCACTCTTGGTGGGCGCCTCCCGGATCGGAGCGTTGTAGGGGTACTCACGCGCGATGTTAACGATGTAGGAGACCCGCTTGAATGGGTTCCACAGGGTCAACTGCCCGGGATCGGCGATCTGCTCCAACTTCCCGAAGCGAGTGACCAGAGCCTGGCACCCATCCGGAACCATCACCAGTCCCTGACGCCACCACATGAACACTGCGAGCAGGATGACCAGCAGCCAGAACAGGGGACCGAAATAGGTCAGCCACAGGGCGCTGTCCATGCCCACGGCCCGGGCACTGACGTCGATGGACGCCGTGATCACCGAGCCTATGATGCCCACGATCGCCACCAGCGCCACGGGGATCAGTGCGCCGAGTGTGCGGTTGCGCGGCACCACCAGTGGCGAGATGACGTGAACCGGCCCTTCCCGGGTCATCTCCCGTTTACTGTGATTGATTGCCTCGTCTGCGTTGTTGAGCGAAGAGGTCTTCTGTTCGATCCGGGTTCCAACGGAGGCGCCCTGCTCCCGCGCCGCCAAGAAGTCGTTCGGATCGAGCCCGATCCCCTCGCTCGCCTGACCGAGCGCTTCGGAGACCGCCTCCCGTGGGTCCTGGCCCTGAACCACGGACTCGGCGGCCCCACGCACGGACTGTGCGAAGGACATGCGTTGGTACTCCTTGCGAGGACGTTTCGTGTGTTCGGCTGACTCTCGGACGTCACCGCGCCTGCGCCGGTTCCCGAGGAGCGAGTCCGAACATGGTGGCACATCCCCGCCGCCACCCACGAAGGAACGCGCTTCCGTGGGCATAGGCCAAACCGAAGGATCCGACAGATTCCCCGCACAGGCGACGCAAGACCCCGGGGCTGTTGTGGGGGTCAGTAGACGCTGTCCAGCAACCGTTGCAGTGAATCATGGTCGAAGACCACCGGATTGTTGCCGAGACGCTCCACGTTCACTCCCCCAGCCAGTTCCCGGGCCGCGGACGCGCTCGGAACTCCCAGCTCGGACAGGCTGGTGGCCAGCCCCAGGCGGTGGCACAACGCCACGAAGCGGTCTCGCGCCTCCGCCGGGGTGGTGGCGCCGAACGCTTCCAGGACGTGGGCCATCGTGACGGCATGCTGCTCCGCGCTCACTCCAGCCCGCAGGTCCCGCGGCTGGGCGCGCGCGTGCTCGGCGATGAACGCTCCCAGGGTGAGGGCCACCGCATGGCCGTGGCTGATGCCGTATCCCGTGGTTATGCCGTAGGACAGGGCATGGGCCACCGTGGTCTTGGTGGTGTCGATGGCCCGGCCGGCGAGATGGCTCCCTACCGCCATCGCGCGCGCCGTGCGTTCCTCCGGTTCCTGCACAAAGGACTCGATCGCGGGAAGCAACAGCCGCAGCGCGGCACGGGCGCGGCGACGACTGCGATCGGTGGCACCGACGGACCACAGACTCTCGACCGCCTGGGCGACCGCATCGATACCGGAGGTGGCCCGCTGGTACGGGGATCCGCTCATGGCCAGTCGCGGATCCAACAGGGTACGGTCCGGGCGCAGCTGCGGACCGGACACGGAGTACTTGGTGCCGTCCACGTAGACCACGGCGAAATGCGTGGCCTCGCTTCCGGATCCGCTGGTGGTGGGGGCAAGGACCAGATGCGGGTCCCGCCGCAGCACCGGATCCCCGGACCGGATGGCCGCCCGGAGCTTCTCCCGGTCCGCCACCCCGGCGAAGGCGCACAGGAGCTTGGCCATGTCCATCGCGCTCCCACCCCCGACCCCAAGGACGACATCCGGGCGAAAGTCCGCGAGAACCGCGAGTCCCTGTTCGAGGTCGGCCGCGTCGGTGTTGGGCGCGAACTGGCTCCACCGTCGAACCGTGGCCTGCTCTTCGAGCCCCTCCAGGAGCTGATGTGCCCCGGAGTCGGCGAACGAGCGGGTGCCGCACACCAGCAGCACGCGCCGTCCACCCAGATCCCGCACGGCTGCACCGGTCGCCGTGATCACCCCGGGACCGTATCGGACGTCCCGCGAAACGGTGTCCCCGGTGATCGGGGACGTGCTGTTTCCGGTCACTCGCTACCGCCCCTCGCCGTTCCCGCATCACGACCACCTGTGTCTCGTTTCGGGGCCTGACCGTTCGGAGGCCCCGACGCCAGTGCGGACATGAACGCGTGCTTACTCTCGGCCGGCGTCCGGGTCGGACGCCCGATGTCCGGACGGTTTCCGGGGCGGACTCGCAGCTCCAGCAACGCGGGCCCGCCGTGGTCCCGCATGGCGGCGATCTTCTGCGGCAGCTGGGCAATATCCGAGGTCGTGTCCGCGTACCGGTAGCCCAGGGACCGGGCGGTCGCTGCGACGTTGACGTTGTCGATCGAGGTGGGCTGCCCCCCGACACTGTCGTGCACCCCGTTGTTGAACACCACGTGGAAATAGCTCGATGGTGCGTGATCTGCGATCACGGCGAGACTGCCGAGATGCATCAGCAGCGCCCCGTCACCGTCAAAACACCACACCTCCCGCTCGGGTTCCCGCAGCGCAACGCCCAGGGCGATGGAGCTGGCGTGCCCCATGCCACCCACGGTCAGAAAGTCCCGGCTACCGTCCGTTCCGGAGGTCTCCCGGTACTCGAACAGCTCCCGGCTGAGCATTCCGGTGGTGGAAACGATGACAGTGTCAGTGTCCGTGTCCGCGTCCGCGTCCGCCTCCACGGCCCGGGTCAGCGCGCACAGGGCGTCCTCCCGACTGGCCAGGTCGGAGCCCGAGGCCGTGGCCGGTGGGGTCGCCCCCGTGGCAAAGGTGCCCTTCTCCACGAGCAGCACGTAGGGGCAGGACTTCTCGGTTGCGGTGGCGATGGCGGCGGAGACGCACTCCTCGGCCTTGTCCGGATCGGTGGGCAACACGGACCAGGGCAGGTCGAGCGCCTCCAGCAGCGGCTCCATGACCCGTCCCTGTTTGACGTGCTGGGGTTCGTCCCTAACCCCGGTCTGGCCGCGCCACCCCACCACCAGGAGCATCGGCACACCGTAGACGTCCGGGTCGGCCAGGGACAGCAGCGGGTTCACCGTGTTCCCGAAGCCGGAGTTCTGCATATAGACGAGGGACAGTTCTCGCGTGCGGAGATAGTGTCCGAGTGCGATGCCGATGGCCGCGCCCTCGTTGGCGGCGATGACGTGCTGTTCTCGGGGCAGTGTGGCCATGATGTGCCCGCCGAGCTGCTTGAGCAGGCTATCCGGGACCCCCGTATACAGGGTGACGCCGCTTGCGGTGCAGTGCTCGACGAAACGTGCGGGGTCAATCATTGGGCGTTCTCCGGGATGATGGCCAGTGCGTCCTTGATGGGGGCGAGGTAGGGATCCGCTTCGAGTGCCCGCCCGTTCTCCAGGATGGTCTCGGCGACCCTGCGCATCTGCGGGTAGGAGGCACGCAACATGTGGTTGGCGTAGATCACCATGTTCACGCCCGCCTCGGCGAGTTCGGTCTCGGTGATCTGGTGGTAACACGTCGGAACCACAACGAGTGGGACCCGCTTGGGCATGCGGGAGAACCGGTTCGCGAACTCGAAGATCTCTGCGCCGTCGCGGCTCCGACTGTGGATCATGATGGCATCAGCGCCGGCACCCGCGTAGGCCTCCGCCCGCGCGATCGCGTCCGTCATTCCCTGGTCCAGGATCAGGCTCTCGATCCGCGCGATAATCATGAAGTCCTGGGTCACCTGCGAGGTTTTCCCGATCTGCACCAGCTGGCAAAAGTCCTCAATCGGCGCCTGCGTCTGTTCCACGTCGGTCCCAAAGAGCGAGTTGCGCTTCAGGCCCTGCTTATCCTCGATGATCACCGCGGACACTCCGAGCCGCTCCAGGGAACGCACGGTGAACGGGAAATGCTCGGGCTTGCCGCCGGTATCGCCATCGAAAACCAACGGTTTGGTGGTGACCTCGAAGAGCTCGTTCACGGTCTGCAAGCGCGCGGAGATGTCCACCGCCTCGGTGTCGGGCTTGCCGCGGGCTGTGGAATCCGTCAGGGAAGACGACCACATGCCGTCGAACTCCTCGAACCTGCCGTCGACCAACCGGGAGGTTGACTCCACGATCAGCCCGGTGAGACCACTGTGCACCTCGAGGATGCGCACGATGTCCTTGGTGTCCAGGAGGCGCCGCAGTCGGGACAGCCGAACGTTGGGCGTGGTCCCCACCTGTTTCACCGACGCGTTGAGCTGGGTGGAGGAGATGCCCTGAGTGTAGGGAACCTCCACCAGCTCTCCGTTCCACTCGGCCAGCGCATCGATCACACGCTGGCGGGTCTGGCTCTGGACCCCGGTCTGCCAGTCGTCGCCGTGCACGACGTAGTCAGGGCGTAGCCAGCGGAGGTTGGGGACGTAGTCGAGGGTCTCTTGAGCGACCACACGGGTGACTCCCTTGAGATTGGCAACGACCTCCCGGCGCTGCTCGAAGGTCATGTGTGGCAGCCGCTTATAACTGGCGATCGCAGCGTCAGTCAGCAGCCCGATCGTCACGTCTCCCAGTTCAGTGGCGCGCTGCACGATGTTGATGTGTCCCGGATGGATGAGATCAGCGCTCATCCCGACGTAAACGACAGGCTTCGTGGCCACCCTCGCCTCCTAACCGAGCCCGTGGGTCCAATCGTGGCTGCTGGTCTGCTGGTCATGCCGTGAATCCGGTGTCGGCAGGATCCCCAATGCCCACATATCGACCGGCCGAGGGATTTCTGCTGCGTTCGGCCTCGGCAAGCCGGGAGAACTCCCGGGCCTCGCTGGGGGTCAACCAGGATCGACGCAACACACGCAGCACGTTGTTGTCCCGGTAGTAGCGGAACCCCGGATCGGGAACGTGCCACTGGTCCCCGTAGTTGTCCCGTAGGAACGCCTCAATATTGTTGGGGACATAGACGCGGTGCTCCATGAAGTCCATAACCCGCACCGGCTCTACATCGTCGAGGGACAGGTCGTGGACGTCGAAGGACCAGGCGCGCCCGTTGTGGAACCACAGGGGGTTGATGTCGAGCCAAATCTCGTTGAGGCGGAGCTTGAACAGGCGACCGCTCACCGTGATCGCGATATCGTAGCCGGCCCGTAGCAGGGCCAGGGCGTTCTCCCGCAGCTCCCACTTGAGCGCACTGGGATCCGTGGCCGTTGACACGTAGGCCACGTCGAAGTCGTCATCGCCTGCGATGAAGGCACCGTCGCGGTAACAGCCGAGCAGGGTCCCGTACAGCAGGAACAGCTTCTTGCCGAGAACCTCTTCGAACTGGTCCCTGGCCTCCCGGTAGGCCTTGAGGTAGCGCATTTGCCGATCCGCCACCTCGGTTGCCGGACGGGCGAGCACCCCCTTCTTACTGATGCTGTGGCCGGACTCCAGGAGCTCCTTCAGCCGACCGCTCCCCCCCGGAACCGTAATGTCCAGGTGCCCCGCACCACGATCGGCCCACACGAGCCGATCCCCGCTCCACACGGTCAGCCGGGAATGCTCCGGAAACTCCGCCAACACCCGATGGGTGAACTCGAAGTTGAACGTACGCAGCCACTGGCGGGGATTCGCCGCCACCTGCTTGACCGGTCGACCGTCGAGGTGAATATCGATGGTCTCTGGGGATTGTGGCAGTAGAAAACCCTCCAGTCGCAGTCCCGTACTCTGCACGAGCGCCTGGACATGCCCGCCGGGTGGAGACTGGTCCACGGCCTCGGCGCGCTCCGCGCGCGTGGGTGGAGCCGCCGGTGCGACGAGGCGCGACAGTCGGACATCCTCGTCGGACTCCGTCTGCTCTGTACCTAGCTGATGTTCCGCGTAGGCCAGCCGGAATCGCCACTCCGGTTCGGCTTTGTGTACCCAGATCGAGTCGACGGACTGAAGTGCCGTGACCGCGCCCCGGTAGGTCTGGACCGCTTCGGCGAGGCGGCCTTGGCGCTCGTACAGAGTCCCCAGCTCAAACAGGCGACGTACCCGCGTCTCGGGAAGCGCTACCCGACGGTGCACCCGCTGTGCCAGCCTGGGGACACGCATCGCCAGTCGGTACAGCACTCGACGCCGGGCAAGCCCGATAACGAACCGTCGGAGACTGCTCACGCGGACGGGCTCACGTGGCGGCAGCGCCGCCTCGAAGCGAAGCCGTGCCTCGGCTGCTGCCCCGCCACCGGAATCCCGCTGGTCCGAAGCGACCGGGACGACCGTGTCCGGCCCGTCCAGCTCGAAAGCAACACGGTCGATTCGATCCAGCAACCGTGCCATCCGGTAGCTGGTCTCGGCATGTCGGTGCTGTGTGTGCAGCAGATGGCGCAGCACCTCGCAGGCAGTACTCCAGTTTCCCCCGGCCTCGTAGGACTCGGCCAGCTTCCGGGAAAGTTCGCTGTCTTCGTCCCACTGCTCCAGGGCCTGTCGATACACGGAAACCGCGGCCCACGGACCATGCGCCTTACGCGTGGCCTTCCCCAGCGCAAGTCGCGTCTTCTTGGAGTCGGGATCAAGATCCCGCAACACGCAATAGTCCTCGACCGCTCCGCTCCAGTCCTCCCGCGCCTCACGTAGACGTGCCCGCTGCCGCAACCACGGCGCGTGATCAGGACAGTGTGAAATCGCTGTGGAGTACAGCTCCTCGGCCGCGGCGAACTCGCCCTGACGCTGTCGAACCCGCCCCAGCCGAAGGTGGTACTCGGGGATGTGTGGTGCGTCGGCGATCGCTTCCCGGTACGCTTGCGCCGCCCCGTCGAGACGGTTCTGGTGTTCGCGCACCTGACCGAGGCGAAACTGCCAGGAGTGTCCGCCGTGGAGATGGCGGATCCCGAGCAGATAGATGAATTCGGCGGCGCTCCACCACCGCAGCAGCCGAAACGCACCTCCGGCCCGACGCAGGAGATTCGTCATCAGGGAACCCAAATCTACTCCAGATTTTCCGGATCGAACCCGTTCCCGCAATTCCTTTGTCTCGATTGTAGAAACCGCGCCCGCGGGCGAAACTGACCGATGTGGTGCGAGAAACCTACCTCTCCCGCCAGCGGTTCGGGTAGTCGCGCCACGCGTGTGACCGGAATTCGGGGAACAGTCCTTGACCGGAGGTGCGCGGCAGCCTCACCGGTAGATGTAGGACTCCAGATGCTGGCGATCGTTCTCCAGCTCACTGATCCGGCTTTTCACCACATCCCCGATACTGACAATTCCGGACAACTCCCCGTCAACGATGACGGGGACGTGCCGAACCCGATTGTCGGTCATCAGCTCCCGGAGGGTGTCCACAGTGTCCTCGAGGCCACAGGTGATCACCGTGGCGGTCATGATGGTGGATACGGGCTGTTCCAACAGACTGGGGCCGTGCTCGGCGAGGCGCCGCACCACATCGCGTTCCGAGACGATGCCCCGGACGACGCCGCCCTGGTCCATAACGACGAGGGCGCCGACGTTGTGTGCGTTCAGTGCCGTCACCAGACTGGCAACCGTTGTCCCCGGCTCACACGTCGCGACCGTCGTTCCCTTGCTTCGCAGTATGTCCGCTATCCGCATCGCGGGTTGCCTTTCGGTCGGTGCGAGGGATGCTACCCCGAACCGCGTTGCGGTAATCCGTCCAACAGCGCGACAGCGGGGATCTCCACGCCCGAGGCACCGTGGGGGAGCCGGCGCAACGGCCGACTCCGCCACACGGCCACCACAGCGGCTGGCCGGGACTGCGACGATACGGTTGGAGATACTGGGGCGGGATACTTGTTCCGGTGATGCGGTAGTCCCACGATCATCCACCCTCGGTCCAGTACCTCTTCATCCTGCCCATGGCCTCTTCCCTGCTCATCGCCGCGACCTCGGCCTCTGTTCCCCGATCCGGGGGATCCTCTTCTGAACACAGGCCCAGAAGGTCGCCTCGTCCACCTGGAGCTGATCCCGGAGGACGTGCGTCCAGATGCCCCGGCCCTAGTCGGTGCGGTCCACGGGATGGGAGGTCCGGGTCCGTAGGATCCGGCCGTCCGGAAGGTCCAACGCATAGGTGACATGGTGGGTGCCGGTGCCGCCACGAGCGTTCCGCACACGACGCCATCCTTCTATCGTGCAGAAGCGCTCGTGATCCTCGCGTGTAGGCCGCGGCCAGGTCACCGTTGCTTCCCTACACGCCAGTCGCGCAACTCCCCGTCGTCGCTCAGGCTGATCAACTGGACCAACCCCCAGTTCTCCTGGTGGTTCGGAGCGTCGAGCAGGCGATCTTGCCAGTCTTCGGCACGATCCCGTAGCGCGCCGATCATCTCCTCGCGTGCTTCGTCGAAGGTCGCCCCGTCCGCGGCGACGGGCAGTCCCGCGATGAAGACGGACCAGTCATCGGCTGCGGGGACCACCTGCGCCCGGGATGGAGTGACCGTAGCGAGGTAACGGCGCAGCCGCTCGTGATCCACGATGGCGGCCCGGGCCGACTCGCGGCGTACTGTCGCGCCACCCGCCCCCTTTCGGCCGCATCCAGAAGTGCCCTGAGATGCGCACGGGCATCGGTGCAGCTGTCATAATGCACGGCTGTCAACTTTGGCGCCTTCCACCGGACGTGCCGTCAGCGCGTCATCGCCACACAAGTACGTAAAGTACTTCACGTACGTCACGTCTGCCCAGTCACACGGCACTCAGCAGGACGCCATGGGGCAGTCGACGCAACCGACGCCTGCCCCAAAGCGGAGCGGTGGCCCGAATCCCACTCGGGCCACCGCTCTCACCTGCGTCCCCGCCTCACGAGGATGCTCGCTTTCAGCTGCACCCGCTGGTGGAGCCGCACCCTTCACAGACATAGCAGCTGCCCGAGGGGCGCATCTTGGTCCCGCAGGTCACGCACAACGGCGCGTCGGCGAGGAACCCCTCCTTCAACTTCTCTGTCGCGGCGGCCTCCGAGGCTCGCTGCGTGGAGGCCGGCTCCGGGGTGTCCGTGTGCGCTGTCGACACCTCCGAGCCGGTGCTCTCGGTGGACTCGGCGCCGTCGGTGACCGGGGCCGACTGGGCATAGGACTCGACCTGTGCCGCGACCTGTGCCGGGTCCTCACCAGCGGCCTGCGCGGCACGCTCCTCCGCCGACAGGACACCCAGGGCCGCCCGCTTCTCGTAGGGCAGGTGGTCGAGAGCGATCCGACGGAAGATGTAGTCCACCACTGACTGTGCCATGCGGATGTCCGGGTCGTCGGTCATGCCGGCCGGATCGAACCGCATGTTGGTGAACTTCTCGACGTAGGTCTCCAGGGGCACCCCGTACTGGAGGGCGATCGAGATGGCGATGGAGAAGGCATCCATAACCCCGGCCAGGGTGGAACCCTGCTTACCGAGCTTCATGAACACCTCGCCCAGCCCGTCATCGGGATAGGAACCGGCGGTGATGTACCCCTCGGCCCCCCCGACCGTGAAGGACACGGTCTGGCTGGGGCGCTTCTTCGGTAGGCGACGCCGCACGGGCCGGTTGACCTCAACCACCTTCGGTTCGCTGGGCTGCTCCTGCGACTCACTCGTGGAGACCGACAGGGGCTGGCCTACCTTGCAGTTGTCCCGATAGACCGCAAGTGCCTTGAGTCCCAGTCGCCATCCCTCGAAGTAGATCTCCTCGAAGTCCTCGACCGAGGCCTCCTCGGGCACGTTGACGGTCTTGGAGATCGCTCCGGACAGGAAGGGCTGCACCGCGGCCATCATCTTCACGTGGCCCATCGGGGCGATGTAGCGCCGACCCATGGCACAGTCGAAGACCGGATAGTGCTCGGGGCGCAGACCGGGGGCGTCGACCACATGCCCGTGTTCGGAGATGTACTCGACGATCGCCTCGATCTGCTCCTGCTGGTATCCGAGGTTGGCCAGAGCACGCGGAATCCCCTGGTTGACGATCTGCATCGACCCGCCGCCGACCAGCTTCTTGAACTTCACCAGCGAGAAGTCCGGCTCCACTCCCGTGGTGTCACAGTCCATCATGAAACCGATGGTTCCGGTCGGGGCGAGGAGGCTCGCCTGGGCGTTACGCCAGCCGTTCTTCTCCCCGATCCGCAGGCACTCCTGCCACTCCTTGGTCGAGGCGGCGTAGATCGGCTTCTCCAGGGAGCCGACGATCCGGAGGTCGTCGTTGGCGGCGCTGTGCTTGCGCATCACCCGCTTATGGGACTCCGCGTTCTTGGCGTAGCCGTCATAGGGACCCACCGCGCCGGCGAGCTCGGCCGAGCGCCGGTAGGACACGGCCGTCATCAGCGAGGTGATGGAGGCCGCGACGGCCCGGCCGCCGTCGGAGTCGTAGGCATGCCCGGTGGCCATGAGAAGCGCCCCGAGGTTCGCGTAGCCGATGCCGAGCTGGCGGAAGGCCCGGGTGGTCTCCCCGATCTTCTCGGTGGGGAAGTCGGCGAAGGAGATGGAGATGTCCATCGCGGTGATAACCAGCTCGGTCAACTTGACGAACCGCTCGACATCGAAGGTGTCGTCCTCGGTCAGGAACCGCAGCAGGTTGATCGAGGCCAGGTTGCACGAGGAGTTGTCCAGGTGAACGTACTCGCTACACGGATTGCTCGCGCTGATCCGCCCACTTTCCGGGGTGGTGTGCCAGTCGTTGATGGTGCTGTCGTACTGGATCCCCGGATCGGCGCTCTCCCAGGCGGCCCGCGCCATCGAGTGGAACAGCTTTCGGGCGTCGACGGTGGCGACCACCTCGCCGGTGGTGCGCGAGGTCAGTCCGAACTCCGATCCCGACTCCACCGCGCGCATGAAGGAGTCCGACACCCGAACCGAGTTGTTGGCGTTCTGGTACTGCACGCTGAACATGTCCGCGCCGCCCAGATCCACGTCGAACCCGGCGTCGCGCAGGGCACGGATCTTGTGCTCTTCGCGCGCCTTGGTCTCGATGAACTCCTCGATGTCGGGGTGATCGACATCCAGCACCACCATCTTGGCGGCTCGCCGGGTGGCCCCGCCGGACTTGATGGTTCCGGCGGAGGCGTCCGCGCCCCGCATGAACGAGACGGGGCCGCTGGCAGTTCCCCCCGAGGACAGGAGTTCGGCGCTGGAGCGGATTCGGGAGAGGTTGACCCCGGCGCCGGAGCCCCCCTTGAAGATGATCCCCTCCTCCTTGTACCAGTCGAGGATCGACTCCATGGTGTCGTCGACCGACAGGATGAAGCACGCCGAGACCTGTTGGCTGGACTCGGTACCGACGTTGAACCAGACCGGGGAGTTGAAGCTGAACAGCTGATGCACCAGCGCGTACTTCAGCTCGTGATCGAAAACCTCCGCGTCCTCGTCACTGGCGAAGTAGCCCTGTTCCCGTCCGGTCTCGGTGTACTTCCCGGCCACCCGGTCCACGAGTTGTTTGAGGCTCCACTCCCGCTGCGGGGTTCCGAGCGCACCACGAAAGTACTTGCTGGCCACGATCTGGGTGGCGTTCATGGACCAGTCGGCGGGGAACTCCACACCACGCTGTTCGAAATTGACCGTGCCGTCGCGCCAGTTGGTCATGACGACGTCCCGGCGCTCCCATGTGACCTCCTCGTAGGGATGCACGCCGGGCGTGGTGAAGACACGCTGGATCCGCAAGCCCTTCGTGCGCTGTGCGGACTTGCCTTTGCGTGCCCCTGACCCGCTCACGGTCTCCGTCATCTCGCTCCCCCTGCTACTCGCACAATTCCCAACGCACACCGGCCCACACGTCCCGCCAGGCCCTCAAGACGACCGCCCGCGCAGATCGGCGATCGCGGTCTCGAAGTCCGCCAACGAGTCGAAGCCCTGATACACCGAGGCGAACCGCAGATAGGCCACCTCGTCCAGCTCCCGCAACGGGCCGAGAATGGCCAGACCGACCTCGTGTGAGGGCACCTCGGCACTTCCACGTGCGCGGATCTCGTCCTCCACCTGCTGCCCCAGCACGGCCAGGGCGTCCTCGGAGACCGGACGACCCTGGCACGCCCGACGAACCCCCGCGATGATCTTCGTCCGGGAGAACGGCTCGGTGACACCGGAGCGCTTGGTCACCATCAGCAACACGCTCTCCTGCGTGGTGAACCGCCGTTCACAGTCCGGGCAGTTTCGTCGCCGTCGGATGGCCGCACCGTCCTCGGTGGAACGACTGTCAATCACCCGCGTGTCCGGATGGCGACAGAACGGGCAGTGCATCGTCCGTTCCCCCGTTCCGCCTCATCTGGGCCCGATCCGCAACGGCGCCGCCACAGTGGACGACCGCCTAACATCCGCACGCGTCTCGACACAAATTATGGACGTGTGAATATCGACAAACACAATATGTTGTGCCGACCCGTGGGATCCAACCTACGACTGACCGCACCGAATCGCAAGTTGCGGCACGAGGCCACCCCGACACACCGAGCACCCTCGCGTACCGCGAGCACCAGGCTTCGACACCCCCATACCGCGGGCGCGTCGAGCCGAACCAGCAACGACCCACGCCGCCCGCCGCACCCCTGTGCCGCACGGCCACCTCGAACGTTTGTTTGATGTCACACAGGACAGGAGATAAATTGAGGCTGGGCGGCGACCCGGCAGCGTTGTGGGCCGCGGTGGCACCCGTACCCCGACCCCGGGGCCGCACCAGTTCGACTCCCGAGGAGGCCAGACGTGCCGGACACGAACAAGGCGAGCGAGGCCGTGGCGGCCACCGGCCCCAGCGGTAGTGACGCCGCCGGTCACGTCGGCTCGACCACGCGGCTCACGGCGCGTCAACGAAGCGTACTCAACTTCATCACCCGGTACTTGCAGGCGCGTGGCTACCCCCCGTCGATCCGGGAGATCGGCGACGCGGTGGGGCTCGCCAGCCCCTCCAGTGTCGCGCACCAGCTCAAGGTGCTTCAGGGCAAGGGGTACCTGCACCGGGACCAGAACCGTCCACGGGCGGTCGAGATCCGCCCCACGGGACGAGGCGCAACCGGCACGGATACGACGTCCACCACCCGACGGGCCCGCAGTGGCGCTGCCGAGGTGCCACTGGTAGGGCGGATCGCCGCTGGAGGGCCGATCCTCGCCGAGGAGTCGATCGAGGATGTGCTGACGCTGCCGCGACAACTGGTGGGTGAGGGACAGTTGTTTACACTCACCGTGGTCGGGGACTCCATGGTGGACGCGGCCATCACGGACGGGGACATGGTCGTGGTTCGCCAGCAACCCGAAGCCAGCAACGGCGACATCGTGGCGGCCCTTCTCGACGACGAAGCCACAGTGAAGGTGTTCCGGCGCGACGACGACCACAGCGTGTGGCTGCTACCGAGGAACGACAACTACGAGCCCCTGCGTGGAGACAACGCCACCATCCTGGGGAAGGTGGTTGCGGTACTGCGCCGCGTGTGACGAGCCCCGCTGGCTGTGCGACCGCTGGGGGCCGCCAAGGCTCCCTCCGGCCCGACTCGAACCACCGATCGGACACGGCCGCAGGGCCTGCGTGGGGGCCGGCACCCCTCCCCCAATCCACCTCCGAGCGCTGCGCACCCACGTCCCCCATGGGCCCGGGTGTGCGGGCTCGTCGATCCCCTCCGATCACCGTGGTCTCCCCCGCAGTGCGAAGGTGCCCGAACGTGTGTGGCGCCGGCCCAGAGTCACGGGGCGCTCGGGGACGCTGGGTGTACTGACCACCGCGGTTGGTGACGGGGACCCGGCCGGCGTGTAGCACGAGGGCCTCCGGAATCGGTGTGGATGTTCGATGTCCCACCGCCCGGAAGGACGTCCATACCGTAGGCTGCGCACACCAACGCCACGCTGACACCCACTGGCCGGGTTGGTCTCTCGCCCACTGTGTGGTCGGGGACGACTGGCCGCTGCGCCGGCCCCTTGGTGGCGGGTGTCTGCCGTCGGTGGGTCAGGGTGGTGCTCGGCACCGGGCCCCCAGTCCGGGGGGATTGTGGTGTCCGTGCGTACGCTCCCCGTGGTGGCCGCCGGCGGATTGGCAATGCCCGTGACCACGATCCCTGCCCTCGGGGGAGTGTGGCCCGGGTGGTCCTCGTGTCCCACAGGGTGCCGGTCCACGCCGGCCAGCCTCGCGCGCACGCCCCTACACCGGCAGCCAACGGGGCGGTGGTTCGAGTGCCACGGCCCCGGGGACATTCCAGCCGTCCCCGGGCATGGCCTAGCCAGACTGTCCTTCGGCCCGCAAACTCCCCCAGAGGCCGCGGACCGCCTCCTCAGCGGCCTGCACAGCTTCCGGTGGGTCCAGACTGCCCCAACTGTCGCCATCTGCCTGCTGGTCGTAGCAGCCCACGACCAGCACGTTGCCCGTCACCATTCCGGCACACCCGAGCGCCTCGGCGTGGTTGTACCAGGACAGGGCGGCGTCGCCGAGGTCCGGGACCGTACTGGCCTCCTGCCCACCCGCACGGTCCCTGAGTTCCTGTGCCAGGTGTTCCATGCTCTCGGGGTCGGCACCGTGCCCACTGCGGACGAACGTCGCCGACGCGTAGCCGTACCGGTCCCCGAAACCCAGCGAGTCACTGATCCAACGGCACTCCTGCCGCTCCCCCACCCCCGCATCTCCGGACACCTCCTCGACGGTGTCGACAGTCAGCTGGGGGTCGGGAACCAGCTCGGCCAGCCAGCCGGTGCCGACGGTGCCACACGCGGGAATCTCCCCGTACACCGCGGGTTGGCCCGGCCTCGCCCCGGCGCTGTCCACAGCGACATCTTGGTCACCGGGGGACGCCGACACCGTCGTGGCCGACATAGGCACCGTCGAGGTGTCCACGAACTGGGGAGTGCTCGCGGTGGTGACCAGCGCCCCACCCGCCAGTGCCACGGCGCTCAGTATGCCCAAGGCGGCCCCGAAAGAACGTCGCCGAGACGTCGCTCTCCTTCGGGCCGTGGGCGTGTCGGAAGCCACCGTCATTACTCAGTACTCCTGAGACTCGATGTGTTCGACGAACGCTGTGGCGAGTTCCGTACCACCCGCGATCGCCTCCTCCTCCGAAACGGACTCGAGGTCGAAGAAGTCCTCGGCGGAGTCGTAACAGGTTCGGAGGAACACGTTGTCCGTGCGTGTGGCCACGCACCCGGTCTGGTGTTCGCTGTCGTAGTAGGTGTAGGCCCGGGCGCCGATCCCGTCGGTGGGGTTAGCGTCGTGGTTGTCGGCCTCCTGCTCCAGATCCTCGGCGGCGAGGTCGTCTCCGCTGTCCCAACCAAAACTGGAGTCATGGCGGCGTAGCAGTATCGTCGCGTATCCCTGAATCCCACCGGCGTCCGCGCGGCTCTCCCACTCACAGTTCAGCTCGTCGTAGCCGTCCTGTGCGGTTGGCTCGTCCCCCGTGCGTTCGGCGTCGGGCACCAACTCGTCCAGGGCCTCGACCTCCAGTGCGGCACAGTCCACCGCGCGCTCGTGCACCACCGGGTCGGGACGGGCCCACATGTAGGTCAGGGCTGCCGTGACCAGAAGAAGCACCGCGACCACGGCCAGAATGATGCTCGTAATACCCGACGGCGTGCGCCAATGGCTCCTGGTCTCGCCGACGTGGGGGGTGGAACCGTAACCGCCGCCGGGCGGTTGTTCCCCTGCGCCACCGGAGGTGCCCGGTGCACCGGGTGGGGGGCCTCCGGGCGGCTGTGCCATCAGGCCCTCCTTAGATGTGTCTGGATCCCGTCGCCACTACGGCCCGCACCGGCGGCCAGCCGCTCGGAAGAATACCGGCCACGACACCTATCGTGACCGAAACCGGGCCTCGGCGTCGGACCAATTATGGCTTACGGCCACGGGGAAACGCCTCGCGTGTCCCATCACAACCGTGTGGCGATCTCCTCCGCAACCGTCCGTGCCGTGTCGTGGGCCTCCCCGCCAGGAATCCCCTCCCCGCTGTCACTGCGGACACCGCCGAACCACACCCACACCACGAGATTGTCCCGGCGGAACGCCACCTCGCGTCCGCTACCGGTCGCGGCGGGTCCGGCCCGGGGGTCGGATCCGAGTGCCTCGGCGGCCTCCGGAAACGGTGCCTCCGGCAGTGCGCTGTCCAGGCGCCGTTCGGCACGGTGTGCCCCGTCCGTCGGGTCGGCACCACCGCTGTCACTCCAGTAGACCTCGAAGTCCACCGCGAGACCACGCACCCCGTCGTCACCATCCGTCCGGGACGACCAGGCACACATGGTGCGTTGCCCCCCGTCCAGCGGGCCCTGTTCGTCCCGCTGGACGGTGCCCTCGGGGACGGCCGCGTCGCGGATGTCCTCGTCCACCAGGGAACAGTTCGGGGCCTGGGCGAAGGCATCGCCGTCGCCGGCCTCCTCGGCGGCCCCATTCCCGGGCCACAGAAGTGCTGCGGTCACACCAGCCCCGGCCACCAAGACCACGGCGGTCAGTGCGGCGCCCACCCGCGGTCCAGCCGACGTGAGGCGTACCACTGAGACCTCCCCCTGGGTGGACAGCCGCGTCTCGGCCTCGGACGATGGCGCGCGCGGGGATGCCACGTGGGGCTTCCCGAACGGCGGTACGCCAGGCAACGATCACTCAACCTGGAACGATATTAACCAGTTTCGGCGGCCGCACGACGACCTTGCGTATCTCCCGGTCCCCGAGGAAGGAACGGACCCGCGACGAGTCGAGGGCGCGACGGTGCAGCTCCTCCTCCGTGATGTCCGGAGGAACCTCGAGCTTGTCGCGTACCTTGTTCGCCACCTGGACCACACAAGTCACGGTCTCCTCCACCAGCAGCTCCGGGTCCACAGTGGGCCAGTTGCCGATCACGACCGATCCTGTGTGCCCGAGGCGCTCCCAGCCCTCCTCGGCGACGTAGGGGGCGACCAGCGACAGAGTGACCGCGATACACTCGGCCGCCTCCCGCACGGCTGGATCTGCGGCCCCCGGGCCACTGTCGATGGCCTTACGGGTGGCGGTGACCAGCTCCATGACACGTGCCACGGCCACGTTGAACCGGAAGTTCTCCACGGCTGTGGCAATCTTGTCCAGGCTCTGGTGTGTCGTCTTACGCAAGCCCAGGTCCCCGGTGCTGGGGTCCGCGCCGGGAGCCGAGGCGGCTCCCGCCTCGGTCATCACCCGCAAGGCACGGTTGAGAAACCGAAGCGAGGCTCCGGGAGAAACGTCAGCCCAGTCGATGTCCTCTTCGGGGGGGCCGGCGAACACGACGGTGAGTCGCACCGCGTCCACACCGTAGGCGTCGATCTCGGCTCCGAGGTCGACACCGTTGCCCAGAGACTTCGACATCGCTTTGCCCTGATTGATGACCTGCCCCTGGTTCAGCAACCGGGTGAAGGGCTCCGTGAACGGCACCATCGCCATGTCGTACAGGACCTTGGTGACGAACCGGGCGTAGAGCAGATGCAGGATCGCATGTTCGACACCGCCCACGTACTGGTCGACCGGGCCCCACTGGGCCACTTTGTCCCTGTCGAAGGGAGCGGTGTCGAGGTTTGGCGAGCAGTACCGCCACGGATACCAGGACGAGTCCACGAAGGTGTCCATGGTGTCGGTGTCGCGAGTGGCCTCCCCACCGCACTTGGGGCAGGAGACGTTCATCCATTCGGTGGCGGTGGCCAGCGGCGACACTCCGCGGGGCGCCAGGTCCGCACCGCGTAGGCTGTCCGGAAGCCGCACGGGCAGCTCCTCGTCCGGTACCGGCACCTCACCACAGGCCGCACAGTGCACGATCGGAATCGGGGTTCCCCAGAACCGCTGCCGGGACACCAGCCAGTCACGCAGCCGGTAGTTGACCGACGCCGCCCCGGTCCCTCGCTCAGCGAGGATCTCGATGATGCGGGGGATCGCCTCGGAGGGGGAAAGGCCATCGAGTGGGCCGGAGTTGACGAGGGTGCCCTCACCGGTGGTGGCGACGCCGGTCTCCGCTGGGTCCCCCTCCCCCGTGTCCACCACCATGCGGACCGGCAGGTCGCACGCCCGGGCAAAGTCCAAATCCCGCTGGTCGTGAGCGGGCACGGCCATGATGGCGCCGTGTCCGTAGTCGGCGAGCACATAGTCCGCCGCCCACACCGGGATCTGTTCGCCGGTCACCGGATTGGTGGCGTAGCGTCCCAGAAACACCCCGGTCTTGGGGCGTTCGGTGGACTGGCGCTCGATATCGGTGAGCTTGGCAACCTGCTGGCGATACTCCTCCAGCTCATGGCGCCGATCCGGAGTGCACAGCTCCTCGGCGAGAGCCGCGTCGGCAGCCACCACGAAGAAGGTCGCGCCGTAGAGGGTGTCCGGGCGCGTGGTGAACACGGTGACGGGCTCATCGCGCCCTTCGATCGTGAAGGCGACATCGGCGCCTTCGGACCGCCCGATCCAGTTGCGCTGCATCAGCAGCACCCGATCCGGCCAGTTGCCCTCCAGCTGGTCCATATCCTCCAGCAGCCGGTCAGCATAGTCGGTGATCCGGAAGTACCACTGGGGCAGGCTGCGCTGGATCACCTCCGCCGAGCAGCGTTCACAGCGGCCCTGAACCACCTGTTCGTTGGCCAGGACCGTCTGGTCCTGGGGGCACCAGTTCACCTGGCCGTCCTTGCGGTAGGCGAGCCCCCGCTCGAACATGCGCAGGAACAGCCACTGGTTCCACGTGTAGTACTCCGGGTCACTGGTGTGCAGTCGCCGGCTCCAGTCGAAGGCGATGCCGTAGCGTCGGAAGGACTCGGCCTGCGTTTCGATGTTTGCGTAGGTCCAGTCTGCCGGATGGTTCCCGTGGCGGATGGCCGCGTTCTCGGCTGGCAACCCGAAGGAGTCCCAGCCAATGGGGTGGAGGACATTCTCTCCGAGCTGGAACCGGTACCGGGCGATGACGTCGCCCATGGCGAAAGCCTCAGCGTGCCCCATGTGCAGGTCCCCGGAAGGATACGGGAACATGTCGAGGACATAGCGGCGCGGACGGTCGTCAGCGGGGTCCTCACTGGCGCGGAACGGGTTCTGCTCGTCCCAGCGCCTGCGCCACTTGTCCTGGAGGGAACGGACGTCCTGGACGTCACCCACCGCCTGGTCTTCACCTGCCACTGTCATCGACGTCCTCTACCAGTTCACCTTGGGGGATCCACGACACCACTACCCTGCCCGCCTCGGGGCGCGCTGCGGCCTCCCCGGGGTGTGAAACCGACGGGTGCGCGCCACCATGCCGCGGGAGTCTGTCGTCCCAGGTTACCTTCCTCGACAGGCGAGCGGACGCACGTGGCACCGCCCACGACACCGGGGGGCCCAAACTCTGCCACGCCGATTCCCGGGGAGCGTCCCCGCGTGTTTCCCGGGGATGGGAGAATGACCGCAAACGGCGGCAGTCGCAGGGCGGCTGGCCCCGTGGTGCCGGCGCGTGCGCTCATGTGGCCTGGCCCTGACCGGCACGTACCAACGTACCTGCCCGTAGCAGAGACACCAGCAGAAAGAGTCCACGTCCCATGGCTGTCCGAACACGTGCGCGCAATCGTGTTGCTACCGCCCGCGCAGCCGTCGCCACAGTTGGCAGTATCTGCCTGACCCTTATCCTTCTCGGCGCCTGCTCCACGGGGACGGCGACCGAGGCAGACATGGCGTCCGAGACGGCCACGGCCCCGGTGTTGGGGGAACAGCCCGACCGGGTCCAGCTGGATGAAGGGGTCCCCACCTCGGTGGAGGGCACTGACGGTACCGCCATGGTGCAGGTCTCGGACTACGGGGACGGCCCTGAGCCCTCGGTCACCTTCCTGGTGGAGGAGGACGGGCAGTCGGGTGAGCACACCCTCACGCTCGGCGAGAGTATGCGGGTGGCCGGGCACGACTGGCGACTGTCGGAGATCGGGGTCAGTGACGATCCGGAGCAGCCCGGCTCGGCAACCCTGCTGCGGGACTTTGACGAGACGACGGGCACGGACGTCGATGACGCCCACGCGGAAGAGAACCATGCAGGCTCGGGTCACGGCACCGACGACACCGAAAACTGACCGGTCCGCACGCGCCCTCCCGCAGCTACCCGTCACCCATCCGCAACTGGCAAGGGCTGGGAGACGTGGTCCGGGCGCGGCGCGCGCAGTAGACCGTCGTTGGGTGTACGCGCCTCCGCGGCGAGCCGGGACACCTCGACAACCGTGCGCCCTTGGCGCTCCAGGAATTCGGCTCCACCACCGGCGGTGAACAGTGTGGGTTCCCGCCAGGCGTACACGATGCGTGGAATCGGAGTGTCGGCGATCAGGAGGGCACACCCCCGCGGTCGGGAGGCGCGAGCGACACAGGGCTCCAGTGAGCTGATCAATGTTGCCGAGCGCAGCCGGGCATCGTTGGGGGTGATCGCCGCGAGGGCAGCCTCTTCGGCATGGTCGTGGGGATCGTGCTGTCGGGAGTAGCCCTGGCTGAGGAGCCGCCCATCAGCGTCGATGATCACACAACCCACCCGGAACGCCGTCGGGGATGGCGGGCTGGCGAACGCCAGGCGGCAAGCCATGTGCAGCCAGGCGACCTCGTCTGCTGTCGCGGCACCGCGAACGTCGCCGTTCACTGCCGCGCTCCGGACAACAGGTAGTGCAATGCGACCACCCCATCCAGTTGCTCGACCTCGATCAGTGTCATCGGATTGGTTGCGTCGTGGGGGTAGCTTCCGGGGCGGGCAAAGGTAGGGGCCGTGTCGTCCCCGATGAAGAAGGGCGCCACGGCCAGGCGCAGCTCGTCCGCGAGCCCGTGGGTGAGAAACGCGGTGTGGATCGCTCCCCCGCCCTCGACGATGAGTCTGTGGACGCCCCGTGCCAGCAGGTCGCTGGCGACCGCGGTGACATTCGGGGGATCCCCCACGTCCACCACGGTGACATCCGGTAGGTGCGAGAGGCGCGCCGCCGTCGCACTGTGGGCGACGCCGCCCGTATAGACGATGCGGGGGGCGTCACCTGTCGTCAGAAAGCGGGAGTCGGGGGCGATCTGTCCACTGGTCGTGATGGTGGCCTTGATCAGGTCGGCGGTGCGTCCTTCGGCGCGACGCCGCTCCCTGAGCTCCTCGGACCGGGTGACCAGGCGGGGGTTGTCTCGCCGAACGGTCTCGGCACCTACCAGAATCGCGTCACATCCGGCACGGATCTCGTCGACGCGAGCGAAATCCGCTGGCGAGGACAACCGCAGCCGCTGCTCGGTGGCGTCGTCGATGCGACCGTCGACCGACATGGCGCAGCTGAGAATCGTGTACGGCCGGTCCTGAGGGGCTGTCATGCCGGCCAGGCTAACGGACCCCGGCCGGGGTGGACGCGTCACTCCGATGCTGGGGCGGGCTCAGTCGAGTGTTTCCGCCGCGTCACCAGCCCGCACCAGTACCGCCGCTCGGGCTCCGAGACGAACGCGCTGGAGCGGCTGGAGGGCCGGCGGTAGCACGATCTTGCGCGTGCGTGCGACCACAACCAGTACCGCGTGCGGCGGCACCGTGTGTGCGAGCTGGCGCACCAGTCCCCGAATGGGCGCCTGTGGGTTCGGAACCGCTCCGGACCAATCCGTGAGTGTCCCATAGGGGACGTCCGTGCAGACCACATCCACCGCGGCCGGCGTGGTCTCGGGCGCGAACACATCCTGGGGCCGCAGTGCATACGGAACGGCACCGCCGGTGGCCGCGCGCAGGGCGGCGAGTCGGTGCGCGGCCCGGGCGCGTTCCATCAAGCTCGGCTTTCCCAAACGATCCGCGTCATGTTGGAGCGCTCGAGCCCGCTGTTCCAGGCCGTCGTCGGCGAGTAGGGCCAGGTTCTGGGTGGCCAGCCCCAGGGCGTCCCTGTCGATGTCGGAGGCGAACACACTGGCCACGTGCCGACGCTGGGCCAGAGCAAGCACCGTGAGTAGATAGCCGCTGCCACAGCAGGGATCCCAGAGATGCAACGGATCCGATCCCAGATACTCCCGGGCACGCAACAGGAGCTCGCTGGCAAGCCGAACCGGGAATCCCGGATGCCCCGGGGCGGAGCGCAACACCACCCCGGGCGCGAGGTCCGAGTTGTCGGTACGGTACGTCACGTGTCGGTAAGGCATCGTCTCCAGTCTCGGGGCTACGCGAAGCGCACACACCATCTCCGGGGCCGCCTCCGGGGGTGGTACGTGGCCCTGGCCGGTACCGGGGTACGTGTATGGGGTGGCGCTTCTGGTGCCTGGGAGACGACCCCCAGTGCGTGGACCCAGGAGAGGTCAATGCGGGCGCGGGCGGGGTCGGACACCGCGCCCGGGGTGCATTCCCCGCCACCCGAGGGCAGGCCCGGCCCCCTGTGCGGTCCGCGGGGTGGAACCGTCATGCCCTGCACCACCGAACTAGGCCAGTGATACGGCACTGGGGAACGCGTCCGCGTAGCTGTCCCACCGGCCGGCGGGGGTACGTACCGAGGTTGCGCTGAGGACCCCGTCGACGACAGCCCGGGTCATGCAGTCCGCCGCCACGGTGAGCAGGCGGTGCAGGGCGCCCTGCCCGGGTTCGGGGCGGACTCCAGTGGCCAGGCAGAACACCGTGTCTCCGTCGTACATGGAGTGCACCGGCCGGATCGCACGGGCAAGGCCGTCGTGGGCAACCCCGGCGACCTTGGCACACCGTGCTTTGGGCAACGAGGCGTCGGTTGCGATGACACCGAGGGTGGTGTTCAGGGACACGGTCGGGGTACGCGCTATCCGCTCGGTGTGTTCCGCGAGTTCCTCGGCGGCTGGTCGTGCCGGCCTGGGGTCGGTGTCGAGCAGGTGGCGTTGACCGTACAGTTCGCCCGTGGCCGGATCGAGAACGGATCCAGCCGCGTTGACGACTGCCAACGCGGCGACCGTACTGCCGTCCTCAAGGACGGCGCTGGCGGTTCCGAGTCCACCCTTGAGGGCACCGGTGACCGCCCCGGTGCCGGCGCCGACACTGCCCCGGGTGAGTACGGCACTGGTGTCGGGGTCCACGGCCGCGTCGTAGGCGCGGGCACCGAACTCCTGGTCCGGGCGGGAGGTGGGGGTGGTGCCACCGCCGCGTCCCAGGTCGAACAGCGCCGCCGCGGGGACGATGGGCACGACCATGCCCGTCTCGGAGCCAACTCGCACCCCTTCGCCGTGTTCGGCGAGGCGCTCGGCGATACCGTGCGCCGCAACCAGGCCGAAGGCGCTGCCTCCGCAGAGCGCGATCGCGTTCACCCGGTCCACGGCGTTACGCGGGTCGAGGAGATCGGTCTCGTGTGTTCCGGGGCCACCACCACGTACGTCCACACCGCCGATGGCCCCACCCGGTGGCGCGAGCACCACCGTGGTGCCCGTGAGCCGGCCGGCGTCGTGCGCGCTGTGGTGCCCGACTCGGATCCCGGGGACGTCCAACAGGCTGTTGGTGGGTCCCGCGGTGGCGACATTCCCCGCATGGTCAGCATGCACAGTGCTACCTCCGTAACCGCCCTGGCTCCCGCGCTGTCGGTGCCGGCGACATCGACAGCTTCACCGGCACCACGTCTCGATGCCCGGGCAGACTATCCGCCCGTCACCCTCGGGAACAGGCTCCAGGCCATCAGGGAGGCGCGCTGGCCACACGCGCACGGAGCGGTGCACGCGGATACGGGCGCCGCGGCGCACCTCAGAAGGGATGACTGGCGGGTTCGGCCTGCATGGTGACCCATTGGGTCTCGGTGAACGCGTCGAGGTTGGCCCGGGTGCCGCCCAGTCGGGACCCGGTTCCGGAGGCGCCGAGTCCGCCGAAGGGGGCCACGGCTTCGTCGTCCACGGTCTGGTCGTTGATGTGCACGATTCCGCTGGGGATCCGGTCGGCGAGTTCGAGCCCACGCATCGGGTTGCGGGTAAGAACACCCAGGGACAGGCCGTAGGGTCCGCTGGCGGCGAGATCGGCCAGCTCGTCGAGGGAGGAGAAGCTCAGCACCGGGGCGACCGGGCCGAAGACTTCCTGGGCGTAGGCAGGACTGTCGGTGCCGTTCTCGGCAAGCACGGTGGGCCGGTAGAACAGGTCCTCGTAGGTGCCGCCGGCTGCGAGGCGTGCGCCTGCCTGCACACTGCCGGTCACCATCGCGTGAATCCGGTCCCGCTGGCCGGTGTCGATGATCGGCCCGAGGGCCGCGCCCGTCGTCGTGTCGCTCGGATCGCCGACCGGCAACGCGTCGGCCTTGGCAGCCAGGGCTTCGACGTAGTCCTCGACGATGCGCTCGTGCACGAGGTGCCGTCCGGAGGTCATGCAGATCTGTCCTTGGTGCAGGAAGGACCCCCAGGCCCCGTTGGCCACCGCGGCGTCGATGTCGACGTCGTCGAGGACGACCAGTGGCGAGTTTCCCCCCAGTTCCAGATGCGCACGTTTGAGGTGCCGCCCGGCGAGCTCGCCGACCTTCCGCCCGGCCTCGGTGGACCCGGTGAAGGAGATGATGCGCACGTTCGGGTCGGTGACCAGCCGTGCTCCCGCGTCCGCCCCGCCGGGCAGCACCTGGAACACCCCCTCCGGAACGCCGGCTCGCCGGAACACCTCCGCCAGGACGGCACCACCGCACACCGCGGTGCGGGGGTCGGGTTTGAGGAGCACGGAGTTACCCAGGGCGAGGGCCGGCGCCACGGAGCGGATGCCGAGGATCAGTGGCACGTTGAACGGGGCGATGACACCAACGACCCCGGCGGGCACCTGGCGGGCGAAGCTGAGTCGGGGTTTCTCGGTCCGTAGGATCTCGCCGTGGGGTTGGCTGGCCAGGGCGGCCGCCTCCTGGCACTCGGCGCTGGCGACGCGGACCTGGAATCCGGCCATTCCCGCGGCCGCACCGCTTTCCCGAGAGAGCCAGTCGGCGATCTCCGCGCTGTGCTCGTGGAGAAGCTCACCGGCCCGGCGCAGGACGGCCGCCCGCTCGGAGTAGGGGGTGGCGGCCCAGTCGCTGTGCACCCTGGCCGCTGTAGCCGCCGCTGTGCTGACGTCCTCGGCGTCGGCGAAGCCGACCCGCCCGAGTTCGACTCCCGTGGCTGGGGAGACGACGGGGCTGTGGCCACCCCGGGATACGGTCCAGTCTCCGGTGAAGATGCGTCCGGACCAGACGTCGGTGTCGAAGAGTGCCATCGTCGCTCCTGCACTGTGTGGGGTGGGTACGGGCCGAGGTCGAAGGGGGCGAGGCGGCGGGAACGATCCCGGCACTACTCAGAGCGCGACTCCGTGCGGCTGTCGCCCGCGCTCGGGGACGGGGGCGCGCGTTCCCAAAACGCCAACTTCGCCAACAACACACAATCGTGCGGCAGGCGAACACAAGTTCTTTGGCCGAACATAAGTGATGGCCGTCACTGCGTCAAGCATCACGTCACCGAACCCCAGAACGGCACCACCACCGCCCCCCGGAGCAGACCACCAGCACGGGCTACCCTCGACGAGAGGTGCGGGACGCCGGCGCGTTTGGGAACATCACGAAGGCAGGGGTGGCACCGACCGAACCCTCCCCGGGAGACGGCCACCGCGCACGATCGATTCGATCCGAGGGAACCCATGAGCACTGAGCCGGACCAGGACGCGGCGTCGCGGGAGGACCACTTCGTACGGTCGCTGGAGCGGGGACTCGCGGTGATCCGCGCGTTCACCGCTGACAGCCCGACCATGACCCTCAGCGAGGTGGCCCGCGCGACCGGCCTGACTCGGGCCGCGGCTCGGCGCTTCCTGCTGACACTCACCGATCTGGGATACGTTCGCAGTGACGGTCGGGGATTCGCGCTGACACCGCGGGTCCTCGAACTCGGGTATGCCTATCTGTCCTCGGCGAGTCTGCCCGAACTCGCCCAACCCCACCTGGAACGACTGGCCACCGAAGTCCGGGAATCCTCCTCGGTCTCCGTTCTGGACGGCGACGACGTGGTCTACGTAGCACGGGTGCCCACCTCGCGCATCATGACCGTGTCCATCAACGTGGGAACTCGCTTTCCGGCCTACGCCACCTCGATGGGCCGGGTACTGCTGGCGGGTAAATCCGATCCGGAGGTGGAGGCGTATCTGGAGCGGGCCGAGCTACGGCGCCTGACCTCCAGAACCATCACCAGCGCAGCCAAACTGCGCGCCGAACTCGAACGCGTACGCAGCCAGGGCTGGGCCATCGTGGACCAGGAGCTCGAAGAGGGACTGCGCTCGGTCGCCGCACCCATCCGCGACAGCTCCCAAACCGTGGTCGCCGCGGCCAACGTCTCGGCACACTCCAGCCGGGCCCCGGTCGAGGACCTGCGCCGCGACCTGCTTCCCGCCCTCCTCGCCACGACCGCGCGTATCGAAGCCGATCTGGAAATCGCCACACGTTCGACACGCGCGTAACACCCGGACCAGGGCCCGCGCCCGAGCAGTGTTCGCCTCGTTGATCTCGTTGGTCTGGAGCTGCGGGACACGACCACCAGTCCGCCCACGCCTCGGTCCTGCCGGACCGGCATGGGCCGATCTGGCACGAGGGTGTGCTTGACCCCTAGCACCGAGACCGGCTAGCGTCATGTTCGCTTTGATGTTCGCTCTAAGAACATGAATTCGTAGTCCGAACAGAGATGGGGTCGGCATGATCCTGCCGTTGCAGGAGGCGATCGGGAAACTCATCGCCGACGGACAGACCGTCGCGCTGGAGGGGTTCACCCACCTCATTCCCATGGCCGCCGGGCACGAGATCATCCGCCAGCGCCGCCGTGACCTGACCCTGGTGCGGATGACTCCGGACATCGTCTACGACCAGATGATCGGCGCCGGTTGTGCCCGGAAGCTGGTGTTCTCCTGGGGTGGGAATCCCGGCGTGGGCTCCCTGCACCGATTTCGGGACGCCATCCAGAACGGGTGGCCCCGTCCCCTGGAGATCGAGGAACACAGCCACGCCGGTATGGTCAACCGGTACGTTGCTGGGGCCTCCGGAATTCCCTTCGCTGTACTGCGGGGCTACGTCGGAACGGACCTGGTCGGGCAGACCGCCACTATCGCCCCTATCACCTGCCCCTTCACCGGCGAACACCTGACTGCCGTTCCCGCCCTCACCCCGGATGTCACCATCGTGCACGCCCAGCGGGCCGACCGCACCGGCAACGTTCAACTCTGGGGCATCACGGGGGTGCAGAAGGAGGCGCTCCTTGCCGCCCGAGCCAGTCTGGTCACCGTCGAGGAGATCGTCCCCGAGCTGACACCGGTCCCCGGGGCGGTCGTTCTCCCCAGCCGCGTGGTCACCGCGGTCGCCGAGGCCCCGCAGGGCGCCCGCCCCTCCTACGCGCACGGCTACTACGAACGGGACAACACCGCTTACCAGAACTGGGACGCCATCAGCCGGGATCGGGAACGCTTCACACACTGGCTGGACACACAGGTCCTGACCCCACAGGCCACCACCCCAGGAGGAACACGTGACGGGTAGCGCATCCGGTGGACCAGCAGACGCGACCGCGGCCTCACCCCAGGCGACGGACACCGCCTCCGCCGACGAACGCATGACCGTGGCCGCGGCACGCGCCCTCAGCGACGGGATGGCCTGTTTCGTGGGGATCGGCCTTCCGAGTGTGGCCGCCAACCTGGCCCGCCGCACCCACGCTCCCGGACTGTGGCTCATCTACGAGTCGGGCACTCTGGGGGCCAAGCCGGAGACGCTTCCCCTGTCCATCGGCGATGGGATCCTCGCCGACACCGCCGACGCCGTGGTGTCCGTACCCGAAGTGTTCAACTACTGGCTCCAGCCGGGACGCATCGACGTTGGATTCCTGGGTGCGGCCCAGATCGACCGCCTCGGTAACATCAACACCACTGTGGTCGGCGACTACACCGCCCCGAAGGTACGTCTGCCGGGTGCCGGCGGAGCCCCCGAAATCGCCGCATCCTGCGGCGAGGTGATCGTGGTCGTGCGGCAGAGCACCCGAACCTTCGTCGACCCGGTCGACTTCGTCACCTCGGTGGGCTACGGCAGCGGCCCCCGGGACCGGGAGAAACTCGGGCTGCGCGGAACCGGCCCCTCGCAGGTGATCACGGACTACGGCATCCTCACGCCGGACCCCGAGACCCGGGAACTCACACTGACCTGCCTCCACCCCGGTGTCACCGCCGACGAGGCCCGAGCGGCAACCGGATGGCCCCTGGCCATCGCCCCCGACCTCACCACCACGCCCAGCCCAACCGAGACGGAACTTTCGGCGCTGCGGCGACTGCGGGCACAGTAGACACGCCGGCGTGACCCGCGCCGCGCAGAGACCGAGACAGTTGGGAGAACCATGTCCGCCACGTTCGTGCTCGACGCGGTGCGCACCCCCATCGGCAAGTACCGGGGCGCTCTTTCGGAGACCCGTCCCGACGACCTGGCCGCCCACGTGGTCCGGGCGCTGGTGGGTCGCTCTCCCGAGCTGGACCCCACCCACATCGACGACATCTACGTCGGTGACGCTAACGGGGCGGGCGAGGACAACCGCAACGTGGCCAGGATGGCGGGACTGCTCGCCGGACTGCCCACAAGTGTGCCCGGTGCGACCCTTAACCGGCTGTGTGGATCGGGTCTGGAGGCGGCCATCGCCGCGAACCGGGCCGTGGCGGTTGGTGACGCCTCCGTGGTGGTGGCCGGCGGGGTGGAGTCGATGAGCCGGGCACCGTGGGTGCTACCCAAACCGGCCGCAGGGTTTCCGGCCGGCGATGCCACCCTGCACTCCACCACTCTGGGATGGCGCATGGTCAATCCCGCGATGCCGGCCGAGTGGACGATCTCCCTGGGCGAGTGCACCGAGCGTCTGGCCGAGCGCCACGGCATCACCCGCGAGGAGCAGGACGCCTTCGCCCTACGCAGTCACGAAAAGGCGGCCCAAGCCTGGGCCGACGGGATCTTCGACACCGAGGTCGTCACGGTTCCCGATACGGAGCTCTCCCGCGACGAGGGAATCCGTTCGACGAGCATGGAGCAGCTGGCCAAGCTCAAGCCGGCCTTCCGCCCCGACGGCACGGTTACGGCGGGAAACTCCTCACCGTTGAACGACGGCGCCGCGGCCATCCTCCTCGCCGACGAGCAGGGGGCGCGTACCACCGGACAGACGCCGTTGGCCCGGGTGGTCAGCCGCGGGGTGTCCGCGGTCGATCCGGACACCTTCGGGATCGGTCCGGTCGCGGCCGCCAACACGGCCCTGCGCCGGGCGGGGATCGGGTGGGCCGACCTGGACGTGGTGGAGCTCAACGAAGCCTTCGCCGCCCAGTCCCTGGCCTGCCTACGGTCCTGGCCGGACCTGGACCCCGACATCGTGAACCCGAACGGGGGTGCGATCGCCATCGGCCATCCCCTGGGGGCGTCCGGAACCCGCATCCTGGGTTCGCTCGCCCACGAACTCCGTCGCCGCGGTGGCGGCTGGGGGCTGGCCGCGATCTGTATCGGCGTCGGTCAGGGACTGGCCATGGTGCTGCACGCCTGACCGGAGCGCGGGGCCGGGCGTCGCCGGCGGTGCACGTCGCTCGGCCCCGGACATCACACACGGGAGTCAGCAATGTCATCATCGCCCACCACCGGGTACGTACGCGACCACGCGAGCCACCCACCGCTGGACTACCCGGGATACCGCAGTACCACACTGCGACATCCCACCCGGCCCCTGGTCCACCTGCCCCACACGTTCACGGAACTGACCGGCCCGCTCCTGGGGGACCGGCGTCTCGGTGAGCGGGACCACGACCTCACGTGCCAGCACGAGGGCGAGCCGCAGGGCCAGCGGATTATCGTGCACGGACAGGTGCGGGACTCTGGTGGTGCGCCCGTGCCGCACACCCTGGTCGAGATCTGGCAGGCCAACGCTGGAGGGCGGTATCGGCACGCCAACGACAACTGGCCCAGCCCCCTCGACCCGAACTTCACCGGTGTCGGTCGCACCGTCACCGACGCCGCCGGCCGCTACCGGTTCGTGACGATCCGACCGGGGGCCTACCCCTGGCGCAATCACCACAACGCCTGGCGACCGGCCCACATCCACTTCTCGCTGTTCGGGAGGGCGTTCACCCAACGCCTGGTCACCCAGATGTACTTTCCCGCGGACCCCCTGTTCGACCAGGATCCGATGTGGAACTCGGTTCCGGTCGACGCTCGGGAGCGGATGCTGGCGCGGTTCGACGCACAGGCCACCGAGCCGGAGTGGGCCCTGGCCTACGAGTGGGACATCGTGCTGCGGGGGCGCGAGGCCACCCCCTTCGAATCGGACACCTAGGAGCAGAGCGTGACCCAGGCAGATGCGAAACCCGCCACCACACCGGCCCAGACGGTGGGGCCGTACCTGCATCTCGGCCTATCCTGGCCCGATGGGCCACTCGTGGTGCCCGAGGACGACCCGCAGGGGGTGTGGATTCACGGCACGCTGTACGACGGTGCGCGGCACCCGATCACCGACGGACTGGTCGAGACGTGGCAGGCCGACCCCGAGGGCCGTTTCGACCATCCGGATGATCCGCACGGGGCGCTGTCCCGAGCCGGTTTCCGTGGTTTCGGACGGTGCTGCACCGATGCGCAGGGTCGATACGCGATCCGTACCCTGGTTCCCGGGGCCGTGCGCGGCCCCCAGGCAACGATGCAGGCCCCGCACATCGACGTGTCCGTATTCGCTCGAGGACTGCTGCACCGGCTGGTCACCCGGATTTACTTTTCCGATCAGATCGCCGCGAACACCAGGGATCCCGTGCTCACGTCGATCGGGGATCCTGCGGCGCGCGCAACTCTCATCGCCGACGCCGACAGCTACGGTTATCGTTTCGACATTCGGGTCCAGGGTCCGGACGAGACCGTGTTCTTCGACGTCTGAGGGGGGGCGGGTGCAGGAAGACGAACCGGTGGGGGGTCTGTTCGGACCGCTGTTCGCTCGGGGCTCCGCCGCAGCGGAGATCGACGACAACGCGTGGATCGTGGCGATGGTGCAGGCCGAGGCCGCGCTAGCACGAACCCACGCCCGCCTCGGAACGATTCCCGCGGCCGAGGCCGAGGTGATCGACCGCGCCTGTGTCGCGGAGCACCTCGATCCCGCGGAGCTGGCGCGTCACTCCACCACAGGCGGAAATCCGGTCATCCCCCTGGTGCACCGGCTGCGCGAGATCCTCACCGAATGGGGGCACGGTTCGGCCGCATCCCTGGTGCACCTCGGAGCCACCAGCCAAGACATTGTGGACACGGCGATGATGTTGGTGGCCCGCCGGGCCTGCGCAGCGATCCGGTCGGAACTCGCCGAGCTCACCCACCAGCTGGCGACGCTCGCTGCCGCCCACCGCACCACCCCGATGGTGGGGCGGACCCTACTCCAACAGGCGCTACCGACCACCTTCGGCGCGGTCGTGGCATCCTGGCTGCACGGCCTGGACTCGAGCGGCCACCGCCTCGAACAGGTGGCTTCCCAGCGCCTGGCCGTGCAGCTGGGCGGGGCGGTGGGCACACTGTCCGCCTTCGACGCCCCGGGGCCGCAGATGCTCACGGTCTACGCCGCCGAGCTGGGCCTGACGGCCCCGGACCTGCCCTGGCACACCGAACGCAGTCGGATCGCCGAGCTGGCCGCCGCGCTGGGAGGAATCGCCGGGTCCGTGGGCACGGTGGCGCGGGACGTCACCCTGTTGGCGCAGACCGAGCTCGGCGAGCTCAGCGAACACGGCGACGGCACCACGGGCGGCTCGTCCACGATGCCGCATAAGCACAATCCCATCGCCGCCGTCACTGCCCTGGCCTGTGCCCAGCAGACCCCCGGCATCGTGTCGACCCTGTTCAACACGATGGTGCAGGAACACCAGCGGGCCGCGGGCGCCTGGCACGCCGAGTGGATGCCGGTACGTGAGCTGCTGAGCCGAACCGGATCAGCGGTCACCTGGCTGCGGACCTGCGTCGAGCGGCTGCGGGTCAACGAGTCGAACATGCGGGCCAACCTGGACCGGCTCGGTGGGGTACTCCTGGCCGAACGGGTCAGCGCCGACCTCGCGGGGGATCTGGGCCGCGAGCGGGCGCACGAGTTGGTACGCACGGCCTGCACCACCGTTACGGAACGCCCAGACACCGACCTTGTGGCGGAGCTACACACGCGGGTGGAGGGGATCCGCAGTCGCGACCACCTGGCCCGTCTCCTCGACCCCACCGACTACCTGGGCAGCGCCGGAGCATTCACCGACCGTGCCCTGGCCACACACAGGGCCGCCGGATCCGCAGGATCCAACGAGCACATTCCCCGCGCTACGGATTCCGCTGCCGAAGCCGATACTGAAAGGAGCTGATGCAATGTCAGCCGTGGACGTCCACTACACGGTCGACGGTCCCGACACGGCCCCCGTCGTGGTTCTCGTCAACTCGCTGGGGACCACGCTGGAGATGTGGGATCCACAGTTGGCCAGCCTGTCCGCGGAGTTTCGCGTGGTGCGGTTCGACATGCGCGGACACGGCCGCTCGCCGGTGCCACAGGGACCGTACTCGATGGCGGACCTGGGGTCGGACGTGGTGCGGCTACTCGATCGTCTCGGTGTGGAGCGGGCCCATGTGGTCGGCCTGTCGATCGGTGGCATGGTGGGCCAGTGGCTGGGTGCACACGCCCCGGACCGGGTGGCGGGACTGACCCTGATGTGCACGGCACCCCGTCTGGAGCCGGCATCGGCCTGGGCGCAGCGCGCCGCGACCGTGCGGGCTGAGGGAACGGAAGCGATTGCCGACACTGTGGTGGGGCGCTGGTTCACCCCCGAGTTCGCCGAAGCCAACCCCCAGACCGTGGCCCGCACCCGCGCCATGGTCGCCGCGACCCCAGCCGAGGGCTACGCGGGCTGCTGCGGCGCCATCGAGGGTGCCGACCTGGTGCCGGACCTGCCCTCCGTCACCGCCCCAACCCTGGTCGTCGCCGCCGCCGAGGACCCCTCCACTCCGCCGGGCGTGGTCGAACAGGTCTCGGGAGGCATCCCCGGGGCCCGATACGTCCTCCTCGAAGACAGCGCGCACCTGGTCAACGTGCAGCGCGATGCGGCCGTCACCCAACTCGTCAGCGACCACGTCCATGGCAAAACCCCGGAGTGAGGACATCCGCGATGCACCACCCCGATCCGGACCGATCGGGAGGCGACGCCGCCCGGCACGCCGCCGGCATGACAGTGCGTCGGTCCGTTCTCGGAAGCGCACACGTGGACCGGGCCGAAGCGAACACGACACCCTTCACCGAGCCGTTCCAGGACCTGATCACCCGGTACGCCTGGGCAGAGATCTGGACCCGGCCCGGACTGGACCGCCAGACCCGGCGGTGCATGGTGCTCACGGCCCTCACCGCGCTGGGGCACTGGGAGGAACTCGCGATGCACGTGCGCGCGGCCCTGCGGGACGGCACCCCGCCGGAGGTGCTGCAAGAGGTTTTCCTCCAGGCTGCGATCTACTGTGGCGTCCCCGCCGCGAACCGGGCATTCGCGCTGACACAGGGCATCCTGTCCGAGTTCGGGCTGGCCACCACGTCCGATCCCGACACCGGCGAGGGCTGACCGCCCCGCCGCACCCTCGGGACTCCCGCAGGGAGCAGGCGATGTGTGCCCGGGTCTGCATCATCGGGGCCAAGGCGGCTGGGCTGTTGCCGTCCCAGCTCCTCGCCGCCCGGGGGTGGAGACCGTCGTGCTGGTGGGACCACGGGTGGTGGGATCTCGGTCGCCCCACCACCCCGGGAGGGTCAGTCCTGCTCGACGAGAAGCTCGGAAATGTCGTCGAGGACCGCCTCGGCACCGAGGATGCTGGTGGAGCTGACCCAGCTGCGGTCGTCGACGTCGTGCTGCTGCCCGGTGAGCTGGCCCCACAGGGGGTTGGTGGTGAACGTGTCGGCCTGCTCCGCGGACTCCCCGCTCCCGTCCTGCCACTGGGCGACGAAAATGTGGTCGGCGTCGATGTCGAGAATCTCCTCCTGACTGATCTCGGCCATGATCTGGTCCTCGGGAATCTCGGGGGCGTCCGGGGGCCCGGGCAGCCCCAGGTCCTGTTGGATGACACCGAAGAAGGAGTCGGGCCCGTAGAGGCGCATCGTCGGTTCGCCGGCGAACCGACCGAGCGCCACCGTGGGCGCCGCACCACCGTTGGCCGCCACGATCTCCTCGGCCAGCTCGGTGGTGCGTTCGTCGTAGTCCGCCAGTAGCTGGGTGGCGCGCTCCTCGGCTCCCAGGGCGGTGGCGACGAGTTCGAGATTCTCCTTCCACGGGGCACCGACGGTCTCGGTGAACACGGTTGGCGCGATCTCGGAGAGCTGGTCGTAGATGTCCTCGTGGCGGACGTTCGCGGACAGGATCACATCGGGCTCGAGCGCGGCGATCTCCGCAAGGTCCGGAGCCTCCAACGTGCCGACGATGTCGGAGTCGCCGGCGTAGGTCTCGCCCGCCTGGCCGAGATAGTCGCGCAGTTCGGGGCCGTCCGCGTACTGGGTGCGCCCCACCACGGTGGCCTCCAGGGCGATCGCGGCATCGAGTAGGGCCGTGTCCAGGGCGACGACCGTGTCCGGCTCGGATTCCAGGGTGGTCTCGCCCATCGCGTGGTCGACCGTTCGGGGGAACTCGCCCTCGTCGCCCGCGGTGTTTTCCTCCGTCCCGGCCTCACCACATCCCGTGGCGAGCATCACAGCGCAGCCGATCAGGGCAGCGAATAGGCTGCGAGTCGGTCCCGGAGTTGGCCTGCTGGGGTGAAACATGGAACTCCTTGCACTATTTTAGGTTTGGCTATCCTAATACGGATCGTTTCCTCGTAGGCAAGGACGTTCCCCCGTGATCGAAACCACGTCCCCGGAACGTGGCCACCCACCCGGACTCGCCGATCGCGCCGCCATCCGCCGTCGGCGGCTCAACGCGGGCCTCGCCATCCTGGTGCTCGCCCTGGCCCTCGCCACCGCGCTCAGCATCGCCGTGGGGGCGCGCTCCATTCCTGCCGAGGAGGTCCTGCGAGCGCTGGTGGCTCCCGATGGGGGCGAGTCCAGCACGATCGTGCGGGAGCTGCGCATCCCCCGCACCCTGCTGGGGCTCGTGGTCGGACTGGCTCTGGGAGCCGCCGGGCTGCTGATGCAGAGTCACACCCGAAACCCGATTGCCGAGCCCAGTCTGCTCGGTGTCACCTACGGTGCGGCGTGCGCGATCGTGCTGAGCATCTTCCTGTTCGGAGTGTCCGGGTTCACCGAGCAGGTGTGGTTCGCACTCGCGGGTGCGCTGCTCGCGGGCGTGGGCGTGTTCGCCCTGGCCTCCGGAGGTGGTCGGACACCCAGCCCGGTCACCCTGATCCTGTCCGGCGCGGCGATGACCGCGTTACTCAGTGGGGTGACCTCCGCGGTGGTCCTTCTCGACCACCAGAGTCTGGAGGTGTTCCGCTTCTGGCGGATCGGTTCGCTGAGCGGGCGCCCCGCCGAGGTCACTCTTCAGGTTCTGCCCTTCCTCGCCACCGGCCTCGTTCTCGCCCTGGCGAACGCCCCCGGCCTGAACGCCCTGGCGCTGGGTGAGGAGGTGGCCACAGCCCTGGGGCAGCGCGTATGGCTCACCCACGCAGTCGGCGTCCTGGCCATCGCCCTACTCACCGGAGCCTCGGTCGCCGCGGCGGGACCGATCGGCTTTCTCGGCCTGATGGCACCGCACCTGGCCCGTTGGATCACCGGCCCTGACCATCGGTGGGCTCTGCCCTACGCCGCGCTGAGCGGCGCGGTACTCCTTCTGCTCGCCGACGTGGCAGGTCGAATACTGCCCGCCTCGGGAGAGATCGAGGTCGGAATCGTCCTGGCGGTGCTCGGTGGGCCGTTCCTGATCGCTCTGGTACGACGACAAAGGTTGCACACTCCATGACGCCCACATCCCCCAGCACCGGCACAGCGTCGCGTCCGCGGATGCTGCGCCTGGGGCCGGTCGCCGCATGGCCGTGGCAGCCGCGCACCCTGCTCGTCAACCTCTGCGTACTCGCGGTCCTCCTGGTCGGTTTGCTTCGTGCCCTGCTGGCCTTCGACGACTATCCCATGGGCCTCGGGGAGGTCCTGGCCACGCTGGTGGGGCGAGGAGAGCCCGGCCCGGAGTTCGTGGTATTCCAGCTACGACTTCCGCGGGCCCTGACGGGAATGCTCGTCGGAGCCGCCCTGGGCATGGCGGGAGCTATCATGCAGGGGCTGACCCGCAATCCCCTGGCGAGCCCGGACGTACTCGGCATCACCTGGGGGGCCGCCGTCGGGGCAGTCGCCGTGATCGTGACGGCAGGCAGTGCCGGTGGAGTCAGCGGGCTGGCCGCCGACCTGGGGCTCCCGGTGGGGGCTCTGTTGGGAGGCTTGGGTGCCGCCGCGGTGGTGTTCGCTCTGTCCTGGCGAACCGGGCTGGCCAGTGACCGGCTGCTGTTGGTCGGGGTGGCCACCTCCCTCGTGTGTGCAAACCTCGTGTACTGGGCAATGACCTGGACCGACCTCCAAGACGCCGCGCGCGCCCAGACCTGGCTGAGCGGAAGCCTGCACGCGGCGGACTGGACACGGTTGGCTCCCACCGCCCTGGCTCTGGGCCTACTCGTGCCGGCAGCGCTGTTCGTGGCCCGTCCACTGGCCGCGTTGGGCCTGGGAGAGGACACCGCCCGGGGTCTGGGCGTGCGGGTCACCGGCGCCCGACTGGCACTGTTGGGATACGCGGCCCTACTGGTGTGCGTGGCCACCTCGGCCGCGGGGCCCATTGCCTTCGTCGCTCTGGCTGCTCCACAGATCGCACTACGGCTGGCCCGGCGGGCCCAACCTCCGCTGGTCGGCTCCGCGTTGGTCGGAGCGGCGCTCACCGTGGTCGCCGATCAGCTCGCTGCGGGACTGTTCGCGCCGACCCAACTACCGGTTGGGGTGTTCACCGCGATCCTGGGGGCGCCCTATTTGATGTACCTGGTGGTGCGCCGCCATCGGCAACAGTCCGGCTGACCTTTCAATATTAGGCATGGCTAGCCTAAGATACCGGTATGGCTTCCGTTTCTGACACCACCGGCACCGAGACGCCCTCCCGCCTGTACGGCACCGGTCTCCGGCTGGCCTACGGCGACCACGTGATCGCCGAGAACCTGGACTTCACCGTCGCGGACCGGGGTGTCACCGCGATCATCGGGCCGAACGGCTGCGGCAAATCCACCCTGCTACGCGCCCTGGGCCGGTTGTTGCGCCCCGCGGCCGGCGAGGTCATTCTGGACGGCGCCCCCATCGCCGCGCGTCCCCCGAAAGAGGTCGCCCGCACAGTCGCCGTTCTCCCCCAGTCCCCACAGGCACCAGCGGGCCTGAGCGTTGGCGATCTGGTGGCGCGTGGACGCCATCCCCACCAGAGCTGGTACCGCCAGTGGTCCACGACGGACCACCACGCGGTCAGCGAGGCCCTGGAACTCACCGGAATGCAGGAGCATGCCGAGCGGGCCCTGGACCAGCTCTCCGGCGGACAGCGCCAGCGCGCGTGGATCTCCATGGCCCTCGCCCAGGACACTGATCTACTTCTGCTCGACGAGCCCACCACGTTCCTGGACCTCGCGCACCAGATCGAGGTCCTGGACCTGGTGCGCACGCTGAACAGTCGGCACGGGCGCACCGTGGTCATGGTGCTGCACGATCTGAACCTGGCGGCGCGCTACGCCCACTACCTGGTGGCCATGCGCGACGGCACCGTCGTCGAGGCCGGGGCCCCCCGACAGGTACTCACACCCGAACTCATGGCCACGACGTTCGACCTCAATGCCCAGATCATCACCGATCCGGTGGCGGGCACACCCATGGTGGTTCCCGCCAGCACCACCGACACCGAGCCGGTGGTCACGGCACCAGTGGGCTGACGACACCGGCCACCCCCGCACCCGACAGGCTCTCGCCCCGCACGCGGGCCAACCCACCCTCGCGGCAGTGGCGAGAATCACCCCTTACCACGCGGACGCATCCCGTCCACTTGACCGTCCAGACGGTATATTGAATTGTGCGACTCACGCTGGCCACATCAGACTCGCGTGCGCTCGCACCCAGCCGGCCCTTCCCGAAACCCCAGGCCAAGGAGTCAGCATGACCGCCACCGACCTGGTGCTCCTGCTCGGGGTGTTCCTGGGCGGGGCGGCACCGTGGCTGGAGGCGGTCATCGTCATCCCCGCCGGGATCCTGGCCGGCCTGAACCCAATCGCCACGGTGATCGCGGGCACGGTCGGCAACCTCCTCACCGTCGCCGTGGCTGCCTGGTTCGGGGACCGGATCCGCGTGTGGTGGCGGCGCCGCCGGTCCCGCCGGCGCCAGCCCGCGCAGCCGGTACAGCCGATGCGGCCGGTACAGTCCGCACCCAGCGGTGTCGGGAATGCCGGGGACGACTGTGGCACCGACGCCACTGACGACGCCGAGAACGGAGCAGCGGAGCGGTCCTCCTCGGGGAGCTGGCAACGGGCGCAGCGCATCGCCCAACGCTGGGGTGTGCCCGCACTGGCCGCCCTCGGCCCGATCGGACTGGGCACCCAACTCTCCGCGCTCGTCGGGATCAGCCTGGGGCTGAGCGCACGCAAGTCCTTCCTATGGATCGGAACGGCCACCGTGCTGTGGGCGATCGTCGCGGCCTGGGCCACCCTGGCCGGGGTCTCCATCGCCGGGGTCGGTGCCTGAACCCCGCCGTTCGGGCCAGTCCGGCCGCTCAGGGTTGGCGTTCGGTATCGGTGGTCAACTCCGCATGCAGCAGGCAGACGTGGCCGGCGATATCCGGCCCGTCGGGCAGCGGATGCGGGTAGGACCAGGCGGCGTCCGGGATCTCGCGTCCGTTCACCAGCAGGTTCCAATAGGTGGCCTCACCCTTGTAGGGGCACCGGGTGCGGGTTCGGCTCGCGGTGAACAGGGCCGGATCAACATCGTCGACCGGGATGTAGTACCTGTTCGGTAGCCCCGTCTCCGAGAGCAGCAGGGGACGTGAGCTCAGGGCCACGGTGTGCTCGCCGTGGCACACCCGCACGATAGTCCTGCTGTGCCGCGCGTCCACCCGATGGAACGGATCACGCAGATGGCCATGGACCCGCTCCTCCTCGTCGAACCAGGCATCGGCCGATGCCCAGTACACAGCGGCCATCCCGTGGAGCCATCGAGCTCCGGCGGTGGGTTCGGGGTAGGACCACACGGCGTTCTCGGCGAGTTGGCTGCCGACGCGAAGGTGCCAGTAGGCGGCCTCCCCCTTGATCGGACAGCGCGTGCGCCGGTCACTGGCCTCCAGATGGCCGTGCCGGACGTCCTCCCAGGGTGCGTAGAGAACCGGGAGCAGTCCGGTCTCGTGCACCAGAATCCCCCGGTCGGTGTCCAGTACCGTTTCCCCACCCAGCACGGCACGCACCCGCCGCGGAAACGGACTGGCGTACAGCAGACGTTCGGGCCCGTCGAGACGGTAGTTCACCGTTTTCGGATGGTCCGCCGCGAGCGGCCCTCCGCCCAAGGTCAAGGACATGGTTCCCCCGTTGTGGCATAGCGGTTGTCGGGCCTGGTCCTTCCCCGCGTCGCCCGGCGGCACGCCCGAACGGATACACAACGACGGCGTCACCGCTCGATCGGGGCCTCCGTCCCGGCCGCCAGTACCGAAACCGTGCCCTGAGCAGCGGCGCAGTGGGTCTGCTGGCCCGAAGCGTCCACGGTGACCAGCGCACAGCGACACACCACGCGGGTGCGTCCGGCGCGCACCACCTGCGCCCGAGCCCGCAGGTGTTCTCCGACGGCGGGCTGGAGATAGTCGATGGTGAACCCGGCGGTCACCACCCGCGGCCCGGCGACGGTACCCGCGGCGAAGGTCAACGCATTGTCCGCCGCGTAGCTGAGGACTCCTCCGTGGAGAACCCCGTGCTGCTGGCGGAGGTCATCGCGGATGTCAAGCTCCAAGGTTGCCCGCCCCTCGTCGAAACGGGTCAGGCGTGCGCCGAGTAACTGGCTGAACGGCTGATCCGCGAGGACCCGTTGGGCGGCTGTGAGGCTCAGGGATGCGGACACAGTGCACCTCGATTTGCGACGCGACATTCAATTCATTAGTGAAGTGAGAATCCCGTGTCCCCTCGCGTCTGTCAATATCGAACCATGTCCGAGCCCGACCAGCGCCTGTTCTTCCTGCTCCAGCGGGCCGCACACCAACTACGCACCAGCGCGGACCAACGCTGCCTCGCCGCCGCCGGCATCACCACCGCCCAACTTGGCGCGCTGTTCGCTATCCGGGACCAACCGGGAACCACCCAGCAGCAGCTGGCCCGTGTCCTGGGACTGCGCGAATCCGCGGTCACCGCACTGGTTACACGTCTATCCCGTGCCGAGCTGATCGCCCGGCGACCGCACCCGACCGAACACCGCGCGGTGGTGCTGGAGACCACGGACGCGGGCGAGGAAGCCGTACGGGCCGCCCAACCGGAGGTGGACCGCTTCAACAGCGAGCTACGAGCACTCCTCGGCGACGAGGACTTCACCCACACCACCCGTGCCCTGCGCCAGCTCGCCTATTGGGAGCACTGAACGTCCCGACGGCCCCGCGGCTCACCGGTCGGCACTACCGGCCCCTGCCCCAACATCTCCCCGGCCGCATGGAGCCGTCCCGCCAGCACGACACCCAGGACCACCGAACGAAAGGAACCGCCCGATGAGCCGCGCCATCCAGATCACCGTCGACGCCCACGATCCACGGGCCCTGTCCTGCTTCTGGCGGGACGTGCTGGGCTATGACCACCCGGCACCGCCCGGCGTGGACCTGGCCCCCGACTCCGACCCCCTGGCCGCCTGGGACACGTTCCTCGAACGGATCGGTGTCCCACAGGAGCAGCGCAACTCGGCCGCCGCTATCGAAGACCCGCAGGGGCACGGGCCACGCGTGTTCTTCCAGCAGGTCCCCGAGGACAAGGTCACCAAGAACCGACTCCATCTCGATGTGCGCGCCGCTCCCGGCCTCGAGGGCGAGAAGCGGATGGCCGCACTGGAGAACGAGTGCGACCGGCTCATCGCCCTCGGCGCCACCCGCATCCAGCGCCACGAGCCCGATCCCCCCATGAACGGCGGTCACATCGTCATGGCCGACCCCGAAGGCAACGAATTCTGTCTGGACTGACCGGGGGTGCGTCGGAATGGGGAAATAGCAACTCGGGGGTTCCCCTCAGCGGACTGGGCAACGAAAAGCCAATGGGGGTAAAGCCGCCGCGGATGGGGGGCGGGGAGTGCCCAGAACGGCCAAGGCCACAGGGCCTGGCCGTGGATGGCTCCCCTGGCAACTCCTGTTCTCGAACCCGGCCCGGCAGCCCAGAGCATCTGGAGGCCCTGCTGGCCACGCTCCCCGATGCCTCAGCACCAGTCGCTCCGCGCGAGCGCACGAGCCTCCCCGCCCGCGCCAAGCAGATCAAGAGCGACCAGGCGCGGGAGATCGTCACCGCCTACGAGGCCGGAGCCACGGTCTATGACCTGGGCCGGCGCTTCGGCATCGCCCGACAGACGGTGAGCACAATCCGCACGCGTCACAGCAGGCAACTGCGCCGCACCGGCCGCTCCCCCGAACAGATCAACGAGGCGGCACGGCTGTACGTGCTGAAGTGGTCGCTGGCGCGGATCGGCCGGCGAATGGAGGTCATCCCGGACACGGTGCGGCTGCTGGAGCGAAGGGTGCGGATGCGCGATCGCAATCAGAGGTTCCTGTGATCATGACGCCCGCCGTGACAAGCCCGAGGCTCATGCGACGTCGTCCGGTAGCAGGCGGAACGCCTGATGCGGAGTGAGCGGACGCACGGTTCGAAAACCGCGCCGGTCGAGGCTCAACAGTGCATCGGTCCGATACTGGGCGGCCAGGGCGACGTTGACGCCGTCGGTGAGATCCAGATCCAGGGCCGCGTAGCGCCGCTGCACGGCTCGCGCGGTATCGAGGACGTCAATACTCGGCTCCGGGACCTGAAAACGCATGCGATGTACCTGAGCGAGGAGGTGGTCCAGCAGTCGGCTCCGCGCTTCGGAGCCGAACCGGGCCTTGGCCATGTGGTCCAGTTCCGTCAGAACCAGCCCGGAAATGATCACCGTACCGGCCTGCTCCAGCACGGACCGGCAGGCCGCCGCCTCAGGCGCGTTACGGTCGGACGCGGCAATGATTCCGGAGGTGTCGGCGATGACGATCATGCGCCGCGGCGCCCCTCGGCGACAGTCTCGGTGATCTCTTCGCGGGTGACGGGCTCGCCACTGCCTTCGAAGGTCGGCCAGTCGAGGGGATCGTCCCAGACGCGGTTCGCCATGGCGGCGAGATGCAGGCCTTCGCGAATGATCTCTGCCTCCGCGACGCCACGGCGCCGGGCGGCCTCCTTGATCAGGGCCAGGTCCTCGGGGTCCGCGTAGACATTGGTCCGCTGCATCGATATGTACCGATGCTAACACATACACGCGTGGCCGCCTGAGCTTGGCGTATCGGCACCGGGCGGAGGCAGACGGTTCTTTCTCCAACGGCCCAACATGCTCGACCGCGCCGCATGTCGCGTAAGGTCCGGAGCCGCCATAGTCGATCCGTGACGCGGGTGGGTGGGTTCGAGGCCGCTCTGGCGACTCGGGGTAACCCCCCAGACCATGGGGGCCAGGAAAAGCCGATGGGGGTGTCACGGCGCATGCGAAAGGCCAGGCCCTATGGGCCTGGCCGTGGAGAGCTCCCGCGACTGGACTCGAACCAGTAACCTATCGGTTAACAGCCGATTGCTCTGCCGATTGAGCTACGCGGGATCGCGCTGCCGGCGGGCTGTCCGCCGCGCCAACGGCATCCACCTTAGCGCATCTGCGGGAGTGGTCTGCACATCGTCGCGAGTTCCGTGCCGGTCCGCGGCTCGCTGGTTCCACGAGGGTAGCCTTTCGGATATCACTGGAGGAGCCGAGTGGAGGAGGACGTATGCGGTACCGGATCACCTTCGCAGCCGGGCTGGCTGTGGGATACGTCCTGGGGACACGGGCAGGTCGCCGGCGCTACGAGCAGATCACCCGCATGGCACGCCGGGTCGCCGACAGCCCTGCCGCCCAGGAGACCGCCGGCCTGATCGGTTCCCAGGTCACCCGGGCCGGGCGGAAGGTACGTACCACCATCGTCGACCGTGTGCCCGGTGTGCACGACTTCTTGGACCGGCCCAGCCCGCAGGAACAGACAGAACTGAACCTGTGGGACGAGGTACCCGAGCCGCGCGACGCCGGAGGCGACACCCCGCCCATCCAGGCCGAGGCGAGCCGCGGGGACAGCTCCGATCCCGGCGCATCCAACAACCGGTGAGTGGACCGCTCTCCCAGCTCCGGCCCACCCCCGCTCTACACCGCCCCGGAGGCCGATCGTGATGTGGCTGTTCGGTTCCGCCGTTCCGTCCAATGTGCGGGCACGACTGTCCCTGGCGCGCGGGGAGCGTGCCCTGGCATACGCAACCGCCCCGGATGGGCACCTCGTCGTGACCAACCACCGGCTGCACCTTCCGCAGGGACGATCCGTTCCCTGGGAGATGATCGACTGGGCGAACTGGACCGAGGATGGGCTGAGTTTTCTGGAAGTCGGCTCGGGTACCCAGCACGTCACTGTGCGCGAGCCGGGTCGGGTTCCCGAGGTCGTCCAGGAGCGGGTGACTGCGACCATCACGGTAAATCAGCACGTGCCACTGACCGGGGACGGACGGGGGGTCCGGCTGGTGGCCCGCCGCTCCCCCGCCACCGACGAGATCGTCTGGCACGCCCGGTTCGACGAGGGCCTGGATTCCCAGGACGCCGAAATCAACCACCGGGCCGGACTGGCCCTCGCCAAGCTGCGCGAGCGCATGGGAATCTAGGACTACGCGCGGTTCCGTAGCCGTAAATGTCAGAGATTCCCGCCAGGATGGAAACCATGACCACCTGGCAGCAGTTCACCACCGAACAGCCAAGTTTCGCCGCCGAGGTGCAGGCGCGATTCGAAGCCGCCACCCATCACGTCCTCGCGACCCTGTGTGCCGACGGCTCCCCGCGGGTCAGCGGAACCGAGGTACAGTTCGGGGACATCGATATCACTGTCGGGTCCATGTCAGGAGCCCGCAAGGCCCGCGACCTTCTCCGCGATCCGCGGTTCGCCCTACACAGCAATCCGGGAGACGGCACCGCGTCCCCAGATGGTCTGCTGGACGCCAAACTCACGGGCCGAGCCGAGGAAATCACATCCGGCCCCCTGTTCGACCAGATACAGCAGCAAGACCCAGCGGCGCACCTGTTCCGGCTGGAGCTGGATTCGGTGGTCACGGTTGGCCTGACCGAAGAGCGCGATGCGCTCCTGATTCGTCACTGGCGTCCCGAATCCGGTCTCGTCGAGACGCACCGCCCGTAGGCCCCTCCACCAGGTGCAAGCCCCGGCACCCACCCATCGACGCAACTGGCCAGTTGCTCGAGATCCAATTGCGGGCGACCAGGCCACACTCCAAATCCCGATCGTCGCGACGCCACCCGGGTGGCGTCGGGGTGACTATGGAGCTTCGGGGCCACCCCGGACGAGTGGAGCCCCCAGGGGGCCAATGTGGGCACCACACGGCCAATGAGGTGCTAGAGAGCGGGGGAAGGGGGCTGCCGCGGGGGTGCCACGACACCCCGCAACGCCGCATTCCGCCACTCCACGGAGTGCACTACCGCGTCACTCCGAATCACTCCGAATCACTCTGAGTACCTATGTGTCACTCCGCCAGGCCAGTATCCATCGCCTCGACCAGCTCAGCGTCGGGGTCCTGATCCAGGTTCCACAGCATGAGCCCACCCAGATCGTGCTCCCGGGCGTACTCCCCCTTCATGTTCACGATCCACGGCGTGTCATAGGTCCACCACTCGGTGCCGTCATAGATCCAGTAGGCACCGTTCACCGGGTCCAAGAACCGTTGCCCGGGGCGTTCCTGAAGCTCGTTGTACGGGTCGACACCCGCACCGTAGGAGCCCTCGGCGGGCTCGCCCGGCTGGAACCGGCCGAAATTGGCGCGATCCACACCGGTCCAGCCACGACCGAAGGCCGGAATCCCCAACACCAGCTTCTCGGCGGGCAGGCCGTGGTCCAGATAGCGCTGCACGGCCGCGTGCGCGCTGGCGGAGCTGGGCGCCCCCTCCGGGGCGTACAGCTGGGAATGGTGGTCGGTGACATCGCTCCACGTACCCGTGAAGTCGTATCCCTGCACGGTGGCGAAATCCAGGTAGTCAAAGACCTCGGGTTCGACCCCGGCCCGCATCAGCTCCTCGCTGTGCGGGAACGACGCGCTCAGAAACAGATCCCGGCCGCTCTCCTCGGCATAGTCATCCAACTGGCGACGCAGCTCACGCACCATCAGGGTGAAGTTCGCCCCGTCGTCGGGGCGGGTCACGTTATCCGCGTGCCCTCCCCCACCGGGCCACTCCCAGTCGATGTCGATACCGTCAAAGACGCCCTCGGCCGCACCCTCGCCGCCTTGGGGCTCGTCGTTCAGTTGCGGCAGGTTGCCCCGCAGCCACAGATCGATACAGGACCGCGCGAACTCCGCGCGGGACTCCTCGGTGGCCGCAGCGTTCGAGAAGTACGTCGACCAGTTCCAACCGCCCAGCGAAATCCCGGCGCGCAGGTGTGCATGGTCGTCTTTGAGCTTGTCCAGCTGGTTCAGGCTCCCGGCGAGCTGCTGGTCATGCTCGTCACCTTCCCCGTCCACGCTGTCCGCGGCGTCGTAACGGCGCTGGTAGATCTCCCAGGGCTGGTTGGCATCCGGGTCGATGTAGCACAGCCCCTCCGCGTTGACGTCCCCGAACGCCCACAGCAGGGTGGACATGTGCTCGGCCGCCCCGCTCTCGGCCACATCCAGGATGCGGTATCCACGGTTCGCGGTGTTCCAGTCCGCGAAGTAGGCGACCCGCTCCCGGTCAGCACCTTCCCCACCACCGCGGGACCCGTTGGTGGTGATCACGGTGAGAACGCTGAAGAACAGTGCTCCGAGGACCGCAGCCACCGCGACCCCCAGGAGTACCCGGTTACGTTGAGCCAGCGTGGCGGATCCGCCAGACGTGCCAGTACGCGTCATCACTATCGAACCTAGCGCTCCCGGCACTCCGCCGCAGCAGGGTGACCGAGAAATGGCGGAATTCGGTCACCAGACCCGGGTTCAGTCCAGGAACCCCCGAAGCCGCTCCGCCCGGGCGGGATGACGTAGCTTGGCCAGGACCCGCGCCTCGATCTGGCGGATACGTTCGCGCGTCACCCCGAACTCGCGTCCCACATCCTCCAGGGTGCGGGGACGCCCGTCCCGCAGCCCGTACCGTAGCTCGATGATGCGCTGTTCCCGCACGGACAGGGTCTCCAGCAGCGCCGCCAGTTCCTCCTGCATCAGCAGGAACGCGGCGGCCTCGATCGGGGCCACGGTGTCGGCGTCCTCGATGAACTCCCCGAAATCGGAATCCTCGGCACCGATCGGACTCTGTAGCGACATCGGCTCCTGGGCGATGCGCTGGATCTCCCGGATACGGGAACACTCCATCCCCAACTCCCGGGCCAGGCGCTGCGGGTCGGGTTCGTGTCCCAGTTCCTGGTGTAGTTGGCGCTGCACCCGCAGCACCTTGTTGATGACCTCGACCATGTGCACCGGGATGCGGATGGTGCGGGCCTGGTCGGCCATGGCCCGGGTGATGGCCTGGCGGATCCACCAGGTGGCGTAGGTGGAGAACTTGTAGCCCCTGGTGTAGTCGAACTTCTCCACCGCGCGGATCAGCCCGAGGTTGCCCTCCTGGATCAGGTCCAGGAACAGCATCCCCCGGCCCGTGTAGCGCTTGGCGATCGACACCACCAGCCGCAAGTTCGCCTCGATGAGCTGGCGCTTGGCCTGTTCCCCCCGCCGCACCAGCTCCTGGAGCTCCTCCGTGGTGCGGTGCGGAGCCCAGGACGGTGCGGCCGCGTGTCCGCACAGCTGCTGCTCGGCATACAGCCCCGCCTCGACGGCCGCGGCGAGGTCGACCTCCTCCTCGGCCGTCAGCAGCGGCACCCGGCCGATCTCGCGGAGATAGACCCGAACCAGATCACCCAGGCCGCTGCGGGTCGAGGCCTGATCCGGCTCCAGCCCCACCAGCTCGGCCACGTCCGCCTCGGGCACCTCCGCCGGAACCGACTCCAGCTCGGGTGCGGCGACGTGAGGTTCCAGGTCGGCCGTTGGCCGACCGTTGGTCGGAATGCTGGGCAGCGTACCGCGAGCCACACCTCCAGTGTGCCCGCTCACCTCGCCACATGTAGAGCGCCAGTTTTCTCACCGCGATGTCACATCGCGCCGTGCGTCCCCTCCTGTATCATTCGCTTCCGTTCCTGGAGGGTCATGAGCTCGACGAAGACCCGGTTGTACTCCTCGGGGTCGCCCTGCTGGTCCTGTCGCTCCAGCTGCGCCCGGATCTCGGCGATCTGGCGGCTCACCACGTCCAGCCGTATCCGCCGCAGAATCTCGGTGGCCGCCTGCTCGCTCAGCTCCCCATCCACCTCAATCGGTTCACTGGCCAGCTCGGTGAGGAAGGCGGCCTGCACCTCGTTGGGGGCCGCATCGTAGAGGTCCAGCCCCCAGCGTTGGGGGTACTCCACCGCGGCCACCCCGCCGCGGCCACGAATCAGCTCGTGCATGGCCTGGTGCTCGCGGACGGTGAAGGCCGTGGGGTCCAGCTCGTCGAAACTGCGAGCCAGGTGAGGAAACTGGATCGCGAGCTTGAGGGCCTGGCGCTCCCGCCGCACGGTGGGGTCCCGTAGGTCGTAGGTGCGTGCACGCGTCGCCGGGGCGGGACGCTGCTGCGTCTCCTCGTCCTGACGATGGCCGGGCTGGGCAGAGGCGCCCACACGTACCCGGCGCTTGACGAGGTCGAGGTTGGTTTCCTTGACCTGACGCGCCAACCACTGCACGGTCTTCTCCCACGCGTCCGGGTCCTGCACGGTGGCGAGTGCGGGGGCTGCGGCGTCGATCGCCGCGAGCTGGCCCTCGATCGTGTTGACGTCGAAACGCGCCACCTGGTTCTCCATCACGACTTCGGACAGGGGGCGCTTCGCGTCGATCAGGGCTTGCAGTCCCGCGTCGTTGCGTTCCAGCCGCAGGTCACAGGGGTCCAGGCCGTCTGGCTGGATAGCGGCGTAGGTGTGGGTGAACTCGCCGCGTGCCTCCTCGAAGGCGCGTACCGCGGCCTTGTGTCCGGCGGCATCCCCGTCGAAGGTGAAGATGACGCTGCTCCCGGAGGAGGGACCGCCCACGAGGCGGCGGAGCAACTGCACGTGTCCACTGCTGAACGCGGTGCCACAGGTGGCCACTGCGGTCTTCTCTCCCGCGAGGTGGCAGGCCATCACGTCGGTATAGCCCTCGACCACGATCACCTGTGCTCGCCGGGAAATCTCTCTGCGAGCCAGGTCCAGGCCGTAGAGCAGGCTGCTCTTCTTGAAGATCGGGGTTTCCTGGGTGTTGAGGTATTTGGGCCCCGTGTCCTCGGGGTCGAGCCGTCGCGCCCCGAAGCCCACGACCTCCCCGGTGATCTCCCGCACCGGCCACACCAGCCGGTTACGGAACTTGTCGTAGGGACCTCGCCGGCCCTGGCTCGCGAGCCCGCCCAGCATGATTTCCGCGTCGGTGAACCCCTTCTGCCGCAGGTGGGAGGTCAGCACCTCCCATCCGGGGGGCGCGTAGCCCACACCGAAATGCTCGGCGTCAGCACGGGTGAAGCCCCGGTCCTTGAGGAACTGGCGGGCCTCGTGGGCCCGGGAGGTCAACAGCTGCTCGGCGTAGAACTCGGCGGCCACCCGGTGCGCTTCGAGGAGCCGCTGGCGCTGACTCTGCTCGTTACGGGGAACATACCCGCCCTCTTCGTAGCGCAGCTGGATCCCGGCACGCTGCGCGAGGGCCTCCACGGCCTCGCTGAAGCTGAGCTGGTCCATCTCCCGCACGAAGGCCAGCACGTCCCCTCCGGCCTCGCAGCCGAAGCAGTAGTACAGGCCACGCGAGGGGGTCACGTGGAACGAGGGGGTGCTCTCGTCGTGGAAGGGGCACAGGCCCTTCAGTGAGTCGCCTCCGGCATTGCGTAGTTCAAGGTACTCCCCGATCACCTCGGCGATGGGGGAACGCTCCCGTACTGTTGCGACGTCCTCTGCGCGGATCCGTCCGGCCATAGTCGTCAAGTCTAGAGACACGCGGACAGTGGACACCGACACAGAAACAGCCACAGCCGACTGCCCGTGCTGCGGTCGGCCCGCAGAGTCGGGGGCGATAGTGTCGAGCGCATGGCGAGCCAACCCAGCACCCATCCCCTGAGCGGCATTGTCGACGTCGACTGGCGTGAGCTGGCCCCGGACGGAGGGCCAGCCATACCCGGACTACTGCGGGGGTTGTGTTCCGCGGAGTCCTCGGTGGAGTCGGCGCTGCGACTGGGGGAGATCCTCAACTATCCGCAGCCCGGACACCGCGCCGCACCGTGGGCGGTCCCGTTCCTGGTGCGGCTGGCCTGTCACCCGGAGACTCCCCAGCCCTACGACGTCCTCAGCCTGCTCCACGAACTCGCCGCCGGCGTTCCCGGGGACCGGGTCCCGCGGTTTCCGGGGCCGGAGGACCTGGCGGAATGGCGCAGCGAGGTGGCCTGGGTTGGTTCCGTCTCCGTCGACGAGGCGCGGAACCACTTCCAGAAGGTGCTGGACACGGCGGACACCGAGCAGCAGCGGCGTCGGGCCGGAACGCAGTTGGCGGCGCTGGACCAGCCCGCGGGGGCCGAGATTCTCGCCGCGGAGCTGGCTACCTACGAGGCCCTCAGCGGCGAGGTTTCCCACCTGTTGGAACTGGTGACGGACTCCCAGCTGCGCTCCGGCGAGTTCGTGCCCCAGGAGACCGCGAACCTGTTGGCGCTGTTTCCGGAGCATGCCGAGACCCTCATCCCTGCCCTGCGGGCGTTGGAGGGGGCCACCTTCGTCGATGATGAGGAATTCGCCTCGGTGCTGTACGCGGTGGGGATGCTGGCGGGCCCACAGGACACCGACAGCACCGCCTATCTGGAGCGGTTCGTGGACGGCGAGGAGGACGATCCGCGCACGGTCGCGGCGGCGGTGGGGTTGGTTCACCAGCTCGGTGAGGCTGCCCCGCAGCGTGTGGGGACGGTACTCGGCCCCTGGTTGAGCACCCCGGATCTCGCCGAGGTCTTTCCCTCCCCGTTCGCCGACGTCGACGATCACGGCTATCTGGCACTGACGGCGCGGCTGCTGGGTGAGCAGGGCCGGTGGATCTGCATTGATGCCTACCCCACGCTGTTCGCCGGGGTGGACCCGGAGACCGACGACCCGTCCCCGCTACTGGCCGACGCCTTCGAGTTGGTTTTCGGCCCCCGGTCCAAACAGCAGGACACTGCGCAGCCGGACGCCTTCGACAGCTACAGTCAGGACCGCCAGGAAGTCCTGTGGGCGGTCACCGAGTTGCCAGCCGCCGCATGGGAACTACCGGAGGTCGCCGAGACCCTCGCAGCCTGGGGGCTTCCGGATCGCCGTGCGGAGTTTCTCGCCTTCACGGGTGCCGTCGACGCCGATGGGGACGGCGACTGATCCCGGCTGGGTGGTAACGGAGCGTATCCATGCAGGCTCCGTTCCTCGCTGTGCCTCGTTTCCGGGTGGTGCTGGGCAGACCTATCCCCACGCCCGCACGGGACCCAGTTCCACACCGCGGCCGGAGGTCATCCGCACAGCTCACGGTGCCAGGCCAGGGCCGAGGTGTCGGTCAGGGACGCCACCTGGTCGATGACCACCCGCAGGGCAGCGGCGTCGTCCCCGGCGGCTACGTACCCCGGACGCAGGGCCGGATCGAGTGTGGCCGGAGCCCCGTGCGCGACCGCCGCGACCAGTTCGGTCACGATGCCCCGCTCCCACTCCTGGTGTTCGCGTGCCCCGTCGCGCCCCAGGACATAGCGGACCGCGATCGCTTTGAGGAGCGCACACTCCAGCACCTGACGTCGCGGAACGATCAACTCAGCGGTGTATCGGCCCCACTCCTGTGCCTCCGCACGCTGCCGGGCCAGAGTAGCCCGCTCTGCGGCCCCACAGAAACGTCCGATCAGTGCACTGGTCAGGTCCTTGAGCCGGGCGAGGGAGCGGAGGTCCCCAGCCATCTGCCGTGGCCAGAACGGTTCCCCCAGCAGATCCTCGAGCACCTGACGCAACTCTTCCGTGCCGGGCGGACGACCGGCATCATCCAACAGCGGCGCCCCGAGTCCCGGAGCCGACTCCGCCAGGGACCGTGCCGCCAGCTCGGCAAGGTGTTGGCGTTCGGAGTCGGAATCGAGCGTCTCCGGAAGGATCATCCCGGCGTACAATCCGTCTTCAACGTCGTGAACGGAATAGGCGACGTCGTCGGCCCAGTCCATGACCTGCGCCTCGAGGCAGCGCCGCCCGTGCGGGGCGTGCGCACGGATCCAGTCCAGGACGGCGATGTCCTCGGTGTAGCATCCGAACTTTCCCGCAGCAGCCGGCCCGCGGGTCGCGGTTCGGGTCTGGGCGCACGTCCAGGGATACTTCACTGTGGCGTCCAGCGTGGCACGCGTGAGGTTCAGCCCGGCGCTAGCGCCGTCCGGGTCCAGCACCTTGCTTTCCAGGCGTGTCAACAGGCGCAGGCTCTGGGCGTTGCCCTCGAACCCGCCACAGTCCCGTGCCGCCGCGTCAAGTGCCGCCTCACCGTTGTGCCCGAACGGGGGATGCCCCAGGTCATGCGCCAGGCAGGCGGCTTCGACGAGGTCGGGGTCACAGCCCAGCCGGCTGCCCAGTTCCCGGCCGATCTGGGCGCACTCCAGGGAGTGGGTCAGTCGCGTACGCGGAAAATCGCTAACGCCCGGCTGTACCACCTGCGTTTTGGCTGCCAGTCGGCGCAGGGAGAAACTGTGCAGCACCCGCGCCCGGTCCCGCTCGAAGGGGCTGCGACCGTCGCTCTTCGCCGGCTCGCTGACCCGGCGCTGGCGATCGTGAGAATGGTAGCTGGGCATAGCTCGTCAATGGCCTCGCGTTGACTCACGGTGGGTCCGGTGGGGTCGTCCGTTGGGGTGCCTCAGGCGGCGTCCACCGTAACGTCAGCGCTCTCACCGAAGGTGCGGTAGTACATCAGCGAGGCACTCTCGCGCGTGATGTACCACAGTTGCAGCTCGCGACTCTGGACGGCGGGCCCGGACCGTGCCGGTGAGGACGCCGCCTCGATCCCGATGTCGTTCGCGATGCTCAGCGACCGCAGGGCGTGCCACGGGTCGGTGACAATCACCGCACTGGTCCAGTCGTTCTCCTCGAACACCGGGGCCACCGCCTCGATGCTCTCCAGGGTGTCACTGCCCTCCCCGACGCCAACCACCTGGTCGGGAGGAATCCCGATATCCACGAGCCAGTTGTGTCCGCTTTCCCCCTCGGTGAAGTTGTCACCGGGCTGGCTGCCCCCAACCGTCACGATCGCGGGAGCGACCCCCTGCTGGTACAGCTCGGCGGCGTGCTGGAGCCGAGCTTCGAAGATGGGGGACGGCTGACCGTTGTACTGGCTGGCACCGAGCACCAGGATGGCATCGGAGGCGGGCCGTTCGTCCATCCTGGCCGTGTACCACACCCGGGTCCAGGTCACCGCGGGGATCAGAATGGCCAGGAGGACGATCAAGGCCAGCAGCCAACGCAGCCGGATCCGCCGCCGCGGCGTCCCGGGGCGGCGTGCGCCGCGGGAGGTACGGCCATTCCCCCCGCCCCCCCGTGCCCCCCGGTCCGGTCCGGTGGCAGGGGACGAGGGCCCGGACGGCTCCCGCCGCATGGGTTGGGTGGCCCCCGCCCGGGATCCGGTGGGGCTATCGCCGGTCTCGGCACGCGGTGCGCTGGCTTGGGGCGAGGGCTCGTCCCCAGGCCGCGCGAAAACCTGGGTGGCCATGGCGTCGGCCGGTTCGTCGGTCTCCGTTCGTACGAACTGCCGGGTGACAGCCGCGTCTGGTGCGGCTGGCCGCTGGCCATCGAGCGGTTCCCGCTCACTTCGGCCTCCCGCGCTCGGCACGTCTCACCCCCTGCTCTGTGTCAACATCTCGATTGAGAATAGCCAAGAATCGGGTGGACTGCCCGTCGAAACCCCAAAGGAGACGTACGGGGCCACACAGGTGGCACCTTCTCACTCCCGTACCGCGGCTGCACCCACGTCGGCTCCGGTCCAGCCCGGTGCGCGGATGGCGGCTGGGGTCCCCGTGCAGCGCGCCCCAGCTCCCACCAGCCTTTACCCACCCCAGGGACTGTGTGGCCCCCCTACCCCCAGCGGCCTGAACCGCCTCAAGCCCACCCCGCGGGGCGCGGTGGCGCTGGTGGAGGCGGCCCTGGGGACGCCTCCACCAGCAACCACCACGGCCGAATTACCGAGCTGCTGGCGAGCTACTCTGCGTGCCCGGCCGCGCGTCCCGCCTCCAATCGTGCCACCGGAACCCGGAACGGTGAGCAGGACACATAGTCGAGACCCGCTGCATGGAAGAAACGCACCGAGACCGGATCTCCCCCGTGTTCGCCGCACACGCCCAATTTGATGTCGCTCTTGGCGGCGCGTCCCTCGTCCACCGCCAGCTGGATCAGCCGGCCGACCCCATCCGTGTCCAACGACTCGAACGGAGACACACCAAAGACTCCCTTCTCCAGGTAGGAGGAGAAGAAGGACGCCTCGACATCGTCCCGGGAGAAGCCCCACACGGTCTGGGTGAGGTCGTTGGTGCCGAACGAGAAGAAATCCGCGCTTTCGGCGATCTGGCCAGCGGTGAGCGCGGCCCGGGGAAGCTCGATCATCGTGCCGAGTGCAATATCCAGCTGCACGCCGCGCTCGTCGGCGACCTCACCCAGGACCTGCTGCGCCTCCTCCGTGATGATCTCCAACTCCTGGACGGTACCCACGAGTGGAATCATGATCTCCGGGCACGGCCGCCCCCCGGACTCGATCCGGTCCGCCGCGGCCTGGGCGATGGCCCGTACCTGCATCGTGAACAGCCCGGGAACCACCAAGCCGAGGCGCACCCCGCGCAGCCCGAGCATCGGGTTCTGCTCGTGCAACCGGTGCACGGCCTGCAACAGTCGCAGATCGTTCTCCCGGGCCTCGCCGCGGGCCTCGGCAACAGCAACGCGGACCGACAGTTCCGTGATATCGGGCAAGAACTCGTGCAGGGGTGGGTCCAGGAGCCGCACGGTGACCGGGAGACCGTCCATGGCTTCGAAGATCCCGGTGAAGTCCGCGCGCTGGAGTGGCAGCAGTGCGGCCAGGGCCTCGTCCCGTTCGGTATCGGTGTCGGCCAGGATGAGCCGCTCCACCAGGGAGCGTCGGTCTCCCAGGAACATGTGCTCCGTGCGGCACAGGCCGATACCCTGCGCACCCATCCGCCGGGCGCGGGCTGCGTCCTGCGGTGTGTCGGCGTTCGCGCGCACGTACAGGTGCCGCGCGGCGTCAACGTAGTGCATGAGCCGGTCCACGGCCCGAACCAGATCGTCGGCTTCGTCGGATGCCGGATCGAGCTGGCCGTCGAAGTAGCGCACCACCGGGGAGTCGGTTACCGGAACCGCTCCAAGATAGACCTCCCCGCTGGTGCCGTCGATGGAAATGACATCGCCCTCTTCGACCACCGCACCACCAGGTGTCCTCATCCGGCGATTCTTGGTGTCCACGTCCAGCTCTTCGGCGCCACAGACGCAGGTCTTGCCCATGCCGCGGGCCACAACCGCCGCGTGCGAGGTCTTACCGCCGCGACTGGTGAGGATGCCGCGTGCGGCGATCATGCCCTCCAGATCATCCGGGTTGGTTTCGCGCCGGACCAGAATCACGTCCTCACCGCTGCGGGACCACTTGATCGCGGTGTAGGAGTCGAAGACGACCTTGCCGACCGCAGCCCCGGGCGATGCGTTCATCCCTCGACCGATCCGTTGCCGGGGGGCGCCCCCGGCAGGCTCCTCATCGAAGCGCGGGAACATGAGCTGGGCCAGCTGCTCGCCGGTCACCCGCTGCACCGCCTCGTCCAGGGTGATCAACCCCTGGTCCAGCAACTGGTTGGCGATCCGGAAGGCGGCTGCGGCGGTACGCTTGCCGACCCTGGTCTGGAGCATCCACAGCTTGCCCCGCTCGATCGTGAACTCGATGTCGCACAGGTCCCGGTAGTGATTCTCCAGCCGCTCCATGATGGCGAGCAGCTCGGAGTAACTGTCGGGATCGATGGTGGCCAGGTCCGCGAGTGGAACCGTGTTACGGATACCGGCCACGACATCCTCCCCCTGGGCGTTGCTGAGGTAGTCGCCGTAGACGCCCTGCTGGCCGGTGGCAGGGTCGCGGGTGAAGGCCACTCCGGTTCCCGAGTCCGGCCCGAGGTTCCCGAACACCATCGCACAGACATTGACGGCCGTGCCGGCCGAAACCGGGATCCGTTCCTGGCGCCGGTATAGGGCGGCGCGGGGCGTGTTCCAGGACTCGAACACCGCGAGGGCGGCCTCCCGTAGCTGCTGGCGGGGGTCCTCGGGAAAGCTCCGTCCCGTTTCCTGGCGGACGATCTCCTTGAAGGTGGTCACGAGTGACTGCCAGTCAGTGGCGGTCAGCTCCACGTCCTCGGTGAGGCCACGGTCGTGCTTCACTGCGGAGATTGCGTCCTCGAACAGCTCGCCGTCCACCTCGAGGACAGTTCGCCCGAACATCTGGATCAGACGCCGGTAGGAGTCCCAGGCGAACCGGGCGTCCCCGGACTGAGCGGCGAGACCGACCACCGAGTCGTCGTTCAACCCGACGTTGAGAACGGTTTCCATCATCCCCGGCATCGAGTAGCGGGCGCCCGACCGGACACTCACCAGCAGGGGATCGTCCGGCTGCCCCAGCTGTTTGCCCATGGTCGTCTCCAGGACCGCGAGGTGCTCCTCGATCTCGGTGTCCAGCCCCTCGGGCAGCTCGTGGTGTTCCAGGTAGTACCGGCATGCCTCCGTGGTGACCGTGAAACCGGGCGGGACCGGAAGCCCGAGATTCGTCATCTCGGCGAGGTTCGCGCCCTTCCCGCCGAGGAGGTCCTTGAGATCCTTGTTCCCCTCGGTGAAGTCGTACACGTACTTCGGCACGGGAAGCTCCTTCGCTGTGCTGGATGGCGACGTGGACATCGCGTCGCGAATGGCGCGACTGTACCCCGCAGCCATTCTCGGGCTCCTCACCCCATCGCCTTCTCCACGTTTTTCCAGCGCAAACCCTATTCTTTGGTATGGACCAAAGGTCTATACATGATGCGCGCGCACTGCCAACGCATTCCGAACCATCATCCCGAACCCATCGACAATGACGCAGGTCACAGCGTGAATCCTCACATGACCCCGGAGCAGGACACGCATTCCGCGCCAGCGGAACAGGACTGGACCAATTTCGATGGGAGGAAGGTCTCACTCCGCACCCAGCCAAAACCTACGGTTGCGTAGGTTACGGTGGGCGGCGGAGCGCACGGCCGGGGTGCCGTGGCGCCACGGCACCCCGGCCACGACCCGGACTGAGGAGCACATGTCGTCCACGGACACGTCACCCACCCGGCCCCCGGTGGCCGACCGGCCGTCCGGCCACCATCCCCACCGTCCGCGGCTGCGGGGCTGGCTGCACCTGGGCACCACCCCCCTGGCTATGGCGGCGGGCATCGTGTTGATCGTGCTGTCTCCCACCCCGGCAGCACGTGCGGCGAGTGGAATCTATGCCGCCACGGCGGTTCTGCTGTTCGCGGTCTCGGCCGCCTATCACCTGGGGCGTTGGTCCCCGGTCCCCCACTCCCTACTCCGCCGCCTGGACCACGCGAACATCTACCTGATCATCGCCGGCACCTACACCCCATTCCTCGTGTTGGCGCTGTCTGGTCCGCTACGCCAGTGGATGCTGGGAACCGTCTGGACGGCCGCCCTGATCGGGGTCACCTTCACGGTGTGCTGGCCCAGCGCTCCCCGCTGGCTGTCCACCATCTGCTACCTGGCGCTGGGGTGGATCGCCGTTGTGTTCGCCCGGGACCTGGTGCTGGCCACGCCCACCGTCGTGTGGATTCTGGTGTTGGTCGGCGGAGTCCTCTACAGCCTGGGCGCTGTCACCTACGCGTCCCGATGGCCCGACCCCCACCCGGGCTGGTTCGGGTTCCACGAGGTGTTCCACGCCCTGACCGTGGTGGCCTTCGTGTGCCAGTACGTCGCGGTGTCCTTCCTGGTGTACACGACTGCGACCTGACACCCCCGTCCCAGCCCGACACAGGCGCCTGAGTGGGGGATTGATCCCCACGAACACACTCGTTGGTCACGATTCGCTTACACGCGGGGAGAACTCCGCAGAAACCACTCAACGAGTCCCGCGAGAGCCGATAGGTTCGGCACGGAGGCACCACCGGGACGGTGTGCCTCCGGAGGCGGCCGGAGACCATATCCCCCCGGGTCCGGCCGCCTCCCACCATTGACCAGCCAGGTGAAACAGACGGGCTCCTGGCGGCTCAGCAGCCCGGAAGACGTTCGATGAGGTAGGTCTCGACCTTGTCCAGCGAGACCCGCACCTGGCTCATCGAATCCCGTTCCCGCACCGTGACGGACTCGTCCTCCAGGGTGTCGAAGTCCACCGTGATACAGAACGGTGTGCCGATCTCGTCCTGCCGCCGGTAACGCCGACCGATCGCACCCGCATCGTCGAACTCGACGTTCCACCTGGCCCGCAGGCGCTGCGCCAGTTCCCGGGCGCGCGGCGACAGCTCGGAGTTGCGCGACAAGGGCAACACGGCCGCCTTGACCGGGGCCAGCCGCGGGTCCAGCCGCAGGTAGGTCCGCTTCTCCAGCTTTCCCTTGTTGTTGGGAGCCTCGTCGACGGTGTAGGCGTCCAGGAGAAACGTCAGCATCGCACGGTCCACACCGGCGGCCGGCTCGACGACGTAGGGAATGTAGCGGTTGCCCGACTCCTGATCGAAGAAGGATAGGTCCGCGCCCGAATGTTCGGCGTGGGTCTTGAGATCGTAGTCGGTGCGGTTGGCGATACCCTCCAACTCGCCCCACTCCAGGCCGGTGAAGTTGTAGCGGTACTCAATGTCGACGGTGCGTTTGGCATAGTGGGCCAGCTTGTCCTGGGGATGCTCGTACAGCCGCAGGTGGTCCCGATTGATTCCCAGATCCAGATACCACTCGAGGCGCGTGTCGATCCAGTGCTGGTGCCAGTCCTCGTCCGTCCCGGGGACGCAGAAGAACTCCATCTCCATCTGCTCGAACTCACGCGTTCGGAAAATGAAGTTGCCCGGGGTGATCTCGTTACGGAAGGACTTGCCGACCTGTCCGATGCCGAAGGGGACCTTCTTACGGGAGGACTGCTGCACGTTGAGGAAGTTGATGAAGATGCCCTGGGCCGTCTCCGGTCGAAGATAGGTCAGCCCGGACTCATCCTGGACCGGCCCGATGTAGGTCCGCAGGAGTGCGTTGAACATCCGGGACTCGGTGAACGACCGCTTGGCGCCACAGTTCGGACAGGGGATCTCGGCCAGTCCCTCCACCGGAACGCGGCCGTGCCGCTCCTGGAAAGCCTCCAGAAGGTGGTCAGACCGGAAGCGCTTATGGCAGGACATGCACTCGGTCAGCGGATCCACGAACGCCTCGACGTGTCCCGAGGCCTCCCACACCTGCCGCGCCAGGATCACGCTGGAGTCGAGTCCAACCACATCCTCGCGCTGCTGCACCATGGCACGCCACCACTGGCGCTTGATGTTGCTCTTGAGCTCGACACCCAGTGGGCCGTAGTCCCAGGCGGAGCGCAGCCCTCCGTAGATCTCGCTCGAGGGGTAGACCAGGCCCCGGCGCTTTGCCAGGTTGACGAGGGCGTCCACGGTCTCTGACTTGACGGCCATAGCTGTACTGACTCTCCATCCGGCTGGCGGTCGGTGGATCGCGGGAACGCGATGCGTAACGTGTCGAAAGGTCCAGCTTATTGGACATGCGAGCACCCTGCGCACCAGTTCCGAACACTGCGTACCCTGCTTGGGAGCACACCCTCGGCCGCGAGGAGGCCGGCCCGACACGAGACGTCCGGCTCGACAGCCGGGGCCTCAGGAGGCCGAGGGCACCTCCACCCACTTCTCGAAGGCCGAGGGCTCGTCCCAGGCCTCGGACAGCAGGGGCACGGCAACCATCCGCACGGAGAACGCCGACAGAGCTCGGCGATAATAGCCCGGTCCCGCCCATTCGGTGACGATCGTCCACAGCTGCGGATCATCAGCACAACGGGCGAGTGTGCCCCGCTGGTAGCCGGCACACTCTGCGAACGCCTCGAGAACAGTGCGGGCCTGCTGTTGGAACTCCGCGGTGGCCTCCGGATCGGAGGACACGCTGTGCCGGGTGACGACGATCATTGCGCGCCAGCCTAGCCCACCGCACCGGCCGGGCCAGATCTCGCGGGCCCCGATGCCCACCCCCCGAACCCCGGGCAGAGCTAGTCTGGGCCACAGACGACCGCCCGCCCGCGATTCCCGCGGGCGGGGCAGAGCCAGACCACGCTAGGAGTCCCGTGTTCGGCAACCACCGTCGCCGGCCCCCACGGCCACTGCCCTCGGGAGACACCTTCTACACCCCCAATGCCGGTGCCCTGCGAACCGAGATCGAACGTCGCAGCGCGACCGTGCTGGTGTGGCTGCATCAGGCTCCGGCATGGCTCCTCCCAGTGACCCTGGCGGGACTCCTGTTGGGCGGCCTGTTGGTCTCTGGGATCGTCGGCGCGCTCCTCCTGACACTGCTGGCGCTGGCTATCGCCTGGCTGGCGTTTCTGGCCTGGCCCCGGCTGGACACCGGTCACCGAACGGTGCGCTGCCTGGCCGTGGGGATTCTTGCGGCACTGGCGACAGCACAAACCGGACTATTTTGACAACCATTTTCGTTGTCGGCAGACTGGAATCGTGTCCGTCGACTCCTCACCCGTCCAGTTCGACCTCGGCGCACCACCCGGTGCCGCTTCCGAGTCCGCCACGTCGGGGACGCCCGCGATCCGAATGCGCCACGCCGTCGCCGGATACGAACACACACCGGTGCTGCGGAACATATCCGTGGACATCTGCACCGGCGAGACCGTGGCCGTCATGGGAGCGAACGGTTCGGGCAAGTCCACCCTGATGCGGGCCCTGCTCGGCATCGTTCCCCTGACCTCAGGCAGTGTGGAGATCCACGGCACGCCACTGCGCCGATTCCGTCAATGGCCGCGCATCGGCTACGTACCCCAACGTCTGGCTGCCGGCGGCGGTGTTCCCGCCACCGTGGGCGAGGTTGTCGCCTCGGGCGGAATAGCTCGCCACTGGTCCCGCCCGCTGCTGCGACGGATCCTGAGAACGGGGGCTCGGGACGACCGCAGACTCGTCACCGAGGCGCTGGACAGTATGGGTCTGACCACCTTGGCCAACCGCTCGGTGCACGAGCTCTCGGGCGGCCAACAGCAACGTGTCCTCATCGCGCGCGCCCTCGCCGGAGGGCCGGACACCCTCCTCCTCGACGAGCCCATGGCCGGGGTGGACGCCGCCAATCAGCAGGCCCTGGCCGACGCCCTGGAACGCCTGACCCACCGGGGCTACACCATTGTGCTCGTGCTCCACGAGCTTGGCCCCCTGGCACCGTTGGTACACCGCGCCGTGGTGCTGTCCGATGGGCGGATCACCCACGACGGTCCCCCACCCCAGCCGACCGGAGACTGCGCCGCCCCCGGCCACGAGCACATCCACCCGCATGCCGGGCCCACCGGAGTCGGGTCCGGGCGCGACACCCTTGACGCCACCCAGCTCGGAGGACTGCCCGGTGCTTGACCTGCTCGACTATGACTTCATGCGTCGAGCGCTCCTGGCTGCCGTTCTCGTGGGGCTCGCGGCGCCGGCTATCGGGACGTTCATCGTGCAGCGGCGGCTGGCCCTGCTGGGGGACGGCATCGGCCACGTCGCGCTGACCGGCGTCGCCCTCGGCTTTCTTACCAGCACCTCTCCGGTGCTGACCGCTGTGATCGTCTCCGTGCTGGGTGCGATCATCATCGAGGTGATGCGGGTGCGGGCCCGCACCGGTGGGGATGTCGCCCTGGCGCTGTTGTTCTACGGGGGAATCGCCGGGGGTGTGTTCCTGATCGGGCTGGCTCCCGGTGCCACCAACGCCACACTGACGGCCTACCTCTTCGGCTCGGTCAGCAGCGTGACCGAACAGGACGTCTACGTTGTCAGTGTGCTGGCCGCACTGGTGCTGGCCGTGGTGGCCTACTTCGGGCGGGAACTCTTCGTACTGTGCCAGGACGAAGAGGTGGCCCGCGCCTCAGGGCTTCCCGTCCGCTTCCTCAGCCTACTCATCGGGATCATGGCCGCGCTGACTGTGGTGATCGCCATGCGCGTGGTCGGAGTGCTCCTGGTAAGTGCGCTGATGGTGGTTCCGGTCGCGGCCGCCCAACAGCTCACCCGGAGCTTTCGGGTTACCATCCTGCTGGCCATGGGGATCGGTGTACTCAGTGCCCTCGCCGGGCTGTCCTCGGCCTACTATGTGGACGTGGCTCCGGGGGCCACCATCGTTCTGATCGCACTGGCGGTGTTCACCGTGTCTGTCGCGGGGGGCCGGCTACTGCGTCGCGGTGCACAGACGTCGGAGTGGAGCGGGGATCCAACCGCGGAGGGTAACGTCGAGGATGTACCCCGAACCGACCAGGGGAGCGTATCGACGTGAACACTCGCCGTCGTGAGACCGTGCGGCAGGCGCTGAACCAGAGTTCCGGATTCCGCAGCGCCCAAGACCTGTATGCGGACCTGCGCGCCGAGGGCTCGAAGATCGGCCTGACCACCGTTTATCGAGCGTTGCAGGCGCTGAGTGACTCCGGCGAAGTCGACGTTCTACGCAACGACGACGGCGAGGCCGTGTACCGCGCCTGCGTAACCGACCGGCATCACCATCATCTGGTGTGCCGGCAGTGTGGCCGCACGGTGGAGGTCGAGGGGCCCACCGTGGAGAAATGGGCGGAGGCCCTCGGCGCCGAGCACGGCTTCGTGGACGTCACCCACACCGTGGAAGTGTTCGGTACCTGCGCGGACTGCGCCCCGAGCGGGGTCCCGGCAGACGCGGCTCAGTCCGCACGCCCAGACTGACCCCCTGGATCGATCCGGGACGTGTTGGGGGCGGGTCCGGCCATCCGGGGTCTGCGCCTATCCGCTCACCCGCAGTGGAGCCAGGTCGGGACGTTTCGGGGACACTCCATCCCCGCTGGAGCGTCCGGTCAGCCGCCGGCCAATCCAGGGCACGAGGAACTCGCGCGCCCACCGTGCGTCCGCACGGCGTGCGTCGGCCCAGGCCACCTGGGGGCTTTCCGGCCAGGGCTCGCGCCAGTCCGCTCCGGGATCCACCCCCAGGACCTCACATACGCGCAGTGCGATTCGGCGGTGCCCCTCCGAGGAATGGTGCAGCCGGTCCCAGCTCCACGCGCGTGCGTCGCCGAGCACGCGCATCGCCCACAGGTCAACCACGGAGCAGTCGTGGGCATCGGCGATGGCGCGGAGATGCATGTTGTACACGGCAATCTTGCCGCGCAGTGGGCGCATCACCGGCTGGAACTCGGGGTCGATGCCGGTGAAGAGTACGACATGTGCCCCCGTGGCGCGCAGCCGGCTAATCCCCTGGTCCACGATGGTGGCGATCTGGTCCGGGTCACCCCCGGGGCGCAGGATGTCGTTGCCCCCGGCAGCCAGGGTGACCAGATCCGGCTGGAGCTGTTCGGCCCGTGGCACCTGCTCAGTGACGATCTGCCGGGCCAGGCGCCCTCGTACGGCGAGATTGGCGTAGCGTAGCTCCCGCACCTCGTCGGCCAGCCGCTCGGCCAGGCGATCCGCCCACCCGCGGAAATGTCCATGCGGTGTTTCGGCGCTGTCCGGGTACGGATCGCTCAGTCCCTCGCTGAAGCTGTCGCCGAGTGCCACGTAGGAGAGTACGCCGTCTCGATCGAAGGCAAAACCACTCATACCGAATGATGATGCCTGCAACCCCCCGGGTTACGCGACAGTAGGTTCCGCTGTGGACACCCGCTGTTGCCCGGTTCACACCGGCAGGGAGCGCACCTCGGTCGGATCCGGACGCTTGGGCTGCACCCCGTCCCCGGAGGAACGTCCACTCAGGCGCCGGCCGACCCATGGCAGGAGGAACTGCCCCACCCAGCGGGCGTCGGCACTCCGGGCGGTACGCCAGTCAACGGGGTCCGCGGCCGGCCATGGCTCGTCCCAGCGTTCAACGGTGGGCACCCCGAGCGTGTCACACACGCGCAGCGCCACCCTGCGGTGCCCCTCGGCGGACATGTGCAGCCGGTCTGATTCCCAGGCCCGCGGGTCCCGCAGCACCGACATGGACCACTGGTCCACCAGCACGGAACCAGTGCGGTCGGCGATGGAACGCACGTTGAGGTAGTAGCGCGCGAACCGCCCCAGGAGCACCCGCATGAAACCAGAGGCGATGTTCACGCCGGTGAACAGCACCACGTCGCAGCCCTGGTCCCGTAGGCGCCGAACGGCGCGTTCGAGCTGTGCGGCCAGCAGGTCGGGATCCGCTCCCGGACGTAGCAGGTCGTTTCCGCCCGCGCAGAGAGTGACGAGATCGGGGCGCATCGCCAGAGCCGCGGGCATCTGGTCCGCGAGGACCTGCCGCAGCAACTTGCCGCGCACAGCGAGGTTCGCGTAATGCACCTCGGGGATGTGCGCGGCGAGATGCTCGGCGAATCGGTCCGCCCAGCCACGGTAGAGTCCACCATCCGCAGCTGCCTGCGCGTCCGTGCCCTCACCCGGCTCCCGAACCGCAGGATCGCCCACCCCCTCGGTGAAACTGTCCCCGAGGGCGACGTAGGTCAGCCGGTCCCGGCCCAGGTCGATCATGCTCACAGTTACCCCTGTTTACCCCTGTTACTCCGGTTATTCCTGCACTGCCGCGGTCTGTGGCGCGGCTGCGCCCGTCTCGTGTGCCGGGGCTGGTTCCACCGGGTTCGGCAGCGCGCCTCCGTAGCGACGGTCCCGACTCGCGTAGATCTCGCACGCGTGCCAGAGGTGGCGCCGATCGACATCCGGCCACAGCGTGTCCAGGAAGACCATCTCCGCATAGGTGAGCTGCCACGGCAGGAAGTTGGAGAACCGCTGCTCGCCGGAGGAGCGCACGAACAGGTCCACGTCCGGAATATCCGGGGCGTAGAGTCGCGCGGCCAGGGCCTGTTCGGTGATGCGCTCCGGCTTGAGCCGCCCGGCAGCCACATCCCGGGACACCGCCGCAGCGGCATCGGTGATCTCGGCCCGACCACCGTAGTTCACGCAGAACTGGAGCGTAAGCCGGTCGTTGTCTCGGGTGAGGCGCTCGCTCTCCTCCAGCTCCCGGATAACGCTCTTCCAGAGCCGTCCCCGGCGTCCCGACCAGCGCACCCGGATCCCACGTTCGTGCATCTCGAGCCGACGGCGGCGGACGACGTCCCGGTTGAATCCCATGAGGAAACGAATCTCCTCAGGGGAGCGTTTCCAGTTCTCGGTGGAGAAGGCATAGGCGGACACATACGGAATGCCGAGCTCCAGGGCACCCTCGATCACGTCAAACAGGGCGCTCTCCCCGGCCCGGTGCCCCTCGGTGCGGGCCAGCCCCCGCTGCTTGGCCCAACGCCCATTGCCATCCATGACGATGGCGACGTGGCGGGGTACGAGTTCGGGCGGCAGCTGCGGGGGCCGGACACCACTCGGATGTGGATCCGGCAACCGCGGGCCGGACGAATCGGCCGCTGTGGACGGTTCGGAGAGACTCAACGACGCTCCACGAGACGCAGGGATCGGATTCCGTTTTCCAGGTGCCACTGTAGATACGCCGCCACCAAACCGCTGCACTCGCTGCGGTGCCGATGCGCGCTGGCCTCCGCCGCCGTCCAGTCTCCCGTGAGCAGCGCGATCATCAGATCCAGCGTCTCCGGAGCGGGCGTGGTCACGCCGGTGGACTGGCAGGCAGCACAGACCATCCCCCCAGCCTGGATCGCGAAGGACGCATGCCGGCCACGCGCGCCACAGTGCGCACACTCGTCCAGCGCAGGAGCGTATCCAGCGGTAGCTAGTGAGCGTAGCAGGTAGGCGTCGAGGACCATACGGGGCTCCCGTCGCCCCTCACCGAGGGTGCGCAGCCCACCCACCAACAACAGGAACTGCTGCTGGGCCGGCTCCTTCTCTACCCCGGTGATCCGTTGCGCCGTCTCCAGCATGGCAACCCCTGCCGTGTAGCGGGGATAGTGCTCGGCCAGCGGCCCCCCATACGACCGCACCGTGTCCGCCTGGGTGATCACGTCCAGGCTGCGGCCCGTATGCACCAACAGTTCGACATGGGTAAAGGGCTCCAGCCGCGCGCCGAAACGCGACTTGGTGCGGCGCACACCTTTGCCGACTGCGCGCACAAGCCCGTTGAACCGGGTCAGCAGGGTGATGATGCGGTCGGCCTCCCCCAGATTCTGGGTGCGGAGCACGACTCCCTCGTCACGGTAGAGGCTCACTCCCCCATTGTCACCGATGCTGCCGTCGATCGTGCCCGGCCCCGGCCGGGCGGGAGATCCACGCGCTGAAGGCGGGGATTCCCACACGAACCGGTCTCCCCTTTTTCTCCAGTTTCCTCTACTATCACGGGCTGACACGATATGTCCGAAACATTCCCGCTGCTTGAGGACGGAACATCATGGCACGACAGGGTCGCCGTGGACGGTACGCCGGTTCGCGGCGCCGGTCCCCCGGACGGGAGGCGTCCAGCACACGGAGCACAGCCCGCTGGGGACTGCCACTGCTGGGAGCACTACTGGCCGTCCCGGCCGGGATCGGGGTGGCCGGCGCGATGACGGTGGCCTCGTTCCCCCAGAGTGACGACCATGGCTCCGCCGGGGCCACGGGTCCCAACGTGACCGCCGAGGACGAGGAAACGCTGAGTCCCGAGGAGTTCTTCGACGAGGATGGCGGCACCGTCGTCTCAGCGGATCCCCCCGATGCGCCCCCGCCTTCTCCCGAGAACACCTCCGAGGAGGTCACGGTCGAATCCTCGGATACGGACGACGACGAGGACGACAGCGAGGACCCGGACGCGCAGGACACGGACGCACCGGAGGAGGGGAGTTCCTCCCCCGGCTCCGTCTCGGCCACGTCCCATACCGTTGTCGACCTGGTCAATGCGGAGCGTGCGGAGGAGGGATGTGGCCCCCTGCGCGTCGATGACCGGCTCGCTTCAGCCGCGCAGGCACACAGCGAGGACATGGCCGAGCGTGACTATGTCGCCCATGTGAACCCGGACGACGAGGAGCCCGCCGAACGCGCGGCCCAGCACGGCTACCATGCCTACGCCGCAGAGAATGTCGCCGCCGGCCAGGGCTCGGCCCAGGCCGTGGTCAACTCCTGGATGAACAGTTCCGGCCACCGGGAGAACATCCTCAACTGTGACTTCGCCTCGATCGGGGTGGGGGAACACGAGCGGTACTGGACCCAGAAATTCGGCTGGGAGTAGGCCTTCCTCGGCGCGGCTCCGGAGCACGGACGCACCGCGCTTCGGAGCCGCGCCGGGCCGCCGGCCAGCCTAGACGAGGGTGGAACCGCGGCGAACGGCGCTGCACACCGCCTTCAGCGAAGCAGTGGTGATGTTCTGGTGAATACCCACGCCCCACACGACGGTGCCGTCGACCTCCGCTTCCACATAGGCGGCGGCACGGGCGTCGGTTCCCGCACTGAGTGAGTGTTCCACATAGTCGACCACGCGCACCTTGACGTCGATCTGGGTCAGCGCGTCACAGAACGCCGACAGGGGGCCGTGCCCACTTCCGGTGATCTCGCGGATCTCGTCCTGGACCTGCACGTCGGCGCTGATGTGATAACTGCCGTCCTGGTTGGTGGAGCGGTGCGCGACCACTGCCGGTGCGGTGGTCTCGTCCAGGTAGGTGCTCTCGAAGATCTCCCAGATCCGCTCCCCGGAAAACTCGCCTCCCTCCCCGTCGGTGTGCTGCTGCACCACGTGCGAGAACTCGATTTGCAGGCGCCGCGGCAGATCCAAGGCGTGATCCCGGTGTAGGACGTAAGACACCCCGCCCTTTCCGGACTGGCTGTTGACCCTGATAACGGCCTCGTAGGTGCGCCCGACGTCCTTGGGGTCGATCGGCAGGTACGGCACGTTCCAGGGATACTCCTCGACCGGAACCCCGGATTGGGCCGCGTCGTTCTCCAGCGCCGTCAAACCCTTCTTGATGGCGTCCTGGTGGGAGCCGGAGAAGGCGGTGTAGACCAGGTCGCCACCGTAGGGATGGCGGGGTGCCACCGGCAGCTGGGTGCAGTGTTCGACCACGCGACGAACGTGGTCGATGTCGGAGATGGTGACCTGGGGATCCACGCCCTGGCTGAACAGGTTCAAGGCCAGGGTGACCAGGTCGACGTTGCCGGTGCGTTCCCCGTGTCCGAACAGGCAGCCCTCCACCCGGTCCGCGCCGGCCATCACCGCCAACTCTGCCGAGGCGACCGCGGTTCCCCGATCGTTGTGCGGATGCACCGACAGGCACACATGGTCACGCCGGGACAGGTTACGACTCATCCATTCGATCTGGTCGGCGTAGATGTTGGGTGTTGAGCGCTCGACCGTCGCCGGCAGGTTCAGGATGATCTCCCGACCGGGACCCGGCTGCCAGACGTCCATGACGCCCTCACAGACCTCCAGCGCGAAATCCAACTCGGTGTCGATGAAGATCTCGGGCGAGTACTGGTATCCGAAGTGGGGGGTACTACCCAGGTACTGCTCGGCGAACCGAAGCACGTCCCGGGTGCCGTCGACCGCGATCGCCTTGCAGGCGGCACGGTCGACGTCGAAGACGACGCGACGGAACTCCGGGGCGGTGGCGTTGTACAGGTGCACGGTGGCTCGGTGGGCGCCCACCAGGCTCTGCACACTGCGCTCGATCAGGTCGGTGCGGGCCTGTGTCAGCACCGAGATCTGTACGTCCTCCGGGACCAGATCCCGTTCGATCAGCGTGCGGATGAAGTCGAAGTCGGTCTGGCTGGCCGCGGGGAAGCCGACCTCGATCTCCTTGTAGCCCATGCTGCACAGGAGCTGGAACATCTCCAGCTTGCGCTCCGGATCCATCGGTTCGATCAGGGCCTGGTTCCCGTCACGCAGGTCGGTGGACAGCCACCGGGGCGCGGAGCGGATCGTGGCGCCGGGCCAGGTCCGGTCGGGCAGGTCAACCCGCGGAAATTCCTGATAGCGCTGGAAGGGCATGGAGCTGGGCTGCTGTTCGGGCACCATGGGTGCTCCTCCTGGAATGTGGGTGTCTTCGGGCTCCGGCCGACAGAGACAGGCCAAACTCCGCGACGAGGGAGCCGGCCTAACGGCCCCCGCCGCGGCAGCTAAGGAGAAGCAGCCCGTGCAGCACCATACTTCGAGACACGGTAACAGACGCCCCGGACACGTGTGGCACACACCCCGAGTTCGGGGTGTGTGCCACACGTGGGGCACGTCCGCTCCGGACAGACCCGGCGCGCGGCGCATGAGGGTCACTGGTCGGGCTCGAACTCCTTGACGGCGTCGATGGCCGGCCCGTGTGGGGTGTTGGCCTCCCGTTCGATCATGATCTCCACCAGCACCGGCCGCGAGGTCGTACTGGCCTCCTTACGTGCCCAGTCGATGGCCTCGCGGATCTCGCCCGGGTCGAAGACCCGCCGGCCGGTGCAGCCGTAGGCCTCCATGATCTTGACGTTGTCCGAGCCGTAGGCGTCGTAGTGGATGTCGACCTGGTAGTTCATCTCGTAGGGGATCTCTGCCTGTCGGATCAGCCCCAGGTACTCGTTGTTGAGCATGATGAGGACGAACGGCACGTTGTACTGTGCCGCCACTGCCAACTCCTCCACCATGTACTGGAAGCTGTAGTCACCGACGACACCCACGACCTCCGCGTCGGGCTCCGTGTCGGCCAGGGCTTTCCTCACCCCGATGGCCGCAGGGATCTCCCAGCCCAGGGGGCCTGCCTGGCCACAGACCTGGTAGTGGCGTGGCCGGTGGGCCTTCTGATGCTGCCCACCCCAGATCTGGTACAGGCCGATCGCGGTCACGAAGTAGGCGCTGTCGTCGAAGGCTTCGTTGATCTCCCTGTAGACGCGTGGTGCCTTGATCGGCACGGAGTCGAAGTCTTCCCGACGGGTCAGGGTCTGTTTGAGTTCCCCGACTCGACGGATCCACGGCTCCACCTCGGCGCGGGCGTTGCGGCGCCGGGCGGCGGCGAGGAGTTCCCGGAGGAAGAGGCGCGCATCGGACACGATCCCCAGGTCTGGTTCGAAGACCCGTCCGAGCTGGGTCGCTTCGATGTCGACGTGGACGAAGGTTCGCTCCCCGCGGTAGACGTCGATCTGTCCGGTGTGCCGGTCCCCGAATCGCGCACCGACGGCGAGGACGAAGTCCGACTCCAGGAAGGAGGCGTTGCCGTAGCGCTGGGAGGTCTGGACTCCGGTCATTCCGGCGTACAGTTCGCTGTCTTCGTCGAAGGAGCCTTTCCCCATGAGGGTGACCTGGACCGGTACGCGCAGTGTCCGGGCGAGTTCGGTCAATTCTGCGGAGGCTTCGGAAATGATGACGCCGCCTCCGGCGAGGATCATCGGCCGTTCTGCGGCCAGCAGCATGTCCAGAGCACGTTCCACCCGCGGTGGGTGGGGGTGCACGGTGCTGACGGGTAGTGGGGCGTCGATCTCCGAGTCGTAGGTGATCTGCCCCAGGGCCACGTCCAGGGGGATATCGACCAGGACCGGTCCGGGGCGCCCCTCGCGGGCGATACGGAAGGCTTCCCGGAAGATCCACGGGGCCGTACCCGGCTCTTTGATCTGCACCGCCCACTTGGTGACGGGTTTGGCAACCTCGACGATGTCGACGGCCTGGAAACCTTCCTTGTCCAACAGGTCGGTGCGGTTCTGGCCGGTGATGCACACGATCGGCACGGAGTCGGCCATCGCGGTGTACAGCCCGGTGATCATGTTGGTTCCGGCCGGCCCGGAGGTACCGATCGCCACACCGACGCCTCCGGTGGTCCGGGACCACCCGTCGGCCATGTGGGTAGCGCCCTCCTCGTGACGCACAGTCAGGTGCTCGATGCCGCCCACCTGCTCCATAGCCTTGTACAGGGGCAGAATGGCGGCGCCCGGGCATCCGAAGGCGACATCGACGCCTTCGGACTTCAGCACCTCGACGACGGCGTTCATTGCGGGCATCTGTACCATGTGTGAAACCCTTCGCTAGGGGGTTGATTCACCGCCGACGGGACCCCCGGGGTGCGGCCAATCACCCCGGAAGCGTCCGGTCTCCGCGTGAAGCCAGACATGAGACGCGGCTCCGGGCGCGGGTCCCGTCGGCGATCCTGATCACTCGCTCTGGTTCGGACGAGTGGAGAGTTCCTCGACCAGCTTCAGCAGGGCCGAGTGGTCGAGCCCGCCGTCGCCGCGGGCCTTGAGCGCACCAACGAGCTGGGCGACCTGCGCCCCGAGGGGAATGGTGACTCCGGCTTCGCGGGCCGCCGCGGTGACAATCCCCAGGTCCTTGTCGTGGAGCTCGGCGCGGAACCCGGGCTGAAAACTGCGGTTGCGCATGCCTTCCCCCTTGCGCGCGAGCACAGTACTGCCGGCGAGCCCCCCGCCCAGCACCTCCAGGCCGGCCTGGGTGTCCACGCCGTGGGCCTCCAAGAAGACCAGTGCCTCGGCCAGCAGCTCGAGGTGTCCGGCCACGATGAGCTGGTTGGCGGCCTTGACCGTCTGCCCGGCACCGGCAGGTCCCACCAGTACGGGGGTGGTGCCCAGCACGTCGAAGACGGACCGTGCGGACTCGAAGTCCTCCGGGTGTCCGCCCACCATGATGGAGAGCTTGCCCTCGACGGCGCCGGCTTCGCCGCCGCTGACGGGAGCATCGAGGACGCGGAACCCTCGGTCGTGACCGTGGGTTGCCATGGTGCGAGCAACGTCGGGCCGGATGGTGCTCATGTCGATGACAAGGGCGCCGGGTTTGGCGTTGGCGAAGACGCCGTCCTCACCGAGCAGCACCGCCTCGACGTCGGGAGAGTCGGGAACCATCGTGATGACTGTGTCAGCGCCGCCCACGGCCTCGGCGACACTCGCGGCCGCGCTACCCCCGGCCTCGGCCAGCTGGGCGGACTTGTGCGGGCTACGGTTGTATCCGGTCACGGAGAACCCGGCGCTCACCAGGTTCTTGGCCATCGGTAGGCCCATGATGCCGAGTCCGATGAAGGCGACGTTGCGTCCGGTCTGGGACACGGTGTGCTCCTCGTGCTCCTCGTAGATGTCGGATGATTGCGATGCGGTGGCTGGTCGATCGTTCCTCGGGTCCGGATCCGGACCGGGTCAGGATGTGAGCCAGGCGAAGCTGTCCACAGTGGGGACGGTTGGCTTGTACTCGAGGCCAACCCAGCCCGAGTAGCCGCCTGCCTGGCTACGGGACAACAGGTCGTCCAGCGGCAGTTCGCCGGTTCCCGGTTCGCCGCGGCCTGGATGATCGGCAATCTGTACGTGGCCGAACTCCGCGGCGTGGTCGGCGATGACCGCGTCCAGGTCATCACCGTTCACCGCGAGGTGGAAGAAGTCGGCGAGGAGGGCCACGTTGTCCGCGCCGCGCTGCCCAGCGGCACGGACTACGGACAGCGCGTCCGCGGCGGTGTGCAGGGGGTACTCCGGTGACCCACTGACCGGCTCGATGAGCACGGTGCCATCGATAGCGGCCACGGCCTTGGCCGCGGTGACAATGCTCTCCAGGGCGATCTCATCCTGTTCGGCTGGATCTGTGCCGGGTTCCCGGTTGCCGTAGAGGGCGTTGAAGGCGGGAACGCCGAGGCGACGCCCGATGTCGACGACCACGTCAATGTTCTCCCGGAACTCGGCCGAGCGCTGCGGTGAGGACAGAACTCCCCGGTCACCGCCGGGCATATCCCCAGCGAAGAAGTTCAGGCCGGTCAGGTGTACGCCCGCGTTGTCGACGGCACGAACGAAGTCGTCGACCTCGGAGTCCGTGGGCACGGGCTCGGTGAAGGGCCACCAGAACTCCACCGCTGTGAATCCCGCCGAGCGCGCTGCTTCTGGGCGGACGTTGCGGGGCAGCTCGGTGAACAGCAGGGAGCAGTTCACCGTGTACGCCAGCGAGTGACTCATAACTCCGTCCATTTCGGATAGCGGAAAATAAATTCCATAAAAAGGAAACTAGTTTGAGTGTGCGCCGAGCGATCAGCCGTGTCAAGCCCCTCGCTCCGCACGCTCCGCGCCACCTCCATGCCTCGGCCACACATGCGGAAAACCCTCAATTTCAGAGGAAGATACAACTCAGCATCAGCAGAGTTGTATGAACATCCCAAGAAGCCAGGTGACGCAGGACACAGAACTGGGCGGTGTTGACAACACACGATCACCCGCGTTTAGAGTCCGTACTACAGAAATTGACTTCTGTAGTACGGAATAACAGCCACCGATCGGACGCCGATCCCCCAGCCACGGTCGGGATGTGGTCGTCTGGATCCCTGGAGAGAGCATGCCCGATCATCCACCCCCAACCAGCGGCACCGATGCTGGTCTGGCCTGGGTCAACGAATGTGCGCAGGCCGAGTTCCACTCGGAGTTCAGCGCATGTCTGGACATCGACCGCTGGGTGGCGGCACTGGAGGCAGAGCGGCCCTTCGCTGACCTCACCGGACTGCTCGCCGCGGCCGACCGGCACGCCCGCACCATCACCAGGGACGAGGTGTCCTCGGCCCTGGCGCGACACCCGCGGATTGGGGAACGAGCCACGGGCGCCAGCACCGAGGCCAGCTGGTCCCGCGGCGAACAGTCCGGCATGGCCACAGCGACGGAGGACACCCAAAAGGCGCTACGCGCGGGCCAGGAAGAGTACGAACGGCGCTTCGGGCACATCTACCTCGTCTGCGCCAGCGGCCGCTCCAGCGCGGACATGCTCGAGGACCTGCGGTCCCGGCTGGACAACGACGCCAGCACAGAGCTGGGTGTCGTCGCCGACGAGCTCCGCAAGATCGCGCTGCTGCGTATCGAGAAACTGATCAACGGGCGAGGGGCATAGATGAGCAACCGGAGTCACGTCACGACCCACGTACTGGACGCAGCGCTGGGCACACCCGCCTCGGGGGTTCCCGTTCACCTGGAACAGCGCGACGAGCCGGGTACCTGGCACAGTCTCGCCACCGGCACCACCAACGAGGACGGCCGCGTCAGCGACCTGGGCCCCGAGCAACTGCCGGCCGGCGTCTATCGCATCACCTTCGACACCTCCAGCTACTTCACGCGGACCGGTCAGCGCGGCTTCTACCCCGAGATCACGATCAGCTTCGAGTTGGCCGACGAGGCGGCGCACTACCACGTTCCCGTGCTGCTGAGCCCCTTCGCCTACTCGACCTACCGGGGCAGCTGACTCCCCAGCCACGCCCGATCCGCCGGTCAGGATTGATCCGACCCTGGCCACGCCGAACTACTCCAGCCACCCAGCCACCCGGCACACCACCCGAAGGGAGCCCACCGTGGGCATTCGACTTGGTGACAACCAGTACGGCAAGGCCGAGGTACGTCTGGTCCGTGTCACGAGGGACACCCCCGTACACGAGATCGAGGACGTGTGTGTGACCTCGCAGCTCCGTGGGGACATGGAATCCGTCCACACCGTGGGCGACAACAGCAACTGTCTGGCCACGGACACCCAGAAGAACACGGTCTACGCCAAGGCCAAGGAGAACGGCGGCATCGGCGCGATCGAGGATTTCGCGCTCCTGCTGGCTCAGCACTTTGTCAGTGAACACGACTACATCCACGGCGCCCGCCAGGAGATCCACTCCTATGGCTGGAACCGGATCGACACCGCGAACGGACCGCACGACCACTCCTTCGTCCGCGCCGGCTCGGAAACCCGCACCACGGTGGTGACCAAGGACGGCGACCAGGAATGGGTCGTCTCCGGCTTCGACGGGCTCACCGTTCTCAAGAGCACCGGCTCCGAGTTCCACGGATATCCCAAGACCCACTACACGACGCTTCCGGAGACGACGGACCGCATCCTGGCGACCGATATCACGGCCCGGTGGCGCTACATCGGCACTGGGCTCGACTGGGACAAGACCTACGCCTCGGTTCGCTCCCAACTACTGGAAGCCTTCGCCACCACCCACAGCCTGGCGCTGCAACAGACCCTCTACACCATGGGCCGTACCGTCCTGGAGAACCATCCCGAGATCGCCGAGATCAAGTTCTCCATGCCCAACAACCATCACTTCCTCGTGGATCTGTCCCCCTTCGGGCTGGACAACCCTAACGAGGTGTTCTTCGCGGCCGATCGCCCCTACGGCAAGATCGAAGCGACCGTGGAACGCGACGACGCCCCGGCCGCCGGACGGGCCTGGGAGTCCATCCCGGGCTTCGTGTAGTCCCGCCCGAACCGCGGCCAAGGCACCCGCCCAGGCGCTCAGCGGGGGAGTAACCCCAGCCCCGACAGGGCTACTCCCCCGTGGGCTCCCAACGCCGCCGGGTGCGACACGCCCAACCAGGCCCGGCCCCGCTCGGGGTGCAGCCACGGACACGACACGTCGACGGGGCCGTCACGACCCGGCCTGCGGGCCTCCAAAGCCGGGTCACCTCCGTCCCGTGCGGCCCACCGCCGCACGGGACGGGCCAGCAGCCACCAACCCGATTCACCACCCGAATCTCATCCCCACAAGTCACACCTCGGGCCGTCCTGATACGGCGACGCCTATCCCAGGACCGCACCGATCGAACGCGCGAAGGGCTGGACACTGGCCATGAGATTCCGTACGTCCGCCGGTAGCGACGACTCCGGAAATACAGCCACAACGAAAGCCAACGCGAGCGACTCCGGTGACGGAAACAGTTCCCGTCGTCCCGAAGACGAACGCCTCCCCCCACAACTACTGTTCACCTACGGACTTCAGCACATCCTCACCATGTACGCCGGAGCGGTCGCTCCAGCGCTCGTCATCGGCGGAGCCGCCGACGTCAGTGCAATCGAACAGGGCATCCTGATCAGCGGTGCGCTCCTGGTCGCTGGGATCGCGACCCTGTTGCAGAGCGTCGGGCACCGCAGCGTGGGGGCACAGCTGCCCATCGTGGTGGCCTGCTCCTTCGTTCCCGTCAGCGCGGCCGCCACCATTGCCGAGACGGACGGACTCCAGGCCGTATTCGGTGCCTCCCTGGCGGGAGGAATCTTCGCACTCCTCCTCACCCCGTTCTTCGGACAGTTAATCCGCTTCTTCCCACCCGTGGTCACCGGGACCATCATCACGGTCATCGGCCTGTCCCTGATGCCAGTGGCCGCCGGATGGATCATCGACACCGACGGTGCGGACAGCGCACCGCTGGGCAACATCGCACTCGCCGGTGTCACCCTCGCCCTCGTGCTGCTGTTCTCCCGGGTGCTTCCCGGTCTCCTGGGGCGGATCTCCATCCTGCTGGGCATCGTCGCCGGCACAGTGATCGCAATCCCCTTCGGCCACACGGACTTCTCCACGGTCGGGGACGGAGCCATCTTCTCCTTCGGTGAACCGTTCCACTTCGGCCCGCCCGAGTTCCAGGTCGGGGCCATCATCACCATGTGCATCATCATGCTCGTGGTCCTGACCGAGGGGGCCTCGCACATCATTGCGGTCGGCGAGATCACCGGTTCCAGGATCGACTCCAAGCGGATCTCGGCGGGGCTGCGGGCCGACGTCAGCCTGTCCATCATCGGCCCGATCTTCAACGCCACCCCGGGCAGTTCGTTCGCCCAGAACATCGGGCTGCTGGCGCTCACCAAGATCAAGAGCCGCTACGTGGTCGCCGTGGGGGGCCTCATCCTGATCACCCTGGGGCTCTTCCCGGTACTCGGCCGGGTCGTCAGTGAAATCCCGATGCCCGTGCTCGGCGGCGCCGGCCTGGTACTGTTCGGGACCGTGGCCGCCAGCGGCATCCGCACCCTGGGCAAGGTGGACTTCTCCGACAACCTCAATGTCATCCTCGTGGCCACCTCCTTCGGATTCGGACTGATACCGCTCGCCGTCCCGGACTTCTACGAACGTTTCCCCGAGGCGATCGCGCTGGTCCTGCACTCGGGCATCGTCGGCGCGGCGGTCGTCGCGATCGTCCTCAACATCTGCTTCAACATCATCGGCAAGGGAGAGTACGCGGAGTCCCCGTCCGTGTTCGCCTCCGCGCCCACCCTCGATCAGGAATACCCGCCGGAGGACGCCGACTCCTCGGACGGCACCGGGACGGAGCGGGAGCCGGCCAGCGACGACGCTGGTCGGACCGCAGAGCAGCGTTCCGGTGTATCCGGACGTGACTAGGTTTCCCTAGCATCCCCGCGCGGCTGGCCCGTCATCGACGGGCCAGCCGTTCTAGCATGGGTACGTGAGCGAGTGCGACGCCAGCGAGGGGCTGTTTCCCCCCGACTCCGTGATCCGCACCGTAACCGCGGACGGCGCCGCGGTACTGCTACCGGCGGGGCGGGCGATCCTGCTCCAGCTGGCCCATCCAGCCGTGGCACGCGGTGTCGCCGACCACAGCGATTTCAGCAGTCGTCCAGTGGAGCGGCTGCGGTCCAGCCTGGCCTACATCTACGGAACCGTCCTGGGGACCCGAAGCGAAGCCGAGCGGATCGGCCACGCCGTGCGGGGTATCCACCGACGGATCAACGGCCCCGGATACAACGCCCTCGACCCCGAGCTCCAAGTCTGGGTGGCTGCGACGATTCTGGACTCCCAGCTGGATGCCTATCAGCGCGTATGGGGACCGCTGTCGCCGCAGCAACTCGATGAGGCCCACCGCGACTACGCCGTGCTGGCCACGATGCTCGGGTGTCCCGAACACCGCTGGCCACAGACGCCCGCCGCCTTCCGGGAGTACTGGCGCCACATGATCGCGACGCTGACCGTCACCGAGGAAGCCCGCCAGTTGGCCACACAGGTACTGCACCCAGCGCAGATCTCCCTGCGCCCGGTCACTGCCGCGCAGCGCCTCCTGACCGCCGGCCTCCTGCCGCCCCGGATGCGTGAGCAATTCGGCCTCACCTGGACACCGCGACACGAACGAGCCTTCACCACGATCCTCGCCGGCCTCGCCCGGACCTATCCACACCTGGGCACACCGATCCGCCATCTGCCGTCACGGATCGTGCTGCGTACGATGCGTCAACGCATGCGGCCGGCGAGCGCCAGCCGCTGACTCCCCCGGGTACGCGGGGAGTCCAAAGCCGCTCTGACCGGCGCACGCGAGCCGCACGCACGACGGCAGAGCGACGGCCCGGCCGGATGCTACCCCGCGGTAATGTCTGTGCTGGCCATGTCGGAGACTGGTGCCCCACCGCCGTGTGGCGGCGCCACCACGCCGGCCATGGCGGCCAGGTACGGGCGAACATGCGGCCGGATCACATTCTGACCATCGCAGTGGCTCCGAGGAGTTCGATGCACCGGATGACCAACCAGGTGCGCCCCTACGCCTGGGGATCCCGCACCGAGATCCCCAGGCTGCTGGGCGTGAGCCCCACCGGCGAGCCCCAGGCGGAACTCTGGCTCGGTGCCCACCCGGCCGCGCCGAGCATGCTGCATCATCCGCACGGGACCACCCCCCTGGACTCCGCGATCAGCGCTGACCCCACCGGGCTCCTCGGTTCCCGCACCACCCACCGCTTCGGTCCCCGCCTTCCCTACCTTCTCAAAATGCTCGCGGCAGCCTCGCCCCTGTCCCTCCAGGCCCACCCGGACGCCGACCAGGCCCGCGCCGGATACGCACACGAGGAGTCGGCGGGAATCCCACTGGACGCTCCCGAACGCAACTACCCCGACCCGTTCTCCAAACCCGAACTCCTGGTGGCTCTCGAGCCGTTCGTGGCGCTGTGTGGCTTCCGCCAGCCGCAGAGCATCAGCCAGGAGCTGGGCCAGATCGACGACCCGGTGATCCGGCGCCTGCGCGTGGACCTCACCGCCCCCGAACCCGCCGCCGCCCTGCGGGCTGCGTTCACCCGGCTCCTCCGGCTCGGGCCCTCGGAACGCGACCAGCTCCTCACGGCCCTGCTGCACCACCGACACGGCGGCCAACGGGACACCCCGGGCGTACTCGGGCACGGGGACACCGTTCTGGAACTCGCCAAGCACCATCCCGACGACCCGGGTGTGGCGGCCTCGATTCTCCTCAACCGCATCGAACTTCAACCCGGCGAAGCCCTGTTCCTTCCCCCGGGAAACGTTCACGCTTACCTACGTGGCACCGCCATCGAAGTCATGGGCAGCTCGGACAACGTCCTTCGCGCGGGGCTGACCAGCAAGCACGTGAACGTGAACGAACTACTGCGCACGGTACGGTTCACCCCCCTGCCGGTGCCCTATGTCCGTCCCGAACGCTCCGGGCGCGTGATGCGCTACGTGGCACCCACCCAGGAGTTCGTCCTCTCCATGATCGAACCAGGTGCGGACCCGGTCACCGTTCCCGGGGGTCTCCCCCGGGTCTTGCTCTGCCTCACCGATCAGGCACACCTGCACACCCGCGAGCAGTATTTGGCGCTGAGCCGAGGCGAATCGGCGTTCCTCCCCGCAGCGGACGAGACCGCCACGATCACGGGAGCGGGGCGATTGGTACTGGTGGCCCCGGGAACCTGAGTCGCTGTGGCGTCGCCGTTGGCCAATGGTTACCCCACCTGCTCCTGCTCCTGGGCACCTTCGCAGGTGGTACCCACTCTCCGTCCAGCATCGCCCAGCTGTGGGATGTCGTCATTTCGTGGCGACCCGAATGTGGTTCGCGTCGTCGGCGATCAGGGTGATGTCGGCTCGCTCGGGCACGTTGCCGCCGCGGAGGGCGGCACGGGCGTCGTCGACGAGCTGCTGGCCATGATCCTCCGCGCCTCCGCTGGCGTCATCGGGCTCCTGGTGCTGCTCGGACGTCTCTGCCTCTTTCGGATCATCTCCGCCAAGGCTGAACAGTGCACCGATCAGGACGAATGCGAGGTATCCGAACACGATGAGTCCGCAGCAGGCACCGAGGCTGACCCCGAGTTTCGCGCCGGGAGACAGGGGAGGGTCCTCCGGTGGCGTGCGGGACGGCGGGAACGACATGGTGGCTCCTTTCACCGAGCCAACGTTGTTGGGCGCGGTATGCGGGTGGCCACGGCGGTAGCTGCCCAGCCGTAGCACCGCCGCTTGTGCGCAGTCTCCCGCGTTAGTCTCCCGCGTTGACCGCGAGCGAGGGGAGCCCCCATCCACCATTACTTCCCCCGACGAACGGCTCGGCCACACCAGCGGCGCCGCCGGTGGCAACCGGCCCCGGCAAGGCCCGCCCCAGTACCACTGGATGCGGTGGTGCCGATCGATCCGCCCGTTCACCACCGTCCAGGCCACGTCCGGTAGGAACCACGCCCGCGGTGCGGCCCATCGTGGCCACACCATGACCCATCGGCCAGACCCGCCCGGCGAACCGAGGACCCAGCGGTCGGCACCCACGGGCCGCTTCCGCACCGTACTGGGATACGGTGCGGACATGTCCACGTCCCGCCCCGCACCGGCGGTCCCACGCAATGCCCGCCCCCGGTCGATCACCGCGGCAGTGTGGCTAATGGTCCTCGGCGCCACGATCAGCCTGACCGGATCGGTCCTATCTCTGCTCCGGGTTGCCGAGACCACAGCCGAGCTGGAACAGGACGCCGGCTTCGGTCCAGGCCCGGGCGAAGAGGTGGGCGCGACGACCGGCCTCAGTGTCGCCGTTGGCCTCACCCTCACGGCGCTGCTGGTGGGGACGTGGCTGCTGATGGCTCTGTTGAACGCGCGCGGGTACGCCTGGGCCCGGGGCGTGGCGACGGTCCTGTTCTGCGGCTACGCCCTGCTCTACGTCATCGGATTGGGCCAGGCTGCCACCGCCCTGAGCCTGGTCCTGGACACGGGGCAACTCTTGGTTGGCCTGGCTGTCGTCGTGTTGCTGTGGCGTGGGGAGTCCACCCTGTTCTACGACACCCAAGCCGACCTACGACGTCGACACTCCCGACAGAACGGTTAGGTCCTGTTTCTGAACCATGTCGGGCTCGCGTCTGCGCCCCTACTGGGGCGGCTTCGCCAGGATGCCGTTCGCACCTCGGCTTGCGCGACCTCGCCCCGGAAAGCCGCTCCCTGACCCGAAAGCGTTCAAGAAACACTCCCGGTTCCCGAGGCCGTGCGGGCTCGCCACGCCGATCCGCTCCCACGGCCATACCGCTGGCGAATCGGCGTGGGTGACCGCCACCCCCAGGGCCGCTCCTGCCGGTACCTGACGTCGGGAGTCTCAGGTCCTGCTCAACATCACCCCGACCGGGGTTGAGTCCCCCGTCACCTCGTGACCGCGCAGCCAGGTACGGCGTACGACCCCGTGCAGGACGGCCCCGTCGTAGGCGCTCACAGGGTTACGGTGCTGGAGCGCGGTGGCGGATACATTCCAGGTCTCCTCAGGCGCGAGCACCGCGAAATCGGCGTCGGCACCGACGGCAATACGTCCCTTGTCAGAGATTCCGGCAACGCGAGCCGGCCCTTCGGCCATCCACCGAACCACGTCGGCCAGGGTGTATCCGCGCTGCCGAGCCTCGGTCCATACTGCCGACAACCCCACCTGGAGTGAGGAGACCCCGCCCCAGGCGGTTCCGAAGTCGCCGGTGTCCAGGTGTTTAAGCTCCGGCGTGCTGGGCGAGTGGTCGGAGACCACACAGTCGATCAGGCCGCTGCGCAGCGCCGACCACAGCCGGTCGCGGTTGACACTGTCCCGGATCGGTGGACAGCACTTGTAGGAGGTGCCTCCGTCCGGAACCCGCTCGGCGGTGAGCGTGAGATAGTGCGGACAGGTTTCGACCGTCACGGGGAGGCCCTCGGCCCGCGCGTCGGCGATCAGTGGCACTGCGCTTGCGCTGGACAGGTGCAGCACGTGGGAACGCACCCCCGTGCGACGGGCCAGGTCTATGACCAGTTGGATGGCGGAGTGCTCGGCGGTGTCCGGACGCGATGCCAGGAAGTTCGCGTACTCGGTGCCGTGCGCCGGCGGGGCCTCCGACAGCACGTTCGGATCCTCGGCGTGCACGATGATCTGACCGCCGAGTTCGGCGATGGTCTCGGCCGCCTGGCGATACTGCGTGGCCGAGAGATGCCCGAACTCCTCCACCCCGGACGGGGAGAGGAAGGCCTTGAACCCGTACACCCCGTGTGCGTAGAGATCGGGGAGAGCGGTGAGGTTCTCGGGGACCGCACCCCCCCAGAACCCGACGTCCACCGCCAGTTTCCCCCGGGCCGCGTCCTGCTTGGTGTGCAAGGCCTCCACCGTGGTGGTTGGGGGAATGCTGTTCAGCGGCATGTCCACGATGGTGGTGATTCCCCCGGCCGCAGCCGCTCGGGTCGCCGTCGCGAAGCCCTCCCACTCGGTGCGTCCGGGTTCGTTGACATGTACGTGGCTGTCCACCAGCCCGGGCAGGAGGACTTCGTCCTCTCCCAGGTCAACGCTGGGAACATCCGGGGATTCGGAACTCTGATGCCCGGTGCGCTCGACAGGGGGGCGGTACTCCGCGAGCTCGGCGATCCGTCCGTGGCGTACCCGGATGGAGATGGATCGCTCCCCCTGTGGTGTGATCGCGCGGCGCGCGTGAATATCGAGGTCAGCACCGTGCTCGCGCTGCGTCATAGCTGTTGTCTCCTTTGCCGTACCGGCCCTCGGGCCGGTGCTACACATCCCGACACATATCCCCGCGGCCCCAGTGCCCGCGGGCCATGGCCTCGGGCAGTGTCCCCGTCCCCGTCCCCATCCCACGCTGTGGCTGCCGATGACAGTGGTGGTCAGACGGGCGTTCGCACCTATCCCACCCGGCGGCTCGCGAGCTCCCGTAGCTCAGGTACGGGAGCTCCCACCGCATCCGCAACCTCGGTGGCATCCAGCGCGCCGCAGTCCATTCCGCGCACCAGGGCCACAGCCAGGGCCTGAGCCGTGGCCGGCTCGTCCAGAACCGATCCTCCGGAGTCCGTGACGTAGGCGCGCAACCGCTCGGCCGCGGGACCGAAGGCCTCGCGGTAGAAGACGTAGGTGGCCAGGTACCGGGTGGGCAACTGGGCGGGGTGGAGGTCCCAGCCCTGGTAGTAGGCCCGCTCCAGCGAGCGGCGCACCAGCTGGGCATGCAGACGCCACCCCTCATGCACCTGGGCTGGCGTCCCCACGGGAAGGACGTTCGTGGACCCGTCGGACAGCCATACCCCCGTCCCCGCAGCGGCCAGTTGCATGACCGCTTTGGCGTGATCGGCGACAGGGTGTGCCATGCTCTGGAAGGCAGCGGTCACCCCGCAGGCGGCGCTGTAGTCGTAGGTTCCGTAGTGGAGCGCACTCACCCGCCCCGCTCCGGCCTGCACCATGCGGGACACCGTCGCGGTACCGTCTGGTCCCAGCACCGACTGTGGCGTCTCGATCTGAAGCTCGAAGGTCAGTCGCCCCGCGGGCAGGTCCAGCTGGGCTTCCAACTGCTCGGTGGTCCACACCATCGCCTCCACCTGCTCGAGGGAGGTGATCTTGGGCAAGGTGAGCACCAGCCCCTCCGGGAGGCCTGCGTGCTCGGACAGCAGGGTCTCCAGGAACAGGGCGAGACTGCGCACTCCACGGGCCCGCCCGCCCGCCTCCATGCCCTTCATGCGCAGCCCCACGTAGGGTGGGCAGGTTCCCGCCGCGAGGCTGGCCGCCACCGCACGGGCAGCCCCACACGCATCAGCGTCTTCGGTGGCCTCGTCCCGGTTCCCGTACCCGTCCTCGAGGTCCACCCGCAGATCCTCGATGGGTTCGGCGCGGAGTTTGGACAGCACCCGGGGATAGCTCGCCCGCACTGCGTCGAGGTCAATCCCCGTCGCCTGCGCGAGCTGCTCCGCGTCCGGCGCGTGCTCGGTCAGGGCCGTCAGGGCGCGGGTTCCCCAGTCAGTACTCAGTTCCCGCGTGACCTGGTCGGCCGGAACATACACCGTGTGGACTGGCTGGCGTCCACCGCGTTGGCCCGGATACTGGGTGAGCAGACGGCGATCCGCGGCACTGAGCCGCTCGGTCAGCCCCGAAACGATTCCGGTCACATCCACCCGCTCGGTACCACGGTGCGCGGATGTGCGCCCGGACGCATTTTCGGTGGCGCTGTCCGTTGCGCTGCCGTTGGCCACTACGCACTCCTCGAAATCAACGACACATCCCTCATACTTTTATATAGTGGACAATAACTTCTACAATTCGGAACGACAACCAGTGCGATAGTTGACGACAGCGCAGCGGCGCCGTATAGGTGACCATGGACTGCACAGCACCGACCGCAGGGCCCGCCACACCCGGGCAATCGCAGGGATGGAGAACCAGACAGTGCCCAGCTCACCAACCTCATCCGAAACGCGGGAGCGTCCAGGAGGCGTGCAGTCCCTCGACCGGGCCTTCGCCCTGCTGGAGATCATGGCAGCGGCCGGCGGCGAACTGTCGCTGAGCCAACTCGCGGACTCCTCCGGCCTCCCCCTACCCACCATTCACCGCATCATCCGAACCCTGGTGAGCAACGGGTACGTGCGACAGTTGCCCTCCCGGCGGTACGCCCTGGGCCCGCGTCTGATCGGACTCGGCGAGAGCGCTTCGCGCATGTTGGGCACGTGGGCCCAGCCCCATCTTGCGCAGCTGGTCCAACAGCTGGGCGAAACCGCGAACCTGGCGATGCTGGACGGGGATAACGTCGTGTATGTCGCCCAGGTTCCCTCCCCGCACGCTATGCGCATGTTCACGGAGGTGGGACGCCGGGTGCTGCCGCACTCCACCGGTGTGGGCAAGGCCCTGCTCGCCCAACTGCCCGAAGACAAGGCCCTGGCCATCGTGCGCCGCACCGGCATGCCGGCCGCCACCGAACGCACCATCACCGAACCGGACACGTTCGCCGCCGAGCTGTCCACCATCCGCCAACGTGGCTACGCCGTCGACGACGGAGAGCAGGAGATCGGGGTGCGGTGTGTCGCACTGCCCGTGCAGGGCGGACCCTCCATGATCGCACTGTCCATCTCCGGCCCCGAGGCACGGGTGACCTGGGATCTGGTGCAGCGCTCCGCGCCGCTCCTGCAACAGACGGCTGCGCAGCTCGCGAGCGAGCTGCGCAGCTCCACCTCGGCGGACTGAGGCACGGCACAGCCCCGGCTCCGGCCGGCTGCGCCAACCGGTGGCCCCCACGCGGGACGGGCCGGGTTCAGCGGTCGCCTCTCGCGGAGCCGTGCCGTGTCCCCAGCCGGGCGCGGCACGGCTGCGGCCGGTGTCCACCTCCCGAAGGCCGGAGCACGCGGTCAGGTCTGCTGATCAAAGCCGAGACGACGCAGCTTGCGGGGATCGCGCTGCCAGTCCTTGGCCAGGCGTACCCGAAGATCCAGATACACCCGTTGACCCAGCAGCCCTTCGATCTGCCGTCGTGCCTGGGCCCCAACCTCCCGGAGTCGACTGCCGCGGTGACCGATCACGATCGCCTTCTGACTGGTGCGCTCCACATAGACCGAGGCATAGATGTCCATGAATCCGTCCCGGTCGACCCGGGGGGACATCTCCTCCACCACGACCGCGATCGAATGGGGAAGTTCGTCGCGCACCCCCTCCAGTGCGGCCTCCCGCACCAGTTCCGCGACCAACACCTCCTCCGGCTCGTCGGTGAGCTCGCCGTCGGGATACAGGGGCGGCCCCTCCGGAAGATGCCCCAACAGCACGTCCCTGAGGGTGTCGGTCTGGAAGTTGTCCGTCGCCGAGACCGGGACAACATCCGTCCAGTCCCCCAGCTGGTCGACCGCCACCAGCTGCTGCACCAGCTGCTCACGGTCGACGAGATCGGCCTTGGTGACGATGGCCACCACAGGGGTCTGCTGCTGGGCCAGCTCTTCGGCAATATAGGTGTCGCCCCGGCCGATCGGTTCGTTCGCGGGAATACACAAGCCCACGACGTCCACCTCGACCAGGGTTGATCGCACCAGACTGTCCAGCCGCTCCCCCAGCAGGGTCCGGGGCTTGTGCAGACCCGGAGTGTCCACAACGATGAGCTGTGCATCGTCACGGTGCACGATCCCCCGGATGACACGCCGCGTCGTCTGTGGCCGGGTACTCGTGATCGCCACCTTCTGCCCGACCAAGGCGTTCATCAGCGTCGACTTCCCCACGTTGGGTCTGCCGACGAAACAGGCGAATCCACTGCGAAAACCGTCCGGGTAGGACGGAAGGGGCATGCGCAGCCGCTCCAGGTCCGAGTCGTCCATACTTCCAGTGTCCCCCGTCCCGCACGCACAACGAACCGCCCCACGGCACCGGATCCCCGCCACGGCATCCGCACCCCATCACCACCGTGGTCCGGATCCGGCGACGACCAACCACACACCCCGCGGACGCGCACCACGGGGCCCGACCTGGCCGAGGACTACCTCTCGAGGCGGACCGTACCGTGGACACTCCCGTCCGGGGCGGCCATCAGGAGCCGGTCCGCGCGTAGATCCCCGACCGCCGCGACATCCGCGGCCGCTGCCTGGTCCTCGTCACCGACGACAACGGCGGCTTCCAGCGCCTCGGCCCCACCGGACACGGCCATCGCAACCGCGGCCTGGACGGCGGACAGTTCCAACGACGGAAGCTGTACCGTCGTGGCGGCGTAGGTGCGGCCGGTCTCGTCCCGCACCGCCGCCCCCGCAACGGCCTGGTTCCGGGCGCGGGCCGACCGCGCCAACACCACCAGTTTCTCGTCCTCCGGATCCAACGGGCCGCCCCCCGACTGTGACGCGTCACTCATTACTGTCCGACTTTCCGTCCTGCGACTCACTTGGTATGGGCACACGACGCACCAGCACCGTGTCCGTACGCTCCCGGTCCCCCGAGAGGTGCTCCGCCTCCAGTTCCAACGAACCGTAGACGGCCCGGGACCCGGTGACCGGAACCTCGCCCAGTACGTAGGCCAGGAGACCACCAACCGTGGCCACGTCCCCCACATCCTCGGTGTCGATGCTGACCCCGAACAGCTCCCCCAGTTCCCCCAAGGGAAGCCGAGCCACCACACGCGCGGTGTCCGGACCGATCCAGGCCACCGGTGGGGTCTCGTCGTCGTACTCGTCGGTGATCTCCCCGACGATCTCTTCCACGATGTCCTCGATAGTGACGAGCCCGGCAGTGCCACCGTACTCGTCGATGACCACGGCGACATGCGTGCGGTCCTGCTGCATCTCCCGCAGCAAGCCGTCGATCGGCTTGGAGTCGGGCACATAGGTCGCCGCACGCATGACGTCGCCCACCCTGAGCTGCACCGAACCCTGCCCCTGGACCGCGGCCTGGGCCATGTCCTTCACGTAGACGATCCCCACCAGGTCATCGAGGTTCTCCCCTGCCACCGGAATCCGGGAATACCCACTGTCCAAAGCCGCGGAAAGCCCGTCCAACACCGGAAGCCGCGACTCCAGAAAGACGATGTCGGTGCGTGGAACCATCACCTCGCGTACGCGGGTGTCGTCCAGCTTGAACACCGAGTGGATCATCTCGCGTTCCTCGGCATCGATAACGTGGCCTTCCTCGGCAAGATCCACCAGCTGTCGCAGCTCGTCCTCACTGGTGAACGGGCGTTCCCGATCGCCACGTCCGGGAGGGGTCAATGCTCGCCCCAGCATCACCAGAGCCTGCGCGAGCGGCCCCAGGACCAAGGTCGTCGGATACAGGAACACGGCGCCGGAGCGGGCCACCGGCTCGGGAAACTGCCGGCCCAGAATCCGTGGCGTAACCCCAATGAGGACATAGTTGGCCACGATCATGATCAGCGCTGCCAGGACGACGGTGTGCCACACCAACCCCAACAGCGCGACCAGGGCCACCATCAACAGCAGGGCGGCCAGGACCTCACAGCTCACCCGCACCAGCAGCAGCACGTTGACGTAGCGGGTGGTGTCCGCGGCGATGGCACGCAACCAGCGAGTGCCGATCCCCCCGTCGGGTTCCGCCGTCGCCACGGTCCGCACGACCCGGGTCAGCGCCACCTCCACGCTGACCATCGCGGCAGCGAACCCGGACAACAGCACCGCTGCCACCAGCACCGTGGCCGACCAGGAACCAGCTGAGCCCAGGACTCCGGCCCGGGGAACGGGCAGGGCGGCGATGGAACCGAAGGGCATGCTCACCGCCACCTGGACGGCAGCACCAGGGCCGTCGGGGCTCATCGCTGGTGGCCATCCTCCACGGCACTCGGGGTGTCGGTGGTGCCCTCCCGAAAACTGGCCAGGAGCTCGGCCTGGAGGCCGAACATCTCCTTGTGTTCCTCCGGCTCTGCGTGGTCGTAGCCCAACAGGTGCAAGATACCGTGCGTGCACAGCATGTCGACCTCGTCCTGCATGCTGTGCCCGGCCTGTTGGGCCTGCCGCTGTGCCACCTGGGGGCAGATGATCACATCGCCGAGCATCCCCGGTTCCGTGGCACGACGGGTACCACCCGGCCGCAACTCGTCCATGGGAAAGGAGAGCACGTCCGTCGGTCCGGGCTCGTCCATCCAGCGCACGTGAAGCTCGGTCATCGGCTCCTCGTCCACCAACACAATCGACAGCTCGGCGAGGGGATGCACGCGCAGGGCGTCCAACACGTGGCGAGCCAACTGGGACAGCCGGCCTTCCGCCACCTCAGTGCCGGACTCGTTGGCGACCTCGATACTCATCGGATGTTGTTCCGCTCCTCTAGCGCTGCCTGTCGCGTCCGGAACGGCGCTGCCTGCCCGACCTCGCCCCGTCCGAGGAGTTTCGGGACCGCTCGTCATGCCGTCCGTAGGCGTCCACGATGGCGCTGACCAGCTTGTGTCGGACGACATCCGTGGACTCCAGCCGACGGAACGCGATGTCGTCGATTCCCCCCAGGATGTTCTCGATAGTCCCAAGACCACTCGTCTGCCCGGCTGGCAGGTCGATCTGGGTGACATCACCGGTCACTACGATCTTCGATCCGAAACCCAACCGGGTCAGGAACATCTTCATCTGCTCGGCCGACGTGTTCTGTGCCTCGTCGAGGATGATGAAGGAGTCGTTCAGGGTGCGTCCCCGCATATACGCCAGTGGGGCGACCTCGATGGTTCCCGATGACATCAGCTTGGGGATGGACTCCGGGTCCAGCATGTCGTGCAGTGCATCGTACAGGGGGCGCAGGTACGGGTCGATTTTCTCGTACAGACTGCCGGGCAGATACCCCAGTCGCTCTCCCGCCTCGACCGCGGGACGGGTCAGGATGATCCGGTTGACCTCCTTGGCCTGAAGGGCCTTCACCGCCTTGGCCATGGCCAGGTAGGTCTTTCCCGTCCCGGCCGGACCGATCCCGAAAACCACCGTGTGTGCGTCGATCGCGTCAACGTAGTGCTTCTGGTTGAGCGTCTTCGGCCGGATGGTGCGGCCCCGCGCCGAGAGGATATTCATCGTCAGCACGTCCGCAGGCCGAACCTCGGCCTGCGGCGGCTCCTCGGCCCCGACCGGCCGCAGCATCCCGATAGTGCGCTCGATGTCCTCGGGAGTAAGGGGGGTCCCGTTCTTGACCAGCTGCAATAGCTCTTCGAACACCCGTTTCACCAGCGCGGTCTCCGTCGAGGTCCCGGTGATGGTGATCTCGGTTCCCCGAACGTGGATGTCGCTGGCAAAGGAGTCTTCGACTGTGCGCAGCAGTTCGTCCCGCGATCCCAGCAGTGCAACCATCGTGTGTTCTTCCGGAACAACGATCCGCACTTGGGTGCTCGCCTGTGTTGACTCGACCATGGTGTGGCCTTGCGGCCGCCTCGCCCTGCCTCTCGTGATCACGGGCGCCCACCAGAGCGCACTATCGACTCTCCTGCCCCGATAGTAGCAATCCTGTGCCCGATTCCCGGTGCACGCGCAGCCCCCTCATCCGGGTGGCCACTCCATTCCACGTCCCCCCAGTACATGTCCGTGTAGGTGGAAAACGGTCTGTCCGCCGCGCAGCCCGGTGTTCAGTACCAGCCGGTAGCCGTCGGACACACCCTCGGCCTTGGCCACCTCGTGCGCCTCGGATACCAGCTCGTCGAGAATGCCGGTTCCGGCGGCAGCTGCGGATGCGGCATCCGGGAAGTGGCTCCGGGACAGAACGAGGACATGGGTGGGCGCCTGCGGATTGATGTCGCGCACCGCGATCGTCTGCGGCCCCTCCCGTAGCACCTCCCCCGGAATCTCACCTGCCACGATTCCACAGAACGGGCATTCGGGATCACGTTCGGCCACAAGGGCCTCCTCATCGTCCGTGCGGATACTGCTCGATTCCACCTGGCCATGATGCCGTCGACACCGTCCCCACGCGTACCCGGCACGCTGCTGCGGCACCGGCCCAACGGGGCCAGGAGATCCTGGATCGTGGGCGTGCGCGCTATTGTGGAACCCTGCGCCGTCTGCTTGCCGCAGGAGGCGAGCGCACCCGGACTGTCCGGCGCGAGCAGTGAACGAGAAGAGCCGAATGCCCTTTCGTAAACCCAGCGACAAGGGCGCGCGTCCCCCCAGTGTGACCGAAGCAATGGCGGTGAGCACGCCTACGTCCCCGGCCCCCGCGGAAGCCGCGGACCGGGCGGATACGACAGTGTGGGATGCCGATCAGGCCGTGACCCAGTTGTACACCACAAACTACCGACCACTGGTCCGGCTGGCGGTTCTCCTGGTCCGGGACGTAGCCACGGCTGAGGAAGTGGTCCAGGACGCTTTCGTCGCCATGCACGGTGCGTGGCGACGCCTGCGGGATCCGAACAAGGCACTGTCCTATCTCCGCCAGTCGGTGGTCAACCGTGCGCGGTCGGTACTCCGGCACCGCGCCGTTGTGGAGAAGTACGCCCCCAAAGGCCTTCCGGACGCTCCGAGTGCCGAGTACGGCGCCATGGGCGAGCTGGAACGCAGCGCGGTGATCGAGGCGCTTCGCACTTTGCCCACGCGGCAGCGTGAAGCGATCGTCCTGCGATATTACGGAGACTTCTCCGAGGCGCAGATCGCCGACGCGATGGGCATCAGCCGCGGTGCAGTCAAGAGTCACACCGCTCGGGGTGTTGCCGCGCTCCGTTCGGTCCTGGAGCAGGACAAACAATGACTGAACCCCTGGACGAGAACAGCGAGGAGCGCCTGCGCGCGATCCTGCGCTCCGAGGTCGACGGCGTACGCACAAGTGGCGATGCCCTGGACCGCATCCGGGCACGCACCAGTACCCACCGCCTCGCCTGGCTGGACAACCTGCTAGGGATGTGGCTGCGTCCCGCGGTTGCCGTGGCCGTCACTGTGCTGCTCGCGACGTCGGTCATGCTCAGCATGCCGCAACTCCGCGGCGGCCTGCTGACCGCGGGTGATCAGGAACCCAGCCCGCGCAGCACCCCCGAGGCCACCCAAGAGACCGCCGCTGGTGAGGTCACTCCCCCGGAACCCCCCACGGAGGAGCCGGAACGCACACCGCAGGACGACACCGCCTCACCCACCGCCCCCGTCCCCCAGGGCAACGATCTCCCCGAGGAGCAGCTCAGGGCTGCGGCCGAGGCGTGTTCGGTCGAGCCCAGTGAGCTGCTGGCCGCAAGCGAGGGTGCCGAGGTCGCCGAACTGACCGCGGACGAGGCCGAGGAGTGCCTCAACGAGTCCGAGACCCCCGCGCCCGGGGAGGACGACAGCTCCCCCACCAGCCCGCCGCCGGACGCCCCCAGCCCCACCGAGAGCCCCGCGGACGAGGAGCCGGACCCGGAACCGAGTCCGGACCCGAATGACGCGGAGTAGAGCGGGGAGGGCAGAGCTCGCCTGCCCGCAGTCCCGGGGCCTCCGTTCCTGTCGCCGGCTGGTCGAATGGCGGTGACACGCGCCCCGGCCCTGTGTCCCGGCAGGAGTGGGGCACAGCTCCGGGCGATGCGCACCGGTTGCGGGAATCCGACTCAGCGCCACCGGCCAGTACGGGCCTGGAGGACTGTCAGCGCTGCGAAACCAGCGGTCGCAGAGCGGAGCACGGTCGGCCCCAACCGGACCCGCTGCGCGCCGGCCTCGGCGAAGGCCCGGTACTCGGGAGGGCTGAACCCGCCCTCCGGGCCAACCACGATCACGATCTCCCCGTAGGAGGGAACATCGGTGTCGACGATGGGCGCCGTGGGAGCATCACCAGCGCCATCCGGGGAGCTTGCGGGGCTACTCCCGGGATCCCCCGCACTGTCGTCCTCACTATCGAGCAGTAGCCCCAGGCCAGCTCCGGAGAGCCGCTCGGCCGCGTCCGGTCCACGCACCGGATCGCTCACCTCCGGGATTCGGGCGCGCCGGCACTGCTTGGCCGATTCCCGGGCTGTCGCACGCCACTTGCGTAGTGCCTTGTCCCGTCGACCACCCTCGACGCGCCAACGGGCCACACAGCGCTCTGCTTCCCAGGGCACGATCCGATCCGCACCGGCCTCGGTCAACAACTCGACGGCGAGCTCTCCGTGTTCACCTTTGGGAATGGCCTGGACGACGGTCAACCAGGGCTGGGGAACGGGTTCGGTGGTGTACGTCTGGGCGACGAAGGAGACGCTACTGCGGTCGGCAGCGACATCCTGGACGGTACACCGGGCCCGGCGGCCCGCACCGTCGGCGAGGTCGACCACCTCACCGGCACGCAGCCGCCGGACCGCGGCCGCGTGCCGGCCCTCTGCCCCCGCCAGTACGATCCGATCCCCGTCGAGCTCCTCCGGGGTGATCAGAAACAGCGGGGGAGTCACCGGTGCCCCGCGCGGCGGTCGTCGACACCGTGGCTACCGGGCACCGCTGAACACGTCCCGCAGCCGGGAGAACAGTCCGCCATGCCCCGGGCTGAGCTTATCCGGCTGCTGGTTCTCCCCACGCAGCTCCGCCAACTGACGAAGGAGCTCACGCTGTTCCTCATCCAGCTTGGTGGGCGTCTCCACATCCACCTGGATCCGAAGTTCCCCGCGCCCCGGCCCGTGCAGCCGATGGGTGCCCCGCCCCGGCATGGTCAGTACATGCCCGGAATGGGTACCCGCGGGAAGCTCGATCTCCTCCGGACCATCCAGGGTCTCGATCGTGAACGAGGAGCCCAACGCGGCGGTGGTCATCGGCACGGTCACCGTGCAGTGCAAATCGTCGCCGTGCCGCTCGAACAGGGGATGCTTCTCGACAACGACCTCGAGGAAGATGTCTCCACGCGGCCCGCCGTTGGGGCCCACCTCGCCCTCACCGGCGAGCTGGATCTGTGCGCCCTCGTCGATTCCTGCGGGGATCCGTACGGTGCGGGTGACATTCTGCCGCACCCGTCCGTCCCCGGAACAGTCCGCACACGGGTTGGTGATAATGACTCCCGCACCGGAGCAGTGCGGGCAGGGACGGGTGGTCATGACCTGACCCAGGAACGAGCGGGTCACCTGGGAGACCTCACCGCGCCCCGAGCAGGTACCACAGGTCTCCGGCTTGCTTCCCTGGGCGGTTCCCGCTCCGCTACAGGTTTCACAGAGGACCGCCACCGGGAAGGTGATGTCCTTTTCGACTCCGAAGGCCGCTTCAGCAAGGGTCAACTGGACCTGGACACGGCGGTTACGTCCCCGACGGGCCCGCTCCCGGGCACCACCGCGTCCACCGTTGCCCATACCGCCACCGAAGAAGGCGTTCATGATGTCGTCGAAGGGGAAGCCCTGGGCGCCGCCGAACCCACCGGAGCCCTGCGCGGAACCGAAGGGGTCGCCGCCCATGTCGAACATCTGACGCTTCTCGGGGTCGGACAGGACCTCGTAGGCCTGCGTGACCTCCTTGAACCGGTCCTGGGTCGCCGGGTCCGGGTTCACGTCCGGATGCAGCTCCCGCGCCAGCCGTCGATAGGCCTTCTTGATCTCGTCCTGAGTGGCGTTACGCCGCACTCCCAGAATCTCGTAGTAGTCCCGGGCCACTTACTGCCTCGCAACAATCTCGCCGACGTACCGTGCCACTGCGCGTACAGCTCCCATCGTGCCTGGGTAATCCATTCGAGTCGGGCCAACGACCCCGAGCTTGGCCAGAGCCTGGTCCCCAACGCCGTATCCGGCGGAGACGATGGAGGTTGAGTGCAACCCCTCGTGGGAATTCTCCGCGCCGATACGCACCGTCAGCATGGACGGATCCCCGGCCTCACCTAGCAAACGCATCAGAACGACGTGTTCTTCCAACGCCTCCAATACGTCCCGCAGGCTAGCCGAAAAATCCACCGCGGCGAGATTCGCGGTCCCGCCCATCACCACCTTCTCATCATGGCGCTCCACCAGGCTCTCCAGTAGCACTGAGAGCACCGACGCAGCCAGCGGACGCTCCTCAGGCGGAAGCTGGGCAGGAAGATCGGCGACAGCGTCGGGCACCTCGGTGAGCCATTTACCGCCCGCGACGGTGTTCAGCACCGTACGCAGATGCTCCACGGCGACGTTGGTGATGTTCTCGCCACTCTCCTCAGCCACCTCGACAACCCGCTGCTCGACCCGCCCCGTGTCGGTGATCAACACCATCATCACCCTGGTCCCGCCCAGGGGAACCAGCTCGATGTGCTGCACGGTGGAATGGGTCAGGGAGGGGTACTGCACGACCGCAACCTGCCGGGTGAGTTGTGCGAGAAGCCGAACCGTGCGGGTAACGATCTCGTCGAGATCCACCGCACCGGACAGGAAGCTCTCGATGGCACGTCGCTCGGCCGCGGACAGCGGGCGAACCGCGGACAACCGGTCCACGAACAGCCGGTACCCCTTGTCTGTGGGAATACGGCCGGCACTGGTGTGCGGTTGCGCGATGTATCCGTCCTCTTCCAGTGCCACCATGTCGTTGCGAATAGTCGCGGGCGACACCCCGAGGTTGTGGCGACTCGCCAGCGCCTTCGAGCCCACGGGTTCGTTGGTGGACACGTAGCCCTCGACGATGGCACGCAGAACCGCGAGTTTGCGGTCGTCCAGCACGCGCTCACCTCCTAGCACTCCGAGTCCTTAAGTGCTAATTCTACGCGGAATGCCAAGTTCCGCTGTTAACTGCGAGCCAGCACCTGCTCACCTCCGCCGCGAGCGCTAGGATCGGCAGGCGTGCACTCCCATCGCGCCGACCAGCAACAGCCCGCGCGCCAGTACAGCACAGACGTCCTCGCAGGCGACTGGCGTCGACCCTATCGGGACCGCATTACGGACATCCCACTGGAACCCGGGTTGGTTGTGGAAACCGCTGACTCGAGTTTCTGCGGGGCCGTCACCACCTGGGACAAACGTTCGGTCACGCTGGAGGACCGCCACGGGACCCGGCGCGTGTTCGATCTTGACCCCGCCGCCTTCCTCGTCGACGGGCACCCGGTGTCCCTGGTGCGCCCCACCTCGTCGAACCGATCCTCCCGGGGGCCGCATCGCAGCGCCTCCGGTTCCATCGCGGTCTCCGGACTACGTAGCCGGGTTGCCCGCGAGAGTCGCATCTATGTGGAGGGGCGTCACGACGCCGAACTCGTGGAACGGGTCTGGGGCCACGACCTGCGGGTTGAGGGCGTGGTCGTGGAGGAGCTGGCGGGAGTTGACGATCTTCCGGCGGTTGTTGCGGACTTCGCTCCCGAAGCGGGCCGGCGCCTTGGTGTTCTCGTGGACCACCTGGTTCCGGGCTCGAAGGAGAGCCGGGTCGCCGAGCAGGTGAGCTCCGCGCACGTGCGCGTGGTCGGGCATCCGTTCGTGGATGTGTGGGCGGCCGTGCGCCCAGGTGCGGTGGGCATCTCCGCATGGCCGGAGATTCCGCAGGGGGTGCCCTGGAAAGAGGGGGTTCTGGACGCCCTGGGCTGGCGGATGGAGCCTGGTGCTGCCTGGAGGTTCATTCTGAACTCGGTCCGTGACTTTCGGGATCTGGAACCAGAGCTGCTCGGCCGGGTTGAGGAGTTGATCGATTTCGTGACGGATCCGGCCGCACACCCGGGACGTTCGAATGCCTGCCATGATCGCGACTAGGCTCCGTACAGAACCGACCTGCCAAAGCGACATAGCTGGACGCACATGAGTGAGAATCCATCCAACCACCCGCCCCAGGACCAGCCTGGCGCCTCACCGCCTGGCCATCCCGCTGGGGACGAACCGCCCGGCTATGTCCCCACCGAGGGTGAGCCCGCACCCAGCTGGGGCGGCGCACCACCGGAGCCGGGGCAGCAGCCCATGGGGCCACCACCGGGACCCCAGCCTCCCCCGAACCAGGGCGGCTACCCCACCGGGGGACAACCCGCCTACGGCCATCCCGCCCCACCCGGACCACCACCCCAGACCGGCCACCCCCAGCAGCCCTACGGCCCACCACCGGAGCCAGGGCAGCAGCCCATGGGGCCACCCCCCGGACCACCACCGGGGCCACCACCGGGACCCCAGCCTCCCCCGAACCAGGGCGGCTACCCCACCGGGGGACAACCCGCCTACGGCCATCCCGCCCCACCCGGACCACCACCCCAGACCGGCCACCCCCAGCAGCCCTACGGCCCACCACCCCACCCGGAGGGGGCAGCTGGATCGTCCGAGCGGACTGCCTCGATGATTGCCCACCTGGGGGGTGTGGTCGTGGCCTGCCTCGGATGGCTTCCCGCCCTCGTGATCTACCTCATGCGCAAGGACCAGTCACCCTACGTTCGGGCTCAGGCGGCAGAGGCGGTGGGCTTCCAGCTGCTACTGCTGCTCGGCTACGTACTGACCACCGTCCTGTTCCTCGGACTGGGCATATTCGCACCAGACATCTCCTGGATCGGCTCCACACTGATCGCGGTGGTCTGGATTGTCGCCATCATCTTCGGGGTGCTGGCCGCGATCAGTGTGAACCGTGGCCGCAACTATCGTTACCCACTCGCACTCCGGATCCTCCGGTAACCAACAGCTTTGAAGGGACAACCGTATGGGATACCCGCAGAACGACGGTGAGCAGTGGCAACAGCCCAACCAACCCCCCGGGTGGGACCAGTACGGCCAGAACACCGGAGGTCAGGCACCCGGATATCCGCAGGGGCACCAGCACCCTTCCGGTGGTCAGTACCCGCAGGGCGGCCAGTATCCGACCGGTGGCCAGGCCGGATACTGGGGCTATCCGGATCCGAATCAGGCTGGCATGTCGCCCTACCAGGCGGGCCAGTGGCAGGCGGGTGGATACCAGGCAGGTCAGGGACATCCCGGTGGGCCGCAGAATTCCGACGAGCCCATGATGGGCCTGTTCTGTCACCTGGGAGGTCTACTCCTCGGCTTCGTCGTTCCCCTCATTCTCTACCTGGTGAAGAAGGACGAGTCACCCTTCATCCGACACCACGCCGCGGAAGCCCTGAACTTCCAGATCACGGTCCTCATCGGCTACCTCGTCTCGCTGGTGCTGATGTTGGTCCTGATCGGTCTGCTCACCTTCTTCGTCGTGCTGGTGGTGGACATCATCTTCTGTATTCTCGCGGCGTTGGCGGCCAACCGCGGCGAGTGGTACCGCTACCCGGTGAACATCCGCATGGTCAGCTGAGGACGCGGCCATCAGGTGAGTTCCCGCACCACGGCGTCCGCCAACAGTCGACCGGTGCGGGTCAGTACGGCGCGCCCTCCAGCCAGCTCCCCAGGGTCCAGCAGGCCGCGCTGTGCCACCTCCCGGGCCCGCTGCCGTCCCTGGACGGACAGCACCTCGAGCGGAACTCCGCTGGACAACCGAAGTTCCAGCAGGATCCGCTCGAGGTGCTGTTCGTCCTCGGTAAGCACCTCACGGGCTGCCCCCGGCGACACCCCCTCGTTCAGCCGCTGGGCATAGGCCCCGGGATGTTTGACGTTCCACCAGCGTGTCCCCCCGATATGACTGTGCGCACCCGGGCCGACCCCCCACCAGTCCCCACCGGTCCAGTAGAGCCGGTTGTGCCGGCTGTGCGCGGATTCGCCACGGGCCCAGTTGGACACCTCGTACCAGCTGTATCCCGCGCGAGTCAGCACATCATCGGCTTGGAGGTAGCGATCAGCGAGACGATCGCCGTCGGGCTCCTCCAGCTCGCCCCGACGCACACGTGCCGCCAGGCGCGTTCCCTCCTCCACGATCAGTGAATAGGCGGAGACGTGGTCCGGGGCCGCCTCGACGGCCGCAGTCACGGAGGCGTGCCAGTCGTCCTCGCTCTCACCCGGGGTCCCGTAGATCAGGTCGAGGTTGACGTGTTCGAAACCGGCCTCGCGTGCCCAGTCCACACACTGCTGGGGCCGGCCGGGCGTGTGGCTTCGTTCCAGGACCCGAAGAACGTGTTCCCGTACGCTCTGCATACCGAAGGAAACGCGGTTGAACCCCGCGTCTCGAAGCCGCATCAGATAGTCGCGATCCACGGTTTCGGGGTTGGCCTCCGTGGTGACCTCGGCGTCGGCGGCCAGCCCGAAGACGCTGTCGACGACACGCAGGATCCTCCCCAGGTCTTCTGCTGCCAGGAGGGTCGGGGTGCCTCCCCCAACGAACACGGTCGAGACCTCCGGGGCAGACGGAGGGAGCACTCGACCGGCCATCCGTAGCTCCGACTGTGCCAGCTCCGGATATCCCTCCCGGGTGGCCGTCGCCGTTCCGTCGCGGCTCAGCAGCTCCGCCGCAGTGTAGGTGTTGAAGTCACAGTAGCCGCAGCGAGTCACACAGAACGGCACGTGTACATACACGCCGAACGGGCGGTCGCCGAGCCTGGCCGTGGCACTCGCTGGGAGGCTCCCGTCAGTGGGAACCGGGGCACCGTCCGGAGAAACACTGGGCATACCCCCAGTCTCGGTGATTCCGCACGTCGTCCAAACCGCGTGGCCCCGGACCGGTTTGGCTCCGTCGGCTGGTTACCGACCGAGCTTTCGCTCCACCGAGGCGACATCCGTCACCCAGGATTCGGAACGTCCCGGGATGGCCAGGACTCGGTGCAGCAGCTCCAGATCTCGATTGTGGAGCGCCTGGAATGCGCCGGAGAGGCTGATGTCATGGTCGGGGCGGTACTCCACGGTGATCGGGGCGCCCACCTCGACCACCCCCTCCTCCACCACCCGCAGATAGGCCCCGGTTCGGGCCTCCTCCGTGAACCTGCGCACCCATCCCTTCTCGTCCAGCCAGCTACGAAACACACCACACGGGATCCGCGGCAGGGTGACCTCCAGGAGCGTACTGCCGATCCGCCAACGTTCCCCGATCAGCGCGCGGCTGACCTCGAGACCCGACGTGGTGAGGTTCTCGCCGAACACGCCGTCGCGCAGGGACCGACCGAGCCAGCCCTCCCACAGGTCCAACTCCTCTCGGGCATAGGCGTAGACCGCCTGGTCCCGCCCACCATGATTGGCCCGATCGGCCTGTTCATCACTGCCCACGCCGTATGTCCGCACCGGTACCGGGCCAACTATGGGCCGCTTGTCGATCGCGGTGCGCTGGAGCGAACCTGCCCACGGTGCATCGACCGCGTGCCCGGTGTTGACAGATCGCAGATATGCCATGGCAGCACCCTACGTCCCCCGAGCCCATGCCCCTGGGCACCGCCCCAGGCCGGATGTGGTCGTGGCGTCAGGTACGGACGGGGAACGTTGTGCTGTGTCGTCAGTCTTCGTCTTCGCCGCTCGTGACGTGCTTGGGGGCGCGGCCCCAGCCACACGGTCATGGTGGAGAACGACGGTTGACGGTGGTGCCGGTTGGTGGCGCCGCCGTGGCCGCTGGCGGCGGGGCACCTGGTAGCGCTTCCCCGCACCACGGCACCTGCGGGGCCAGCGTGGATGCGCCCCACCAGGTTCCGGCCCCGTCTCCCCCCACCACCGCACCCTCCCGCGGGGGCATCGTAGGACGCCTCCCGGCCGGGCACGCTGACCCCGGTGCGGCAAGCGCGAGCCCACCGAACGACGCTGCGCGGCCCCAGCGCCGCGGGCAGCGGGAGGCCCACACAGACCGGGTACACCCCGGGAAATGCGCCGGTCCGCCCCACTCCCAGCTCCACACCCACGATCCAGGGATCGTGGCACACGGAACCAGTCCGGGCTCACCCCACGGCGAGCCTCCGGGCGGGCACCACATCGGTGGAACCACGGACCACCAGCTCCGGGCCGAACATGTACTCGGTACGTGCAGGTGGGTAGCCACTGATCTCGTCGCACAGCGCTCGGACGGAGGCTTCTGCCATGGCGGGAACCGGCTGCCGCACGGTGGTCAGGGGAGGATCGGTGAAGGCGATGAGTTGGGAGTCGTCATAGCCCACGACGGAGACGTCCCGGGGAACCTCCAGACCGCGCTGGCGGGCGGCCCGGACCGCCCCCAGGGCCATCAGATCGGATCCGCAGGCGATGGCGGTCGCACCGCGGGCCCACAGGGCCGATGCAGCGGCATGCCCGCCCTCCACCCCGAACAGGGAGAGTTCCACCAGGTCCGCTGCCGCGTCCCCCAGCCCACGTTCGATCATGGCCTCCCGGTATCCGGCCAGTTTGCGACGCACGGCGACGTAGCGTTCGGGACCACTGACAAAACCGATCCGGGTGTGCCCGAGCGCGGCGAGGTGTTCGACGGCAATTCGCCCGGCCGCAGTGTCATCGCTGGAGACGAAGGTCGCGGGAACCCGTTCGGAGTAGCCGTTCACCAGCACGATCGGGATCCCACGCTCCAGCAGCTCCCGGTACCGGTCATGTTGGGCCGTGACATCGGCGTGCATGCCGCAGTTGAAGATGATGCCGGAGACGTTGCGCTCCAGCAGCAGCTCGACATACTCGTCCTCGGCCACCCCACCCGGGGTCTGGGTACACAGCACCGGCGTGTAGCCACGCTGGGCGAGCACCCCTTCTGCGGCCTGCGCGAACATCGGGAAGACCGGATTCTCCAGCTCCGGCACCACCATGCCGACCAGGCCCGCCGAGCGCCGTTGCAACCGGGCCGGACGCTCGTAACCCAGGACATCGAGGGCCGCCAGCACAGCCTTACGTGTTTCCGCACCCACCCCCGGCTTGTCGTTGAGGGCGCGGGAGACGGTCGCCTCGCTGACTCCTGCCTGCCGGGCGATGTCGGCCAGTCGTGGACCCATGCCAGCACTCTAGCCGAGCGGAACCGCCCCGACCGACGGCCCGGCTCAGGCCGGAGCTACTTCTTGCGATCCTTCTCGGAGGACTCGCCGTCGGTTGCCAGTGCGGAGATAAACGCCTCCTGGGGCACTTCGACCCGACCGACCATCTTCATCTTGCGCTTGCCCTCCTTCTGGCGCTCCAGCAGCTTGCGTTTACGGGTGATGTCTCCCCCATAGCACTTGGAGAGCACGTCCTTACGAATCGCACGGATGGTCTCACGGGCGATCACACGCGAACCGACCGCGGCCTGGATCGGAACCTCGTACTGCTGGCGGGGGATCAGTTCACGCAGCTTTTTGGTCATCTCGACGCCGTACGCATAGGCCTTGTCCTTGTGGACGATGGCCGAGAAGGCGTCCACCTTGTCCCCCTGCAACAGGATGTCCACCTTGACCAGTTCGGAGGCCTGCTCCCCGGCGGGTTCGTAGTCCAGGGAGGCGTAACCCCGGGTGCGGGACTTCAGCTGGTCGAAGAAGTCAAAGACGATTTCGGCGAGCGGCAGCGTGTAGCGCATCTCCACCCGGTCCTCGGAGAGGTAGTCCATCCCCCCCATGACGCCGCGCCGAGCCTGGCACAACTCCATGATCGGTCCCACGAACTCGGCCGGAGCCAACACCGTCCCCCGCACGATCGGCTCGTAGACCTCTGCGGTCTTGCCCTCGGGGAACTCGCTGGGGTTGGTCACCCGGTACTCGGTGCCGTCCTCCATGAATACGCGGTAGATCACGTTGGGCGCGGTGGAGATCAGGTCGAGGTTGTACTCCCGCTCCAGGCGGGCCCGTGTGATCTCCAGGTGGAGCAGCCCGAGAAAGCCGCAGCGGAATCCGAAGCCCAACGCCACCGACGTTTCGGGCTCGAAATCCAGGGCAGCGTCATTGAGCTGGAGTTTTTCCAGGGCGTCCCGCAGCACCGGATAGTCGGATCCGTCGATCGGGTAGAGCCCGGAGAACACCATGGGACGCGGTTCCTGGTATCCGGGCAGCATCTCGGTGGCGCCGCGACTGGCCAGGGTCACGGTGTCACCGACCTTGGACTGGCGTACGTCCTTCACCCCGGTGATCAGGTAGCCGACCTCGCCCACACCGAGGCCGTCCACTTTGGTCGGTTCCGGGGAGATCACACCGACCTCCAGCATCTCGTGGGTGGCCCCACTGGACATCATGCGCACCCGCGCGCGGCTGTCCAGTTGGCCATCCACGATCCGGACGTAGGTGATCACTCCTCGGTAGGTGTCGTAGACGGAGTCGAAGATCATCGCCCGGGGTGGGGACTCGGCCTCCCCCACCGGGGCGGGGATCTGGGTAACGACCTCGTTGAGTACGTCCTCGACCCCCGCACCGGTCTTGGCGCTCACCCGCAGAACGTCGGAGGGGTCACACCCGATGATGCCCGCCAGCTCGGCCGCGTACTTGTCGGGCTGCGCAGCTGGTAGGTCAATCTTGTTCAGCACCGGAACGAGCACCAGGTCGTTCTCCAGCGCGAGGTAGAGGTTGGCCAGAGTCTGCGCCTCGATGCCCTGGGCGGCGTCCACCAACAGGAGCGCCCCCTCACAGGCGGCGAGAGAGCGAGACACCTCGTAGCTGAAGTCGACGTGGCCCGGAGTGTCGATCAGGTTCAGCACATAGGTCTCGTCGTCGAGCGCGGTGAACGGCATACGCACCGCCTGGGACTTGATGGTGATGCCACGCTCGCGCTCAATGTCCATCCGGTCCAGGTACTGCTCGCGCATCTGCCGCTCGGTGACGGTGTTGGTGAGCTGCAACATGCGGTCCGCCAGCGTGGACTTGCCGTGGTCGATGTGCGCGATGATGCAGAAGTTGCGGATCAGCGCGGGGTCCGTCCGGTTTGGCTGTGGCACCGTGGTCCGTTTCGGGTCGCTCGACGGTCGGGTTGGCCTCCAGCCGACCCTGGGTCGACCGGAATCGCTCCGCTGCCGGTACCGTGTTCCGGGCCGGGCCCAGACGGGATCCGCGGAGCGTGACACCCAGGTTATGCCAGGAGCGGAGGCTGACGTTGACGTGGCTGTTGCAACGGATCTTCGCGGGTCTCGCCGCGGTGCTGCTCGTGGTGCTGGCTGCTGGGCTCTTGCTGCGTATGCAGTTCACCGGGGAGGCGACCCCCGAGGCGACATCGATGGGGGCGGACGCGGCCTGGGTGTCGGGCAGCTGGGTGGACGCCGCACAGAGCCCAACACCACAGGAGCGGGACGCCCTGATCGAGACCCTGGAACACGCGGAACTCGCCGAGATCTACGTCCACGTCGGTGAACTCTCTGCGGACGGGGAACTCGACCCGGAGGGGTATACGGACGCCACGGAGTTCCTCGACACCGTGTCGCAGGCCGCTCCGGACACACGGGTATTGGCCTGGATCAGTCACACGGCGCAGGGATCGTCGCTGACCGAGGACCGGTTCGACGACGCGACGCTCTCCACGACAGTGGCGACGGCGGAGGAGGTCGTGGCGGCCGGCTTCTCCGGTGTGCACTATGCGATCAGCCCAGTCACGACCAACGACCCGAGCCTGCCCCGGCTTCTGGAACAGACGCGCGACCGACTCGACTCGGACGCGGTTCTGTCGGTGCAGAGCCAGCACCTGGAACTCATCCCGGGACTCCGACTTCCCGTGTTCCTGGCGACACGGTCCGAGTCCTTCTGGTCCACCGGGTATGTGGCGCGTATCAGCGAGCACGTCGACAGCGTTGTCCTTCCCGGACATGACACCCGGATGCCGATGGAGTCCCTGTACGGGGGGTTCATGGTCCGGCAGACCGCGCTCCTGCTCGACAGTGTGCCCCACGACGTGTCCGTACGGATCGGTGCCCCGGCCTACCGGGACGAGGCGTGGGGACGAAACGCCGGAGCGGAGACGGTAACGACGGCGATCGAGGCGGTGCAGCTGGGCTGGTCCAGAAGTGAGGAACGCCCACCGGCGGCCGAGGCCGGAGATGCGACGGGCACAGCGGAGGCGGAGCAGGCTCCCGAAGAGCAAGGCACGACGGATTCGCCCGCGCCGGTGGGAATGGCGCTGTACCTCCTGGACGAGGCGCAGGCCCAGCAGCGTACGGACTTCGCCCGAGACTGGGGATGGTGACCGCGCCAGCATCGCGACGGGAGTGGGGCGGGACCGTGGCTGTCTCCGGCGTCACCAGCGATGGGCCGGTACCGAGCACTCCGCCAGAGGAGGCATAATGGAAGTCCGTGTCTCGGATGTTCCACGTTCCGTTGTTGAGCCCTGGAACCCGGATGTCGGACATGGCCCGGCCACACGCGGATCGGCTGCCCGCGCCTCTGGCCAGGCGATGATTCGACACGTCAGTAGATGATCTTGGAGCACGCTCCCGCATGGCGAACATCAAGCAGCAGAGAAAGCGCGTCCGGCAGAACGAAGAGCGCCGGGTACGCAACAAGGCGGTCAAGTCTTCGCTGAAGACCGCGATCCGCAAGTTCCGGTTGGCCAATGAGGCGGGCCGGCTCGAGGAGGCGCGTACGCTCCAGCGCGACGCTGCGCGTCAGCTCGACAAGGCCGTAAGCAAGGGCGTTATCCACAAGAACCAGGCGGCCAACCGCAAGCGTCGGATGGCCGCCCGGTTGAACAAGAAGCTGGCGGAGCAGGGCGGCTGACCACAGCCCCGGAGCTTCCGCACGGCCCCGCCCGGATCGTTCCGGGCGGGGCCGTTTCGTGTATCCGAATATTCGGACACACGATCATCATCCCCCCCATCCGAAAAAATCCACAAAAACAGAAAATGATCTCCAGATCGAAATGATCTTGACAAGAAACGTGACCCCGGACACATTGTGATCTCGCCCCACGGGCAAATATGTTTATTGTGTACCGGCATCCAGCCACAAGCATCGGATGCCATAATCAATTGACTCTGAAATCCTTCACAAGAGGAGTGCGCAATGAACCTGCCCCGTAACCTGGCTGTGGTCACGGCCCTGGGAGTCGCTGCATCCCTGAGCCTCGCGGCACCGGCCGCAGGCCATGAGTATGAGCCCGCGGCCAGCCTGGACCTTCAGATGTACGAGGGTACCGAGATCGGAGGCACGGTCCTTGGCGCAGCAACCCTGAACTGCACCCCCGACGGGGGGAGTCACCCCAGCCCCCGGGAGGCCTGTGACACCCTGCGTTCCGTGAACGGCGAGATCGAAGAAATTCCGGCAGAATCGGGACGATTCTGCCCGATGATCTGGGATCCGGTCACCGTCACCGTCACCGGAACCTGGAACGACCGGGATGTCGAGTTCACGAACACCTACTCGAATTCCTGTGTTGCCGACGTCGAGACGTCCGGGGTGTTGGACTTCTAGGTCGAGGCTGTGGAGCCCGGGGGCCCGGGCGGTAGGGCCCGAGGCGCGAGCCGGGCGGGGTCAGCGATTCCCCGCCTCGACGTGGGGAATTCTGCGTTCGAAAACCACGCGGTCGCGCCCCGGGCCGTTGTAGTCCGGTACTGGCCCCGACACCTCGAAGCCGAGGGCTTCGTGAAAGGCGATGGACGCATGGTTGTGCGGCACGGTGATCGCCTGCACCCGGGTTCGCCCCGCCGCTCGGGCATGGGTGAGAAACCGGCTGTAGAGTTCCCGGGCCAGGCCGTGGCTGCGGGCGTCCGGTGCCACGGCCACGGCATGGACATAGGCCAGTTCCGAATCAGCCGGGGACAGGAAGCCGACGAGGAACCCGCTGAGGTTCCCGGCACTCTCGGCGACGAAACTGGTGGGCCAGAAATGGTCGAGGAAGAGGCGGGGCAGTATCGAGCCGACGTCGCGCCCCCACCACGCGTCCAGCACGGCGGCGATGCGCTCGTAGTCCAGTGGATCTGCGGTACGGATCTCTGTTGCCACACCGGAATTCTCTCCCCCCGAGATCTCCGCGGGCCAGCCCCCTGAGCCCGTCCACATCCGGACGTTTCGTTCTGGTGGCGGGACGGCTCCGGAGCTAACGTGCCCGCATGCGTGGACGTTCGAACCCCAATGACGATCGGTCCCTGCGACGGTTGGCGGCGCTGTGTCCCCCGTGTCCCCCACAGTCCGCCACAGACGGCAACTCGCCCGCCCCTGCTCCGTCGGACGTGTCTCGTTCCCCGTCGGCCGGGGCGGAAGACGTTCCGCCACCTCCGTACGCCACCGCGGCCTCCTCCAGCCCGGGTGTTGGCGACAACGCTGTCCCAGGCCACACCCCGGACCGGTGTGGCCCCGCCGCTGCCTCCCCCACCACACCGCACGCCCCGGTTCCACCCCCGCCCTATGCGCGGACCCCGAGTGCCCAGATCCGGAGGCCGCCCTCCGAAAGTCCCGGCGCGGCAGACGGCACGGACGCTACGGACACCACGGACGCAGCACCCCCGGTCGTTGGGAACGTCGGGGCTCCAGAGTCCACCCGCACCCCCGAGGACCCACCCCCGGGTTACGTACCGGCGCCGGTGGTGGATGACGAACCCCTCCACGGACTCCGGGGGGTGCTGGCCCGCCTGGGCATCGACCCCACCCCTGTGGGGGTGGACACCCCCCGGGCCGGCCTGGTGACCGCGGTCGTGGCCGTGGCCTTCTTCCTGGCGTTGGCGGCCGGTGTGTGGTGGCTCCTGGGCGCGGCGCGTGCCGGCCCACAGCCCGCGGCCGAGGATCTGGATCCCGCCTCGCCGTCGGGCGAACCGTCGGTGGCTGCACCGGCGGATGCCACCCCGGGCCCAGAGGAATCCCCGCCGGGGGAGGTGGTGGTGCATGTCACCGGGGATGTTGATGCCCCGGGCCTGGTGACACTTCCGGGGGGTGCTCGCGTCGCCGACGCGATCGACGCAGCCGGTGGGCTCGCTCCGGGAGCCGACGACAGCGCCACTGAGGCGCTGAACCTGGCCCGCCCGGTGATCGACGGGGAGCAGATTCCGGTAGGGCCACAGGCACAGCAACATGCGGGGTCCGGCAGTGACGACGATACCCCTGTCGAACTCAACACGGCGACGGTCGAGGACCTGGAGGAGCTGCCCGGGGTGGGCCCGGTCCTGGCCGAGACGATCGTCGAGCATCGGGAGGACAACGGGGGGTTCACTGATGTGGCACAGCTGAACGACGTACGGGGCATCGGCGAACAGCGATTCACCGATCTGGAAGAGCGTGTCGTCGTGGCGCAGAACCAGTGAGCGAAACTCCCCGGGGCCGATCGTTGGCACCAACGCACCTGCGCCGGGACAGACGCACCACCAAGGACGGGCGCTGTCCCGGGACCGTCACCGACGAGGCCCACCCTCCCCCTCTCCCGGACCGAGGTGCGGTACTCCTGTCGGTGGTCGCGATCGGGACCTGGCTCGGCGCCTGGCTGGGTGCGACCACGGACGGCGCGACCTGGCTGACACTGACCGCGTGTGCTCTGGGTGGCCTCTGTGGCCTGGGCATGCTGATGCGGGGCGGGACACGCGCCGCCGGTGTGGTGGTGCTCGTCACCGCGCTCGGCACCACCGCGGGAGCGCTCTCGGCCTATCACCAGCGAACGGTTGTGGAGCGCAGCGCGGTGACTGCGCTGGCCCAGGGCGAGGAGCGTGTCCAGCTCACCATGACGGTGCGCGGGGATCCGCGCCCCCGAGGCCAGCCACCCCAGCCCGGGCAACCGACCCACATCCTCCCGGCCGCGGTGACCGCCGTGGACGGGCACCGCCTAGATCACCAGCCCCGGGTGGTGGTGTTGGTCTCCGGGGCCAGCTGGGTTGGGCTGGTTCCCAGCCAACGGGTCGTGACCAAGGCCCGCCTGGTTCCCGCGGATCGGGACCCGCTGACCGCCGCGCTTGTGCTGCCCCGCGGCACCCCGACGGCCGTGGCAGCGCCCAGCCCGGCGCACCAGCGTGCGGGCCAGGCCCGAGCGGGGCTGCGTGCGGCGAGCAGTGACCTCCCACAACCCGTGCGGGGGCTCCTTCCGGCCGTGGTCGTGGGGGACCGCGCGGAACTCGACGCCGGGATCAGCGAGGACTTCCGAGTCACCGGAATGACACACATCATGGTCCCGTCGGGAGCAAAGCTTGCGATCATGCTGGGCTGCACGCTGGGTCTCGCTCGCCTGCTGCGTGCCCCGGTCTGGGTGCAGGTTGCGACGGGCGCGGCTACGATCGCGGTCTTCGTCGTGGTGTGTCGTCCGGAACCCAGCGTGGTGCGGGCAGCGGTCATGGGCGGGCTGGGCCTGGTGGCGCTGGGGCTGGGGCGGCCCCGGGCCGGGCTGTCGGTACTGGCCGTGGCCGTGCTGGGCACTGTTGTCGTCGCTCCCGATCTGGCACGTTCCTTCGGCTTCGCGCTGTCCGTTCTGGCCACCGGCGGGTTGCTGGTGTTGGCTCCCCGGTGGCGCGAATCCTGGTCGCCCTGGCTGGGGCGGCCGGTTGCGGAGCCGGTCGCGGTGGCCTTGGCGGCCCAGCTGGCCTGCTATCCGGTGCTGGTGCTGTTGGCCGATGAGGTCAGCTTGATCGCCGTTCCGGCGAACGCGCTGGCGACTCCGTTCGTTCCCGCAGCCACCGTGGCCGGTTTCGGCGTAGCACTGGTGGCGATGGTCTCGGTCGAGGCGGCGCAGTGGCTGGTGTGGCTGCCGGCGGCGCCGGTTGCGGTCCTGGCCCTGATCGCGGAAGAGTCGGCCGGCATTCCGTACGGTACCGTTCCGTGGCCCGGCGGGCCTTCGGGAGCCCTGATCCTGGCGCTGGTACTCACGGCAATGGTGACCCTACGCGGGCGGTGGGGCGCCCCACTCGCCGCCGGCTCCCTGGCACTCCTGCTGGTCGCGCTGACGGTGCAAGTCGTGGCCCCGCCCTGGCCACCACGGTCGTGGATCATGGTGGCCTGCGACGTGGGGCAGGGCGACGGCCTGGTCCTCTCGGCCGGTCGCGCGGGCGCCGTGGTGGTCGATGCCGGACCGGATCCGGTAACCATGCAGCGTTGCCTGCGCGAGCTGCGGGTTTGGGAGGTCGGCCTATTGGTGGTGACGCACGACCACGCCGACCACACGGGCGGGGTGAACGGTGTGCTGCGGCACCGGGAGGTCACCACGGGACTCGCCCCACCCGGTTTCGCGAGCAGCCCCACCGGCCAGCTACTCCAGCGCGGCGGTGTGGACCTGCACGAGGCCCGGCCGGGACAGCGAGCACGAGTCGGGCCATGGCGCCTGGACGTGTTGTGGCCGGAGCCCGAACACGCGCCGAGTGTGAACGACGAGAGCGTGGTGGTGCGGGCCGAGTGGAGCGACCCGGTGCAGCCAGGGGTCACTGTCCTACTCACCGGGGACGTTGAGGAGCCCGCGCAACAGGTCCTGGTGGACCGCCGCACCCCCCAGCTGGACGTGGACGTGCTCAAGACGCCACACCACGGTGCCGGCACCCAGGTCCCGGAGTTTCTGGCCGCCACCCGCCCCCGCCTGACCGTGACCTCCCTCGGCGCGAACAACCCACACGGTCATCCCACACCCGAGACGTGGGCGCAGCTGACCCAACTCACCGAGCGCAACTACCGCACCGATCTACACGGCGACATCGCAATTGTGGCCACGGGGGACGGTCCCGTGGCCCGCGTTCGGGGCGCCGACGCCCAGGCCCCGTAGCTGCACCCGGCCGTGTTCGCTTCATGGCCCGGTATTTCCTAGTACGGACACCGGACAGTGGCCCGAACGCGGGGGGCTCCGGTTCAGGTGCGGGGGCCGAGGCACGGCAGCACAGGTGTGAGCACCCCTGGACGGCTCACGCGGGGTATGCAGCCGAGACGCCATGTGCCCGCACACCGTGGCATGCTGTGAGACATGGCCGCACCCGAACTGTCTGCGCTGCACGTCGTCGTTGGTGACGAGGAGCTGCTCGTCGAGCGCGTCCTGGCGCGCATGGTGTCCGCGGCCCGGCGCGTCGAGGAGGACGTGGATGTCCATGAACTCAGCCCAGCCCAGGTCAATGCGGGTAGTCTCGCCGAGGCGGCGTCTCCGTCGCTGTTCGGGGAGCGACGGCTGGTGATCCTTCGGGACGCCCAGGACCTGACCAAGGACCTGGTGTCGGCGGTCACTCCGTATATTCAACAGCCGGCGCCCGACGTGGTACTGATTCTCACCCACGCCGGCGGCGCCAAGGGCAAGGCCCTGTTGGAGACCGCCATCCAGGCGGGTGCCACACGCACCGACTGCCCCAAGCCAACCAAGCCCAGCGAACGGCTCGCTTTTGTCAAGGGAGAGTTCGATGCGGCGGGACGGCAGGTCACCCGGGATGCGGCCCAGGCTCTGGTGGACGCGGTCGGATCGGACCTGCGGGAGCTGGCCGCGGCATGTGCCCAGTTGGTGGCCGACACTGAGGGCAGCGTGGACGCGAACACGGTGGCGCGCTACTACTCGGGGAAGGCCGAGGCGAACGGCTTCACCGTCGCGGACCGGGCCGTGGAGGGCAAGCGAGCCGAAGCGCTGGAGGCCTTGCGCTGGTCCCTGGCGATCGGCACCGCACCGGTGCTGATCAACAGCGCACTGGCTGGGGCCGTACGCGGACTGGCGGTTGTGGCTGATCCACCGCGCGGAGTCGGAGACGGGGAGCTGGCCAAACGGGCGAAGGTGCCGCCGTGGAAGATCAAGACCCTGCGGCAGCAGGCGCGAGGGTGGACCGTGTCTGGCCTCGGGCGTGCTCTGGAGGTGGTGGCCGAGACCGACGTACAGATCAAGGGCGCCGGTCGGGACCCCGCCTACGCCCTGGAACGGGCGGTGCTGGAGATCGTCTCCGCACGGGATCGGCGTTAGGGCCTGTTTCTTGGAGGGTCTGTGGGGTGGGGTGGGACGCTGTTCGGGCCGTCTCGGTGGGCAGGGTCGCAGGCCGGGAACTCTCCCCGGATGCCGCATGGGGGCTGCGGGCCGCGCTGATGCGCGCCGATCCGCCCAGGCGAGTCCCGTGGGGTGCGCCCGTGCTCGTCCGTCGGCCGGGCTGGGGGCAGCGCCCCGGGCGTGCAACAACGCCCGCGGCGCGGCTAGAGCGGCACGCCCGCGTGCGACTCCCCTCGGGGAAAA
>NZ_JAVLVT010000005.1:346151-392519 GCF_031628175.1 Lipingzhangella rawalii | reverse complement strand
CGGCCGACACGGCGCCTACGACTCACGGCGACCCGACCACCGGCACCTTCATCCCCGCAACGGATGGTTCCCATGTCCGAACCCGCACCCGACCTCCGAACAAGAACGGGGGCTGCGACCACCACCGCCAGCCGAAACGCACCGGCAGGCGGCATCATAGCGACCCCGTGCTCAGAACGGCGCACGCAACCGGCGCGGACCGTGGTCGAGGCGCACTTCCGGGGCTGGACGCAGCCACACCCGCGCCCCGAGGACCTGGGCGCCGGAGGCGTTCACGATGACCGAGTGCAGGTCCATGTGGGCGACTTCGGGAAGCGCGTCCACCAGGCGGGACACGCGCACCAACAGCTCTTCCAGGGCTTCCACGTCCGGGGCTTCGGCCAGTGAGGACGCGCCAGCCGGCAGTCCGAACAGCAGTGGGGAGGCACGGACGGCACGCACGAGGTCGGCGGCGTCGGTGTCGGTCAGCGGCGCCAGGCGATAAGCCCGGTCGTCGAGGAGTTCCGCGGTGACGTCGGCGAGCCCGAAGGCCACGACCGACCCGAACGACGGATTCTCCCCGGCCCGGATCACCACGGGCACTCCCGGGTCGACCATCCCCTGCACGACCAGCATGGCCTCCGAGCCGAGCCGATCGTCCAGGGAGGTGAATGCGCCCCGCACGTCATCCGGCCCGTACAGGTCGGCGCGGATACCGCTGCCGCCGGCACGCATCCGCAGGTCCGGAGCATCCGCCTTGACCACGACGGGGTATCCGATCCGTTCGGCGGCGGCCACAGCCTCCTCCGCCGAGGACACCTGCGCATCCGGCAGCATCGAGATGCCGTAGCAGGCGAGGAGCTCACGCGTCGCGGAGATGGACAGCGCCGACTCCTCGTTGTGGGAGGGCTCACTGGAGAACCAGACCGAACTCGGGGCAACACTCTCCTCGCCACTGGTCAGAGCATCGGTAATCAGTGCCCGTGCCCGTGCCCTGTCGATGTCGGCGAGTTCGGGATGCCGGCCGGGGTCACGTCGCCGCCACATCGCGTACCGGGTGGCGTGGCTCAGCACACGGGCGGCATCCTCCGGCGCGGGATAAGAGGGAATCGATCCGGCGGTGGTGGCACCATCGGCGTCCACGTGCCGCAGATCCTCCGGAAGCCCCTGGTAACCGAGGTAGGTGGTCACGATCGGCTTGCTTGCCGTGGCGGACCGAGACCGCATCACCTCGGCGACGTCGCCGGTGATCGGGGCGAGGGCGGGGGTGAACACCACCACCACCGAGTCCACCGTGTCGTCGGCCAGCACTGAGGCCAGGGCTTGGTCGAAGTCGTCTGCGGTGGCATTGGGCCCCAGGTCGATGGGCTCCCGGGGTCGTAGACTGGCCCCCAGGCAGGCGTCCTTGGCGATGAGCCCGAGCGAGTCGGAGTTGCCCACAATCGCCACCCGTGGCCCCTGAGGTAGTGGCTGATAGGCGAACAGCTGGGCGATGTCGAACATCTGGGTGATGTCCTCCACGCGCACCACGCCAGCCTGACGGAACAATGATGTCACCGCGTAGTCCGGCAGAGCCACCGCCTCCGCCGCATGCCCAAGAGGGATGCCGTGTGAGGACCCGCCGCTGCGCACCGCGACCACGGGCTTGTGCTGTGCCAGGCGTCGAGCCAAGCGGGTGAACTTGCGCGGGTTTCCGAGCGACTCCAGGTACTGCAACACGACTTTGGTGGCGGGATCCTCCTCCCAGTACTGGATCAGATCGTTGCCGGACACGTCGGCCCGGTTGCCGGCGGAGACGAACGTTGACAGTCCCATCCCCCGTTGGGCGACCCGCTGGAGGATGGCACGTCCCAGGGCACCCGACTGGGAGAAGAAACCGATCGGCCCGCGGGTGGGGATGTCGGCGGCGAGGGTGGCATTGAGCCGGATATCGGGGTCGGTGTTGACGATGCCGAGGCAGTTGGGACCCACCACGCGCAGTCCGGCGGCCCGTGCCGTACGCACCAGGTCTTCCTGGCGTTCCCTACCTTCCGGGGAATCGGACTCGGCGAAGCCGGAGCTGACCACCACGAGACCGTGTACGCCGGCGGTGGCGCACTGTTCGACGACGTCGTGCACCATCTCTGCGGGCACCGCCACCACGGCCAGATCCACAGGATCGGGAATGTCGAGGACGCTGGGATAGGCGCGCACGCCGGCGACGGCCGGAGCCTGGGGGTGCACGGGGAACACCGGTCCGCGGAAGTCCCCGGAGAGCAGGTTGCGCAGTGCCGTCTGGCCGATACTGTGCGCGGCGCGACTCGCACCGATCACGGCGACCGAAGCGGGGGTGAGCAGCCGGGAAATCGACCGGGCCTCGGCACGCTGTTCTCGGGCCCGCATCACCTCCACCGCGTCCTCGGTTGGTTCGAGGTCAAGGGTGAGGCGCAGCACCCCCTCGTCGAAGGTCTGTTGGGCGGTGTATCCGGCTTCCCGGAAAACATTGACCATGCGGCGGTTCTCAGGCAACACGTCGGCGATGAACCGCCGCACTCCGCGTTCCCGTGCCACGGCCCCGATGTGCTCCAGAAGCACGGAGGCCAGGCCACGCCCCTGGTGAGCGTCGGCGACCACGAAGGCCACCTCCGCAGATTCGGCGTCGATGCGGTCGTAGCGCACCACCGCCACCATGACGTCACCGATGGTGGCGACGAGCGCCACCCGGTCGTCGTAGTCAACCTGGGTAAACCGCTCCACGTCCCGACTGGACAGCTTCGGATACGGGGCGAAGAAGCGGAAGTAGATCGTCTCCGGGGAGAGGCGGGAGTGAAAATCCCGCAGTAGGTCCGCGTCGTCGGGGGTGATCGGGCGCAGGTGGGCGGTTCCGCCGTCGGTCAGTACGACGTCGGCTTCCCAATGGTTCGGGTAGGGCTGCACGCCCCCGAGATTAGACGACGTGCCCGCCGGCGCGGTATCACATGTGCCTCCGACATCGCGTGGCACGCGGTGGGCTCCACCCCCGGCATACCGCGGGCAGGCGTCGCCCCGGCGGCCCCACAGACATGTGTGCGAGTTCGTTACCCGCGGCTGCATCGAGACCTGTTACCGTCATGTTCGCGCTGATATCGCGGAGGACGCGGAGGAGTGGCCCAGAGCGGCCAGCAATAGGTGGTGGCACAGACAATGACGCGAGTGGTCGTGATCGGAGATCTCATGACCGACGCTGTCGCCCGGGCGTTCCATCCCCTGGCGCGCGGCAGCGACACACCGGCCTCGGTCATCATGTACGGCGGTGGTTCGGGCGCCAACGTGGCGGCGTGGTTGGCAATCGAGGGGGTGGACACCACCCTTGTGGGCCGTCGTGGTTCGGACATCACCGGTCGAACCCGCGAGATGGAGCTGATGGGCTACGGCATCGAGGCCCGGATGGTGATGGACCCGGAACGCCCGACCGGAACGTGCGTCGTGATGATCACGCATCGCGGCGACCGCACCATGCTCAGCGACGCCGGAGCCAACGCCGCCCTCCAGCCGGAGGACCTGCCACCGGACGTGTTCGCTCCCAAGACACATCTGCACGTCTCGGGTTTCACCCTGCTCCAGGAGGGGTCGCGCACCGCGGCCCGCCGCGGACTGCGCCTCGGACACGAGGCCGGGATGTCCGTCTCGGTCGACGCCGGGTCGCACGCGCCCCTGGAACGGGCCGGCCCTGAGTCCTTCCTGGAATGGACCAGCGGCGCCCAGCTGCTGTTCGCCAACGCGCAGCAGGCCACCGTATTGACGGGGCGGGAGGACAGTGCCGCGGCCGCGAAAGTCCTGACCGCCTGGTACCCGAATGTCGTGCTGAAGCTGGGCGACGCGGGGGCACTGTGGGCGTCCAAGACCCACGACGACATTGTGACGGTACAGCCGGAGCCTGTGGAGCCCACACCGGGCTCTATCGGTGCCGGGGACGCGTTCATGGCTGGTTTCCTGCCACCGTGGCTGGGTGGTCGCCACCCCAAGGACGGTCTGGTCAACGGGCATCGCCTGGCGGCCAAGGCCCTGCAACAGCCGGGGGCACGGCCCGACCTGTCCGAGTAGGGTCCCGGCCGGCCCCTCAGTGGCTGCGGATCAGGCCACGGTGGCGGGCCACGGAAATGGCGGCCGTCCGATTGTCCACGTCGAGCTTGGTGTAGATGTGCACCAGGTGCGTTTTGACGGTGGCTTCGCTGACCACCAGCTCCCGGGCGATCTCCCGGTTCGTCAACCCGTGTTCCAACAACCCGAGAATCTCGATCTCCCGACTGCTGAGGGCCGGCTGTGGCCCCCGAACCCGTTCCATGAGGCGCGCGGCGACGCCGGGGGCGAGGGCCGTCTCGCCGCGGGCGGCCGCGTGGACAGCGTCGCAGAGCTGTTCGGGGGGTGCGTCCTTGAGCATGTATCCGGTGGCGCCCGCCTCGACGGCGGCGAGGATGTCGGCGTCGGTATCGTAGACGGTCAACACCAGGATCGGCGGCGCCTGCGGGCGTGCGGTGATCTCCCGGATGGCCGTGACCCCGTCGGTGCCGCCGGGCATCCGGAGGTCCATCAACACCACGTCAACGTCCACCTCGGCGCTCCGGGCACAGGCCGCACGTCCGTCCTCGGCTTCGGCGACCACCGCCATATCCGCACGTTCGGCGAACATGGCCCGGAGTCCGCGCCGGACAACGGGATGGTCATCCACCAGCAGGATCCGGATCGGATCGCGACTCAATCCGGCACCTCCCAACCCTCGGCGAGGGGCAGTCGCACGGCCACGGCTGTTCCCGCACCCACCGTGGACTCCACGGTGAGTTCCCCACCCAGAACGGCCGTGCGTTCCCGTAGCGCGGACAGCCCATAGCCGGTGGTGTCGTCGCCCGCGGTGGGCGGTTGCCCCGGTTCGAAGCCAACCCCGTTGTCAACCACGTCCAGGGTCACCTCGGTGTCCAGGAACGCGAGGGTGACCACGGCACCGTTCGCGCGGGCGTGGGCACGCACGTTCGCCAAACTCGCCTGGGCAGCCCGAAGCAGCGCGATCTCGTGGCCACGGGGGAGGGTAGCTACCGCACCGACCAGGTGGAACCGGCAGTCGATCCCGGCCTCCCGGCCCACCCGCGCGCACAGACGTTCCAGGGCCTGCGGGAGTGTGTCGTGCTCCAGGTCTGGCGGGGTCAGGGCCCGCACGAAGCGACGCGCCTCGGCCAGGTTCGCCTCAGCGGCCTGCCGTGCCTCGCGGAGCGGTTCCACCGCGGCGCTCGCCTCGATCTTCCCCACGGCCCGCTCCCCCGCATCCCCGCGATTCCCCACACCTCCGGCCTCCCGGTCCCGCTCCGCCGTACGCAACAGCAACACGATGCTGGACAATCCCTGGGCGAGAGTGTCGTGGATCTCGCGGGCAAGGCGGGCGCGCTCGGCGAGTACTCCGGCGGTGTGCTGGGACCGGGCCAGCTCGTCCTGGGTGCGGGTGAGGTCTTCGATCAGTTGTCTGCGGTGTTCGTTCTCCCGGTACAGCACGGCGTAGCCCACGGCCAGGACAACGGCGCAGCCGGCTCCCAGCGCCGGCCCCAACACGATCGGAATCGACACCTGCTGGACGTGCCACACCTGCGCGAGCACCACAGCCGTGGTGATCACCCCAACGGCCACTAGGGCGTGCAGGCCCCGCAACAGGTACAGGTGCAGAAAGAACAGGGGGAAGGCGACCCAGGAGAAATCCGGGTTGTGCGCCAGCAACAGCGCCCACACGGCGGTGACCGCAGCCAACCACACCAGCGCCCAACCGCGACTGGGACGCCACCTGCGTACCAGGGCACCGGCCGTGTAGAGCACGACCAGGGCGACGGCTCCGCCGGCCGCAGCCCAGGTGTGTGGCCCCATCGGATGCACGGTGAACAGGCGGACCACGGCGACCGCCACCAACATGAAAAACGCGGTGTGCAGAGCCACACGCAGCGAGCGCAGCACGGTGGTACTGCCCGCGGACAGTTGGCCGACGGCCGGCTGCCACCCCGAGACCATGCCCCAAGGCTAACGTCCTGCCTGCTCAGGCGCCTCAACCAAACGGTTGATCCGGGGCTCCCCCGTACGACGTGGCCGGATCCTCCGGTGGCGCGACGCGGGGCGAGGGTGGGTGGCGGCACTGTGGTGATTGACCGCGGCGTTCGTTCCAGCGCCCGCACCGTCCCCTCCGGGGCATCACCACACGCAGGAAGGGGTCCCGTGTTTCTCGCCATCCGCGACATCTACTCCGCCCGGGGAAGGTTCGCGCTTCTGGGGCTGGTGGTCGGCCTCATCACACTGCTGGTCGTGTTGCTGTCCGGCCTGACCGCCGGTCTGGCCAGCCAGTCCACCTCGGCCGTCACCAGCCTTCCGGGTAGTCACATCGTCTTCGGCGCCACCGGCGAGGCCACTCCGGAGGTGTCCTTCGCCGACAGTGCGATCACCGAGCAGCAACTCCACACCTGGCGGGACGCACAAGCACCGGCCTGGGTGGAACCCCTGGGGCTGACGCCCGGCCAGGCCGAGCTCGAGGACTCCGGCAGCACCGCGGTCACCGTGTTGGCGGCGCGACCGCACAGTGTGCTGGCCCCCGACGACCTCGGAGACACGGGAGTGGTCGTCAGTGCGTCGCTGGCCGAGGAGGAGGGGGTCGACACCGGTGACACGATCGGGCTCGGCGATGTCGACTACCCGGTCACCGGGACCACACCAGCGGCTTACTACAGCCACACCCCGGTGGTGTGGACCTCGCTGGAATCCTGGCGGGACATGGTCCCCACCGGAAGCGATCCCCCAACCGCAACCGTGCTGGTCGCCGATCTGGACGGGCAGGATCCCGCGGAGCTGGACGAGGCCGCGACCACCGTCACCGAAACCCACACCGACAGCCGCGCCGGAGTGGCATCCTTCTCCGCCGAGAACGGGTCGCTCCTGATGATCCAGGGTTTCCTCTATGTGATCTCGGCGCTGGTCGTGGGGGCGTTTCTGACCGTGTGGACGATCCAACGGGCCGGCGACGTCGCCGTACTCAAGGCACTGGGTGGATCCACCAGCTACCTGGTGCGCGATGCCCTGGTGCAGGCGGCGATCGTACTGACGCTGGGCGCCGGGGTCGGAGCCACCCTCGGCTGGGGGGTGGGTGCCCTCGCCGAGCGCACTGTCCCGTTCGAGTTGAGCGGCGCCACCACGATTCCACCCGTCCTCGGCATGCTCGGTCTGGGCATGCTCGGTGCCGTACTCACCGTGCGCCGCATCACGTCCGTCGACCCGCTGACCGCCCTGGGGAGTGCACGATGAGCATCAGCCTGCGGGATATCACCCTGACCTATCCCGACGGGGACACGACCGTGACCGCCCTCGACCACGTCTCCCTGGAGGTGGCTCCGGGGGAACTGCACGCGATCGTGGGGCCGTCGGGTTCGGGGAAGTCGAGCCTGCTCGCGGTCGCGGCAACCCTCATCACCCCGACATCGGGACGCGTACGCATCGACGGGACCGACACGGCCGCCCACAGTGCGGCCTCCCTGGCGCGGCTACGGCTAAACCGGATCGGGATCATGTTCCAGCAACCCAACCTGTTGGCATCGCTGACCGCCATCGATCAACTCCTCGTCACCGCGCACATGCGCGGCCAGCGCCCCCGGGACCGTCGCGCCGCGGCGCGACGGCTGCTGGCTACCGTCGGTCTTGACGGTAAGGAGCATCGTCGCCCGGCCGCCCTGTCCGGTGGGGAACGTCAACGTGTGAACATCGCGCGTGCCCTGGCCGGGGATCCGGCAGTGCTGCTGGTGGACGAGCCCACCGCCGCCCTCGATCAGGAGCGGGGAGCGCAGGTGATGGCGCTGCTGGCCGAGGTGACCCACGCCCACCGGCTGGCGACCGTGGTCGTCACCCACGACACCGAACACCTCGCCCGGACCGACCATGTCTCGGTTCTGCGGGATGGCCGTCTGGAGTGCCACCCGCAGGGGTATGGAACCGCCGTAGCCCAGCATGCTGGAGCACGCGGGTGACGGGAGTGCGTGGGGGCGGGGCTTCCCACCCCCACGTGCGGGCGCTGCCCGCGACGGCGGGAGGTCGCTTCCCAGGTCAGGGTTTGCGAGCCAGTCCCCCGATCTCCCACACCCCGGTGGCTGCCTCGGGAGGTTCGCGCTCCGGCCAGCCCCGAATGTCCACGTAGCCGGGCTCCAGGACGTGAAGTCCGAGCCGGTCCACGATACTCACGGCCTCCTCCGGGGTGCGCACCCGTCCCCAGCTGCCGTGCGTCGCCTCCAGCACGGAGTCGGTGAGGCGCTGGCCCACCGCTTCGTCCGCACACACGATGTGTGAGTAGGCCACGTAGGATCCGGACGGCATCGCGTCCAGGAGCTGCTCGTACATCACCGCGGGGTGGTCATCGTCCTTGAGGCAGTGGGTCAGTGCGATCAGCAGCACCCCCACGGGGCGGGAAAAGTCGAGAAGTGCCTGGGTGTCAGGGTGTTCGAGAATGCTCTTCGGTTCGCGGACGTCCGCGGTAATCACCGTGGTGTTGAGATTGTCGTCGAGAATCGCGCGCCCGTGGGTGAGGACAACCGGATCGTTGTCGACGTAGATCACCCGCGCACCGGGGAGGACACGCTGGGCCACCTGGTGGGTGTTGTCCACAGTGGGAAGTCCGGAGCCGACATCCAGAAACTGATCGACACCGCAGTCCGCAGCCATCCTGGTCACCACCCGGGAGAGCCACGCACGGTTGTCCAGAGCGATCTGTCGCAGTTCGGGTGCGATCCTGAGAAACTCGTGGCCGGCCTCACGGTCGGCCACGAAGTTGTCCTTGCCGTTCAACAGCCAGTCATAGATCCGTGCAACGGTGGGAACGGAGAGATTGATGTCGATGAACTCGGAGTACTGGGGGGAGTTGGGATCATTCGCCATCGCGATTGCCTTGCTCTACTCGGAGGGGAGTGGCCGGCAGTCTATCCTGCAATCCCGGAACCGGTGGAGAATCCCACAAAAATCCGGAGACGGAAGGTCGTTCAGGAATGCCCACAACCGCACTCCCTGGAGTGTCCGGTCCGTGTTCCCCGGATCCTTGACCAACATTTCGTGACGGTACGATTATGGACGGCGCCATGAAGCTACCGATTCCGAGTGAGGGAATCACTCCACGTCCGGGAAATCGGGCCCTGGCCATAATCCGGATCCGCACCGGCGCATCGATGGGCGAGGCGATCGGAATGGTCAAGGACGTCCAAACCCTGCGATTAGGCACCGGCCAGGACATCGTGGAGCTGGTCATCGCGATGATCGAGGACGGACGCCTGCCCCAGCTGCTCTCCGAACGCCGGCAGCTCGACCGGCGTCGCGCCGGAATTCAGGCCATGGGCATCCCGGTCACTCCCACCACCTGCCCACGCTGTCGGGGTGAAGCGACCGACACTGTGGAGCCGGGCTACATCTGTCTACTGTGTCGGGGGAGCGGCCGGGTGAGTTGAGACCATCCGAGACTATCCACGGGCGGCGAGCACCAGCGGAAGCACCTCGGCGGCGCCGGCCTGGCGCGCCAGACGCGCCCCCACCGTCATCGTCCAGCCCGTGTCCATATAGTCGTCCACGAGCAGCACCGGCCCAGACACCGCTGCCAGTGCCCGACACGTCGGTTCCGGAACGGTCACGGCGCTGGTGAGGTCGGCCAGCCGCAGCGCGCTGTTGCCGCGGCGCGGGCCCACACCCGCGGGAGTGGTGTAGCCCAAGCTGCCCAGGAACGTGAGCCGGCCGAGCTGCGCCACTCGGCGTGCGAGCTCGTGGACCAGACGCGCCCGCCGCAGCGACGGCATCGCGACCACGCCGACGGGGCGGTGCTCCCACTGCCAGTCCGCCAACACCCGTACCACCGCCTGGAACACGTCCTCGTCTACCGGCTGATCCGGTGCGTCCGTGGCCAGCAGCTCCCGCACGCGGCGGGCCCATCCCAGCCCGGTCAGCCGGGTCAGTGCACGCCCGGTACTGGCCTGCTCCTGCCCCGGAATCCGGCCGCTGAGCTGCACCCCCAGGGTGGGCATCCCGATGGGCCACTGGCGCCGCGGATGCACCGCCACACCGGGCCGGTCGAGGAAAGCCTCGGCCGCGGCATGGTGCTGGGGATCAGTCCCAGCGGTCCAGGAGCTGCCCACACAGTTGTCGCAGCGGCCACATGGCGCGAGCTCCGGATCGTCGAGTTGGCGACGCAGGTACTCCAACCGGCAGGCGGAGGTGGAAATGTAGTCCAGCATCGCTTGCTGCTCCCGGCGCCGAGCCGCGGTGATCGCGGCATAGCGCTGGGTGTCGTAGGTCCAGGGCCGGCCGGTGGCCGTCCAACCGCCGCGCTGACGGCGCACTGCACCGTCGACGTCGAGGATCTTCAACATCTGTTCCAGACGCGCCCGGTTGAGGTTGACCTGGGTCTCCAGCCGGGGCAGGGACCAGGGCTCCCCATCCGCGTTGAGCGTGTCGAGGACCTGCCGCACGGTCTCCTCGGCGGGTATGGCGGTGGTGGTGAAGTACTCCCAGATCTCGGGATCCGCCTCGCTGGGCAGTAGTACGACCTCGGCTCGCTGCACCCCCCGGCCGGCACGCCCCACCTGCTGGTAGTAGGCGATCGGGGACTGTGGAGCACCCAGATGGACCACGAAACCAAGATCGGGCTTGTCGAACCCCATCCCCAAGGCACTGGTTGCCACCACGACGTCGACCTGGTTGGCGAGCAGCTCATCCTCGACCTGCTGCCGCTCGGCCGCATCGCTTTGGCCGCTGTACGAACGAACCCGGTATCCCCGGCCGGCCAGGAACTCCGCGGCCTCGCTGGCCGCGGCAACCGTCAGTGTGTACACAATGCCCGCGCCCGGCAGTCGACACAGGTGCGTGGCAAGCCAGGCGAGCCGAGTTGGTGTGTCCGGCAGGCGCACCACGGACAGATGCAGACTCTTCCGGTCCAGGGCACCCCGCAGCACCAGCGGCGGCTCCGCGTCCCCACCACCGAGTTGTTCCGCAACGTCCTCGGTGACCCGGGCATTGGCCGTCGCCGTGGTGGCGAGCACCGGAACCCTGGACGGGAGCTCAGCGAGCACACTGCGGATGCGACGGTAGTCCGGCCGGAAGTCATGCCCCCAGTCGGAGATGCAGTGTGCCTCGTCCACCACGACCAGCCCGGCCCCACTCGACAGTGGGGGCAGCACCTTCTCCACGAAGTCCGGATGGTTGAGGCGCTCCGGGCTGACCAGCAGAAGATCCACAGCCCCGGCGATAATCTCGGTGTAGATCTCGTCCCAGGCGGTCAGGTTGGCGCTGTTTATGGTGCGGGCCTGGATTCCTGCCTGTTCGGCCGCGGCGATCTGGTTGCGCATCAGCGCCAGAAGTGGGGAGACGATCACGGTCGGACCGGCGCCCCGGGCCCGCAACAACGCGGTGGCCACGAAGTACACCGCAGACTTTCCCCATCCGGTGCGCTGCACGACCAGGGCCCGGCGCCGGTCGACGACCAGTGCGTGAATCGCCCACCACTGGTCGTCCCGCAGCTCGGCGTGTGGGCCTGCCAGTGCCCGTAGGTGTTGTTCGGCGTGGAGGCGGAGCTGGGCGTCTCCCGTGTCCGGCTCGAGCCCCGCCCCGGAGTGGATGGCCATACCTTGTTGCTACCAGAGCCGTCCGCTCCGGAGCACCGGCGCGTCCACAACCGCAACCCGCGATCGGCGGGGTCGCGCCCCTGGCCACGGTACGTGGATCGGGCCACGTGTCCGCCACAAGCGGCGGGCCACGTTCGAACCAGTCTTCGACACGGGCCACAATGACCAGCATGGCCCGTACAACCTCCCACCCACCGGACGAGCTCGCCGAACAGATCGTGGACATCGACGTCGGCGAGGAAATGCGCGGTAGCTTCCTGGAGTACGCCTACTCGGTGATCTACCAGCGAGCGCTCCCCGACGCCCGGGACGGGCTCAAGCCGGTACAGAGACGCATCCTGTACCAGATGAACGAGATGGGGCTGCGCCCGGACCGGGCCCACGTGAAGTGCGCCCGCGTCGTCGGTGAGGTGATGGGTAAACTGCACCCACACGGCGACGCCGCGATCTACGACGCTCTGGTTCGCATGAGCCAGTCCTTCGCGATGCGCGTTCCCCTGGTCGACGGGCACGGAAACTTCGGTTCCCTCGGTGGGGACGACGCCCCCGCCGCGATGCGGTACACCGAGGCGCGGCTGCCTCCCGCGGCCCAGCTCATGACCGCGTCCATCGACGAGAACGTCGTGGACTTCCAGCCCAACTACGACGGCCAGGAGCAGGAACCCACGACGCTGCCCGCGGCGTTCCCCAATCTCCTCGTCAACGGCGCATCCGGGATTGCGGTGGGAATGGCCACCAATATGGCGCCGCACAATCTGGGCGAGGTCATCTCTGCCGCACGCCTGTTGCTGGAGCGCCCCGACGCCGGATTGGACGAGCTCATGGAGCTCGTTCCCGGCCCCGACCTGCCGACCGGCGGCACCATCATCGGGCTGGACGGGATCCGGGATGCCTACCGCACCGGGCGCGGAACCTTCCGTACCCGTGCCACCGTCTCCGTGGAGAAGGTGTCCGCCCGCCGCACCGGCCTGGTGGTCACGGAACTGCCCTACAACGTGGGCCCGGAAAAGGTCGTGTCCCGCATCAAGGAGCTGGTCCAGGCCAAGAAGATCCAGGGCATCGCGGACCTGAAGGATCTCACCGACCGCAACCAGGGCCTGCGGCTCGTGATCGAACTGAAGAACGGGTTCAATCCCGAAGCCGTCCTCGAGGAGCTGTATCGGCTCACCCCGATGGAGGAGAGCTTCGGAATCAACAACGTGGCTCTCGTCGACGGGCAGCCGCAGACGCTGGGGCTGCGCGAGTTGTTGACCGTCTACGTCGACCACCGGCTGGACGTGGTGCGCCGCCGGTGTGAACACCGGCGCACCAAGCGTCAGGAGCGGCTCCACCTCGTGGACGGGCTGCTGGTGGCGCTGACCAATATCGACGAGATCATCGCGCTGATCCGGGACTCCGACGACACGGCCACCGCCCGCAGCCGCCTGATGGCCACCTTCGACCTGTCCGAGGTCCAGGCGCGCTACATTCTCGACACCCCCCTACGACGACTGACCCGGTTCGACCGTCTGGAACTGGAACGGGAGCGCGACCAGCTGCACTCTGAGATCTCCGAGCTGACCGCCATCCTCGAGTCCCACCCGAAGCTGCGCGCCCTGGTCTCGGACGAGCTCAAGGACCTCGCTCGGGAGTACGCCAACCCCCGGCGCACCCAGCTGGTGGAGAGCGACGGCGTCACCCGGACCGCGGCCATGCCCCTGGAGGTTGGCGACGATCCGTGCACCGTGGTGCTTGCCACGACGGGCATGCTCGGCCGCACCGCCGGTTCCGCGCCGATGCCCCAACACACCGGCCCCCGGGGCAAGCACGACGCCATCGCCAGCAGTGCCGAGGTCACCGTGCGTGCGGAGGTGGCCGTGGTGACGGACCTGGGGCGCATGATCCGGCTTCCCGTGGTGGAGATTCCCGAGCTCCCCGAGACCTCACAGAGCGCACCGTTAGCCTCCGGCGCCCCCCTCTCGGAGTTCGTGGAGCTCGACGCCGACGCGGGGGAACGTCCGGTGGCGCTGGCGGCGTTGGACGAGAACAGTGCCGGGGTGGTGGTCGGCACCCGGCAGGGCATCGTGAAACGGGTGACGGCGGACTATCCCAGCCACAAAGACGACTTCGAGATCATCCCGCTGCGGGACGGGGATCGCCTGGCGGGCGCGACGGAACTGCACAGCGGAGAGGAAGACGTCGTGTTCGTCACGTCCGAGGCCCAACTGCTGCGGTTCGGCTGCGGCAATCTCCGCCCCCAGGGGCGTTCCGCCGGCGGTGTCACCGGCATCAAACTCGGTGACGGTGCGGAGGTGATCTGGTTCGGCGCTGTGGCTAACCAGGACGAGGACACTGGGGACACCGCCGGAGCCGCTGCGGGCGGCACCGGTGCTGCGCTGGTGGTGACCGTGGCGGGCTCGTCCACGGCCCTGCCCGGAACCCAGCCTGGAGCGGCCAAGGTAACGCCCCTGTCCGCCTTTCCCCGCAAGGGTCGCGCGACCGGCGGCGTACGGTGTCACCGTTTCCTCAAGGGAGAGGACACCCTGCTGTTCGGCTGGGTTGGTCCGGGGCCGGCACGTGCCGCGCGGTCCGACGGCTCTCCGGTGCGGCTTCCCGACGTCGACGAACGCCGGGACGGTTCCGGGGAGGGGCTTCCCCGCCCCATCGCGTCGGTGGGAAGCGGCACGGTTCCCCAGCCACAGCGCGGTGGGAACCGAGCCACCGACTGACCACCGCGCTGCCCGTCCCAACACTGGGGATGGGATACTGCTCGGGCCGCGTGTTCACCAGGTTGTGGGAGTCACATGTCCATCGATGAGCTACTGGCCGTCAACGAACGCTACCTCGCCCAGTTCCGGCACGGCGCGGTTCCTGCGGGGACGTCCCGGGGGTTGGCCGTGTCGATCGTGGGGCATCCGGCCGTCGACCCGCACCGTGCCTTCGGGCTCGCGTTGGGCGACGCTCTACTCCCCCGCAGCACCGAGCCCCGGGTCACCGCCGCGCTGCGTGGGGATCTCGCCGTGGCACAGCACCTGGGGGCGAGGCAGGCCCTGCACGTACTGAGCACGGACGCGCCAAATGCCCCGGAGACCACAGAGACGCTGCGTGCCGACCTGGAGACGCTGCGCGCGGATCCGCAGCTGTTCGGGCTCGATGTGCACGTGGGTAGCTACGACGTGACCACCGGCCGGCTGGAGCTGGTGACGGGTGTTCCCGCCGAGTCCGAGATCTCGGCGGTCCTCGCCGCCAACGAGCGCTACGTGGCCCAGTTCCAGCCGCCCGTTGACGTCGCGCGCGGTTCCCGGCATCTCAGCGTGGTCACCTGTATGGACTCGCGCATCAACCCCGAGGAGCTGCTGAATGTGGATCTGGGCACGGTGACGGTACGCCGCAACGCCGGAGCCCACGTCACCGACGAGGTGCTGGACGGGCTGGCGGGCGACGTCGCCGCGCACGGTGCCGTAGACCTCCTCGTGCTGGTGCACGAGGACTGCAAGGCGCGGCCCGACCGGGAGGAGCGGCTGGCCGGGGCCCGCGCGGACGGATCCGCGGCGGCCCGGGATCCCCGAATCGGGGAGCGTGCAGAGGTCATCACCGGCAGCTATGACGTGCACACCGGCCGCCTCACGGATCTGCGCCCGGCACACCGGTGAGGCGCGGGCTGGGCGGCTGCCGCACCTGCTCGGGATGCGGGCGACCTTTCAGCTTCCGGGATCCGGGGAATTCCTCCTAGGGCACCGCTGTTGCGGTTCTCGACGAAGGGAGTTGCCGGTGTCGGAAACGACCTACGAGACCTATGCCCGCGCCCAGCTGTGGTTCGAGCTGGGGGATCCGGCGGCCGCGGCACGTCTGCTCGCCCCGCTGGCCGAAGAGGAACCGTACAACCGTTCACTGCTGGAGCTGCTGGGGCGCTCCTACTTCCACGCTGCCCAGCTGCGCAAGGCCGAGGACGTGTTCCGGCTGCTCATCGACCTCGACCCGGCCGACGACTGGGCGCACATCGCGCTCGCTCGTGCGCTGGAACGACAGAGCCGCGACGACGAAGCCAATCGCTACCGACGGCTACACTCCGCAATGGCCGGCGGGTCGCTCGACTGAACGGGCAGGGTCCTGCCCAGCGGCGTCCCGGGTTCCGGCTACCCTGCGCCCATGCCCGACGATTCCATTCCCGAGCCCCGGCGCGACGGCCCGGTGGATCGGACCTGTGTCCGCACCCGCTCCTGGGTGGACGAGGCGATCCGCCGGGTTGCGGCCGATGCGAACCGTTCCGCCGACACCCACCTGCACGTGTTCCCCCTTCCACCGGAGTGGGGAATCGACCTGTACCTCAAGGACGAGTCCGTGCATCCCACGGGCAGTCTCAAGCACCGGCTGGCGCGGTCGCTGTTCCTGTACGGACTGGCCAACGGCTGGATCACCGAAGGTACGACCGTCGTGGAGGCCTCCAGCGGCTCCACCGCCGTGTCCGAAGCGTACTTCGCGCAGCTGATCGGCGTGGACTTCGTCACCGTGGTACCCCGATCCACCAGCCCGGAAAAGATCGCGCTGATCGAACGGCACGGCGGACGCTGCCACTTCGTGGAACGCCCGGCGGACATGTACACCGAGGCCGAACGGCTTGCCGCGGAGACCAACGGCCACTACATGGACCAGTTCACCTATGCCGAACGGGCCACCGACTGGCGCGGCAACAACAACATCGCCGAGTCGATCTTCGAACAGATGGCCTTGGAGCGGTTTCCCGTCCCGGACTGGATCGTCGTTGGGGCGGGCACGGGCGGCACCTCGGCTACCGTCGGACGCTACGTTCGGTACTGTCGACACGCCACCCGGCTGGCAGTGGTGGATCCGGAGAACTCCGCGTTCTTCCCGAGCTGGGTCACCGGTGCGCCCGACTATGCGACGGGACTGCCCTCCCGGATCGAGGGGATCGGGCGCCCGCGGGTCGAGCCCAGCTTCGTCCCCGAGGTCATCGACCGGATGATTCCCGTCCCGGACGCCGCGAGTGTGGCCGCGATGCGTCATCTGTACGAGGTGACCGGACTCAGTGCGGGCGGCTCCACCGGCACCAACCTGTGGGGCGTGTGGCACCTGCTCGCGCAGATGCGGCGGGAGGGGCGCCAGGGCAGTGTGGTCACACTCATCTGTGACAGCGGCGACCGGTATCGGCACAGCTACTACGACGACGGCTGGGTCGCCGACCAGGGGATGGACCTCGCTCCATACACCACGGCGATCATGGAGCTGCTACGGACCGGGACGTGGGAACCGCCGCAGTAACCCGCACCCCGGCCCCAGCCTGTTTCGTGGGGCTGGGAGCGCGGTTGGGGTCTGGCCTGGCGATATCCACCCCCAAGAAACAGACCCCAAGCCGCCGCGGCATTCGGCGGCTTTCATGCTATGGGTGCCCGCCCCGAGGTGCCGACCCCGCCTCAGCTCCACCCGGGGTCTGGGGCTCTGGCGGGGTGGCTGCACTCTCGCGGCGGTCCAGCCCCGGCAACCATCGGGACACCCCAGCACCGAGCTAGCTGAGCCAGTCGAGGATCCGTCGGTTCACCGGAGCGGGCCGTTCCAGGTGCGGGAAGTGTCCTACTCCCTCCACCAGCTCAACCACGGAATCCGCCGCGAACACCGAACGGGCGTTTTCCGCGAGATCCGTCCCCAGGGAACCGTCCCGCTCCCCCTGGAGGTACAGCACGGGATGTGTGGGGACGGCCTGCGCCCGGTGCCGGATGCTGGCGTAGCGCGAGGAGCGCGGGTAGACGTCGAACATGCCGCGGAAGTAGCTGATGGCCGCGGTGACGTTGGCCTGGTCCCGCAGGGCCGCGCGGACGTGGGTGAGATCCGTGCTCGGGTCGTAGTCGACCGTCCAGTCTGTCCACAGCCGCCGCAGGAAGGCGTAGTCGTCGCGCATAACCGCTGCCTCGGCCAGAGGGGTCTGAAACAGGAACTGGTGGAAGGAGCGGCGGAGCTGGTCGTAATCCAGAAAGGACGGGATGATGGCCCGTGTCGGTGGCGAGCTCAGTGCAACGACACTGCGCCACCGTCGTGGTTCCAGAGCCGCGGCGCCGTAGGCGGCGAACGCACCCCAGTCGTGTCCGATCAGGACCCCCGGCCCCAGCCCGTCCTCCGTACTGCTGCGCGGGCCACTGCCGGTCAGGGCCGCGTGCAGCGCGTTAACGTCGGTGGCCAGAGCCGCCGTCTCGTAGCAGGCGTCCTCGGGCACCTCGGTGGGGGCGTAGCCACGCATGAACGGCGCCACCGCCCAGTAGCCGGCCCGCGCCAGCTCCGGGAGCAGGTACCGGAAGGTGTGGGCTGTGTCCGGGAACCCGTGCAGGCACAGCGCCAGCGGAGCCTCACCCGCCTCCCCCGCCTCGATGTAGCCGAACCGGAGTCCGTTGGCGGGAACGCTGTGCACCGTGAATGTCGTCACTGGGTCACTCCGCAAGTCCTGATGCCATTCGCAGGGTTGCCATGAGTTCCGTGGGGGTGTACACAGCCTGCCCGATCGCGGCTGTGAACGCGGCGAGCATGTGGGCGAACACGAGTGGATCGCCCTGGGTGAAGTGCTCGGCCGCGGCGCGTTCCCCCACGGAGTAGGCCTCCCAGGTGGATACCACGGCCAGTTCCACCTCGGGCTCCAACAGGTCGGCGACCGCCCGGGCCACCGCCTCCCGCGCGTCCGCCGGCTGCCAGGCCACCCCCGTGTCCTGGACCCGCCGGGTGAGAAAAGATGCGAGGACCTTGAGTTCCGAGATACTCGCGGTGACCCGTTCTTCGGTGTCGATGGCGTCCACCGCCTCGGCCACGGCCGTGGCGTCCTTGGCGACGTAGGCCTCTACCAGGGTGATGGTTCGGTGCTTGGTCCCGTCGGGGTCAGTGTTGCCAGGCATGCCTCCCATCATGCCTGGCGCTATCCCCGATGTCCGCCAGCGACCCGAACTGGTCCATGGCCTGGGGTTCGCCCCAGCCGCCACACCCCCGCGCTTCCACCCAGAATGGTCCGCAATGGCCCGGGGCGGGCCGACGCCCCGGAGCCACAGGCCGGGAAACCCGGCCCCGGACTAGGGTTCGAACCGCGGCCGCAGCGGCATCCGCGACTCGGTTCCATCGAGCTTCACACCGAGAATCTGGTGCAGCTGGACAACGTTACGCTCGAATCCCAACCGGGAACCCGCCATGTACATGCGCCAAACCCGAGCGGTTCCAATGTCCACCTCGCCAAGGGCCTCATCCCAGTTGCGTTCCAGGTTGGCGCACCAGTCACGCAGGGTGAGCGCATAGTGCTCCCGCAGGTTCTCCTGGTGTCGGATCTCGAACCCGGCCTCGTTCATCTGGGTCTGGAGCCACCCCGGCCCCTCCAACTCTCCGTCCGGGAAGACGTAACGGTTGATCACACCGTTCCGGCGCATCGCCGGGGAGTGGTTGTCCGGGCGGGTGATGCAGTGGTTGAGCAGGCGCCCCCCGGGCCGGAGCTTGGCGTGCAGGGAGGCGAAGTAGTCGGGCACGTTGCGCTTGCCGATGTGCTCGGTCAGGCCGATGGAGCTGACCCGGTCATAGGTCCCGTCCGGGACATCCCGGTAGTCCATGTGCCGCACCTCGGCAAGGTGCGACAGCCCCTCCTTCTCGATCCGCTCCTGGGCCCATTCGGCCTGCTGTGCGGAGAGAGTGACCCCCAGTGCGCGCACCCCGTACTCCCGGGCGACATGCATGACCATTCCGCCCCAGCCGCACCCGACGTCCAGCAACCGCATGCCGGACTCCAGCCCAAGCTTGCGTGCCACCAGATCGTGCTTATGGAACTGTGCCTGTTCCAGGCTCGCGTCCGCATCGGGGTACACCGCGCACGTGTAGGTCATCGACGGCCCGAGCACGAGTTCGTAGAAGGCGTTGGACACGTCGTAGTGATGGTGGATGGCCTCCGCATCCCGTGCCTTGGAGTGTCGGATCCCCCGCCCCAGCAGGCGACGCGGCTGCACCTCCTGTGGTGGTGGAGCGACCCGGTTCACGAACTTCTCCCAGCCGACGCTGCGGACGATCCGGGCCACGTCCCCCAGCGTGAACGCACCGTCCAGGGCCACGTCCGACATGCGGCGCAGCGCCGTGTACATGTCCCCCTCGAGATCGAGGTGTCCGGAGACGTAGGCGCGGGTGAGTCCCAAGGCACCCGGGGCCTGCGCCAGGTAGTGCAGTGCCACGGGCGTCCGCACCACCACGGTGACGTCCGCATCCTGCGGGCCGGCCGTACTGCCGTCGTAGGCGCGAAACGCCACTGACGACTCCGGGCCGACCACACGTTCGAAGATCTCCGCCAACCGCATAGCCATTCCTTTCCGCAGCTGCCCTAGGACCCGGCCGGCCTTCGCGGCCTGGTGGTCCGACGAACCTCGGAGCCCTGGCGAGGCTCCGCCCCCCGTCCGCCGCACGTGTCCTTGTTTGCCCCAAATTTCTTGACTGTCGTGTATGCCCGCTCAGGCCTGTCCTACCGCTCCGCGCTACCTGTTTCCAACACACTTCGCGTACAGGTCGAGCAGCCGACCGTCCGGGTCGTACGCGGTCTTCAGGTCGCGGTATCCCACCCCGTTGTAGAGCTCCCAGAACTCGTCCTCGTCGTAGAACGCGTCGGAGTACAGGGACTTGTGACCACCGAGTCGACTCACCTCCCGCTCGATCAGGCGGTTGTGGTGATCGTGTGCGAGCCCGGGCAGGGACGGCACCAACCCCCAAAACCCGAAGTTGACATACAGGCGGTCCTCGTCGAGGGGGTACAGCGGCCACCGCGGACCGGCCTCCGCGGCTCCCGCGACTCCACTGTCCCGCGGCGCGGCGTCGGCGCCGGCCTCGGCATCCGCGCCAGTGCGCACGCCATCCTTGGCGTCGGGGCGGAGCCGCAGCGGACACATCCAGATGGGACGCATCCCGATCTGGGCATGGAAAAACTCCAGGAACTCCGCCCCCCGGTCCACGCCGACTTCGATGTCCTGGATCACCGGCTCGCTCTGGGGTTTGCCGCGGTAGTGGGCCAACAGACGACTGAAGTCGGTGCGCCGGTCCAGCGCCACGAGTTTGCGGTACACGTCCGAACGCTTCCAGCGCCGCGGCCACAGCCGACGAACCACCGGGTGCTGGACGCCGAAGGCACGGGAACACCAGAACCAGTCGGTGTCCCATCGCCACAGGTAGTCCTCGGTGGTGAGGTAGTCTCCCGGCCCCGAACCGGCGTAGCGGGGAATCGAGGTGTAGTAGATGTCCGAGCCCGTGTAGTCACTGGTCCAGGGCGCTCGGTCCACGAACGTGGCCAGGGTCAGGTAGAGCTCGTTGGGGCCGAACGCCACCCCGTCCACGAAGTCCACACGCTGCCCTGCGTGCTCTCCCTGCGCGCACACGCGTTCCAGAGCGGACATGGCCGCCGGGGCGTCCGTGAACGGCAGGTGCCGCAGGTGCACGTAGGGCCGGACGGGCTCCAGTTCGATCCGGATCCGCAGGCTGTACCCGAGAGTGCCGTAGGAGTTGGGGAATCCCCGGAACAGTTCCCGGTGCTCATTGTCCGGTCGTGCGACCACCACGTCACCGGCGCCGGTGAGAATCTCGATTTCCTGGACCGATTCGTGCGGAAGCCCGTTCCGGAACGAGGAGGACTCGATCCCGAGTCCGGTCACCGCGCCACCGAGGGTGATCGTGCGCAACTGCGGAACCACGAGTGGCATCAGGCCGTGGGGCAGGGTTGCGGCGACCAGGTCCTCATAGGTGGTCATGCCACCGACCTCGGCCGTGCGACTCACCGGGTCGACACTGAGCACCGAGCTGAAGGCACTGACGTCCAAGCGGTGCGTGTTGGTCGACTCTCGGAACCGAAACAGGTTCGAGGTTGGTTTACCCAACCGCACCGGAGCGTCCTTGGGCAACCGCCGGAACGACCGGCGCAGCTCGTGGACGGCCGCAATATGGTCGGCCATGTCTTGCTGGGATGACTGGGAACTCACGATTCACCGCTGTCCTGTTCACGGCGCCACTGTGCCACTGTCTGATCGCGGCCGATGCCGACAACCCCCGCCATCGACTGAACCGCTCGTACACCCTAGTGCTACCGGTTGGTATGGATTGTGCCGGGGCAGGTGGATTGTGCGCATGTTCACCCGCCGACACACACTGAATTCCAATGCTCAATGGCACGGTTTCCGCCGCGGATTGACCGTGGATTGGCGGTGGCCCCAGCACCGCACCCGAGGCGCCGAGCGTGTTCACCCCCGGCTATCCTGATGGTTCGTGCGAGACGATCAGCGCGCGGCTCCGCGCATCGCCATCATCGACTCCGGGTTGGGACTGCTCTCGACCGCGGCGGCGCTGCGCCGTGCCCGGCCGGACGCCCACCTGATTCTGGCCACCGATCCCGACCACATGCCGTGGGGGCCACGGTCGAGCGACGCGATCACCGAACGGGCCCGTGCCGGGGTCCAGGCGGCGCTGGCCGCCGCGGAGGCCCCACCCCAAGCCGTGGTCATAGCCTGTAACACAGCCTCGGTCTACGCCCTGGCGACCCTGCGTGCCGAACTCGAGCCAGAGATTCCGGTGGTGGGCACCGTTCCCGCCATCAAACCCGCCGCCGACCTGGGTGGCCCGGTCGCCGTGTGGGCCACCCCCGCCACCACCGGAAGCGCATACCAGAACAGGCTCATCGCCCGCTTCGCCAACGGGGTTGCCGTCACCCCGGTAGCCTGCCCCGGCCTGGCCCCGGCGGTGGACACGGCCGACACCCGGTCCCTGGCCGCGGCCATCGCCGACGCCGCCGGCCGCACCCCCCAGGACACCTCGGCGGTCGTGCTGGGGTGCACGCACTACGACCTGGTGCGCGACCACATCCACAGTGCCCTACCCGCGGGGGTCACTCTCTTCAGCGCCGCCGGCGCCGTGGCAAACCAGACACTGCGCCGGATGGGCCGCTCCGCACAGCCAGACGCTCCGCCGACCGGCAGCCTGCTGGTGTTGGCCAGCGGCCGCAGGAGCCAGCTGTCTCCCGCAGCCACCACCTACCCGGCGGGTGCGCTCCTGGCCGCGAACTCCGTGGACGCCCCCGTCCCGAACCGGGGCTGAACCCTGAGGGCCGCCCCTGCATCCGACCCCGCCACGGTGGGCGGCGCGCAGCTGCCTCCCGCTCCGTCTCCGACTCCGGGCGACGCGACCACGGGCCGCCTTCCCACAGGCCACACCCGCGTCCCGTAGGCTTGGGATAGGCAGAGCAACCGGGGAACCCTAGGGAGCTGGGAATGGGATGGCGAGACCGGTTCGGGCTCCGCAAGGCCAACCGGCGCAAGGACTCGAAGAACAAGCTCGACCGTTCGGCGGAGAAGGCGGATATCGACGCCCTTATCGAATTCGCGAAGAGCCGGGTTGGGGTGGAGTTCTTCGTGGAGCCCGAGACTTTCGCAACAAACACCACCGCTGTAGCCGTAGCAACGGACGGTGAGTGGACCCGCCGCCGGGTGGGCTCCCCCTCGGTGATCGCGAAAGTTGCCCGGGATCTTCGCCTCCCCGTCTACGACGTGCAGGTGGTGGGCTATCCGAAGCGGATGCGGGACTGGACCGCCCGCAATAAGCGCGGCCTCAGCCTCGAGTAACCGGACACCACATACCTGACCAGAGCCGGTCGCCACTACGGCGCCGTGCGTCGCACCGGTGAAATCGGACACGGTGCACCTGAGGTTTTGACCTCCTCTGGGGACACTTTGGTGCATTCCTTCCCCCAAGCGGTTCCCCGAGACGGGTCTTCCGTCGCATACTCGCCGGGGAGGGGGAGGATAAGGATGCGACAGGAGAACACAGCGCTGTGCTGCGAGTGCGGCACCGTGCGCGATGTCAGCACCCATCGGGGAATCGGCGAAGCCCAGTCTGCCCACGGTCACGCCCGGTGTGTGGTGCGGCGGTCCTGTACCGAGTGTGGCCGCCAGACCTACCACGCCTACCTACGCGAGGACGAGGAACGGGACGAGCTCGAGGAGGCCCTCCAGCTGGACGAGGCCCTGGCCGCAGAGGCCCTGGACGAGGAGGTCGAGCAACTCAGCCTGTGCGGGGTGGACATCACGCACGCCGAGGTCCCCGCCGTTTGGGACGGGCAGTCGGTGGGGATGGTCACCCAGCGGCTGTCGGACCACACCTACGCCGTGATCCTGGATCCGGGCTGTTCGGTCGTGGCCCGGCTCAAGCTCATCGACCTGATCTGGGTGGAACTGAGCACCGGTGGGGCTCCGGACCGCTGGCACATTCAGCCGCCGGACGAGGAGTCACCCGGGTATGCGGTTCGGCTGTTCGGCTATCGAGCCAACAGTTGATACGTAACCCCGGCGGCGACGGGAGCCTCACCGCTCGTCGGTGGCGGACTCGTCGAGGCGGCGCAGCGCGTCCCTGGCGACCTGCGGGTCGGTGGTTGCCCAGTACGGCGGCAGCGAGGCACGCAGAAAGGCGCCGTACCGTGCCGTCGCCAGCCGCGAGTCCAGAACCGCGATCACCCCCCGGTCCTCGACCGACCTCAGCAGGCGGCCGGTTCCCTGTGCCAGGAGCAGTGCGGCGTGTGTGGCCGCCACCTCCATGAACCCGTTCCCCCCGTGGGCGCCCACAGCACGCTGCCGTGCCGAAGCCAGGGGATCGTCGGGCCGTGGGAAGGGAATCCGGTCCACGACGACCAGTTGGAGGGAAGGGCCGGGCACATCCACCCCCTGCCACAGCGACAGGGTTCCGAACAGGCAGGACCGGGCCTCGGCGGCGAACTGGCGCACCAGTTCCGCGGTGGAGTCCTCGCCCTGGCACAGGATTGGGTGCGTGAGGCGTTCCCGCAGTTCCTCGGCTGCCTGGGTTGCGGCGCGGGTCGAGGAGAACAGGGCCAGGGTGCGCCCGCCGGCAGCCTCGATCAGTTCCGCCAGTTCGGTGAGATAGCGGGGATCGGGCCCGTCCCGCCCCGGGGTCGGCAAGTGCCGGGCAACGTAGAGGATGCCGCTGCGTGCGTGGTCGAAGGGCGAGCCCACATCCAGACCCTGCCACCGCGGTTCGGGATCGCCGGTGTCCGTCGGGGACTGCGGATGTGCTGGAGGGGCTTCGCCCTCCGGCTCGCCCGCGGTGGTCGTGTCCGTGGGCGAGCCCACAGCGGTGGACGCGACGCCGCCCTCCACCTCGGCTCCCCCCGCTGCCAGGCCCCATTGGCTGGCCAACGGCCCGAAGGAGCCACCCAACGCCAGTGTGGCCGAGGTGAGGACCACGGTTCTGCGGTCCCCGAAAAGCCGGTCCCGCAACATCTCGCGGACCGCCAGCGGAGCCACGCGCAGCCCCGGGGTCTGCCGCTCCCCACGGTCGAGCCACACGACCTCGGTGCGTTCCCGAATCGTGGACTCGAACGAGGCCAGGAGGCGAGCCGCCGTGTCCCGAACCTCCTCGCAGGCGGCCAGGGCCCGCCTGCGCTCCGGGGAGGAACCTGATTCGCGACTTTCGGGATCCGTTGAGTCCGCGTCGTCGGGATCCTGATCCTCGTCGACCTCGTGCTCCCGGCTGGAGCATTCGCCCGCGCAGCTCGCGGCCGCGTCACGAACCGCGGCTACCGCGCTGGCCAGGGCATCGGAGATCTGGTCCATCCGACCGGTCTCCTCCTCGGCGAGGATCACACCGAGTCCCTCCGCAGCCTCGCCGAGGCGCCGTGCGGTCATCTCTGCACAGACACGTCCGGCCCGGTTGGCGGCGATGGTCACACTCCGTTCGGAGAGGACACCGGTGGACACGGAGGTAACCCGGTCCACGAGCTCGTGTGCTTCGTCGACGACGAGCAGGGAGTGGTCCGGGAGCAGCTGGAATCCGTTGGCGGCGTCGATCGCGAGCAGGGCGTGGTTGGTTACGACAACGTCGACGCCGGACGCCTCGACCCTGGCTTGTTCGGCGTAGCAGTCGTCACCGTAGGGGCAGGCCGAGGCTCCCAGGCACTCCTGGGAGGTGACCGAGACCTGACGCCAGGCGCGATCGCTGACTCCGGGAACCAGCTCGTCCCGATCCCCCGTGGCGGTGTCCTCGGCCCAGCTGTGCAGTCGCTGTACCTGCTGCCCGATGTGCGACAGCATCCGGGGGTCGAACAGTTCCGCCTCCGGATCCTCCCCCGGGGCGGCGTTGAGGCGCTGGAGGCACAGGTAGTTGCCCCGCCCTTTGAGGATCGCGAAGCTCGGCTCGCGGCCGAGCTCCGGCTGGAGTGCCGCGCACACGCGGGGAAGGTCGCGTTCGATGAGTTGGCGCTGGAGGGCGATGGTGGCGGTCGACACGACAACGGTCTGGTTGTTGGCCACGGCGTGTCGAATCGCGGGGACGAGGTAGGCCAGGGACTTTCCGGTTCCGGTTCCTGCCTGTACGACCAGGTGTTCCTCGTTGGCGATCGCCGCATCCACGGCTTCGGACATGCGTTGCTGTCCGGAGCGGTGTGTGCCGCCGACGGCGGTGACTGCGGCGGCCAACAGTTCGGAGGTCTTGGGAAGCTCGGCCACGTGGCGAGCGTACCGGCCCGCACCGACGTCCCCGGCCACAATCCACAGGCCCCCGGCAGGGGCAGCCCCGGAGGCAGCGGCGAGGCAACAGCGAGTGCGGGACGTGTGCGACGCGTTTGGCCCGGGATCCGCACATGTGGCGGGCGCGGGTAGCTCCAGGGTCGCTATGGCATATCGGGGGCCGCCCCCAGACCATGGGGGTGGCAAAAAGCCGATGGGGGTGCTCCCAGAAAACAACGGGGCGATCCTGAGTGAGGATCGCCCCGTTCGGGGTGGAGCTATGGGGATTCGAACCCCAGACCTCCTCCATGCCATGGAGGCGCGCTACCAACTGCGCCATAGCCCCGTGTTGCGCTGTCTCGATACTAACAGGCTCTGGGGCGTGCCTCGTCCGGAGTGTGGGGTCGGGGTGCGGGGAATACTTGATCACAACCTGACTGCGGATCGGCGACACCACTTCCCCAGATCCACCCATAGGTGTAATTTCGGTCACACTCTTTGGGGCTTACCAGCCACCGACAGCCACCGGATCACCGGGCGGATCCGATCCCCGACGCTTAGGGGTGTTCATGAGTATCGAGAGATTCGGCAGTAGATACGCGTTGATCGCGGCCGCAGTTGCCATGGCCGTCGGCACCGGAAACATCTGGCGGTTTCCACGTGTGGCCGCCGAGTACGGGAGCGGCACGTTCCTGATCGTCCTGGTACTCGCGGCGGTGATCTTCGCCGTCCCACTACTCATGACCGAGTCCCTGTTGGGTTCGAAGAGCCGCCTGGGCACGGTCGGTGCCTTCCGTGACTTCATGGGACAGCGCTTCTCCTGGGCCGGCGGCTTCATGGGCATGGTGACGATCGGCATCATGTTCTACTACTCGGTCATCTGCGGGTGGGCCCTGTACTACTTCGCACACTCGATGACGGGGACCTTCGCCGATCCGAACCTCGACACCGAGGCCATGCAGAGCATGTGGGACGGGTTCACCGGCACACCCTGGCAGACGATCCTGTTCCACCTGGCCGCAATCCTGCTGGTGGGTGCCATCGTGGTGCGGGGACTCAAGCGGGGCTTCGAAGGGCTGCTGAAGATCGCCCTGCCGGTCCTGTTCGTGATCCTGCTGGTGCTCATGGTGCGCGCGGTGACGCTTCCCGGCAGCGGCGCGGGGCTGGCTCACCTCTTCACCGTGCGTCCTGAGGAGTTCGCCAACCCGCGGGTCTGGCTGGAGGCCTTCACCCAGGTCGCGTTCTCGACCGGCGCTGGCTGGGGCTTGTACCTCACCTACTCGGTGTACTCCCGCAAGCGGGAAGACATGGCCGGAAACGCCGCCATCATCACCGTCGGTGACCTGCTGGCGGGGCTGATCGCCGGGGTGACGGTGCTGTGCACCCTGTTCGCGCTGACGACCGTGGCCCAGGCCGAGGAGGCCTTGGGTGCGGAAGAGGGGCTCGCCTTCATCTACTTTGCCGGCCTGTTCGGGGAGATGCCGGGTGGTGTCGTATTCGCGCCCCTGTTCTTCCTCGCGGTGGCTCTCGCCGGTGTGTCCAGCCTGATCGCCATGGTGGAACTGGCGACCCGCAATGTGATGGACCTCGGAGCAACCCGGCAACGCGCGGTCGTGGGCGTGGTCATCGTCACCTTCATCGTGGGGATTCCCTCGGCGGTGAGCATGGACGTGTTCAGTAACCAGGACAACGTCTGGGGCTTCGGCCTGCTGGCCAGTGGCGCCCTGGCCTGCGTGGCGATGTGGAAGTACGGGATCGGGCGCGCCCGGGCCGAGCTGGACGCGGTCTCTCCGGTTCGGATGGGCGCCTGGTGGGCTGCCTGCACCGCGATCCTGCCGGTGTTGATCGCCGGTCTGTTCGGCTGGTGGATGTGGACGCTGGCCATGGATCCGGACATTCAGGCGTGGAACCCGCTGGAGCCGTTCAGCCCGGCATCGATCGCGATGCAGTGGGGCATCCTGCTGATCATTCTGCTGGTGGCCAACAACTGGCTGTCCCGGCGGATCCAGCGGGGTCCCATGTCCGGCGGGACGGAACCGTCGGAGACCACGTCCGAGAGCGACGCCTGACCCACAGCACACAGGGGCCGCTCGTTCCCCGGGACTCGGGGGTGTACGAGCGGCCCCACCTCGACTACGGTGTGACTTGTGACACAGAAGTCATCGGATGATTGGTTCTCAACGCCCGATGTGATCGTGATCGGGGCCGGAATCATCGGTGCCTCGTGCGCCTACCACAGTATTCGCGCCGGGCTCTCCGTTCTCGTCCTGGACCGTTCCGGGGTCGCCTCCGGGACGAGTGGTGCGGGCGAGGGCAATATTCTGGTCTCCGATAAGCCTCCCGGGGCGGAACTCGACCTCGCCCTGCTCTCGGCGCGTCGCTGGTCCGAACTCGCCGACGAACTCCACGCCGAGGACCCCACAACGGATATCGAATTCGACGCCAAGGGCGGCCTCGTCGTGGCGCCCGACGAACGCAGTTTGGCGGCACTGCACCAGCAGGCCGACGCCCAGCGCAGTGCCGGCGTCACGGCCCAGCCCCTCACCACCGCCGAGGTGGCCACGCACGAACCGAACCTCACCCCGCAGATCGCGGGCGGTGTCCGCTATCCCCAGGACGCCCAAACCCAACCCATGCTGGCCACCGCACAGTTGCTGCGCTCCGCCCGGCGGCACGGGGCCCGGATCCGGCTCGGAACCACCGTCACTGGGCTACTGCGGGGATCGTCCGGGCGAATCACGGGCGTACGCACCGATCGGGGAGATCTGTTCGCCGGTGCCGTGGTCAATGCTGCCGGGCCGTGGGCCGGGCAGATCGCCACCCTGGCCGACAGCCCCCTACCGATCGAACCACGCCGTGGATTCGTCCTGGTCACCGAACCGCTGCCCCGGATGATCCGACACAAGGTCTACGCCGCGTCCTACGTCGCCGCCGTGGCCAGTGACCAGGCGGCCTTGGCCGTCTCCCCGGTCATCGAGGGAACGCGCTCCGGGACGGTACTGATCGGCTCCAGCCGGGAACGTGTGGGTTTCGACCGCACCGTCTCCCCGGATGTACTGGGTGTTCTGGCCAGGAACGCGATATCCCTGTTCCCCTTCCTCCGGGACGTGGCCGCGCTGCGCACCTATGTGGGGTTTCGGCCACTGTGCACCGACCATCTTCCGGTGCTGGGGCCGGACCCGCGCGCGCCGGGGCTCCTGCACGCCTGTGGCCACGAGGGGGCCGGGGTGGGGCTGGCCGCGGGCACGGGAACACTCATCGCAGAGGCTCTCACCGGCACGGAGCCGAGCCTGGACATGGCGCCGTTCCACGCCGGACGTTTCGTGGGCAGCCAGGGCGTGAATCGGGAGGTCCAACCGTGAGCACACCGGCGCGACCGCCAGGCAACTTTGAAATCACCGTCGACGGGGAGCCGGTTCCGGCCCGCCGCGGCCAGAGCCTCGCCGCCGCGCTGTTCGCCTCCGGGCGGGCGTCCTGGCGCCGCACCCGTGGCGACGGGCGGCCCCGCGGGCTGTTCTGCGGGATCGGGGTCTGCTTCGACTGCCTGGCCACGGTGAACGGGATACCGAATGTGCGTGTCTGCCTGGCCGAGGCCCAGCCCGGAGACACGATCCACACCCAGGAGGGGACGGGGCACGATGCACGCGGATGCTGAGGGGGCCGGTCTCCCGACCAGTGTGGACCCGGAGCCAGGACCGGAGGTCACGGTGGACGTCGCCGTCATCGGAGCCGGACCCGCCGGACTCGCCGCGGCCGTGACCGCGGCCGGTGCGGGCTGCACCGTGGCGTTGGTGGACAGCGGCGCCCGCCCGGGTGGCCAGTTCTTTCGGCAACCCGCACCGGATCTCGCGTTCAGCCCGGGCATCACCCGGCCGCGCCACCGTGGCCACCGCGCCTTTCGGGCACTCACCGCGGCGCTGTCCCGGGCCAATCATCGCGACGACGGTCGGGTGACCGAGCTGTTCCAGCATCACGTGTGGCATGTGGCCACCGATCCGACCAATACGGAACGGGCCGTAACCCTGCATGCCGCCGTCGGGGAACCACCCCGACGTCGGCGCGTCGTACATGCCCGGTGTCTGGTGTTGGCAACGGGTGCCTACGACCGCACTCTCCCGTTTCCCGGTTGGGACCTGCCGGGGGTGCTCACGGCCGGTGGCGCACAGTCCCTCATCAAGGCGCAGGACACACCCCCGGGACATAACGTCGTGGTCGCCGGAACAGGGCCCTTCCTGCTGCCCGTCGCGGCGGGCCTCGCCAGGGCCGGGTGCCGGGTGCCCGCCGTGGTGGAGGCCAGTGCCGCCCGGGTGTCCGGACCCCGAATGGCAAAGTCCGTCGTGGGGGCCGGGGCGCACCTGGGCACAAAACTGGTGGAGGCGGCGGGCTACGCTGCCGCACTGGCCCGAAACCGGATCCCCGTGTACACCGGCCACGCCGTGGTGGCCGCCCACGGGGCCGACCGCGTCCACGCGGTCACGCTGGCGCCCGTGGACCGAGACTGGCACCCCCGCATGGACCGATCCTGGCGCCTGCCCTGCGACACCCTTGCGGTCGGATATGGTTTCACCCCACAGCTGGAGCTCCCGATCAGCCTGGGCTGCACGATACGCACCGACACGGACGGCAACCTCGTGGTGTCTGTGGACGCGGACCAGCGCACAAGCGTGCCGGGGGTTATGGCCGCCGGGGAAAGCACCGGAGTCGCTGGGGCAGAGACGGCACTGGCCGAAGGCACCATCGCCGGTCGGGTTGCGGCGGGCCACTGCGGTGCCGGTGCGCCATCCCGGAGCCACGAAACCGCCCTGCGACGACTGCGCGCACACCGCTCCCGGTTACACCGGTTCGCAGCCGCCCTGCACGCCGCCTACCCCGTCCCGGACGGACGCCACGCTCCGCCCGGCTGGAGTACCTGGCTCACCGAGGACACCATTGTGTGCCGCTGCGAGGACGTGCCCCTGTCCCTGCTCCGGATCGCGGCCACCGAGCTGGGGGCCACCGACGCCCGCACGGCGAAGCTCCTGGCACGCCCGGGAATGGGGTGGTGTCAAGGGCGAATGTGCGGCTGGGCCACCACCTGCCTCACCGCCGGCCTCAGCGGCCAGGCACCCACCACCGTGGAACTCACCGGGACCGCACGCCGCCCACTGGCTCGTCCGATCCCCCTGCATCTGCTTGCCGAATCCACGCCGCCCAGTCACGAAGGGACCTCGGACGATGCCTGACGCAGCCTGGCACGGAGTTCTCGTCGCCACCACTGTTCCGTTCACCCCACAGCTGGAGGTGGACCTGGATCGCTATGCCGACCAGGTCCGCTGGCTCGCCGAGAACGGGTGCGACGGTGTGGTCCCGAACGGCTCCCTGGGGGAGTACCAGACCCTCACCGACACGGAGCGGGCCGCGGTGGTACGTACCGCGGTGGCGGCTGCTCCCCCAGGATTCACCGTCGTTCCCGGAGTCGCCGCCTATGGTGCCGCCGAGGCGCGGCGCTGGGCCGAGCAGGCGGAACAGGCCGGATGCCCGGCGGTGATGCTACTGCCACCGAACGCATACCGGGCGGAGGAACGGTCGGTGCTGGAGCACTACGCTGCCGTCGCCGAGGTGGGGCTGCCCGTGGTGGCCTACAACAACCCGGTGGACACGAAGGTCGACCTGACCCCGGAACTGCTGGCCCGACTGCACGCTGAGGGCCTCATTGTCGCCGTCAAGGAGTTCTCCCAGGATGTGCGGCGCGCCTACCAGATCGTCGAACAAGCTCCGGAGCTGGATCTGCTGGTGGGAGCCGACGACGTCCTGGTGGAGCTGGTCATGGCGGGAGCCAGCGGATGGATCTCCGGATACACCAACGTCTTTCCCCGGTCCTGTGTGGAGCTTTATCACGCCTGCCGCCGCGGTGACCTGGAACGGGCACTGCCGCTGTACCGTACCCTGCACCCCGCCCTGCGGTGGGATACCACGACCGAGTTCGTGCAGGCGATCAAGTACTCCATGGACCTGGTGGGCCGACACGGGGGACCATGTCGGCCCCCGCGCACGCCCCTGGAGCCACACACCGAGCGTACGGTTCGCCACGCGACCCAGGACGCCGCGGCACGAGGCTGTGTGTGATGCGCTCCAGTCAGGTCCTGCACGCGGTGGACTCACACACCGAAGGAATGCCGACCCGGGTTGTCACGGGTGGGATCGGCCCGATTCCCGGAACGTCCATGGCCGAGCGGCGCCGATACTTTCTGGAGCACCTCGACCACCTACGCACCCGACTCATGTACGAACCCCGCGGCCACGCGGCGATGTCCGGAGCGATCCTGCAACCGCCCACCCACGCGCAGGCGGACTGGGGGGTGCTGTTCATCGAGGTGTCGGGGTGCCTGCCCATGTGTGGGCACGGCACGATGGGGGTGGCCACGGTACTCGTGGAGACGGGCATGGTCCCGGTCACCGAGCCCGTGACCACGATCCGGCTGGACACCCCGGCCGGCCTGGTCACCGCCGAAGTCGCGGTGCGGGCGGACGTGGCGGAGTCGGTGACGATCCGCAACGTGGCCTCGTTCACCGTGGGCCTGGACCGGGAGGTACACGTCGACGGCCACGGCCCGGTGCGCTACGACCTGGCCTACGGCGGCAACTTCTACGCCATCCTCCCCCTGGACCGCATGGGTCTGCCCTTCGACCGCTCCGCCAAGCAGGACATCCTCACGGCCGGGCTGGCGCTGATGGAGGCCATCAACGCAGCGGACCGCCCCACGCATCCGCAGGATCCACGGATCGGGGGCTGTGGCCATGTGCAGTTCCTCGCACCGGACAGCACGGCCACCCACACCCGACACGCGATGGCGATCCATCCCGGCTGGTTCGACCGCTCGCCGTGCGGCACCGGAACCTCGGCACGCCTGGCCCAGCTGCGCAGCCGCGGTGACCTGGCCCCCGGACAGGAGCTGGTCAACGAGTCGTTCATCGGAAGCCGGTTTTTCGCCCGGATCGTGAAGGAGACCACGGTGGCCGATCGTGCCGCGGTGATTCCGGAAATCACCGGGCGGGCGTGGATCACCGCCACAGCCCAGTACCTGCTGGACCCAGATGACCCGTTCCCGAACGGATTCCTGCTTTGAATGGCCACCGCACCGGCGGTCCCCGAAACGTCCGACTCACCGCCACGGAACTGGGCATGCTGCACGGCGACGAGGGGCCGGCCGTGGCACTGGCCATGCGAATCGTCACGGGACTGGCCGACGCCATGGACGCCCCGGACCTACTGCCGGTGACCTCCGCGCATGTCGACAGCTGTCTGTACCACGGGCGGGCCGGACTGGACTTCGCGCAGCGGTTGGTGCAGCTCGGAGGGCAGGTTCGGGTCCCGACCACCCTGAATGTGGGCTCGCTAGATCTGCTGCACCCGGAGCTGTCCCGGGCCGATGCCCAGGTACGCACGCACGCCCGGTCCCTGATGGACGCCTACACCACCCTGGGCGCCCGGCCCACCTGGACGTGCGCCCCCTACCAGTCCGGTCATCGCCCCGGTCTCGGCGAACATGTGGCCTGGGCGGAATCCAACGCGATCGTGTTCGCGAACTCGGTACTGGGTGCGCGCACCGCTCGTTACGGCGACTTCCTGGACATCTGCGCGGCCCTGACCGGGCGGGCACCACGGGTCGGGCTGCACTGTACGGCCGCGCGCCGCGGCACTGCGATCCTGGACGTGTCGGACCTGCCGGCGACCATCCTGCATGCGGAACTCACCTACCCGCTGTTGGGTCATCTGGCTGGCAGACACGCCGGACTGGAGGTGCCGGTGTTCGTGGGGCTACCGGCGGACACCTCGGAGGATCGACTCAAGGCCCTGGGCTCGGCCGCGGCCTCCAGCGGCGGGGTCGGAATGTTCCACGCGGTGGGCATCACCCCGGAGGCACCCACCCTGTCGGCGGCGCTCGGCGGGGCCGACGTCCCGGCACGCTGGCGGGTGCGGCCCGAGGACCTGGCGGACGCCCGCCGGGAACTGACCACCGCCGTATGCGACCGCGTCGACGCGGTCAGTCTCGGCACACCGCATTTCTCCCTGCCGGAGTTCCGAAACCTGGCCGCGCTGCTCGCCGAGGATGCGGCGGACGTCACCCGGTTCGCTGCGGGGGTGGAGGTGTACGTGTCCACCAGTCGTGCCGTCCTGGCCCAGGCCGAGGAGGAGGGGCTGGTGGCGCCACTGCGCGCGGCGGGAGGCACCGTCGTTGTGGACACCTGCACCTACGTCACCCCGATCCTGCGCCCGCAGACCCGGGTGGTGCTGACCAACTCCGCGAAATGGGCCTACTACGCCCCGGCGAACCTGGGCGTTCAGGTGGTTCTGGCCAACCTCGCAGAGTGTGTGACCTCGGCACAGCAGGGACGGGTGAGGCTGTCGTGACCAGCGAACCCGCCGCCTCGGCCACCCAGAGCCGCACCCTGCATCCCGGCCAGGCCCACGGCCCACTACTCGTCCTGGAGGCCCCACTGTCGCTGTGGGGTGGGATGGATCCGACGACGGGGCGGATCACCGACGAGCACCACCCCCAGTACGGCGCGGAGCTGGCCGGCCGTGTGGTCGTTCTGCCGAGTGGGCGGGGCTCGAGTTCCAGTTCGAGCGTGCTCGCGGAGGCGATCCGAGGTGGAACCGCACCGGCCGGACTGCTCCTAGCCGAGCCGGACCCCATCCTGGTGCTGGGGGCGCTGGCCGCGGCGGAGCTGTACGGTCTGGCCGTTCCGGTGGTGCAGCTGGATCCTGCCAGCTATACCAGCTACACGCGCCTGCATGACGGAGTGTGGCTGACCGTGCGCGCCGAGGCGTGGACGGTCCATCTACGTGGCTGAGCCACACCGCTGATCCCGGGACTCGGCTCGACTGTGCCGAGTCCCGGGATCACCTCGATGGTGATGCGTGCGTCACGCGGGCGCCAGTCCGACCTGTGCGCGCTCGCCGAACCAGCGCCCACTGGGTTTGATGGTGCGGGCGAAGGTGGTGCGATCCACCGCAACCAGACCGAACCGCGGTCCCCAGGACCCCCACTCGTAGTTGTCCAACAACGACCAGTGCAGGTATCCGCGAACGTCCACACCCTCGTCGATAACGTCCCGGAGGCCGCGCAGCGCGGCGTCGGTGTACTCGATGCGGTCCTCGTCGGAGTCGGTGGCGATCCCGTTCTCGGTCACCAGGATCGGAACACCGCCGGTTCGTTCGGCCGTGTGGCGCACGGCTCCCGCCAGGGCGTGGGGATAGAACTCCCATCCGGTCTGGGTGCGCCGCACGTCCGCACCAGGGTCGACCGGGCCCGAGGGCGCCAGCAGCACCCGCGTGTAGGCCTGCACCCCCACGAAGTCGTCGTCGATGGCGACGTCCAGGAACTGGTCCTCCCTCGGGTAGCTCCATTCGGGTCGGAGCGCCTCCGCCCCGGGCAGCGCCTGGAAGTTCTGGTTGGCTACGGTCCAGCCGGAGCGTAGCCCGGCCAGATCGGACAGCTCGGCACGGGCCTCCTGGTGGGCGGCGAACAGCGCCGCGGACACGTCTGGGTCCGGCGGCGGCAGGGCCCCCGCGACCAGCTGCGGTTCCCCGCGCTCCGACTCCGGGGGGTCGTCCCCGGAGCGCAGCCGGGCCACCATCGCCAGTATGTTCGGCTCGTTGATGGTGCACACCCAGGGCACACCGTCGAGGATCGGCCGCACCTGCTGCACGTAGCGGCGGAACCGTTGGATGGCGTCCGGTGCGGTCCAACCGCCGGCGGCGCTGAACCAGGCCGGGCTGGTGAAGTGGTGCAGGGTGACCACCGGGACGATCCCCCGCCGCAGGCACCCCTCGATCACGGCGCGGTAGTGGGCGAGCTGTGCGTGCGAGATGTGGCCGGGCTCCGGTTCGATCCGGGCCCACTCCAGGCTGAACCGGTAGCTGTTCAGGCCGAGCTCGGCGAGGAGGTCCAGGTCCTCCGGCCAGCGGTGGTAGCTGTCGCAGGCGTCTCCGCTGCGCTCGGGCAGGGGAGAGTCGGGGCGATGTTCCAGTGCCCAGATGTCGCTCGTCGTGTTGTTGCCCTCGATCTGGTGCCCGGCCGTGGCCGCTCCCCACAGGAAGGTGGTGTCGGCATGCATGGTCGTTCCCCGCCTATCCGGTGATCTCGCCGCGGGCGATGGCCTGTTGCCGCTGCTCTTCGACCCCGGCCACCAGCTGATCGAGCATTTCGGTGGTGACGCCCATGTTGAACGAACACAGGGCGGACAGGGGCATGCCACCGGCCATCTGCACCATCTCCTCGGAGATACCGTCGGCGCCGCGCATGAAACGCATCTGCTCGGCGAGAACCGGGCCCCCGATGGGGTGGGCTCGCCACTCGGAGATGGTGGAGTGCGCACCGAGTGGAGCGACGAAGCGGTCTCCGGCGGTGACCAGGGTGGTGCTCAGCCGCGGGTCCCGGGAGGAGGCCCCGACGGTGACGGTGTAGGTGCCTGCGGCCAGGGACCACCGCTGGTGGGTTCGATCCCAGGTGGACAGGTCCCGTCCGGTCAACGGGAACTGGACCCGGGTACTCTCCCCCGGCTCCAGAAAGACTTTCGCGAAACCACGCAGCTCGTGGCTGGGGCGGGTGGGATGTGACTCCTGCACGCCCACGTACAGTTGCGGAACCTCCGCCGCCGCCCGGCCTCCGGTGTTGGTGACGGTGCAGCTGACCGTCCAGGTGGTGTCGTTCTCGGTGGTGAGCTCCAGATCGGAGTAGGAGAAGCTCGTGTAGGTGAGTCCGTGCCCGAAGGGGTAGGCGACGGGCCGCTGCACGGTGTCGAAGTAGCGGTATCCGACGTACAGTCCCTCGCCGTAGAGGCTGTGCCCGTGCTCCCCGGGGAAAGAAAGATAGGAGGGGTGGTCGGCGAGACGCAGGGGAATCGTCTCGGTGAGGCGGCCGGAGGGGGAAACCACCCCGGTGAGGAGGTCCGCCAGGGCCGCTCCCCCGGCCTGGCCGAGCAGCCATCCCTCCAGCACGGCCGAGGCGTTGTCCTCCCAGTCGCTGACCGAGACCACCCCGCCGTTGGACAGCACAACCACGACCCGGTCACAGACCCCGCGTACCTGGATCAGTAGGTCGCGCTGCACCTCGGGCAGCTCTATGTCCTCCCGGTCGTAGCCCTCCGACTCGGCCGCGTCCGGCAGTCCCAGGAACAGCACCGCAATGTCGTGGTTCGCGGCCACCTGCACCGCCTCCTCGACCAGCGCCGCATCGGGCTGGCCGTCCAGGCGAAACCCGGGGGCGAAGGTCACCGGACCGGAGCAGGAACCGTCCAGCACGTCCACCGCGGCATGCACCGTGGTCGGCACCACGTGCGAGGAGCCGCCCCCCTGGAACCGGGGAGTACGGGCGAACTCCCCGATTACCGCGAGCGAGCTGGTGGGATCGAGCGGCAGCACGTCGTTCTCGTTCTTCAGCAGCACCGCGCACTCCCGCGCAACCGCGCGGGCCAGAGCGTCATGGCCGGCGTGGTCCACATTCCGGCTCGAATCGCTGGACACCCGATCCTGGAGGTGCTTCAGTCTCCCCACCGCCGTGTCCACCACGGACTCGGGCAGATCGCCGTTGCGTACGGCGGAAACGATCCGGTCGTCGGTTCCGGAGGGGGGCATCTCCAGGTCCAGGCCGGCGGCGAGGGCGGCGACGCGGTCCGCGACCGCCCCCCAGTCCGAGACCACGGGCCCCTCGAATCCCCATTCCCCCCGCAGCAGCTCGGTCAACAGCCAGGGGTGCTGGCTGGCGTACACCCCGTTGATGCGGTTGTAGGAGCACATCACCATGGACGGGTTGGTCTCGCGGATCACCTGCTCGAAGGCGGCGAGATAGATTTCGCGCAGGGTTCGCTCGTCCACGTCGGCGCTGACCCGCATCCGGTCGGTCTCCTGGTTGTTGACCGCGAAGTGCTTCACGCAGGCACCGACCCCCGTGGACTGGATCCCGGTGACCAACGCGGCCGCGATTCGTGCGGTGACGTGGGGATCTTCGGAGACGTACTCGAAATTGCGTCCGCACAGCGGGGAACGTTTGATGTTCATCCCGGGGCCCAGCAGCACGTCGACGCCGAGGGAGCTGGCCTCGGCACCGAGTGCGGCACCCACCTGGTGTACGAGCTCGGGGTTCCAGCTGGCTCCGAGGCCGACGGCCGGCGGAAAGCAGGTGGCGGGGAGACTGGTGCCGATGCCGAGGTGGTCACTGTCCTCGGGTTGTTTGCGCAGGCCGTGGGGTCCGTCGGCCAGGCTGATCCGGCGCAGCTCCCCCGGGATGGGCGTGGTGTGCCACATGTCGCTGCCCGAGGTGGCGGCGGCCCGGGCCGCGAGGTCTGGTGTGGTGCTCATGGTTGCCCTTCGGGTTCGGTTGCGTTTCGGACGGTGGTGCTGGCTGGATCGTCGGCGGTGCCGTGCACGGTGGCGGGGGCCGCAGCGCCTGCGGCCAGCTCACTCGTGTCGATCCCCAGGGATGCCAGGTAGGACCGCACAGCCAGCGCCATATCAACGGCGGAGGGATCGAGGAGCCACTGCACCTGCAACCCGTCCATCACGGCCAGGAACTGTTGGGCGGCGACTTCCGGACTGACCGGGGTGGGGGCGCCGGACGCGGACGTGTGGGCCATCAGCTCGGCGAAGGCCGGGACGAGATGGTCACGCAGAACCTGGTACCGGAAGGCGAAGTGCGTGTGGGCGGGGTGGTCGGGGTCGGTGGCTTCGGCGGAGAGTTTCGTGTACAGCGACACCAGGCTGGGGGTCCGCATGTTGCGGGCCACGATCGCCACAACATTGGCCAGCCGCTCCCGCGGGGTGAGCTGTTCGTCGAGCACGAGCGGGGCGTCGAGCTCGTCCCGTCGACGCAGTACCGCGATGAGCAGAGCGTCCTTGTTCGGGAAGTGGTGCAGCACCCCGGCGTGCGTCAGTCCGGCGTGGGCGGAGATGTCCCGCAGGGAGACTGCGCGGTAGCCGGAGCGGGCGAACAGTTCTATCGCGCTATCCATGATGCGACAGCGGGTGCGCTCGCCCTTCGACATGCGCGGCGTGCCCTGGCTGTGCTCGGTCACGGGAGGACTCCTCTTCGATCGGTGCGCCGCGCCCCGCATGACTGCGGAGCCGGCCGGTGCTCTGGGGTTCTCCGAGCGTAGGAGGGCGGTGATCCGACGGGATGGCCTTTTCAGAGTGATGTAGGTCATGTACGGTTACCGCCACAGAACCTACCACGTGGTTAGTTTTTTCGGCATCCACCCACCCGGCGCCCACCCGGGTTTGACCTACCGGAGAACTGATGTTGCGGAGAATGCGAAGAACACGCGCACACACCGCGTTGGCGGCCCTCGGAGCCACCGCGCTGGCCCTGAGCGGCTGCGGGACCGGGGCCGATGATGACGGCGAAGCTGGCGGAGAGCTCACCATCGGCACGATGACCATGCCGCAGAGTCTCGATCCCGCCGAAGCCATGGGGGCCGCTCTGCCCTTCTTCCAGGCGGTCTACGACACGCTGCTGCTGCGGGAACCCGATGGCAGCTATGCCCCGATGCTCGCCACCGACTGGTCCTACGACGAGAGCCGAACCGAACTCCAACTGGAACTGCGCGACGACGTGACCTTCACCGACGGCACCCCCTTCGACGCCGAGGCGGTCCAGGCCAACCTGGAGCGCTTTCCCGAGGCGGGCGGCGGGCAGGCACAGACCCTGTCCGACCTGGAAGAGGTCGAGATCGTCGATGACCACGACGTGGTGATCCACCTGGAACAGCCCAACCCCGCGCTGCTGTTCTACCTCAGCGACGCCGCCGGGCTCATGGCCAACCCGAACGCACTCGACGACGACACCCTGGCCACCGAACCCGACGGGACCGGCCCCTACGAGCTGGACACCGGCAACACCGCGATCGGCAGCACCTGGGCCTACACCCGCAGCGACGACTACTGGGGGGAGGATCTGCCCTACGACGAGGTCACCATCACCGTGTTCGACAACGAGAACGCGCTCGTCAACGGCCTGCGTACCGGGCAGATCAACTCGGCGCTGATCCAGGAGGTGGACCAGCAGGACGTCGTCGCCGACGACGAGGACCTGCACACCGTCGACCAGGACATCGACATGCAGAGCCTGCTCCTGTTCGACCGCGAGGGGGAGATGAACCCGGCCCTGGGCGATACGGAGGTGCGCCAGGCCCTCAACTACGCCCTGGACCGCGAGGCGATGCTGGAGCACCTGCGCTCCGGGCAGGGCGAGATCACCAACCAGATCTTCGGCCCGGAATCGGTCGCCTACGACCCGGAGCTGGACACCTACTACGACCACGATCCGGAACGGGCCCGGGAGCTCCTGGCCGAGGCGGGCCACGAGGACGGGGTGGAGCTGACCCTGCCGAAGATGCAGGAGATCGTGGGCGACCCCCTGGCCACGAGCATCGAGAACGACCTCGGGGATGTCGGGATCGACGTCACCTGGGACAACCTCGACGAGGGCGACGCGATTCAAAGCATCATGGTGGAGCAGGCCTACCCCGGAATGGTCATGAACAATGCGCAGCCCGCCAGCGAGTGGGTCACCATCGTCGAGCTCGTGCTGCCCGGAACCTTCAACTTCCTCGGAACCATGGACGACACCATCGCCGAGCGCACCGCGGAGATCCAGCAGGCCCCCGAGGGTGAGGCCGCCGACGCGGCCCAGGAACTCAACCGCCACCTCGTCGAGGAGGCATGGTTCGTTCCCTTCTACCGAATGACCTACCAGCACGTCACCGACGACAGTGTCGAGGTGGAACCCCAGTCCGGTATGGCCGTCCCCTCGCTGTACAACTACTCCCCCCTCGACTAGCAGCGGTGGCTCCCGGCGACCCGCCGGGGGCCGCCGACCGTGAGGATCGAAATGATCAACTTCGTCCTTCGCCGGGTCGCCAGCGGACTCGTGTTGATGGTCGTGATCTCGGTGCTGACCTTCGGCCTGTTGTCGATCCCCGACACGGATGTGGGACGGCACCTCCTCGGCCCGGCGGCACCGCAGGAGCACGTGGACGCGCACAATGCATCGCTCGGACTGGACCAGCCGATTTGGGTCCGCTACCTGGACTGGGCCACCGCCGCGCTCCAGGGCGACCTGGGACGCTCCTGGTTCACCAGCGAGGATGTCAGCACCACCCTGGCCAACCGGATTCCGGTGACCCTCAGCCTGATGCTCGGCGTCACCCTGGTCACGGCCGTGGTGTCGTTCACGCTGGGAGTTTGGGCCGGGGTCCGTCGCGGGCTGGTCGACCGACTGGTCCAGGTGTTGGCCGTGGTGGGCTATGCCCTGCCCGGATTCCTGATCACGCTCGTGATCGTGCTGGTCTTCGCAGTGCAGCTGGGGTGGTTCCCCGCCATCGGCTACACCGCACTGACCGACTCCCCCACGGGCTGGCTCGCCACCGTCACCCTGCCCATCCTGTCCCTGTCCATCCCGGCGATCGCGGGCGTGACCCAGCAGGTTCGCAGCGCCGTCATCGATGTGCTGCACCGCGACTACATCCGGACCCTGCGCACCCGTGGCCTGTCCAGTCCCCGCATCGTCTTCCGGCACGTCCTCCGCAACGCGGCCACCCCCGCCCTGACCGTGCTGGGTCTCCAGTTCGTCGGGCTCCTCGGTGGGGCGGTCATCGTCGAGCAGATCTTCGGGCTGCCCGGGGTCGGTGCGATGACGGTGCAGTACACGGTCCGCGGCGATATTCCGATGATCATGGGCGTGGTCATGACCACCGTCATTGTGGTCGTCGTGGCCAATCTGCTCGTCGACGTCCTCATCGGCTGGCTCAACCCGAAAGCGAGGGTCTCATGAGCGGCACCGCCACATCCGCGACCACCCCCGCGACCTTCCTCCGCCGGATCATCGGCAACGTGCAGGCGCTACTGTCCCTGCTGGTGTTGCTGGTGATCCTCACACTGGTTGCCCTCGCCCCCCTCGTGGCGGGACCCGATCCCACCAGCGCGGACCTGAGCTCCGCCTTCGGCGGGCCCGAACCGGGGCACCCACTGGGCTTCGACTCCTCCGGGCGGGACATGTGGTCCCGGCTCCTGCACGGCGGACAGCTCACCCTCGGTGGGGCCGCCCTGGCCCTGGCGGTCGCCCTCACCCTGGGGGTGCCGACCGGGCTCGCCGCCGGATTCTACGGCGGCTGGTTCGACCTTGTTTCCGGCTGGTGGGTCAACCTGATCATGGCCCTACCCGCGATGGTGGTACTCCTCGCCTCCCGGGCGGTGCTCGGTTCCACGGTGTGGGTCCTCATGGTGGTACTGGGCATCCTCGTCTCCCCCAGCTTCTTCCGACTGGTCCGGGGCACGGTCGCCAACATGCGCGCCGAGCCCTACGTCGACGCGGCCCGGGTGTTCGGCCTCCGCGACAGTCGAATCATTGCCCGCCACGTACTCATCGTGGTTCGCGCGCCGATCATCATCCAGACCGCCCTGGTTGCTGGCCTCGCCATCAACCTCCAGGCGGGACTGGAGTTCCTCGGAATCGGGAGCGGCGACGCCCCCACGTGGGGGGCCATGCTCAACGAGGCATTCACCAACATTCACCAGAACCCCCTGGGGATGCTCTGGCCAGGGCTGGCCCTCGGCCTGACCAGCGGCTCCCTGGTTCTGCTGGCCAGTGCCCTGCGGGACGTCCTCGAAGATCGGGACGACCAGCCCCACACCTCGGGGCCTGGGGAACACCCCCGGGAAGCGGATACCCCCACCACCCCGCGCCATGCGGGCGCGCGTTCCGAGCTGCTGTCCGTCCGGGACCTGACGATCACCTACCCGGGGGCGGACTCGCGCCCCAACAAGGTCGTACGCGGGGTCGACCTGGACGTCCATCCCGGAGAGATCCTGGGACTGGTCGGGGAGTCCGGATCGGGCAAGACCCAGACCGCGTTCTCGATCCTCGGGCTGCTCCCCGCCGGGGGGCGGGTGTCCCGAGGCAGTATCCGGATCGGTGGCACCGAGGTGGTCGGGGCGAACGAACGCACACTGCGACGGCTACGGGGCCGCACCGTGGCCTACGTTCCCCAGGAACCGATGAACAACCTGGACCCCTCCTTCACCATCGGTGACCATCTCGTCGAGCCACTGTGCGCCACGGCCAGGATGCCGCGTTCCGCCGCCTGGAAGTATGCGCGAGAACTCCTGCACCAGGTTGAGATCACCGATCCGGATCGGATCCTGCGCAGCTATCCGCACCAGATCTCCGGAGGGATGGCCCAGCGAGTCCTGATCGCGGGGGCGCTGTCCTGTTCGGCGGAACTCGTCATCGCCGACGAGCCCACCACCGCCCTCGACGTCACCGTGCAGGCCGAGGTTCTGGGATTGCTGCGTCGGCTCCGCGCCAGTCGGGGTATGGCGGTGCTGCTGGTATCGCACGACCTCGGGGTGGTCGCCGACCTGTGTGACCGGGTGGCGGTGCTCCACCGCGGTCGGATCGTCGAAGTGGGCACCACCGAGCAGGTGCTCACCGCACCGGAGAGCACACATGCCCAGGAGCTACGCAACGCGGTCCTCGACGACGTGCCGGCACGTCAACCGTGGAGCCCCCGAGAGGTGGACGCCCAGTGATGAGTATCGACGAAACCACCACTCCGACTCCCCAGCCCCTGTTGGCGGTGGAGGAGCTGCACGTGTCGTTCGCGGGGCGTGGCTGGCGGGCCGCCCGCACACCTGTGCTCTGCGGCGTCTCGCTGGATATTCGCCGCGGCGAGACCCTGGGCCTGGTGGGCGAATCCGGCTCGGGAAAGTCGACGCTGGGCCGGGCGATCCTGGGGCTCGTCCCCGTGTCCGCCGGGCGGATCCGTCTGGACGGCCGCCGGATCGACACGATGTCCCGTCGGCAACGTCGGAAGCTGAGTCACGATCTCCAGGTGATCTTCCAGGATCCCTACACGTCCCTCAACCCCTCCCGGACCATTGGGGATACCCTCGCCGAGCCACTCACCGTCCAGCACATCTCGCCAATCGAGGCACGTCGCCGCGTCAGCAGACTCCTGGAACGCGTCGAACTCCCCCAGGACGCACTGCACCGCCTCCCCCGAGAGTTCTCCGGAGGTCAGCGACAGCGGGTGGCGATCGCCCGGGCCCTGGCGATGTCGCCGCGGCTGATCGTGTGCGACGAACCGGTGTCCGCCCTGGACCTCACCACCCAGCGCACCGTGCTGGACCTGTTAATCGATATTCAGGAGCAGACCCAGGTCGCCTACCTCTTCATCTCGCACGACCTGTCGGTCGTGCGCGCACTGAGCCATCGGGTCGCGGTGCTGCGCGGCGGACAGATCGTCGAGAGCGGCGACGCGGACACCGTGACACGCAGCCCAGACCACCCCTACACCCAACGGCTCCTGCTGTCGGCGCCCGTCGCCGATCCGCAACGCCAGCAGAAACGACGCGAGGAACTGGAGAGCCTGTCCTGTGCCCAGTGCTGAGACCACATCCACCGTCTGGCCCGCCATCCCCACGCCGGCCCAGCTCCGGGCCGGCCCTCCGATTCGCCTGGCCCCGGGCCGCCATCTCACACTGACCGGGGCGGACCAGGGCAGCTCCGACTGGTTCACCGAACTCGCCAACACGCTCCACGGGATCGACGTCACCCACCCCCACGGCACCGGCCACAGCCGCGCCGACATCGTGGTGGACATCGACCCCAGCCAGCCCGGCCCCAGCCCCTCCGGGATCGACCCACGTCCGCATCCGCACGCCGCGGAACACTACCGGCTGGTCGCCTCCACTGCCGGGATCCGCATCACAGCAGCGTCCCCGGCCGCGGCGTTTCGGGCACTGTCGACGACCGCCCAGATACTCGAGGTGCGCGAGGGGCAGGTGTGGGCGCACGCGGCAACAGTGGCAGACGTCCCGAGGTACGCCTGGCGTGGCCTCTCCCTGGACGTGGCGCGACACTTCCTGCCGGCCGCGGATATTCGGAGTGTCATCGACCTGCTGGCGCTGTACGGACTCAACGTCCTACACCTACACCTGACCGACACCGAGGGCTGGCGCCTGGAATCCCGCACCTGGCCCGCACTGACCAGATCCGAAACGTCCGGGGCACGGAACTACTACACGCGTGCGGAATTCAACGACCTCGTCGCCTACGCGGCACGGCGCCAGGTGACGATCATCCCCGAGGTGGACCTGCCGGGGCACACGGGATCCGCGATCGACGCCTATCCGGACCTGGAGGGAGATCGACCCGCCCGGCACCCGCGTCTGCGCTTCCTCCACCCGGACGTCGACCTGGCGCGGTCGTTCGCCACCGATGTGGTCCGGGAGTTCGCCGAGATCGCCCCGGGGCCGTTCCTGCACATCGGCGGGGACGAACCGTTCGGCATGCACTACGAGGACTACGCACGATTCGTGCACCACGTCCACACCGTGGCCCGGGAGAGCGGTAAGCGGGTCGTGGGTTGGCAGGAGACCGCGCGCACCGGCGTTCTGGACCATCGGGATGTGGTGCAGTACTGGCTTGACCTTCCGGACGAGTTTGACCCGGAGGCCATCAAAACCACCGTGCCGTCCGAGTACCACCCACTGGTCGACCACGCAGCTGAGACGTTCCGGGCCGCGCCCGGGGACCCCCCGGCCGCTGTACGGTCCGGGGTACCGCTACTGATGTCACCGAACTCCCGGATCTACCTGGACCGGCCGTACTCCGAACAGGCCGCCACGTCCTCCCAGGAGCACGACCGCAGCCGCCTGGGGCTACCCGCCTACAGACCGACCACCCTGGAACAGAGTTACTCCTGGACCCCGGACGGGCTCGCCGCCGAGATCGCCCCGGAGGGAGCAACCGTCGCCGGGGTGGAGGCGGCCATGTGGGGGGAAACCCTCACCAGCATGGACGATCTCGCGTTTCTGCTACTCCCCCGGCTGGTGGGGGTGGCGGAACGGGCCTGGTCCCGATCTCCGGCACCGTGGCGCACCCACCAGGCCACCTGGAACACCCAGGCACGGTTCTGGAGCGCACTGAGTTTCAACGGCTATTTCCAGGTCGACCGCTGAGCACGCCCCGGTTCGGGCAGGTGTTTTGGAAGGTCTGTGGGGTGGGGTGGGACGCTGCTCGGGCCGTCTCGGTGGGGATGGGGCAGGCCGGGAACTCTCTCCGGGGGCCGCATGGGGGCTGCTGGCTGTGCTGATGCGCGCCGATTCGCCCAGGCGCGGCTGGAGGGATGCGCCCGCATCCACCCGGGGGACCGTGTGGGGGCAGCCCCCGGGCGTGCAACAACGCCCACGGCGCGGCTGGAGGGATGCGCCCGCATCCGACGTTCCCCCGGGGGGAACG
>NZ_JAVLVT010000005.1:95222-346051 GCF_031628175.1 Lipingzhangella rawalii | reverse complement strand
CCCCCCCCGCCCCCCCCCCGGCGCGGGCCCCCCCCCCCCCCCCCCCCCCCGGCCGCCCTCAGGGACGCGGACGCCCATCCCGAAAAATCACCAGGTCGTCGCGATGCACGACCTCCCGCTCATAGGCCGGGCCCCGTTCCCGCGCCAGCCAGCGGGTTGAGCGTCCCATCAGCTCGGGAATCTCCAGAGCGTCGTAGTTCACCAGCCCTCGCGCCCACACTGTCCCGGTCTCGTCGGAGAGATCCACGGGGTCTCCCGCCACGAAATCGCCCTCAACCTTGACCACGCCGGCCGGCAGCAGCGACGCGCTGCCCTCCACCACCGCGCGGACCGCCCCCGGATCGAGGACCACACGTCCACGGCCCGTGGTGGCATGGGCCAACCACAGCTGCCGAGTCCCGGGCCGGCGCCCCTCCCCGGCCATGAAGTACGTCCCGACAGGCTCCCCGCCCAACGCGGCCCGCGCATGATCGGCGTGCGTCAACACCACGGGCACTCCGGCACTCGTCGCGATCCGGGCGGAATCCACCTTGGTTACCATGCCGCCGGTGCCCACCCCGCGCCCGCCACTGGAACCGAGGCTGATCCCGGCAAGGTCCTCCTCCCCCCGTACGGTGACCACACGCTGTGCCTGCGCCCGAGCGGGATCCCCGTCGTAGAGGCCGTCCACGTCCGACAGCAGCACCAGCGCCTCGGCGCGGACCAGATGTGCGACCAGGGCGGCGAGCCGATCGTTGTCACCGAAACGGATCTCGTGCGTGGCCACGGTGTCGTTCTCGTTGACGATCGGTATGGCACCGAGGTCGAGCAGACGGGCCAGGGTGCGCTGGGCATTGCGGTACTGGGCCCGACGCATGAGGTCATCCACGGTGAGCAGGATCTGGGCGGCGGTGAGTCCGTGCCGTGCCAGCGCCGCGGTGTAGTGGGCGACCAGCAGGCCCTGGCCCACACTGGCCGCCGCCTGCTGGGTCGCCAGATCCTGGGGACGCGCCGCCAGGTGAAGTGGAGACAGGCCGGCAGCGACGGCCCCGGACGACACCAGGACCATCTCCACTCCGGCCGCCTGTCGCCGGGCCACCACCTCGCTCAGGGCCGCGATTCGGTCGGTGTCGATATGCCCCGCGGCCGTGGTCAACGACGAGGAACCGACCTTGACCACCACCCGACGGGCAGTGGCCACGGCCGCACGCTCCCCCTCAGCTCTCACCTGCTGCACCACCTCGTTCGGCCTTCCTCTTCCGCTCCGCAGGCCACCCCGCACAGTCGGCCCCGCACACCTGTTGGACTACTGAAGTCGCGGATCCGTCCCGCGCGGGCCGACCGGGCGATACTCTGCACCGGCCCCGCGGGACTGGTCCCAGTCGAAAACGACGGCGTCGTCGTCATCACCAATGTGCACCTCGGCACCATCCTGTGCCCCCGCCTCGACGAGCGCTCGCTCGATTCCGAGCCGGTCCAGGCGATCGGCAAGATAGCCCACCGCTTCGTCGTTGCCGAAGTCGGTCTGGTGCACCCACCGGGTGGGCTTCTCTCCACTGATCCGGAAGGTGTTGTCCCCCAGCGGCACCACCCGGAAGGGGACCTCGTCCACCGGACGCGGCCGCAACACCACCCTGGTCGGGGCCGCAGCGGGACGGCGGGCGCGGTCGGCCGCAACCATCTCCGCCATCGCGAAGGAGAACTCGCGGAGCCCGAACCGGCTCCCAGCCGACACCCGCAGTACCCGCAGGCCCCGTTCCTCCAACATCGGCTGGACCAGTTCCGCCAGGTCCTGCGCATCGGGGACATCTACCTTGTTCAGTACCACCAGGCGCTGGCGGTCGGACAGGTCGGGCCCGCCTGCCGCGGCGTAGGAACGAAGCTCCTCCTCGATCGTGTCCAGATCACTGACCGGGTCACGCCCAGGCTCCGGCGTCGCGCAGTCGAGGACATGGACCAGGGTGGAGCACCGCTCCACATGCCGCAGAAAGGCCAGGCCCAGGCCCTTTCCGGAGCTCGCCCCGGGAATCAGGCCGGGGACGTCGGCCACGACGAACTGGTGTTCACCCGCCTCCACAACACCCAGATTGGGAACCAGGGTGGTGAACGGATAGTCCGCGATCTTGGGCCGAGCCGCGGAGAGAGCCGAGACCAGTGACGACTTCCCGGCGCTGGGATAGCCGAGCAAACCCACGTCAGCGATGGTCTTGATCTCCAGACGAAGATCACGTGCCTCCCCGGGCTCGCCACGCAGCGCGAAGCCGGGCGCCTTACGCTTCGGCGAGGCCAGCGCGGCATTGCCGAGGCCGCCCTTTCCACCCCGTGCCGCGATCATCCGCGTCCCGGTGCCCACCAGATCCGCGAGAATCTCGCCCGACTCGTCGCGAATCACCGTCCCCTCGGGCACCGGCAGCACCAGAGAGGTGCCGTCGGCACCCACACGGTTGTGCCCCTGACCCGGGCGGCCGTTCTGTGCCCGCCGGTGCGGGCGACGCTGGTACTCCAGCAGGGTCGTGGTCCCCGGGTCCACCTCCAGAATCACGTCCCCGCCCGATCCGCCGTCCGCACCGTCCGGGCCCCCCAGCGGCTTGAACTTCTCCCGGTGCACCGAGGCGCAGCCGTGCCCCCCGTCCCCGGCCTGCACATGTACGACCGCCTCGTCCACGAAGTCCGGCACGTCCGCCCCCTTGCCTGTTGCACAAAGTCGTGTGGGGCGGGCCAGAACGCCTGGCCCGCCCCACACGTGGTGTCGCTGCGCCGGCCCTACTCGGCCGGCGCAGGCACGATGTTGATGGCCTTGCGGCCACGACGGTTACCGAACTGCACCATGCCGGCAGAGAGCGCGAACAGGGTGTCGTCACCGCCACGGCCAACGTTGTCGCCGGGGTGGAACTTGGTGCCACGCTGGCGGATCAGGATCTCTCCCGCCTTGACCTGCTGGCCACCAAACCGCTTGACCCCGAGCCGCTTCGCATTGGAGTCGCGCCCGTTCCGTGTGTTCGAGGCGCCCTTCTTTGTGGACATCTCGCAGCCCTCTCTACTTGTCGCCGCCGATGCCGGTGACCCGGACCTGGGTGTACTTCTGCCGGTGGCCCAGCCGCTTCTTGTAGCCGGTCTTGTTCTTGTACTTCACAATGTTGATCTTGGGGTCGCGGGACTCGCCCAGCACCTCGGCGGTGACCCGGTAGCCGCCCAGTTGCCCGGAGTCGCTGATGACCTTGCCGTCATCCACGACCAGCAGCGGCTCCCAGGTCACGGTCGATCCGACCTCATCTGACAGCTTGTCAATGGTCAGGACGTCGTCGACAGACACCTTCTCCTGCCGGCCGCCCGCTCGCACGATCGCGTACACCGGGAAACTCTCTTCCTGCTCAAGCCGTTGAAACTGAGCGCGCTCTCACTCAGACCGTGTCCTATGCGCACAGGCCCCGGGACTTAGGTCGCCGATTCCTAGGCCGGGGAACGAATGTGGGGATCGGGCGGATTCGCTACCCGCGATGCCCGACGCACCGACCCAGATCATACCACCCTAGGTGGACCGCCTGGGCATTCGGGCAGCCATCCCCACACAGTACCCGCACACCGGTCCAGGGTACCCCGCCCGCCGGGGCCGTGGGGCCCTACCCCACGCCCCGGGCTGGCCACCGTCCTGGCACCAGGTTCTACGACGCCTCCACCACAGGTGATTCACTGTCCGCGGCCCGGGAGCCGCCACTACGCCGCGTGCGCCGACGGCGAGTTCGGCCGCCGGATCCCGTGGCCGCGGACTGGGCCTCGGCGGACTCGGCGGCATCCGCACCCTCCGAAACCGCGGCCTCCCCCGAGGACGAGTCCGCACCGTCGGCCGTATCCGCGGACGCCTCCGTGGACGCCTCCGTGGGCGCCGCAGCATCGGCATCACCCACGTGCCCGGAGCCGGCGTCCGGGCCGGGGGCTGCATCGGCATCCGTGGTGTCCGAGCCCGCGTCTGAGGTCGTGTCCGCGGTCGTGTCGGCGTCAGCGTTCGCGGTCGTGGCCTCCGTCGCGGGAGCAGCCTCGGCGGCGACCTCGGTGGACTGGGGTGTATCGTCCTCCGCGCCGCGCTCCTTGCTCTTGGCGCGGGACCTGGACTTGGTCCTGGTTCTGGACCGTTCCTTGGACGTGGTCCCGCCGGACTTCGCAGACTTTTCTTGCTTTTCTTGCTTCTCGGGGGCCTGGGTCTCGCTCTCGGTCGCCACGCTCACGGCCGGATCCGTCCCCCCGGAGTCCCGAACCTCGCTCCCGGAGCCGTTCTGCCGGGCGGACTTCTTGCCACTCGTCGAACGCCCGCTGCCGCTCTCGGCTGTGTCCGGATCGGATTTGGCCTCCGCCGCACCGTCCGTAGCGGCTTCAGAGGCCGCAGTGGTTTCCTTGGTTTCCTTGTCGTTACCGGCGGTCGCGTCCTTGGCCTTACTCCGGCTCTTGCGGGACTTGGACTTTCCGGTTCCGGAGCCGCCCTTCCCGGAGCTGGTGAGGGACTCGCTGGAAACGATCAGCCCCCGGCCACTACAGTTCTCGCACGTGTGGGAGAACGACTCCACCAGGCCCTGACCGACCCGCTTACGGGTCATCTGGACCAGCCCCAGGGAGGTGACCTCGGCCACCTGGTGCTTGGTGCGGTCCCGAGCCAGGCACTCCAACATGCGACGCAACACCAGATCCCGGTTGCTTTCCAGGACCATGTCGATGAAGTCGATGACGATGATCCCGCCGATGTCCCGCAGCCGCAGCTGTCGAACGATCTCCTCGGCGGCCTCCAGGTTGTTCTTCGTCACCGTTTCCTCGAGGTTGCCGCCCTGGCCGGTGAACTTCCCCGTGTTCACGTCGATGACGGTCATCGCCTCGGTGCGGTCAATGATCAACGAACCGCCGCTGGGCAGCCACACCTTGCGTTCCAGAGCCTTGGCGATCTGTTCGTCCACCCGGTAGGCGGCGAAAACGTCCCGCTCATCGGACCAGTGCGTGAGGCGCTCGGCGAGATGCGGAGCTACGTAGTTGACGTACTCCTCCACGGTCGTCCACGCCTCGTCCCCGGCCACAACCAGGCTCGAGAAGTCCTCGTTGAAAACATCGCGCACCACCCGAACCGTGAGATCGGGCTCGCTGGACAACAGCGCGGGAGCACTGGCGGACCGGGACTTACGCTTGATCGACTCCCACTGCGCGGACAGACGGTCGATATCGCGCTTGAGCTCCTCCTCGCTGGCGCCCTCCGCGGCGGTCCGGACGATCACACCCGCGTCCTCGGGCACCACCCGCTTCAGGATCTGCTTCAGGCGCGAACGTTCCTTGTCCGGGAGCTTACGACTGATCCCGGTCATGGACCCGTCCGGGACATACACCAGGTAGCGCCCGGGCAGGCTGATCTGACTGGTCAGCCGCGCTCCCTTGTGCCCGTTTGGCTCCTTGGTGACCTGGACCAGAACCGACTGGCCCGACTTGAGTACCGACTCGATGCGTTTGGGCTGCCCCTCCAGGCCTGTGGCGTCCCAGTTGACCTCACCGGCGTACAGGACGGCATTGCGTCCCTTGCCGATATCGACGAAGGCGGCCTCCATCGAGGGCAGCACATTCTGCACCCGCCCCAGGTACACGCTGCCCACCAGTGACTTGTGGGTGGAACGGTCCACATAGTGCTCAACGAGCACGTCGTCCTCAAGCACCGCGATCTGGGTCCGGTCCTCGACCCGCCGCACGATCATGTCCCGCTGCACGGCCTCCCGGCGCGCCAGGAACTCCGACTCCGTGATCACGGGTGGACGCTTTCGCCCCTGCTCCCGCCCCTCACGCCGCCGCTGCTTCTTGGCCTCCAGGCGCGTGGACCCGCGAACCGACCGCACCTCGTCATCCGGCTCCGCGGTGCGGGGCTCGCGTACCCGAACCACCGTGTTCGGGGGATCGTCGGTCTCCGTGGACTCGCTCTCCCCCGTCGCCTGCGTGGTCGCCGTACCGGACCCGCTGCGGCGCCGCCGGCGCCGCCGACGCGTCCCGGATCCCGAGGAACTCGCTGTGGAGCTGTCGCCCGAGCCCTCCTGGCCGGAGTCCTCCCGCACGGGGCCGGAGGTGGTGTCGCTGTGTTCGGCTGACTCCGACGGTCCCGTTCCGGTGGCCGCATCGCTCTGACCACCCGAGGACGGGGCCGACGGTGCGGACCGGTCCTGACTCCCGGGCTCGGACGCATCGGACTCCGCACCCTCGGGCGTTTCCGCGCGGACCCGGCCCCGGCCACGACCACCGCGTCGGCGTCGCCGGCGGCTGGTTTTTCCGTCATCGCCGCCGGACGGGCTCTCGTCCGCGGAAGCGTCCCCCGCGTCCCCCGCGACCTCCGCTGCCCCGGTAGAACCGGCGTCCCCGTTCTGGTCCGTGGTCACCGTACCGCCAGCACCGGACCGCCTCGAGGGTTCGGTGCCGTTGCGGCCAGAGGTGGTTGCGGGCGCGGGTGGCTGGAACACCGCCGTCGGTGGCTGGAACAGCATCGCGGCCATCGTTGCCGCGTTGTCCGGCACAGACTGTGCGGTGGCCTCGGTGGCTGACGGCTGCTCCTCTTCCGTCGGCTGGGCTGCGGTGTGCCCCGTGTCCACGGCCCCTTCGGTCGCTTCGGTCGCAGAGTCCGTCGCGGCGGCGGATGTCGATTCCACGATCAAGTCAGCCGTGCCAGCGGTGACGTCATCGGGCACGGGCTCGGGCGCCCCAGCCGCGTTCGATGACTCCTCCGGGGCCGGATCGGACTGCTCGGGCGCTGCCTCCACCGCGGCGGCTGCGCCCGCCCTCCCAGAGGTGGTCGGGTGCTCGGCACCGTCGGGCGTGCCGGCGGGGTCGGGACTGTCGCCCCCATCCGCACCGTCCGTGCCGACCGCACTGGAAGCGTTGGCCGCGTTGGCAGGCTGGTCGGTGTCGAGGGCGCTGCCGGTGTCACCGCCGGCATCCGACCCGGCCGTGTCCGAACCCGCACCCGGAGCCGCCGAGAGGTCGGCCGCTTCGCTCTGGGGCTCGGGCTCCGGCTCGGGTGGGGGACCAGGCGGGCGAACCGCGACACGTCGCGGCGGAGTTACCACCACCGAGGGTGTCTGCTCACCCGCAGTGGCCCCGGCATCCGCCTCTGCTGAGGTATCCGGTTCGTCCTGCGCTACTGTCAACTCGGTTGTGTGGTTACGGTCCGATGCGGTTGCCTCAGCACGGTCCGGCTCGGTGGCCGCACCCTGTGAGGTCTCGGACTCGGCGGTGCTGTCCACACCGCTCGTCGGCTCGTTGTCGAGCATCCGGGCGCTCTCCCGTCAGAGCTCCCAGGCGCGGCCTCGGGAGGTCCGTGGCCGCCGCGCACGGGAGCTGTCGTCGCGTGTTGTCAGTCATCTGTGCCACCTCCGGTGGCACAGATGCGAAGTCCGTGTTCAGACCCACGACTCTGCGATGATTCCCGATCATTCGGGGCGCTCCGCCGTGGGCCTCGACTGCGTCGCTGCCTGAGCCGGCTGTGTTGGTGTGGACGGGGCCTGGGGCCGGGACGAGGCCAGTGCTTCGGCCTGCGCAGCGTCCGTTGCCACCGCACCGCCATCAACCAACCGACCCACCTCAGCGAGTGGCCCCTGCGCCAGCCTGGTGACCCGGGCGGGTGCCGGCGGCGCGAGGTCGGCCACCTGCCGAAGGGCGGTCACGACGTCGTCCGGACGTACGGTTGGCGTTGTGTGCCGTACGACCAGTTGAATTGTGGCATATTCCGGATCTGGGCCGCTGTGTTGGCACACGCGCAGCGCCAGAACCGCTCCGCGGGTATCGAACCGGCGACGTCCCTTCTTGGTGACACGCTCGACCTCGACCGCACTCTCGGTGAGAAAGGCGGCCACGGCACGACCGGCACTCTCGGACGAAACCCCGGGAAGTTCGATCTGCCAGGCCGAACCCTCCAACCGGTCAGAGAGACCGTCGTCGGGGTCGGCCTCGACGGCCAGGACATCCAGTCCTTCCGGCATCGCAGCATCCAGCTCCTGGCGGAAGGACTCGGCCGGGTAGGGCTCGGTCACGAGAATCTCGAGATACTCGGCCTCACTCGCCACCCCGGTCGGTGCCGCACCGGGATAGGAGATTTTGGGATGCGGACTGAACCCTGCGGAGTAAGCTACAGGTACCCGCGCCCGACGCAGGGCACGCTCCACGGTCCGAGCGATGTCCCGATGGCTGGCGAACCGCATCCGGCCTCGCTTCGCATACCGCACGCGCAGCCGATGCATCGGTCCCTCGCTCGTGTGCGGGCGTGATCCCTGGGGTGCGGGGGGCAGCGTGACTCCTTTCCCCTGTATTCGTGACCTCCAGGCAACGCGCAGGGCGTCAACTCCTGGCGGGCACGCAAACGTACGTCTCAATTCAGCCTACGATGCCGCCGCCAACGCTTGCGCCAGAACCTGGTCCGGTTGTACCTGGCCAGGCCCAGTTGCGCACGGGACCCGCTGGCTGCTCCGCGGCACCAATCGGCCGTGTTGTGGTGTGTAACGACATCCACAGATGATCTCTTCCCACGTCGACGAGCATTGAAAAGCTCAATCGGCATCGGGCACGTCCACATACGGCCAACCGGCCGAAAATCGGTTCCAAAAATCCGGGGACGGGCGTGAACCCCACATCCCCCAGGCACGTCCAACAGGGTGTGTGGCCCGGCGCGAGCGGGGCGCCGGGCCACACACCCGCCATGCCACCCCAGTGCACGCGGCCCGGTCCGGGTCGTGCCGGCCCCGGGCCAGGCTCGTTCCCGAAGACCGAGGACCGCAGCACCAGCTAGTGCGGATCAGGAGACGGACAGAGGCAGAAGTTCCCGCCCGTTCGGACCGATCTGGATTTCCGTGCCCAGGCTGGGGCACACACCGCAGTCGTAACACGGGCTCCAGCGGCAGTCGTCGACCTCCACCGACTCGTTGCCGTGCAGCGCATCCTGCCAGTCCTGCCACAGCCAGCCCCGGTCCAGCCCAGCATCGAGGTGATCCCAGGGCAAGACCTCGTCCTCGGCACGCTCACGTGTGGTGTACCAGGCCACATCGACCGGTTCGTCAGCCAGCGCGGTCTCGGCGCAGCGCATCCAGCGGTCGTAGGAGAAGTGCTCGCTCCAGCCGTCGAAGCGTCCACCGTCCGCCCAGACCGCCTCGATGACGCGGCCGACACGACGGTCTCCCCGGGACAACAGGCCCTCGATGATCGAGGGACGACCCTCGTGATAGCGCAAGCCCACGGACTTGCCGTACTTACGGTCGGCGCGCAGCTTCTCCTTCAGCTTGTGTAGGCGTGCGTCCACATCCTCGTGCGCGGTCTGACCGGCCCACTGAAACGGGGTCTGTGGCTTGGGGACGAACCCGCCGATGGACACGGTGCACCGGATGTCGTTGCGGCCGCTGGCCTGCCGCCCCGCACGAATCACCTCGGTGGCGAGATCGCCGATGGCCAGGACGTCCTCATCAGTCTCGGTGGGCAGCCCACACATGAAGTAGAGCTTGACCTGACGCCAACCGGCGGCGTAGGCGGCGGTGACGGTGCGGATGAGGTCCTGTTCGGTGACCATCTTGTTGATCACGCGCCGCATGCGCTCACTGCCGCCCTCCGGGGCGAAGGTCAGGCCGGAACGGCGTCCGTTGCGGGTGAGCTCATTCGCCAGATCGATGTTGAAGGCGTCCACCCGGGTGGAGGGCAGCGAGAGTCCCGTGTTCGTTCCCTCGTAACTGTCGGCGAGCCCCTTGGTAATGTCACCGATCTCGCTGTGGTCCGCGCTGGACAACGACAGCAAGCCCACCTCCTGGAACCCGGAGGACCGTACCCCGGTGTCCACCATGTCACTGATGGTTTCCTTGCTGCGTTCCCGGACCGGACGCGTAATCATTCCCGCCTGGCAGAAACGACACCCCCGAGTGCAGCCACGGAAGATCTCCACGCTGTAGCGCTCGTGCACCGACTCCGCGATCGGAACGATGGGGTTACGGGGGTAGGGCCAGCTGTCCAGGTCCATGACGGTGTGCTTCTGCACCGTCCACGGCACCCCGGAGCGGTTCGGGCGATAGGACGCGATCCGGCCGTCCGGCAGGTAGCTGACATCGTAGAACTGGGGCACGTAAACACCGCCCCCAGCCGCGAGACGCGCGAGCAGCTCCGTACGCCCCCCGGGGCTACCCTCCCGCCGAAACTCCCGGATGATCTCGGTGACGGCCAGGGCGATCTCCTCACCATCGCCCAGTACGACCGCGTCCAGGAAATCCGCAACCGGCTCGGGGTTGAACGCGGCGTGACCGCCAGCGAAGACGATGGGGTCCTGCTCACCCCGCTCGGTTGCATGGAGGGGAATCCCCGCAAGGTCCAGCGCGGTGAGGAGGTTCGTGTACCCCATCTCACTCGCGAAGCTCACTCCGAGGATGTCGAAGGCACGGACCGGCCGGTGCGCGTCCACGGTGAACTGGGGGACCGCGTGTTCGCGCATGAGCTGCTCGAGATCCGCCCCGACGGCGTAGCTACGTTCGGCGAGCACTCCCTCGCGCTCGTTGAGGACCTCGTACAGGATCTGGATCCCCTGATTCGGCACCCCGACCTCGTAGGCGTCCGGGTACATCAGCGCCCAGCGGACCTCGGCGGAGTCCCAGTCCTTGACGACAGAGTTCTGCTCACCACCCACGTACTGAATCGGCTTGGCCACCCGGGACAGCAGTGGCTCCAGGCGAGCGAAGACAGATTCGACGGGCATGATGCTTCCCTTGCACATTCTGCGACACGGTCTTTCCAGACTATGCACCCCGGGCGGCTGCCCGCACCGGGCTCGCGACCACCACAGTCCAGCCCCCGTGCACGCACCTACTCGAAGCCCCGGTCCCGGGCGTGCACCCCGAGAACCAGGCCCACGGCGGCCAGCTGGGCCAGGGTGGCGGTACCACCGTAGGAGAGAAACGGCAGTGGCAGGCCGGTCACCGGCATGACGCCCAGGCACATACCGATGTTGACCGCGCTCTGGAACAGCAGCCACACGGCCACCCCGACACACACGAGCCGGGCGAAGGGTTGTTCGCAGTCGGCGCCGATCCGGAGCACCCGCCAGACCACCACCCCCAGCAACAGCAACACCGTGGCCCCGCCCACAAACCCCAGTTCCTCGGCCACCACGGTGAACACGAAGTCCGTGTGCTGTTCCGGAACGAAGTGGCCGCTGGTCTGTCCCCCGTGGAACAGTCCGGTACCGTTCACTCCGCCCGAGCCCACCGCGATGAGTGCCTGGTTCGCGTTGTAGCCGCTCCCCGCCGGATCCGCCGTCGGATCGATCAGCGTTGCCACACGTTCCAGCTGGTAGGGCTGGAGAAGGTCGAACCACCAAACTGCCAGGGCCGCGGTCACACAGCTAAGCCCCATCCCGACGAGCCAGAGCAACGGAGCACCCGACAGCGCCAGCATGCCGAGAAAGGTCACGGCCAGCACCAGAGCGGTTCCGAGGTCCGGCTGGGTGACGACGAGCGCCAACGGAACCGACACCGCCACCAGGCTCACCAGCACATCCCGGTTGCTCGGCGCCGTCTCCCCGTCTCGTGGTTCGCCCAGCAGCATCGCCACGAAGAGGATGACCCCGACCTTGGCGAGCTCACTGGGCTGGGCCTGCACCCCGCCCACGACCAGCCACCCCCGGGAGCCGTTGATCTCGGCGCCCAACGGGGTCAGCACGAGGGCCAGCCCCAGAAGCGTGGCGGCGTAGATCACCGGGGCGTAGGCGCGCTGCATCCGATAGTCGACCGCGGCCAGGGCGAAGCAGAGCACCGCTCCCACGGCCACATGTGTGGCGTGGCGCTGGACGAGAGCCAGCGCGGCCGCGTCGCCCTCCTGCGGGTCCGTGCCCCGACCAGGCACCGTGTCTCCTCCGGCCGCCCACACCAGCAGCGTGCCGAGGATCGACAGCAGACCGACAGCGCCAACCAGCACCCAGTCGACCCGGCGGGGCCGTTCGGCCACCACACGACAGAGCGCACCGCGCCATCCGGCCGGGGCCAGGCCCGGCTGGGTAGGCGCGTGTAGCTGGGTCACGGACGCGTCCTTTCCGGTGCTTCAACGGATCCGTCCGGCTGCACCTCGGGAAGCTCGACCAACGGTTCTCCCCCCGGGAGCACACCGTCGGTACCGTCCTGGCCGTAAAGCTGCGTGTAGATGTCCCGGACCACGGGTGCCGCGACCGAGCCCCCCGTTCCCCCTTCGGCGACGTAGGCGACGACTGCCAGCCTGGGTTCGTCGGCGGGGGCGTAGGAAGCGAACCAGGCGGAGGGTTCGTAGCCGGTCTGGGTGGCCGTCCCCGTCTTTCCCGCGACCGGGAACTGTTCGAGTGGGAAGTCAGCGAAGGCACCGGCGGCTGTTCCCGCCTCAGGAACGTCGGCAAGGGCACGCTGAAGGTAGCCCAGCGTCGTGTCGTCGACGGGAAGCTGACCCGCCTCCCGCGGTTCGATCTCCTGGACCTCGGAACCGTCCGCGGACACCAACGCCCGTCCGAGGCGGGGTTCGTAGAGGGTTCCCCCGTTCGCGATCGCGGCGTAGGCCCGGGCCAGTTGCAAGGGCGTCACCAGGACGTCCCCCTGGCCGATGGAGAAGTTCGCGGCGTCTCCGGCGCGCCACACGTACCCGTCCGAACAGTGCTCGGCGGCCACCGCCCGCAGGTAGCGCTCGTGCACGGGATCGTCGACATCCGGGTAGCCCTCCTCCGCGGCGGTGCAGCTCTCCTCCCGGGTCGCCTCCCAGTACTCCTGCTTCCACTCGCGTCCCGGAATCCGGCCACCCGCCTCGCTGGGGAGGTCGATGCCCGTTGGTTCCCCGAAGCCGAAGTCTTCAGCGGTCCGGACCATGTGGTCGTCGGGGTCGCCCGTGGGGTCGGTTCCACCGTCCGCACGCCACTGCTCGTGCGCGAACCGGTAGAAGACGGTGTTACACGAGACCACGATGGACTGGTGCAGACTGATACTGCCGTAGGAACTGCTCTCGTAGTTTTCGAAGGCCCGATCCCCCACCTGGTAGCTGGAGGGACACCCATAGGTCCCGTCCAGGGAGGCTCCGCCCGCAACGGCCGCGGCCAGGGAAGACACCTTGAACGTCGAGGCCGGCGGGTACTCCCCGTGCACCGCGCGCGAGGTCAGCGGTTGGCCCGCCTCCTCTCCCAACAGCTCCTCGTAGGTGTCCTGGTCGATGCCCCCATCCCAGACACTGGGGTCGTAGCTGGGCACGCTCGCGAGCGCGAGCACACTGCCGTCCCGCACGTCCATCACCACCGCCGCGCCGGAGTCCGCGGGATCCCCGGCATCCTGCGCCCGCTGGATGCCGTCCCGCAGCGCCTCCTCGGCCACCCGCTGCACCTCGCTGTCCAGACTGGTGACCAGATGGCTACCGGGAACCGGAGCATCATCCGACAGGGTTTGGGTCACGTTTCCGTGCGTGTCGACAGCCAGCCGCCGCAGACCGGGTTCGCCCCGCAGCTCCCGGTCGTACTGCGCTTCCAGACCGTCCCGGCCCACCTGGTCCACCCCGGTGAAGGCCGTGCGCAACTCGTCCCGCTCCGCAAGCTCCTCTTCGGTGACGGGTTGGAGATACCCCAGGATCTGGGCCGCGCTCTCCGCCAGCGGATAGTCACGCACCGCCTGTTGCTGCGCGCTGATACCGGGAAAGTCCTCCTGACGCTCCAGAATCTGGAGGGCGCGCTGCGGGCTGACATCCTCGGCCAGGGTGATGGGCTGGTGCGGTGACCCGGGCCAGCAGGGTCGCTGAACGTCGGGGCCGCACAGCCGGGTACGTTTCCGCAGCTGCGCATAGGGCTCGTCGAGAAGCTCGGCCAACCGGCGCAGCACCTCGTCTCCGCCGTCCTCCCTCGCGGCGAGTTCATGGTAGTCCCCCGACACCACGAGTTCACTGCGGTTCTGCACCAACGGGCGCCCGGCGGCGTCCAGAACACTGCCCCGCACCGCCGGAACCACCAGCTCTTGAATCCGGTTCTCCGCGGCACGCTCGCGATAGTGCTCGTGCATGGGCACTTGGAGATACCACAGGCGCCCGGTCAACGCCAGGAGCAGCGCAACGGCCACAATCTGGACGGCCAGGATTCCACCCCGGCCCCGGCCGGGATACACCCCCGAGATCACCACGCACGATCACCTCGCAGGGAGAACTCCCCCTCCTGCCACAGGGGGTCCCGCTGGGCGGCGAACCTCCGCAGGCACCGGGACACCACGAACAGGGCGAACGGGCTGATCAGCAGCGTGTAACCCACGGTCACCGGGAGAAACTGCACAATGCCGGCCAGACTGGCACGGGACTCCCCAAGCACCAAGCCGATGCCGGTGAAGCCCAGTCCCACCCCCAGCGCCGCGAGCGCGGTCAGTGCGAACGGAAGAACCGGGGAATCGCGGTCGGTCCCGGCCAGGCTTCCCGCGAGGTACCCGGCCAGACACAGCAACACCGCATAGCGCCCCAGCTCGGTTTCCGTGGGCGGCAGCACGTCCAGAGCCAGTCCCGAGCAGAATCCCCCGACCGCCCCACAGACGGCCCCCAAGCGCAGCGCGACGCCGACCAGGACCACCAGGACGAGATCCGGCGCGACTCCCCACGGTAGCGGGATGCGGTTGAGTATGGTCACTTGGACCAGCACAGCACCGGCCAGCAGGACCACGGCAACAATCCGGCCACTCATGAGGTGACCTCCCGCTGCACGTCCGCGGGGAGATCCTCAGCCACCACCGCGTCCCGGGGGTCCTCCTCTGGTTCGGCCACCACCACACCGACCACGTCCAGGCGGCTGAGGTTCACCGCCGGACTCACCTCGGCGAGACGACTGAGCTCACCGGGCGTATCCTCGACCGCCGCCACGGTGCCGATGGGCACCCCGGGCACGAAGGGAGCTCCGTCGTGCGACCCCAGGCTGAGCACACGGTCGCCCTCCTGCACCGGCGCCGACGCGTCCAGCAACTCGAACCTCAACCCCGGGTTCGTGAATCCCGACCCCGCGTCCGACTCGCCGTGCACCACACCGATCTCACGTTCGCCCTCCAGTCGCGCCCCGACGGCGGACGTCGTGTCGGTCAGCAACAGCACCTCCGCGTGCTCTGCCGTGACCGAGGTGACCCTACCCACCAGCCCCTGTGGACTGACCACGGTCATGTCCGGACCGACCCCGTCGCGCTCTCCCACGTCCAGCGTCACCGTCTCCACATATCCGCGTGCGCTGACCTGCGTTATCGCCTGCGCTGGAACAATCTCGTAGCCACCGCGATCGGTCAGTTCCAGGAGCTCCGTCAGCTGGTCCATCCGGCCGGCGTCCCGACCCGCGTCGACGAGCTCCTGCTCCAGCCGCGCGTTCTCCTGCTCCAGCTCCGTCACCCGTTCCTGCGTCTGTGCCCCCGCGCGGATGCTGTCGACCCCCCATTCCAGAGGGCTGGCCGCGAACGAGACGGCACCGGCGGCGGGAGTGAACACGGCGCTCCCGACAGCACGCGCGGGCTCGGCCACCGGCGCGGCAGCGCCCCGGGAGTCGAGCGCGAGCAGGACGACGCCCGAGATCAGTAACACCGCCAGGACGAGTCGGGAACGAGGCGCCGCCCGCGGGCCCACCGTTCCCAACCCGTCCGGTCCGAGCGGGCTCACTGGCGCCGCTCCGGAACCAGCACCTGGCGCAGACGCTCGAAGTCCTCCACACAGGTCCCCGTGCCGACCGCCACCGAATCCAGGGCGTTTTCGACCGGATGGATCGGCATACCGGTCTCGTGCCGGAGACGCTCCTCCAGCCCGGCGAGGAGGGCTCCACCCCCGGTGATGGCGATCCCACGGTCCATGACATCCCCGGCGAGCTCCGGGGGACTCTTGTCCAGGGTGGTGCGCACCGCGTCCACAATCGCCGCGACCGGCTCCTCGATCGCGCGGCGCACCTCCGCCGCCGACATGACAATGGTCTTGGGCAGGCCGCTGACGAGATCCCGTCCCCGCACCTCCGCGTACGGTTCCTCGTCGGTGGGATAGGCCGAACCGATCGCCAGTTTAAGTTCTTCAGCGGTCCGCTCCCCCAGCATCAGCGAAAACTCCTTCTTGACGAAGGACATGATCGCCTGGTCGAGCTCATCCCCACCCACACGGATCGACTGGGATGTCACGATGCCTCCCAGCGAGATCACCGCGACCTCGGTGGTCCCCCCACCGATATCGACCACCATGTTTCCGGTCGGTTCGTGGACCGGCAGTCCCGCACCGATCGCGGCCGCCATGGGCTCCTCGATGATGAACACACGGCGGGCACCCGCCTGGTATCCGGCCTCCTTGACCGCGCGCTGTTCCACCCCGGTGATCCCACTCGGAACCGCGACGATCACCCGCGGCTTGGCGAAGTGCCGCCGCCGGTGCACCTTCTGAATGAAGTAGCGAAGCATGCGCTCGGTAACGTCGAAATCGGCGATAACTCCGTCCTTGAGGGGACGGACCGCCGTGATATTTCCGGGGGTGCGGCCGATCATCTGCTTGGCCTCGATCCCCACCGCGACGATCTTGCCGGTGGAGGTGTTGAGCGCCACGACGGACGGCTCGTTGAGGACGACGCCGCGACCGCGTACGTAGACCAGGGTGTTGGCCGTGCCCAGATCGACCGCCATGTCGCGGCCAAGAAAGGCGAGATTGCTCGTCATTCAACATCCTCAGCTGCGCAGGGATCGGTGTGGCCAGCCCCGGTGAAGTCACAGGGATACGGACGAGGTAACGGGCCACTCGTATCGTAACGCTCAGCGCACGCAACGTTACACGAACACACCGATCTCCGGCGGCAGGACCGAGGATTCGGCGCCAGAAGGATGTTGGATTCGGTCGTCAGGGACGGTGGACGTGTGACGGTTCCGCGTCGGGGGGCACATCGGGGGAAAATCGCGGCACCGTCGTGCCGATGCCGGGGACGACGGCCCGCACGTCCGGGGGCCGCGGACGTCGCGCGATGGGTCGCGCCCGAGGGCGTGCGGGACTCGTCGTGGTTCCGGGGATCATCCACCCCGGCCGGGCAGGGGCTGGCGCCGGCGACGGCCGGAATTCAGCCCAGCTCGGGGAAGAAGAGCTTGATCTCCCGCTCGGCGGAGTAGGTTGAGTCGGATCCGTGGACGATATTTTCCTGGACCTGAAGGGCGTAGTCCCCACGGATCGTGCCCGGGGCGGCGCTCACCGGGTCGGTGGCTCCGGCCAGGGAGCGGATCGCCTCGACCGCGCGTTCCCCCTCCACAACCATGGCGACCAGCGGACCACCGGTGATGAACTCGACGAGCGAGGTGTAGAACGGGCGGGAGGCATGTTCCTCGTAGTGGGTACGCGCGGTCTCCTCGCTGAGGGTGCGCATGTCCATCGCGACGATGCTCAGCCCTTTGCGTTCGATCCGGGAAATGACGTCCCCGATGATGTTTCGCCGCACACCGTCGGGCTTGATGAGGACAAGGGTGCGCTCCACGGTGACACGCTCCTTGGGTTTCGAGGATTGACTTCCGACAAGCATTGACCCGCGGACGACGGGCAGTGCTACTGATTCCGGCCGCTGGGGGACGTGAACGTGTTGGACTCTCCCGGCCGGATGGGAACCAGCGCTGGCAACCCTACCTGGCCTGACCTCCAGCCTTTTCCAGAACGCGGGTCCGGTCCGGCGCTCAGGAGGTGTCTGTTTCGGGCCGCGCACCCGTAGGCCCATCCGAGCCGATCTGGGTGGCCTCCAGTTGTTCCCTCCGGGCCAGTTCCGCCTCGGTTCGTCGACCGAGATACATCCCGCCGAACCACAGCGCGGCGAAGATCGCGCCGATCAGGGTTACTCCGAGCATCCCGGGAACGATCAGCCCGCTGGTGACGACGATGATGTGCAGCGCGGTTCCGGCGTGCATGGCCCAGGTGTGACGTTGCAGGCAGGCCAGCACGAGGGCGGCCAGGGCGAGCCCGCCCCACACTCCGCCCCCGACGGGCCCGGACAGTCCGGCGAGCTGGATCGCGACCGGGACGGCCAGGGCCAGCACCAGGGATTCGAAGGCCAGGACGACCGCACACAGGGTCCGCATGGGCTACTCCCCACCGAGCAGGTGTCGTGCATCTCCCGCGGTCACCACCGAGCCGGTGATGATAATGCCGTTTCCTCCGAACTCGTCGGTGTCCTCGGCCAGCGTCACCGCCTGGTCGATGGCGTCGTCGAGCCGCTCGGCGACGTACACCCGGTCCGGTCCGAACACGTCGGCGGCGACACCGGCGAGCTCGGTGGGCCCCACGCTTCGCGGCGAGCTGTTCCGGGTGACCACCACGGAGGCGAGTACCGGTTCCAGCGGCTCCAGGATGCCCACCACGTCCTTGTCCGACATGATGGCCACCACTCCGACGAGCCGACGAAACCCGAAGGCGTCCTCCAGGCTGGCCACCGTGGCGGCCATTCCGGCGGGGTTGTGTGCCGCGTCGACGAGCATGGTGGGGCTGCGACGCAGGACCTCCAACCGGCCCGGGGTGCGGACCTCCGCCAGGGCCGCGCTCACCAGTTCCTGGTCCAGCTGGGCGTCCCCCTCCGCCGGGACGGCGAAGGCTTCCACCGCCGCGAGGGCGACGGAGGCGTTACTGGCCTGATGCTGCCCGAACAGCGGCAACAGGATGTCCTCGTAGGTTCCGTGGAGCCCCTTGAGCGAGAGCTGCTGCCCGCCAACGGCAAGCTCGCTCTGTGCGACGCCGAACTCGATACCCTCCCGGGCGACCCGGGCCCCCACCTCCGCAACATGGTGCAGGATCGTCTCGGCCGCCGGTACCGGCTGCTGGGCGAGAACCGCCACGGAATCGGGCTTGATGATGCCGCTCTTCTCCTCGGCGATCCCCTCCAACGTGTCGGGGAGATACTCGGTGTGGTCGATGGAGATCGGGGTGATGACCGACACCTGGGAGTCGATGACGTTGGTGGCATCCCACACCCCACCCAGGCCAACCTCGATCACCGCGACGTCGACCGGCGCGTCCGCGAACGCGGCGAACGCCATCGTGGTCAGCACCTCGAAGAACGACATGGGCACGTCGTTCTGTGCGTCCACCATGTCCACGAACGGCTGCACGTCGGCATAGACCTCGACGAACTGCTCTTCGGAAATGGGTTCGCCGTCGATCACGATACGTTCGCGCATCGTCTCGAGATGTGGACTGGTGTAGCGCCCGACGCGCAGCTGCCGCTCCCGGAGCAACGCCTCGATCATGCGTGCGGTCGAGGTCTTTCCGTTGGTTCCGGTGATGTGGATGGTGGCGAATCCGGCCTGTGGATGGCCCAACAACTCGGTAACCGAATGCATCCGGTCCAGAGTGGGATCGATGAGCGACTCGCCCGCGCGGGCGAGAATGGCCGCCTCGACGGCCCTATAGTCAGCAGAGGTCACTGTGCACCGTGGTTTCGAACGTGGCGTCGGCTACTCACGACAACGGGCAGGACGCACGCCGGTGCGTGCGGGGCGGTCCCGACCGCGTTCGGCATACGACCTGGCCCTGGTCAGAGTCTAGAGCCGACCGGGCAGGGACCCGGCCCCCGATCGGTGAAACCGAGGTGGGGCGGGACCCAGGTCCCGCCCCACCCACGTGGGCACCGCGGCGGGCGTCCGAGCTGCACCGGCCCCGCCGCGAGCACGACTGCTAACCGCGGCCGGGCTTATAGCGCGGCTGGCTCTGCGGGTTGAACTCCTCATAGTTGACGTGCTGCGCGCCCCGCAGGCGCCGGTCGTCCAGGGCGAGCACGTCGAGCCCCTGGGTGATGTCGGAGGAATAGACGTGGCCGTTGTACCAGTAGGCTGACCACGAACCACCGATCACCAGTTGCTCCTCGTCGATCGGGCCACGCTCGAAGTAGCCGATCTCCTCGGGGTTGTGCGGGTCGTTGAGGTCGATGACCGAGACGCCGCCCTGGTACCAGGACTGGACGAAGTAGTCCTTACCCATGACGGGGATCAGCGACCCGTTGTGCGAGACACAGTTCTCGGTGTCGCTCTGGTGGCGATCGATCTTGAAGTAGCTCGCGAACTCCAGTGCGATGTCCTGCCCGGACGGGTTCAGGTTGCCGTCCACCTCGTAGATAGCGTTGGCGCCGTGCTCGGGGCCGACCTCCGCATTACAGGTCGGGGCGACACCGCCACCCAACTCGTCGGTGAAGAGCACCGTACGCCCGTCGTTCGTGAAGGTCGCCGAGTGCCAGAACGCGAAGTTCTCGTCCTGGACCTGTTCGACCACCTCGGGCTCGACCGGATCGCTGATGTCCATGAGGATCCCGTCGCCCATACAGGCTCCCGCCGCCAGGTCCCGCTCCGGGTAGACGGTGATGTCGTGGCAGCCGGAGGTGGGGGCCAGCAGGTTGTCCTGTTCCTCGTTACCTCCGTCCGGGAAGAGAACCGGATCGTTCACCACCTCGGCCTCGGTCGGACTGTCCGTGGGCACCTCGATGATGGAGATCTTGTCGTGCGGAGGCTGGCAGTTCGGGAAGTTCTCGTGCGGGCTGTAGGAGGACACGTAGATGTAGTCGACGCCCTCGTCCCCGCCGGGGACCAGCGTGTTCGTGTGGGAGCCACAGTCGGTGTCCACCGCGTGCACGTACTCGGGGCTGGTCTTGTCCGAGATGTCGAAGATTCGGATGCCGTCCCAACCGTCGGGATCCTGGGAGGAGACCGACGGGGCGCCACACTCCGCGCTCGCCCGGGGGAAGTCCACCGAGGTGTAGAGCAGGTCCCCGCTCACCGAGACGTCCATCTGCCCACCCGGGCAGACGACCTGACTGGTGATCTCCGGATTCTCCGGGTCCGAGATGTCGTAGATCGTGAAGCCGTCGTAGTTTCCGGCGATGGCATAGTCACCGCTGAAGGCCAGATCGGTCCCCCAGGACGCCCCCTCTTCGAAGGGGGGCTCGAGGGGGACGTTGGCGACATGGTCGACATTGTCGCTCGTCTGCACGTCGTCCGGAACGGTGTCCGCGCTCGTCGGCGCGGACCCAAGGGCGAATACCAGGACTCCGGCCCCCAGCAGGGCCACCGATTGTCGGGCACGGTCACGCAGCCGCCGCATGTGCGACGGGGGGGATTTCGGCATGTGAGCTCCTTCGCAGACGCATACCGAGCTAATATCCACGAAACTACACATCACGGGCAAGTCGCACCATCAGCAGAAACAACGAAATCACTCGGGAGTATCCTCGTCGAGGCGCTTACCACATGGAACTACCCACAGTAGATCGAAAGATCACGGAGTAGATCTGGACAGACCCCCCGCTGGCTCACTAGACATACGTCGGAGGCGATCCGATTGGGCAACACGACGCGAGCGTCGAATCGAGGGGTGGACGCGGTGCGAGCACGAACGAGCACGAACCGGCTGGCCCCCGTGTGGACCACGGCCCTGATCGCGGCCACGACACTCACGGCGTGCGGGGACACGACCAGCGACGGGGATGCCGCCCCGGTCCTCGCCCCCGGCTCTCCCGGCGAGACAGCCTCACCGGCCACGGAAGAGGACATCGCGGCCGGCGCAACAGACGCCGAGGCCAACGAGACAGATGTCGAATTTCTCGTCATGATGATCGTGCATCACGAACAGGCGGTCGAAATGGGGGACCTCGCAGCCGACCGAGCCGAAAGTTCTGATATCGAATCGATCGCGGAACGTATTTCTGTGGCCCAGGGGCTTGAGATCGAGTCCATGGAGGAATGGCTGGAAACGAATATCTTCGGCCCGGCGCGGGACAATCCACGGCATCAGAACTACTGTGGCATCGACCAGCAGCATGACGGAGCCCCTCACCACGGGGCGGACTGTCAGCTCGTGGAACACGGCGACATGCCGGGAATGGCAACCGATGCGGAGATGGCGGAGCTCGAAGACGCGGAGGGCGAGGACTTCGACGAACTGTTCGTGGAACTCATGATCGCGCACCATGAGGGAGGCGTCGATATGGCCGAGGAGGCCATCAGCTCCGGGCAACACACACAGATCCGAGACATGGCCAACGACATGATGGCCGAACAGCTCGCCGAGATCACCCGCATGGAAACCATGCTCGACTGAACATCCGCCCCGAGCGGAGTTGATCGTCGAGCCAGCTGGTTGGTGTGCCGGCCTCCGGACCACTGGACCGAGTTCGTGGACGGCGGTGGTCGCCGACGATCCGGGGAGTGGAGGCACGCTGGACCATACCGTCCGGGGTCGCGTGTGGCTCGCGGGTCGAGACAATAGCGCTGTACGTCGGGGACCCCGCACTCCATGCCCGGGGTTTGTCCAGAGAATCGAGTCCGACCAGCACGCCCACCCGACCCCACACTGGCCGTCGTGCCCCGGGGCGCGTCCCACCCTGGGTGACACGGAGTCGCTACCACGATCGTAATCGTGGGATTCGAGTGTGCTCGGAACACCAGGGACGCCGCGGCGGGGGCGGCGGTCACCATGGGCCAGCAGCACGCACCCGGAACTTGTCAGCGCACCGACCCGCCCCGCCAGACTCCCATCAACAGTGCCCGGCTACGAGATCACCTGTGCCGAGGCTAGGCGCTTTTCTCCTCCTGCTCCGAGCCGGGCGTGGTTCGAGGAACGATCGTGGGATTGACGTGCTCCCAAACGGACTCCCGGGTGATGATCACCTGCCCGACATCCTCCCGGCTCGGGACGTCGTACATCACGGAGAGGAGAACCTCCTCGATGATGGCGCGCAGCCCTCGCGCCCCGGTCCCCCGCATGATCGCCTGTTCGGCGATGGCCGCCAACGCGTCGTCGGTGAACTCCAGCTCCACGTTGTCGAGCTCGAACAGGCGCTGGTACTGCTTGACCAGAGCGTTTCGGGGTTCGGTCAGAATCCGGACCAGGGCATCCCGGTCGAGGTCGTGCACATTGGTCACGACCGGAAGCCGACCCACGAACTCCGGAATCATTCCGTACTTGAGCAGGTCTTCCGGCATGGCCTCGGAGAAGGTGTCCTGGGAATCCCGGTCCTGGCCGGCGGATGCCACAGCGTTGAAGCCCATGGTCTGACGGCCGACCCGAGCCGAGATGATCTCGTCCAGTCCGGCGAAGGCCCCCCCGCAGATGAACAGCACGTTGGTGGTGTCGATCTGGATGAACTCCTGGTGGGGATGCTTACGGCCACCCTGCGGCGGAACGCTGGCCGTGGTGCCCTCGAGGATCTTCAGCAGCGCCTGCTGGACCCCCTCCCCAGAGACGTCCCGGGTGATCGACGGATTCTCGCTCTTGCGCGCCACCTTGTCGACCTCGTCGATGTAGACGATTCCCGTCTCGGCGCGCTTGACGTCGTAGTCGGCAGCTTGGATCAGCTTCAACAGGATGTTCTCAACATCCTCGCCCACATAACCGGCCTCGGTGAGCACCGTCGCGTCGGCGATCGCGAACGGAACGTTCAGAATCCGAGCCAGGGTCTGCGCCAGGAGGGTTTTCCCCGCGCCGGTGGGCCCCAGCATGAGGATATTGGACTTCGCGATCTCGATGTTCTCATCGCGGGGCCGCTCCCCTTCGGACTGCACCCGCTTGTAGTGGTTGTACACCGCGACCGACAGCGACTTCTTGGCCTGTTCCTGCCCGATCACGTAGGAGTCGAGGAACTCGTAGATCTCCCGTGGCTTGGGCAGACTGTCCCAATTGCCCTCACTGGAGTCGGCGAGCTCCTCCTCAATGATCTCGTTGCACAGGTCGATGCACTCGTCACAGATGTACACGCCAGGCCCGGCAATGAGCTTTTTCACCTGCTTTTGGCTCTTGCCACAGAACGAGCACTTCAGCAGGTCTCCGCCATCGCCGATTCGTGCCACCCAGCTACTCCTTCACTGTGCGGGTCACCCGCCGCGGCCGCGGCGGAGTCGCCTCCTGGACCCGGCGGCCGAGGGACCGGACGACCGAAACCAGCCGCCGCCATCTCACAGCATACGTCGCTACTCCCCCGATCGCCGACGAAGCCGACGTACTGTCTCCCGAGACTAAACGACGACGTGGCTGGCTTCGGCCCACGGAACACGCCGAAACCGAAATTCGTTCAGGTTACCGAGGACTTCCGGTACGGCAGGATGTCGTCGACGAGCCCGTACTCCTTGGCCTCTTCGGCCGTGAGAATCTTGTCGCGCTCGATGTCGGCGTTGATCTGTTCAGCGCTCCGGTTCGTGTGCTTGGCCAGCGTGGTCTCCATCAGCGTCCGGATCCGCTGGATCTCGTTCGCCTGGATCTCCAAGTCCGAGGCCTGACCGTAGGTGCCCTCGGTCGCCGGCTGGTGAATCAGCACCCGGGAGTTCGGCAGGGCCATCCGCTTGCCGGGGGTCCCGGCGGCGAGGATAACCGCGGCCGCCGAGGCGGCCTGGCCGATGCACACCGTCTGCACCTCGGCGCGGACGTACTGCATCGTGTCATAGATCGCCATCAGGGCGGTGAACGAGCCTCCCGGCGAGTTGATGTACATCTGGATGTCCCGGTCCGCGTCCTGGTGATCCAGGGTCAGCAACTGGGCCATGATGTCGTTCGCCGAGACATCGTCGATCTGTACGCCCACGAAGATGATGCGATCCTCGAAGAGCTTGTTGTACGGATTCATCTCCTTGACGCCGTAGGCGGTGCGCTCGACGAAGGAGGGGATGATGTAGCGGCTCTGCGGTGCCTGCGGGGCCATCCCGCCGGGCGAGCTGAAACTGGTGTATTCCATCATTTTCGGGCCTTCCGATACTCGCGTTGACTCGTCCGGCGGGCCGTCACGACCCGGCGGCCCCGGGGGTGGGGACCTCGCTCGACTCTCCGACCACGTGGTCGATGAACCCGTAGTTCTTGGCCTCGGACGCAGTGAACCAGCGGTCACGGTCGGCGTCCCGGTCGATCTGCTCGACGTTCTGCCCGGTGTGGTGGGCGGTGATCTCGAAGGTCGCACGCTTGATGTACTTCAGGTCCTCGGCCCGGATCTGGATGTCGGAGGCGGTGCCTCCGATACCCCCGGACGGCTGGTGCATGAGGACGCGGGTGTGCGGCAGCGCGTAGCGGCGTCCCGGCGCTCCCGCGCACAGCAGCAGCTGCCCCATGGACGCGGCCATCCCCATGCCAACGGTGACCACATTATTCGGGATGTACTGCATGATGTCGTAGATGGCCAGTCCCGCGTGCACGGAACCGCCCGGGGAATTGATGTAGAGGGTGATGTCCTTGTTGCGGTCTTCGGCGGACAGCAACAGCAGCTCTCCCACGATGCGGTTGGCGATCTCATCGTCGACCTGTTGGCCGAGGAAGACGATCCGCTGCCGCAGCAGTCGCTGCGAGGTCTGCTCCAGGATCGTGGGGATCGGCGACTCGGCCATACTGGCGTCGACTCGCATGGACTCGGTATTGGTCGGCGGCACTCTCGTCACCTGCTCCGGGATCGAAACGGTTGCGACGCTTGCGACACTAACGGCCACCGCGGCCCGGCCAGCACGAAACCCGGGCATGTTCGCTTTGAGCGCAGGTAGGCTCCGAGCGTCGGCCAGCCCGTCCGCACGGGCACAACAGCCCGTGCGTGGCCTCCGGCAGTGTTCCCGTGCCTCGTGTCCCGTTCCCCGTCAGACCACCCCGGGTGTATGCCCAGGCCGTCACACACAAAGCGCGCCGGAGCTTGTTCGGCTCCGGCGCGCTTCTCCATGTCCAGACTTGGGAACCAACCGCTCCCCGGGGCGGTGGACGCCCCTGCGCTGATACCCCAGGTAGGGCCGTGATCTAGACCCGGCTCTGGCTCTCCGCGTCATCGGTGGACTGCCCGGAGTCATCCGGGGCTGCCTCCCCGTCGCCCTCGTTCGACTCGTCCGTGGCTGCGGTGGTGGCGTCGGCCGCGTCACCGGCGGGCTCCGTGCCGTCCCCGCCATCCTCGGCCGTGCTCGCGTTCACCCCGATACCGGGCACGGGCTCACCGGACTCGTCGACCACCTTGGCCTTGCTGACCACCAGATCGATCGCCTTGGAACGGACCACCTCGGTGTAGGCGATCCGTAGCTGATTCGAGTCACGCAGGTGCTTGATCAGCTGATCCGGGGGAACGCCCATCCGCTGAGCCTGCTGGATCACGTACTGGGACAGCTCGTTGTTGTCGGCGGAGAGCTCCTCCTCCAAAGCGAGCTGGTCCAGGACGAAGCCGGCCTTCACAGCGGAGCGAGCGCTCGAGGTGAGCTCCTCCTCGAACTCCTCCTCGGTCTGCTCCTGGGACTCCAGGTAGGACTCCTTGGTGAGCCCGCCGCGCTCCAGCTGCTGCTCCAGGCTCTGGCGCCGCCGGTCGATCTCCTCGTTGACCACGCTGTCGGGCAGCGGCACCTCAACGGCGTCCACCAGCTTCTCCATGGCCCGGTCCCGCGCCTGGGCGTGCTGCTGGTGCTGGCGGCTCTCGGCGAGCCGCTTCCGGGTGTCGGCCCGCAACTCCTCCATCGTGTCGAACTCGCTCGCCATCTGGGCGAACTCGTCGTCAAGCTCGGGGAGCTCCTTGACCTTCACACTGTGCACCGTGACGGTGACGTCGGCCTCGCGCCCCTCGTACTCACCACCCACCAGGGTGGTGGCGAACGTGGTGGACTCCCCGGCGGAAAGGCCGGTCAGGGCGTCGTCCAGCCCCTCCAGCAGAGTGTTGGTGCCGATCTCGTAGGAGATCCCGCTGGCCTGCACGTCCTCGAGTCGTTCTCCGTCGATGGCAGCGGAGAGGTCGATAGAGACGTGGTCGCCCTGCTGTGCCGGACGCTTGGCGTCGGTGAGACTGGAGAACCGCTCCCGGAGCGTCCCCAGCTGCTCCTCAACCTGCTCGTCGGTGACCTCCGTGCTGTCCACGGTGACCTCGAGCCCGTTGTAGTCCGGGATCTCGATCTGCGGGCGGACATCGACCTCGGCGGTGAAGGACAGCCGCTCGCCGTCCTCGAGTTCGGTGATCTCCACCTCGGGCTGCCCGAGTGCGAAGACTTCCTTGTCCTGCACGGCCTGGTTGTAGAGCTCGGGAACCGCGTGGTTCACCGCCTCACTGACCACGGCGCCACGCCCGACATACCGGTCAATGAGCCGCGCCGGGGCCTTACCCGGCCGGAAGCCCTTGATCCGGACCTGCTTGTTCAGCGACTTGTAGGTCTCGTCGAAGGCATGGTCGAGCTCCTCGAACGGAACCTCGATGGTCAGCTTGACCCGGGTCGGGCTGAGCTCCTCGACATCGGTCTTCACGGGGCGGTACTCCTATGGTCTCTTTCCGGTGCGATCCGGCGCGGGACGCGGAATGTGCGGCGGTCCGGCTCCGGCCAGCGACCACCGGCAGAGGGTGGCTTCCGCCAGCTCACGGCCGCACGTCACGCCAAGTCTAGGCCAGACAACGAACGCCTCGGCGCGATTGCGCCCACTGGCGTGCGCCGTTCGGCCACACGCCCACTCGTCGGGGAGGCGGGATTCGAACCCGCGGCCTCATGCTCCCAAAGCATGCGCGCTAACCAAGCTGCGCTACTCCCCGCATCGTGCTGCACCTGGCACCCTACTGGTGCACAAGCACTCCGTCGAAGACGGTATTGTTGTCTCCGTCGGCCAACGATTCTACGGGAGATCCGTAGGCATCGAAGCCACATGCGGGTGTAGCTCAATGGTCAGAGCCCCAGCCTTCCAAGCTGGTTATGCGGGTTCGATTCCCGTCACCCGCTCTGGAGAGGTGCGGCCGGTCCGCAGTTCCCGCGCCGGCCGCACCTCCTACCTGGGAGAGCCGACGTGTCGGAATCTTCCGGACCCGGTCCAGCCCCGCCTGTTGGGCGTCTTCAGGTTCCTGGGGCTCTCCCCGACAAGCAGCAAGCGCGTTCGGCCAGAATCCCGGTGAGCCCAGCCGTTGGTTCGACGCCTCAACTCCCGGTCGGAGCGGTCCCGGCGGCGGGAGTCCCAACGACACCGAGATCCCCGCGATGTCCGGCACGCCACCCGGGGACGGTCGGCTCCCGGTTTTCTTCGGTCCGGTGGAGCCCACGTGGGATCCGGCCAGGGTGAGGAGTTCTAGGTCTACTGCTCCATCCCACCGACCCGCGACGTGGACGCCGCGAGCGGGTAACGTGTCCTGTCGGACCGGCCGGGAGCAGCACGCCCCGGACCAGGGCCGACCGCTAAGGAGTGAGCAATCGTGCTGCGCACACTGGTCAATGGCAAGATCCACCGTGCGACCGTCACCCAGGCCGACCTGCACTATGTCGGATCCCTCACAGTCGACGCCGATCTCATGGCCGCCGCGGACCTCGTGGACGGTGAACAGGTTCACGTGGTCGACATCGACAACGGAAACCGTCTGGTCACCTATGTGATCACCGGGGACGCGGGCAGCGGGGTGATCGGTATCAACGGGGCCGCCGCACATTTGGTCAGCCCCGGCGATCTGGTCATCATCATGTCCTACGCCCAGTTGGACGAGCGGGAACGTCGGGATCACCAGCCCCGGGTGGTGCATGTGGACTCCGACAACCGGATCGTGGCGCTGGGCTCGGACATGGCCGAACCGGTTCCCGGATCGGACCAGCGTCGCTCCGGTGCCGCCATCAACTGAACTCGTCCGGCTTGCGGACCAGCGGTGCAGCCGGGCCCGCAGTGGGCAGGCCCGGAGGCGGGAATGCCAGCCGCGACGGCCACGTCACACAGGATCCTGCGGGCTGTGGCCCCGCCCCGGCACCTCCCACCCCCACCGGCCCGTTCCTGCCCCGATGGACCGGGGGGTGGCCCCGACCGTCCAGCCCCTCAGCCCCACCTCGATACGACCTCCATCCGGTAGCCCACTCCGCGAACGGTCACCAGCGCGCACCCGGTGGCGCCCTCGCCGAGCTCACGCAGCCGGCGCCGGAGCCGCCGCACGTGCACCGTGATGGTGTTGGTGTCCACGGTGCGGTTGTCGCTCCAGATCTCGCGCCGCAGTTCGCTGCGGGTCACCGCCCGAGGTGCGTGGCGGACCAGGTGGCTGAGCAGCCGGAACTCGCGCGTGGGAAGGACGAGGCTTCGGCCATCCGTCCGTACCTGATGTAGGTCCTCATCCACGACCAGGTGACCGCACCGGAGGGGCTCGGGAGCCGGTTCCCAGCGCCCGTCCGCGCCACCGCGGACGCCGGCGAGACGCAGCACGACCCCGAGGTCGTAGGGGCGGGGCAGGCAGGCCACGGCACCGGCAGCCAGGGCGTTGACACCGCGGGAATCCGAGGGGTCGCTGACCCCCACCACGACCGGTATGCCCAAGGTTGTGTGGAGCAGCTGCACGAGCCGGACACCGGGAACCGCGGCCAGGTCCGCACTCACCACGGCGAGATCCGGGCGCCACAGTCCCGCACGGAGCAGCCCTTCCAGCGGTTCGGTGCACAGGCGCACGCTGACCCCCCGGACCGACAGTGCACCGGCCAGCCGCCGCCCCTGTTCCGGACTCGATTCCAGGCACAACAGGCGGGGTTCGCGGCGCTGCCGGGGAGGCGGAACGGTCACCTCCGAGTGCACGTCCCCGCGGGCCGTCGGGGCGTCGACGAGATCCGCCGTGACAGCCATACATCCTCCCGTGCCGTCGATGGCCCGCCGTGCGGCGGCGGTCGCAATCCAACGCCACCGGAATGAACGGGTGATGGCACCCCAGTGCACACTCCGGGAACAGTTCCGGCGTGGGCCACCGCTGAGGCGGCCACGGGCGGGCACGGGTGGGCACGGGTGGCCAACACCGGGGACACAACGCCCCGCCAGCGCATGGTCGCTTATCGGGCAACGGATGTTCACCGGCTGGTCATGTCCGTGCCGGACCATGGCGGAAGTCCGAACGGTCAGCCTCGGCGGAGGAGCGATGCAGCAACAGGTAGTAGCACCGGACACGCGGCCCGAGGCGGCGCAGCCGGAGTCACCGATCCCGCGCGGCGACGACGTCTTCGAGCTCGCGGACGTGTCGTGCTCGTACGGCAGCTTCACCGCTGTACGCGACATCTCGTTGAACATCCCCCGGCACCGGATCACCGCATTGATCGGCCCCAGCGGCTGTGGAAAGTCCACGCTGTTGCGGTGCCTGAACCGGATGAACGACCTCGTCCCGGGCACCGTGGTCGGGGGAACCCTGCACTACAACGGGGAGGACATCTACGGTGCGGACATCGATCCGGTGGAGGTGCGTCGCCGCATCGGCATGGTGTTCCAGAAGCCAAATCCCTTCCCCAAGTCGATCTACGACAACGTCGCGTTCGGTCCGCGCCTAAACGGATTCCGTGGAAATCTGGACGATCTGGTGGAGGAAGCGCTGACCCGCGCGGCCCTGTGGGACGAGGTGCGGGGCAAACTCAAGATGAGTGGTCTCGCCCTGTCCGGCGGCCAGCAACAGCGCCTGTGTATCGCCCGAACCCTGGCGGTTCAGCCTGACGTGATCCTCATGGACGAGCCGTGCTCGGCCCTGGACCCGATCGCGACCCTCAAGATCGAGGAGCTGATGGCCGGACTCAAGGACGACTACACCATCGTGGTGGTGACCCACAACATGCAGCAGGCGGCCCGAGTCTCGGACATGACCGCCTTCCTGACGGTGAACATCGACGACGAGGTGGGCGAACGCACGGGGGAACTGGTCGAGTTCGCCTCCACCAACCACATCTTCACCAATGCTTCGGATAAACGCACCGAGGACTACATCACCGGGCGGTTCGGCTGAGGCATTCCGGGAGCTGCCGTGCGGAGCCCGGCGCTCCCACGGCGGTTCCGCCCCGCGCACGCACACTTCGGGGGTGTCCACCGGGTGGACACCCCCGACGTGTGTTCGAGGTTCGACCGTCCCGCCCGCTGCCGCTCTGTGGCGGCGCGGACGAAGCCGGGATCAGTGCGCGGTGACCCGTGCGCGGGAGCCGATCCACCGTGCCAGGATCGTCAGGAGCAGCACCAGGGCGAACAGGCACAGGGCGGCACCCCAGGCCCGTTCGATCCCGGCCTCGAAGGGCTGGCGCGCCCCGTGGTACAGCTGAAGCGGAAGCGCGCCCTGTGGGGTTCCCTGGAACGCGGTAACCATGACATGGGTGCCCAGGGCTGTCAGCAGCAGCGGTGCGGTTTCCCCCGCACCGCGGGCGATCGCCAGCATGGACCCGGTGGTGAGTCCTGGACCTGCGGCCGGGAGGACCGTCTTGAGCACGGTCTGCCATTTGCGGGCCCCCAGGGCGAAACTGGCCTGTCTCAGCTCGTCCGGGACCAGCCGCAGCATTTCTTCCCCGGAACGGGTGACGATCGGCAGCATCATGATGGCGATGGCAACCGAGGCGACGAAGGTGCCGAACTGGAGCTGTCCCCAACCGACCACGAGCAGGCCGTAGACGAACAGACCGACGAAGATTGAGGGAATACCGGTCATCACGTCGGTGAAAAAGCGGATCAGGGTGGCGAGTCGCCCGCGACCATACTCGACGAGATAGACCGCGGTCGCGATTCCCAGCGGGATCGCCATGACGATGGCCAACAGCATGATGTAGGCGGTTCCGAAGAAGCCCGCGACATAGCCGCCCCCTTCCCGCCGCGGCGGGGGTTCGGGCTGGGTGAAGAATCCCCAGTCGATGACCCCGGCGCCCCTGCGGGCAACCTCGACGAGGATGAGCACCAGGGGGGTGAGCGCCACGAGCATCGCCCCGGTCAACACCACGTCGACGATCCGGTTCGTGACCTGCCGGGACCGGGCGTTGCGTCCCTTGACCAACAGGCTGCGGTGCCCGCTCGGCGCGGTGCCAGCCGGGGTCCCAGTCGTGGTTGCCAAGCGTGTGGTGGTACTCATGCCGCAGCAGCTCCCTTTCCCGCCAGCCGACCCACGCGCCAGACCAGCAGGCGAGCGGCGATGTTGACGATCATGGTGACGATGAACAGGGCCACCCCGATGGCCATGAGGCCCCAGATCGCCTCCTGAGTGGCGTCCTGGAAGGTGGCGGCGATGTGTGCGGCCATGGTGTCGCCGGGAAACAGCAGGCTGTCCCCGGCGCGTTGCGATCCACCGACGAGCATCAACACCGCGATGGTCTCGCCAAGAGCGCGCCCGAGTCCGAGCATGGTGGCCCCGACGATGCCGGAGAAACTGGCCGGCAGGATCAACCGGGTAATCACCTCGTGGCGGGTGGCTCCCATGGCGTAGGCGGCGTGCTGGTGATCCACGGCGTGCACGGCGATGACCTCGCGGATGATCGCGGTCATGATCGGCAGGATCATCACCGCGAGTACGACTCCGGCGGAAAGGTAGCTGAAGCCGTACACCTGGCCGTGGAACAGCGTCATTCCGTCCGAGACGCGAAGCCAGAGCAGTCCGGTGTAGACCGCCAGTACCACCAGGGTCAGTGCGCGCAGGGGAACGCCACCCGGACCATCGGCCGGCGTGCGTCCCCGCAGGTGGGTGCTCCAGGACCAGACCCGCCGGGCGAGTGCCCGGGTCAGGTAGGCCACGAACGGGGCGGTGACCAGGAGGAGCACCAGGAACGAGGCCACATGGTTGTGGCTGGACAGGAATTCCTGGAGCGGCCGCAGGAACACGGGCAGGAAGAACCACAAGCCCCACAGCCCGAAGACGACGCTGGGTATCGCGGCGAGCATCTCCACCGTGTAGGACAGCGTGTTGCGTAGGCGCTGGGGCGCGAGTTGGGTGATGTACAGGGCGGTCAGGATGGCCAGCGGCAACGCCAGCGCGATCGCGATCGCGGAGGTGACCAGTGTTCCGTAGATGAACGGCAAGGCGCCGTACTCGCCGGTGACCTCGACCCGGGAGGTCCCGGAGGACCACTGGTCCCCCAGCAGGAACCCGAAGAAGCCCTCACTGCGGAAGATGGGCCAGGCGTCTTGGGTGGTGCGCAGCACCATCAGGGCGAGGACGACGAATACGGTGCACGCCGCGACGGTCACTGACCAGCGGAAGATGGGGTCAGCGAACCGTCCACGTCCGGTGGCCCGCAGCCCGGCGGGTGGGGGCGTGTTCGATTGAACCTCAGGTGACATGACACTCCGTCCGCTCGACGGGCGTCGGGGCGGGTGGAGCGCCCCGACGCCCGTGCGGGGAACTACTCGTCCTCGACGTTGATGCGCTCGATCTCCCCGGCCACACGCTCCTTGAGTTCGGGCCCCATCGGGGCGTAGCCGAGTTCGACCGCCAGCTCGTCCGCCTCCTCGGTCTGGGTGGCCCAGGTCCAGTAGTCGCGCAGGGCTTCGGCCGTGTCGTCGTCGTAGCCGCACTCATAGGCGAAGATCCAGTTGGTCCCGGCGATCGGGAAGCCCTCCCCACCGACGTCGTTGATGTCGAATCGGTAGTCCTCGGGGATCTCCGCTTCGTCCGACGCGGCGGTCGTCGCCTCCAGCGTGGGCTCGATGGCGTTACCGTCGGCGTTGATCACCGAGACGGGGTAGAGGTCATCCTCCTCCTGGATGTAGGACTGGTTGAGGTACCCGAACCCGCCCTCGTTCTGCAACACGCCACCGGCGACGCCCTCGTTACCCTGGCCGCCGACCGTGCCCTCGGCCCAGTCGATCTCGGTGTGTGCCCCGTACTCCTCGTCCCATTCCTCCACCTCGTGGGAGAGGTAGTTCGTGAACACGTAGGTCGTGCCGGAGCCGTCGGAACGGTGCACGGGCACGATCTCCTGGTCCGGCAGATCCATGTCCGGGTTGAGTTCGGCGATCGCCTCGTCGTCGTAGCTGGTGATCTCCCGGTCGAAGATCGCGGCGAGGGTGGCGGCGTCGAGGACGAGCCCCTCCAGGTCCGGATTGTCGACCGCCGGCACCACGGAACCGAAGATCACCGGGAACTGGATGGGGTCGCAGCCGCGCTGATCGCGGGCAGCATCCAGCTCGTCGTCATCCAGGTAGCGCTCGGAGGAGCCGAAGTCCACCGTGTCCTGGAGGAACTGCTCGATACCTCCCCCAGAGCCGATGCTCTGGTAGTTGATGTGCACCCCCGGCTGCTCGAAGGCGTACTCGTACTGCCAGTCCTGGAACAGCGGATTCGGGAACGTCGCCCCCGCGCCGGTTAGGTCCGCGGAGAGGTCACCCCCCTCGCCCTGGGCCTCCGCGTCACACGCCGTGGCGAGCAGGGGGATGACCGCCAGTACCGCGGTCGTGGAACGCCAGTTGCGCATCGGTTCGACTCCTCGCTCATGAGATATCGGGATCAACCAGGACAGGAAGCTACGGGTCACATCCGACGTCACGACGGATCTCCGGCAGCCGGGCACTGACCGGGACACGAACAGGAGATGAACCACGACGCAGGCAGCACGGATCCCGGTGCGGCTCACCGCGCCCCACCCCAGGGACAGTTCACCGGTCGAGTGGTGTCCAGCCCCCGTTCACCACCGGTTCAGCTCGCTGGCTTTGGATGTGACGCACACACCGCACAGCGGAGGGACTCTGGGTGAACACTGCGGGCCCCGGGCCCGCCCGGACCGGCACGGAGATCGCCATGACCACGCCCCGGCTACTGCTGATCGCCGCGCACCAGGTCGCGGAGGACGGACAGCCGCTGGTGGAGGCACTGGCCACACACCAGGTGACAGCGTGGGCGAGCCCGGATGTGGCCGAGGGGATGGCGTGGATCGGCCCGTTGCGTCCGGATGTGGTCGTCCTCGGCTGCGCGGTCGCCGATCCACCCCTGCGGAGAGTGGTCTCCCTGGTGCGTGCGGAGGTGGGTGTCGCGGTCGTGGTGGGGGTGCACTCCCAGCGCTCCCACCAGCACAGACACCGCGCGCACCGGGACGGGTCCGGAGGTGGGGACACGGGGATGGCGGCGCTCGCCGCCGGGGCGAGCGCCACACTGGCCTGTCCGTTCGCGGCTGGGGACCTGGCCCGGATCGCCCACTCCACGGTGCGGGCCCGCGACGAGGAAGCAGGCCCCACCACGCCCCCCGCCCTGCCGGACGGCACCCGCGGCGTCCTGCGACACGGCCCGCTGGAACTGGATCCGGGCGGGATCCGAGCCTGGATCGACGGATACCGGGTCGACCTCACCCACCGGGAGTTCGAGCTGCTCTACCACCTGGTGTTGAACTGCGGGCGCGTGGTCCCCCGCCGGGAGGTGTGGTCGGCGGTGTGGGGACGCCGCACCTGCGGATCGTCCGACACCATCGGGCTGTACGTGCGCCGGCTGCGGGCCAAGCTGGCGGTTGGCACCGCCCCCCTGACCATCCGTACGGTGCGCGGCAGTGGCTATGTTCTCACTGCCGCGCAGGGGAGCCCGGAGGGGTCACAGCCACACGGGACGCCAGGATGTGGGCACACCTGAGTACTCCCGCCCGCTCGCCGCGTCCACGTACCGCTCCCACCGGAACGGTAGCCCCGCCGCCAGCCAGACCCGCGGATGGTCCATGAGCTGGAAGTGTACGTGGGGCTCGCTGCTGTTCCCCGAGTTGCCGCAGGCGGCGAGGGGCTGACCGGCCACCACCGTGTCCCCCACCGCGACCAGCGTCGACCCCTGTTTCAGATGCGCCAGCACGGCGTAGTCTCCGGAGTCCAGTGCCAGCACCACGTGGTTGCCGAGGATGCGCCCGGGGCCACCCAGTTCCCGGACCGCTCCCTCCACGATCATGCCGAACACGAGCGGCCAGGAGGTGCGGCTCCGGTGGTCGCGCTGGGTGTCCCGAACACGCAGCACCCGTCCGGGCCCCGGAGCCAGCACGGGCTCCCCGAACGCCGGAAAGTCCTGCGGGGGCCGGCTCAGCGGACGCCAGCCGACGTCGGGCCGGCTGGCGTCCGCCGGCTCGGCCACGAGGTCGATCGCATAGGTCTGGCCGTAGGTGTGCAACCCGTGGCTGGGCACCCCGTCCGCGGGCGTGTTGAGCGCCATCCAGCGGCCGGACACCGGCGGCACAACCGTGCGTTCGGCCCTCCGCACCCGTCCCAGACGCAGGTATACCGCCAGGGCCATCACGAACACGGAGACCCCCAGCCAGAACGGCACCCCCAGCCACTCCCCGGGAAGGATCAGCACCGCCCCGACCAGCACGAGGGGAATCCGTATGCGAGCCAGGAACACCGCCACGCGGTTCCGGTTCATCATCAGATACCGAGGATCGCACGGGCGATGGTGAAGTAGATCAACAGACCGGTCGCATCGACGAGCGTGGCGACCAGCGGCGCGGAGACCACGGCCGGATCCACATTCACCCGTCGGGCGAGCAGGGGCATGGCTCCCCCGATGACCGCGGCCCAGGTGCAGATCGCGATCACGGAGAGGGCCACGGCCGCAGCGATCTCCAGATCCTGCACCAGCAGGGTTCCCACCGTCAGCGCGATCACGGCCAGCACACAGCCCAGGAGCAGTCCCACGCGGGACTCGCGCCAGGTGACCTTGGGCAGGTCCCGGACCCGGACCTCACCCACGGCCAGGGCCCGCACCACCGCGGTTGCCGACTGACTGCCGACGTTTCCCCCGGTGCCGGTCAGCATCGGAATGAACAGGGCCAGGGCGGTGACCTGCTCCAGGGTCGCCTCGAACACCTGGAGCACATTGATGGTGAGCGTCGCCGCCACGATCAGCAGCAGGAGCCACACCGATCGGGCGCGGGCCATGGCCCACACACTGGCCGCAACGTAGTGGCCGGCGAGGGGGCTGGCACCCGACTGGCGGGCGATGTCCTCGGTGTCGGCCGCCTCGATGAGTTCCACCGCATCGTCGATGGTGAGTAGGCCGACAAACCGCTCTTCGCTGTCCACGACCGGCAGGGCGAGCAGGTTCGCGTCCTGCATGAGCCGTGCGGCCTCCTCGGCGTCGGAGACCGCGGACACCCGTGGCACCAGCACATCCACGGTGTCCTTGATCGATGTCTCGGGGTCGAGCAGCACCAGGTCACTGAGCTGTACCGTCCCAGCGAGCCGGCGTCCGTCGTCGACCACGGGCAGGGTGTAGATGGTCTCCGAATCATGCCCCTGAGCCCGAACGACCTCCAGAGCCCGCCCCACGGACAGGTCGCGGTGCAGGACGACGGTTTCCGGGGTCATGTAGCGACCCACGGACCCCTCGGGGTATCCGAGCAGCGCCGCGGTCATCTTCCGCGCCTGGGGGCTCAGGCCCGCCAGGGCACGCGTGGCAACCTTGGCCGGGACCTCACCCAGCAGCCGTGCCCGGTCGTCGGGGTCCATCTCGGCGATCAGCTCGTGGAACGCCGAATCCCGCAGCCCCAGCAGGATCTCCTGCTGGTGTGGCGGGTCCAGCTCCTCGAACACCTCCAGTTCCCGGTCCTTGTCCAGCAACCGGAACGGGACGATCGCCTGGCTGGAGTCCATTCGGGCCAGTTCGTCGGCGATCTCGTGGGGATGGTGCTCCGCCAGCCACAGGCGGATTCCAGTGAGGTCGTTCTGCTCGACCAGCTCGCCCAAAGCCGGCTGCTCGACCTGTTCGCTCTCCGACAGTGTGCGCACCTCCAAGCCTGCCCGCTCCGCTGTCGAGTCGTGGACCGCGTCGAACCGTTCCGGCCGTGTGATCCGCTGATCTGATGACACGACGAAAATCCGCCAACCAGCAGCGGTTCCGACCATATCGGGCTGGTGGAGCGTCCAGGACGCGCAGCGCCGCCGGACTTCGGGCCCCGGAATCGGCCGGAGGGGTGGTGGGGCGCCGCCTCGCCCCGTGGAGTGGTGTGCCGTCAGTTCCGGCGCCAGATCACCACGAGCCCGCAGTCATCGTTCTTGTCCCGACTCAGGGTGTTCACAACCTCCCGGGTCCCTTCCCGCACTCCCCGGGTCACCATCCGTTCGGCGACCCCCAGCAGGCGTTCCACCCCCGTGTCCAGGTCCTCTCCCGGAATCTCGATCAACCCGTCGGTGTAGAGCATGATCGCGTCCCCACGGCGCAACCGGCCGGTGACCGGGGTATAGGTCATCTGTGGCATAACGCCCAGGACCACCCCCTTGGCCTCGGTGACGGTCCACTGGCCGCTGCCGCTGGCGAAGTGCACCGCCGGGGGATGGCCGGCGGAGGCGAGCGCGTAGTCCCCGGTCTCCAGATCGATACTGACGTGCACCGCGGTGACGAACCCCTCACCCAGGGAGCTCCGCAACAGGTAGTCGTTGCAGTGGGAGAGGAACTCGCCCGCCGGTACGGCCCCGATCAGTCCCCCGAAGGCGCCGGACAGCAGGAGGGCGCGCGTTCCCGCGTCCACCCCCTTGCCGGAGACGTCGACCACGGCCACCTCCAGCTGGTGACCGTTGCGCGCCGAGACGATGAAATCCCCGCCGAACGAGGAGCCTCCCGCCTGTTCGAGTACGGCCGCGGAATCCCAACCTCGGGGCAGCTCGGGCAGGTCCCCCTGGCTGCGGAGCCGATCCCGCAGCTCCAGCAGCATCTGTTCCCCACGCAGCCCCCGAACGCCCAGCCGTTCCCGCACCCCCGACAGCAGATACGCCAACACGGCGGTAACGCCGATCGTCACCAGCAGGCCCGGCCCGACCTGAGTCACTTCCAGGGACAATGCGATGAACAGGAGGACGGCCGCGACGACCCCCAGCAGGAAGGCGAGACTCTTGCGCCGCAGCAGCAGGCCACCGGCAAGCACCGTGAGGATCACCGCGCTGGGCGGGAACCACGCCTGGGAGACGTAGACCGCACCGAGGCCGATCCCCACCGCGAGCACCACCAGGGTGATGAGCACCAACCGGTAGCGAAACAGCACCTTGCGGCGTAGCGCCGCGGCGGCACGACTGATCAGCGAGCGCACACGACGGGTCCTCTGGGGGGCTGGTGGAGAACTCATGGAACGCGTTAGGGCAGAAACGTCCGGCCGGATGGCGCGGATGAGAAGGCCCCTCCCTCTCTAGGCGTGACGGTCGGGCTGGTGACAACGACAACGGGCTCATGTCAAAGCGGGAACCACCGTTGCTGCACTGTAGCGCGCGCCGGCACCACAAGCACGCTACTCTGCACGAATCCGGCGCGCACACCCCCGAATCGTCCCGCCCGATTCCCGGGCGAATCGCCGCGAGGTCCGCCGTGGCCAGACCCGGCGGAAAAAACCTCGCCCCCGACTTCCGGAACTGGCAGAGAGTTCCAGTATGTCCACAACACAGCCAACCGTGCCCAGCTGGACGCTGCGCCAGCTCGATCCGGACGAGTTCGAGGAGTGGTACGCCGTTCATTGGAGTGTCAGTGATGTACCGGCTGCGTCCGCACTGGGACGCCGACGACCTGCCACAGACCACACTACGGGTGGAGGAACTCTACGCTGCCGACCCAGCGGCCCACGCGGAGCTGTGGCGGTATATCAGCGGCCAGGATCTGGTGTCCACGGTGACGCTGCGACACCGCCCCGTCGACGACCCCCTGTTCCACCTGGTGGCCGATCCTCGCCGGCTGCGGCCCCGCCTCGGGGAGGGACTGTGGGTTCGGCTGGTGGATCTTCCGGCCGCGCTGCGCCAACGCAGCTACTGCGCTGCGGCGGATCTGATCCTCGATGTCACCGACGCCACATGCCCATGGAACGCCGGACGATGGCGCCTGAACGTCGACACGTCCACAGCCTGGTGCACCCCCAGCGACGCACCTCCGGACCACCCTGGATGTCGCACAGCTCGGTGGTGCCTATCTGGGTGAGACCCGACTGAGTGCGCACGCGGACGCCGGACAACTCACCGAACACCACAGCGGAGCGGTGGCCGCGTTGGACACCGCCATGGGGTGGCCACGCTCCCCCCTGTGCAGCACCGACTTCTGAGCACAGCACAGGCAGCACAGCCGGTGGGCGGGGACGCGGCGCCCGACCGGCCCACCGGCGACCATGCTCTTACGGTAGGGGTGGCAGTTCCCCGCTGCGCTCGTAGGTCGTGATCATCTCGATCCGCCTGGAGTGGCGGGAATCGCCGCTGTAGGGCGTGTCCAGGAATGTGGCTACCACCTCGGTGGCCTCGGCCTGGGAGTGCATCCGCGCGCCGATGCCGAGCACGTTCGCGTCATTGTGCTCTCGGCACAGCCGCGCGGTTTCGACATTCCAGGCCAGCGCCGCCCGCACCCCGGCCACCTTGTTCGCGGCGATCTGCTCGCCGTTTCCGGAGCCGCCGATGACGATGCCCAACGCGGCGGGGTCCGCAGCGACCGCCTCGGCGGCACGCAGCACGTAGGGCGGATAGTCGTCACTCGCGTCGAAATGGCCAGGGCCGGCGTCGACGACCTCGTGCCCGTGCTCGGCGAGCCAGGCGCGCAGGTGTTCCTTCAGTTCGAAGCCAGCGTGATCGGATCCCAGATGAACTCGCACGCCAACAGTCTGTCAGCTCGCCACAGCCGACCGAACCCGACCCGGCGTGCCGAACATCACCCGATCCCGAACGCGACGCCGGTGTCACTCCCAGTGCGGAGGACGATCCTCCCGATACCGGTCAGTGAAATCCCCGAAGGCTCCCCCCAGGTCCGACCAGGGATCGGGCTCCAACCTGGTGGCGTCGACATCCGGCAGGACGTCCAGGCTCTCCCCGTCGTCGAGTTCCACGGTGCGCTCGTCGTCAGGCCCGTGTACCGCTCCACTCTCCAGCACTGTGCGCCTCCGGTGTCGACTCGGTCGCCGTCAGTCGAAGATTGGGGCTCTGGTCCGACTGCGCTTGAGCTCGAAGAACCCGTCGGTTCCCGCCACCAGCAGTACCCCGTCCCAGAGCCTGCCCGCGTCCTCCCCCTGCGGGGCGGGGGACACGACGGGGCCGAAGAACGATACACCGGAAACCGAGATCACCGGAGTACCGACTTCCTGCCCCACTCGGTCGATCCCATCGCGGTGGGACGCGCGCAGGGCCTCATCGTACTCACTGCTCTCGGCCGCCGCGGCCAGATCCGCAGGAAGCCCCGCCTCGGACAGGGCCGAAACGAGCGTTTCCTTCGTGCGCGGGGCGCCCTGCACGTGGTAGCGCGTGCCCAGGGCGGTGTACAGGTCCCCCAACACCTCGGGGCCATGGTGGCGCTCCGCCGCGACCGCCACCCGCACCGGCCCCCAGGCCTCGTCCAACAGCCGCCGGTAGCCCTCGTCGACCTCCTTGTCCTCGTTCAACACGGCCAGACTCATCACGTGCCAGCGCGCCCGAACCGGCCGCACTTGTTCCACGTTCAGCAGCCACCGCGAGGACAGCCATGCCCACGGGCACAGCGGATCGAACCAAAAGTCCACTTGTGTCGAAGCATCCTGCATTGTCGCCTCTCTCGCACTCGTCCGGCCCTGCCCCTCCCCGTGGGCGGTAACCAGCGCCACGCTGCACGCATTCCCAACGCGGCATGGCAGGATCGAACTCGGTTGTACATCCATTCGGCGCAGCAAGGGGGCTGGACGTGGCAGGGAACCTGACACGCGACGAGGCACGGGAACGCGCACGACTGCTCACCGTGGACAGCTACACGGTGGAGCTCGACCTCACCACGGGGCAGGAGACCTTCCGCTCCACGACGGTGATCCGGTTCCGGTGCCACGAACCGGGCGCGGCCACCTTCGTGGACCTGGTGGCCCCCACCGTGCACGAGGTCCACCTCAACGGCACCCCCCTGGACGTGGCGGACGTGGCGGACGGGGAGCGCATCACGCTGGCCGACCTGGCCACGGACAACGAGGTGCGGATCGTGGCCGACGCCGCCTACATGCGCACCGGGGAGGGGCTGCACCGCTTCGTCGACCCCGTGGACGACCGGGTCTACCTCTACACCCAGTTCGAGACCACCGACGCGCACCGAATGTACGCCTGCTTTGACCAACCGGATCTCAAGGCCACGTACGAGCTCACCGTGTACGCGCCAGCGGACTTCGCGGTGGTGTCGAACAGCGAACCGGACATTCGCGGTGAGCCCCGGCCCGACGGCGCGGTGACGACCGGAGCATCCGACGCGCGGCGCTGGCACTTTCCCGCGACCCGGCCCGTATCCACCTACATCACCGCGCTCATCGCCGGTCCCTACCACGTGGTGCGGGACTCCCACGACGGCATCCCCCTCGGCGTCTACTGCCGGACCTCACTGGCCGAGTATCTGGACGCCGACGAGATCCTGGAGGTCACCAAACAGGGTTTCGACTTCTACCACGAGCTGTTCGGCATCAGGTACCCCTTCGACAAGTACGACCAGCTCTTCGTTCCGGAATTCAACGCCGGAGCGATGGAGAACGCCGGGGCGGTGACCTTCCTGGAGGACTACGTCTTCCGGTCCCGGGTGACCGACGCGCTGTACGAGCGGCGCGCGGAGACCATCCTGCACGAGATGGCGCACATGTGGTTCGGTGATCTGGTCACCATGCGGTGGTGGGACGATCTGTGGCTCAACGAGTCCTTCGCCACCTTCGCCAGTGTGTACTGCCAGGCGAAGGCCACCCGGTGGCCCGAGGCCTGGACCACCTTCGCCAATGTGGAAAAGGCCTGGGCGCTGCGCCAGGACCAGCTGCCCACAACCCACCCCATCGCCGCCGATATACCCGACATGCAGGCGGTCGAGGTGAACTTCGACGGCATCACCTACGCCAAGGGCGCCTCGGTACTCAAACAGCTGGTGGCCTATGTCGGTGAAGACGCCTTCTTCGAGGGCGTGCGCGCCTACTTCCACGCCCACGCCTGGGGCAACACGGAGTTGCGCGACCTGCTGGACCAGCTGGAGCGGGCCTCGGGCCGGGACCTGGCTTCCTGGTCTCGGGAGTGGCTCGAAACCTCCGGAGTGTCTACGATGCGTCCCGAGTTCTCCGTCGACGACGAGGGCCGGTTCACCGATATCGCGATCCGCCAGGAGGCCACCGAGGAGCACCCGACCCTGCGCTCACACCGCCTGGCGGTCGGGCTCTACGATCGCGAGGACGACACGGGACACCTGGTGCGCCGGCGGCGAGTCGAACTCGACGTCTCCGGGGAGCGCACCGAGGTACCCGAACTGCGGGGCGAGGTGCAGCCAGATCTGATCCTGGTCAACGACGACGACCTGACCTACACCAAAATCCGACTGGACGAGCGCAGTATGCGCACCGTCGTGGAGAGTGTGGGCGACATCCGCGAATCGCTACCGCGAACCCTGGTGTTCTCGGCTGCCTGGGACATGTGCCGCGACGCGGAGCTTCCCGCCCGCGACTATGTCCGACTGGTACTGCGGAGCCTGGACAAGGTCACCGACGTCTCGGTCGCCCGCACCCTGCTGCGGCAGGCCACCCTCGCGCTGAACTCCTATGCCGCCCCCGAGTGGCGCGACACCGGACTGGATCAGCTGGCCACACGTCTGATGGACCTGCTGGCTGCCGCCGAGCCCGGAAGTGACCTCCAGCTGGTCTACACCCAGGGGTTGATCGACGCCGCGGTCAGCCCCCAGCACCTCGCCTTCCTGGCAGGGATGCGTGATGGCGACGTGTCGGTGGATGGCCTCACCGTCGACACGGACCTGCGGTGGAGCATCCTGCGTCGCCTGGTGGTGCGGGATGCCGCTGGAGAGAAGGAGATCGCGGCCGAACTGGAACGCGACCCGACCGCCACCGGCGAACGCTCGGCCGCGGGATGCCGCGCGGCGATTCCGGACCCGGATGCCAAGGCGGCCACCTGGGAACGGTTGCGCACGGCGACCACCATGGCCAATGCCGAGTTCCGCGCCACCCTGCTCGGGTTCACCGAGCCGTCGCACCGAGAACTACTCCGCCCCTACGTGGACGAGTACTTCGCGCTACTCGCTCCGGCCTGGGCGGAGTGGACCGGGGAGTTCGCCCAGACCTTCGCCGAGATGGCCTATCCGAGCTACCTCATCGAACCGGAGACGGTGCGGCGCACCGACGCCTACCTGGAGTCCGAGGACCCAGCACCAGCACTGCGGCGCCTGCTGTTGGAGGGACGGGCCGGCGTGCAGCGGGCCCTGCGCGCGCAGGAACGCGACGCACAGGCGGCCGCGGCCGAGTAGCGGCACGGACAGCGCGGAGCTCAGCGCCCGGAGCCTTCGAACGGCGAAAGCCGAACGAGCGCGGCCGGCCCCGTGGCCCGAATCCAGCGGGGGCGGGGCCGGCCGGCTGGGTACGCCCGGCCGGCCCCGCCCCCGCTCGACGACAGGAATCGTCCCCAGAAAGATCCCATCAGAACCTGGTGGGATCTTTCCGACACAGCAGGCATAATCCCAGACGTGCTCCATCCGTACCGTGTGCTGTTCGCGCATCCGCATGTTCTCGCCTTGCTGCTGTGGTCGCTGGTGGCCCGGCTGCACATCGCCGGGTTACCGATCCCGGTCACGTTCCTGGTTGCGGAATGGACCGGATCCTATGCCTGGGCGGGACTCGTGGTCGGTGGCCACACGTTGGGCACCGCCATCGCCGGTCCGCTGCGCGGCCGTATGGTGGACGTAGGGCGCGCCGACCGCATGATGCTGCTGTGTGGCCTGTGTTTCGGCACGGGGTTGTCCGTACTCGCCTTGTTGCCGGAATCGGTCTGGTGGATTTCCGTGCCACTGTCGATAACCACCGGGCTGTTCACCCCGCCCAGCAACCAGATCGCCCGGGCGTCCTGGCCTCGGCTGACCACCGGCTCCTCCCGCCAGACCATCTTCGCGGCCGAGGGTGCCCTCCAAGAACTGATCTTCGTGGTCGGTCCCCTCCTTGCAGCCGCTGCGGTGGCCCTGGCCGGGCCTCGCCCCGCCGTGGGGATGCTCGCGGTCATCGTGGTCATCGGAGCGCTCGGATTTACGGCCGTGGTCCGGCGGGCGGACCTGGTCCACGCCCCGACCCCGACGCCCGAGTCCGCGCACACGGCGCACCAACCGTTGCTGACCCGCCCGATGGTCGTCCTCTCGCTACTCGCGCTCCTCCTGGTGGCCGGGATCGGCGCGATCGACCTGGCCATCGTCGCGTTCGCACGGGAACTCGGGGCTGCGGGCTACGCGGGCGGCTTCGCCGCGATCTGGGCCCTGGGCTCGCTCGTGGGCGGTTTCGTGGCCGGAACCCTGGTCGGGACCCCCCGGATCGGCATCCGTGCTCTGGCCACCACCTGTGGTCTCGCGCTCCTCGTCCCGTTGAGCCCGCCGCTGCTGGAGCTGCCCTCCCCCTGGCTGCTGACTCCAGTCCTGTTCGTCGCCGGCCTCGCGATCGCTCCGACACTGGCTGCGGGAATGAGCCGACTGGGCGAGATCGCTCCCCAGCATCGACGCGCCGAGGCGTTCGGCTGGCTGAACACCGCAACAGCCACGGGAATCTCCGTGGCGGCACCCCTCACCGGTGCCCTGTTGGACTGGGGCGGGGTCGCCGCTGGATTCGCCTGTGGTGCCGTCCTCACCCTGGGCGCCACGATTCTGGGCTTCCTCGCGCCATCCGCCCCACGGCCGGAATCGGCAGGCCCGACCACGGCCGGGGAACCATCGTCCGCACGTCCCGACGGCGACTGACCCGGCCCCGCGGGACGTGCGGAGTCAGGGCCCGGCCTACGCGTTCCAGATCGGCGGTCGTCGCCCGTGCCACGGGCGGGCCTGCTCCAGCTGTGCCGCGAGGGCGATCAGGGTGGGCTCGCCACCGAACCGTCCCATCAGCGTCGTTCCGATCGGCCCCGGATTCCACACCAATGGCAGGCTGATCGCGGGCTGACCCGTGAGGTTGGCCAGAACGGTAAACGGCGTGAATCGGGTCATCCGTTCGAACTCCGCGACCGGATCCCCATCCGCGCTGAACGATCCGACCTCGGCGGGCAGTTGCGCCAGGGTGGGGGTGAGCACGGCGTCGTATTCGTCCATGCGTGTCATCGCCGCACGGATCGCCAGCTGCAACTGGTGGGTAGCGTCCAGATACTCGGTGGCGCTGAGACCACGCCCCCGTTCGCGCAGCCAGCGGCTGAGCGGACGCAGCCGCTGCTCATCCTCGGGCTGCACCGGGTAACGCGTCGCCATCGCGGCCCAGACCGTACCGAAGTGGTTCTGAACCTCGGGAGCGAGCGGAACCTCGATGTCCACAACCTCGTGCCCCAGTTCCTCCAGCAGGTGCGACACCGAATCATAGGCGGCCCGGACCTCCGGCTGCGTCGGGGCATCGGGCACCGGCGACTCCGCGAAACGGCCGATCCGGAGTCGGCGCGGCCCCTCCCCCACGGCCCCCGGAGCCAGCGCATCTGCCGTTCCGACTGCGTAGTCCCGGAACCGCACCCCCGAGGGCAGCGCGGGAGCCGGAAAGTAGTCCCCGGGCCGGGTGATGGCGACCGCGTCGAGCAGGGTGGCGGCGTCCGTCACCGTGCGGGCGAGGGGACCGGTCGTGGACAACCCGATGAGGTCGGGACGCACCGGTGCCGCGGTGACGCGCCCACGTGTCGGCTTGAGTCCGACCAGGCCACAGACACTGGCGGGAATCCGGATCGAACCCGCCCCGTCACTTCCCTGTGCCACCGGGGCCAGACCGGCGGCGACCGCGGCGCCGGCGCCACCACTGGACCCACCCGCGGACCGGGTCAGGTCCCAGGGGCTCCGCGCCGGCGGCGCGACGTCGTTGTCGGTGTGGCAGGCCATACCGAACTCTGGAGTGTTGGTCTTTCCGATCAGCACTGCTCCGGCCGCCCGCAGTTCGGCGACGAAGTCCTCATCCAGCGGCGCGACCTGCTCGGCATAAACGGCAGATCCCCAGGTCCAGCGCACGCCGGCCACCATGTCCAGGTCCTTGATCGGCACCGGGATGCCGCACAGGGGAGGAAGGTCCTCGGGTGTGTCGCGCAGCACGCGCTGTTCGGCCGATCTGGCCTGCGCTAACGCGTCTTCCTCAGTGACCGTAACGTAGGCACCGAGGCGGTCGTTCAGACGCTCGATTCGGGAGAGATAGTGCCGGGTGATCTCGACAGGTGAGAGTTCCCGCTTGCGCACATGCAGAGCCTGCTCACTGACCGTGAGCTCATGGATGTCAGTCACGCCTCAAGGCTAGGGAGCACGAGCGAGGGGCACCACCCCGCGGCCGGCGTGGCCACATCTCTGGAGAGGTGCCGAATCTCCTAGGTGTTCCCTGGGCGAACCGCCCAACACGTCAGACCATGGCACACCGAACGACAGGGAACTGTGAGCTTAGGCATACTTTCCCTGACATAGGGTCATCGCTACGCTCTGCAATGTGAGTTCTCCAAGTTCGACATCAGGGACCTCAGATCCGGTCCAGCAGGCACGTGCGGTCCAGCGACAGCGCTCCGTGTCCACGGACCCGATCGTGCGGCGGGACAGTGGCCGAACCTACCGAGATGCGCTGCGGGCAGCGGCCAAACGCCCCTGGATCCTCGTGGCGCTCGCCGCGGCGGCACTCGGGCTGATGGTCGGACTCCTCAGCGGCGTGTGGCGGATCGGAATCACCGTCGGCGTGGGGGCCTTCCTCATCTATCTGCTCTACAGCGCCCGACGCCAGTCCGAGGTTCCGCAGTGGCGCCGCGCCTCGGCCGCACAACGTCGAACCGAAGCCCAGCTCCGTGTGATGAAACGGTTCGGCTACCGGGTCCTGCACGCGCGAGCTGTCCCCGGCGGCAACGGAATCATCGACCACTTCGTCATCGGACGTCGCGGAGCTTTCGCCATCGACTCCGAGACGTGGGACAAGCGGCTCCCGGTCCGGAACAAGCTCGAAAAGCTGTACCACGGCAAATTCTCCAAGAACGAGCGCCTGGACCAGGCACTCGAGGAGGCTCGCCTGGCCCAGAATCTGATCAGCGAGCAGCTCGGGCGGGAGATCTTCGTACGGCCGGCGCTGGTGATCTATGGGCCCAGCATGCCGTGGGACATCCATCGACTGCGGGGGATCGATGTTCTGTCCGGCCACAAGGTCCGCAAGTGGCTACGCACCGGCGGGGACCGACTGACCGAGACGGAGATCGAGGAGATCTACCGCGCTGCCCAGACGGCTCTGCCACCCCGGTACTGACCGCGACTCTCAACGCGGGCGGCGTCCCGGACGCGCGGCGGGGACAGCACTCAGGTCGAGGACGTGCCGTCTTCGCCGCGCCGAAACTGCGGTGCGCAGCCAGTCATCCATACAGACATACAGACATACAGACATACACTGTCCACGATGTGGACGCACTTCCCTTTATCCGAGACACAGGGTTCGCGTGGGGAGATACCATCGGACTCCTAACCGGTCGACGAGAGTCCGCTTAAGGAGTCCTCATGCCCGCGCTACGCTCACGCACCGTCACCCACGGTCGAAATATGGCCGGCGCGCGCGCCCTCATGCGTGCTACCGGCGTCGAGCGCACGGACTTCGGTAAGCCGATCGTCGCCGTAGCGAACAGCTTCACCCAGTTCGTTCCCGGCCATGTGCATCTTCGTGAGGTTTCCGAGGTCGTCGCCGGAGCGGTCCGGGAAGCCGGCGGTGTTCCCCGCGAGTTCAACACGATCGCGGTCGACGACGGCATCGCCATGGGACACGGAGGCATGCTCTACTCCCTACCCAGCCGCGAACTGATCGCCGACGCCGTGGAGTACATGGTCAATGCGCACTGCGCCGACGCGCTAGTGTGCGTGTCCAACTGTGACAAGATCACCCCGGGGATGCTGCTCGCGGCCATGCGGTTGAACGTTCCGACCGTGTTCGTCTCCGGCGGCCCCATGGAAGCCGGCAAGGTCACCGTGGTCGACGGCACCGCGACCCGGCAGCGCAAGCTTGACCTGATCAACCCGATGATCGCGGCCGCCGACGAGAGTGTGTCCGAGGCCGAGTTGGGCGAGATGGAGGAGAACGCCTGCCCGACCTGTGGCTCCTGCTCCGGGATGTTCACGGCCAACTCCATGAACTGCCTCACCGAGGCGATCGGGCTGGCCCTGCCCGGTAACGGGACGGTCCTGGCCACACACACCGCCCGACGTCAGCTGTTCGAGGATGCCGGCCACCGGGTCGTGGAGGCAGCCCGCCGCTACTACGAACAGGACGACGAGTCAGTCCTGCCACGCGCGATCGCCTCCCCGGCCGCCTTCGGCAACGCTATGGCGTTGGACGTGGCGATGGGCGGTTCCACGAACACGATCCTGCACCTGCTCGCCACGGCCACCGAGGCCGGAGTGGACTTCGGGCTGGACGAGATCGACGAGGTCTCCCGGAAGGTGCCGTGCCTGTGCAAGGTCGCGCCGAACACCGAGGAGTACCACATCGAGGACGTGCACCGGGCCGGCGGGATCCCCGCCATCCTCGGTGAGCTGGCCCGGGGCGGGCTGTTGGACACCTCGCTGCCGACGGTGCACGGACAGACCGTCGGGGAGTTCCTCGCGGACTGGGATCTGATGTCCACCACCGTCACGCCGCAGGCACGGGAGCTGTTCCACGCGGCACCGGGTGGCGTACGCACGACCAAAGCCTACTCTCAGGACACTCGCTGGGACAGCCTGGACACCGACCGCGTCCAGGGCTGCGTCCGCGAGGTCGCACACGCCTACACCGCGGATGGTGGCCTTGCGGTCCTCCGCGGAAACCTGGCCCCCGACGGTGCGATCGTGAAGACCGCGGGTGTCGAAGAGGAGCTGTGGACTTTCACAGGACCGGCCAAGGTGTTCGAGAGCCAGGAGGAGGCCGTGGAGGGCATCCTCAACAAACAGATCGAGCCGGGCGATGTCGTGGTGATCCGCTACGAAGGGCCCAAGGGTGGCCCCGGCATGCAGGAGATGCTCTACCCGACCAGCTTCCTGAAGGGACGGGGTCTGGGCAAGGCATGCGCCCTGATCACCGATGGCCGGTTTTCGGGAGGCACCTCGGGACTCTCCATCGGCCATGCCTCCCCGGAGGCCGCTGCCGGTGGAGATATCGCCCTGGTGGAGGACGGTGACCAGATTCGGATCGATATCCCGAACCGTTCCATCCAGCTCGACGTGCCCGAGGACGAGCTCGCCACCCGCCGGGAGCGGCTCACCAAGGAACTCGGCGGGTTCCGCCCCCGAGAGCGGCACCGTCCGGTCACTCCAGCGCTACGCGCCTACGCCGCGATGGCGACATCGGCATCGACCGGCGCCGCACGGGACGTCAGCCAGGTGGAGTAGGACCGACGGACGGCCAGGCGGTCTGTGCGTGCACGCGCGCCACCGGACCGCCTGGCCCCCGGTCTCACCGCAGCACGTCCGGCCTGTACGGCCTACACAGCGTCACCCACCGCAGCAGCCGCCACCGCAGCAGCCACCACCGGCGTCCGTCTGCTCGGCCCCCGATCCGAGCCCAGCCGTGGTCAACAGCTTGACCGTGTCCTCGTGGCCCTGTGGGCACGCGGCCGGATCCCCGGCCGCCTGCATGGGCCGTTCCAGTTCGAATGTGCTGCCGCAGGCGCGGCATCGGAAGTCGTAGCGCGGCATGAATCCAGGATAGGCCCAACCATCGGCGACTCCGGAAACGACGGAAGTAGTGCCCGGGCAACCAACCACCGGCACCACGCCCCGCACGAACCGGCCCATGGGGAGGCTCCATCGGCCTCCCGACACATTTCAGCCGGGGGGGAGTCCGCCCGCACAACTCACTTCCCGCTTCGCGGCCAGCGCGATGGAATCCTGCTGACCTGTACCGGTACCAAGTGGGAGCGTGCCGGGATCGGGTTGTGGTTCCGTGGTTCGGTGCACTCGGATCGTGGCCGTGGTGCGTCGCGGTGGTGCATCCCAGCGGTGCGTCCCGACCGGCGTCGGGCCTCCTCAGGCTGCGATGTGGGAAATGTAGGGCTCCCACTGGGGGTCGCCGTGTTCCGCGCCGTTGATCAGTCGCCAGCTCACCCCGCGGGGCACCCGGGGGGTGACATTCAGCGTCCAGCCCAGTTCGTCCAGCAGGCGATCCGCCTTCCGGTGGTTGCACTGCTTACAGGACGCGACACAGTTCTCCCACAGGTGCCCTCCACCCCGGCTGCGGGGAATAACATGGTCGATGGTCTCCGCCCGCCGACCGCAGTAGGCGCAGTGGTGATTGTCGCGACGCATCAGTGCCGCCCGGGTGAGTGGCACCCGACGTCGGTAGGGTACGCGCACATACCGGCGCAGGCGGATCACCGAGGGCACCGGAAGCATGTTCGTGGTCGAGCGCAACACGGATCCCGCGGCGTCTCCGTGCACGACATCGGCCTTCTCGCGCAGGACCAGCAGAATCGCGCGCCGCAGCGAAACCGTGGTCAGTGGCTCGTAACTCGCGTTGAGCAGGAGCACATGCCCGTTGATCCGGCCGATGGCCGGTCCGGATTCCGGTCCACACGCGGCGCTCATCCAAGCTCCCCGATGCAGGGGATGTGCCCTGGTCGTATCGCCATCCCGGCAAGCCGTGAGGCTAGCCAGGAAACCTCCCTCAGGGTCGGCGTGTACACCGACCCTAACCGTGTTAGATCAGCCACACGGACCTCCCGTGGGTGCTTCCGCTGAGCAAAGTCCCGCCTTTAGTGTGCGTTGTGAACTCCCCTTCCCGCCACCCCATTTGACGGTGGGTTTTGCGGACAGCGGGTGAACAGTGGGGCTGCCGCATCCACGAACCAGACCGGGAACGCTTCGGTGCGGGGCGTGTCACCCCCGCGCCGGGACACCCAACGTGCCTGGATAGGCTGCGTACATGCCCGAAGTGCGCTATCCGGAGGCTCACCGTGTCGACACGAACGACGTGCACCACGGCCGTCGGGTAACGGACCCCTACCGCTGGCTCGAGGATGCGAACTCTCCAGAAACCAAGGAGTGGAGCCAGGCGCAGGACGCCCTGTTCAGTCAGCAGGCGGACACGTGGCCACACCGCTGGTGGTTCCGCCGCACGATCCGAGACCTCTTCGGCTCTGGAAGCGTGACACCACCCGTGTGGCGGGGGCAGCGGCGCTTCGTGCTGCGCCGGGAGCCGGACCAGGAGCACGGGGTGCTGTACCTGGTCACACACCCCGGCGAAGCTGAACGGGTTCTGATCGATCCCACCGCGTTGGCGCCCGACGGAACCACGACCCTGGATGCTTGGTGGCCCGACCCCACCGGCCGACTTCTGGCCTACCAGCTGTCCAGTGGTGGGGACGAGGAGTCCCTCCTGCACGTGATGGACGTGGACACGGGGGAACTCGTGGACGGTCCAATCGACCGGTGCCGTTACTCGCCAATCGCCTGGCTTCCCGACGGTTCGGCCTTCTACTACGTGCGCCGTCTGCCACCGGCCGAGGTGCCCACGGGAGAGGAGCAGTACCACCGTCGTGTGTACGTGCACCGGGTTGGTGCGCCCTGCCGGTCCGACACACTGGTCTTCGGAGCGGGACGCGACCACACGGAGCACTACGGTGTAGCCGTCAGCGATGACGGTCGCTGGCTCACCGTCACCGCTGCGTTGGGAACCTCGCCCCACAACGACGCCTGGATCGCCGACCTGAGCAGCAGTGACGTCACCCGCCCCCACCTGGTCCCCATCCAGGAGGGCGCCGCCGCGGAGGTCCGGCCACGACTCGGGCGCGATGGCCGGCTCTACCTACTCACCGATCGGGATGCGCCCCGCGGACGGCTGTGTGTGGCAGATCCGCACGCCCCGGACGTCTCGTCCTGGCAGACGCTGCTGCCCACCGACCCGGAAGCGGTCCTCAGCGATATCGCGATTCTCGACGGGCCGGCCGAGCATCGCCGCCTGGTGGCGCTCTGGCACCGGCACGCGATCAGTGAACTCTCCGTGCACGATCTCGACAGCGGCACCCTCGTCGAACAGATTCCACTCCCCGGGCACGGTTCCGTCACCGGGCTGCGGTCCCGGCCGGAGGGCGGACACGAGGCCTGGTTCACCTACACCGACCACACCCGGCCGATGCAGGTACTGCACTATGACGCGCTGGCCGGCACCGGCACGGAACCCACCCTGTGGGAAGCCGCCCCCGGTTCGCCCGCTGTGCCCGCCGTGCGAACCGAGCAGATCACCTACACCTCGGCCGACGGCACTCCGGTGCGCATGCTACTGCTGTCCCCGCCCGACGCGCGCACGGCCCGCCCGACCATCCTGTACGGATACGGTGGTTTCGCGATCTCCCTGACCCCGGCATATTCGGCGAGCATCCTGGCCTGGATCCAGGCCGGTGGCAGCTACGCCATCGCCAATCTGCGCGGGGGCCGGGAGGAAGGCGAGGAATGGCATCGCGCCGGCATGCTCGCCAATAAGCAGAACGTGTTCGATGACTGTATCGCCGCGGCCGAACACCTCATCGACACCGGGGTCACCACCCCGGAGCAGCTTGCGGTCCTGGGTGGCAGCAATGGCGGCCTCCTCGTGGGGGCGGTCACCACCCAGCGCCCCGACCTGTTCAACGCGGCCGTGTGCGCCGCCCCCCTCCTGGACATGGTGCGCTACGAACACGTCGGCCTGGGGCAGCTGTGGAACGTGGAGTACGGCAGTGCCCAGGATCCCCAGCAGCTCGAATGGCTGCTGTCGTACTCGCCGTACCACGCGGTACAGCCCGGGGTGCGTTATCCGGCGACCCTGTTCTCCGTGTACGACAACGACACCCGCGTGGACCCCATGCACGCCCGCAAGATGTGTGCCGCACTGCAACACGCAACCAGTGCCCCGCCCAGCCATGGGCCGGTACTGCTGCGCCGCGAGTCCGATGTCGGCCACAGCGCGCGCTCGCTGTCCCGAACCGTCGACGTCAACGCCGACCATCTTGCGTTTCTCGCCCGATACACGGGCCTGTCCCATCCAGAGGAGCCGATGCCCCGCCTCGCCTCGCGCCCCAACCGCGCCCGCCTGCCCCAGGGCGCGGAGCCGAAGCGCCACGTCCACTACGCACAGGTTCGCTACGCCGATATCGACCAACAGCACCATGTGAACAACGTGCGGATGCTGACCTACCTGGAGGACGCCCGAATCTCCCTGTTGCGGTGGAATGACACCGAGGCGTCCACCTTCGGGGACGTCGTCGTGGCCCGCCAGGAAGCCGACTACCTTGCCCCGCTACTGATGCGTGCGCACCCCCTACGGGTGGAAACATGGGTCACCGAGGTCCGGCGTGCCAGCTTCACCCTCGCCTACGAGATCCGGGACGGCGACGACACCGACCACAGTGGCCCGGTCTATCTGCGTGCACGCACTGTCCTTGCTGGTTTCGACTCGACCACGCAGCGCTCTCGGCGTCTCAGTGAACCCGAGCGAGAGTTCCTACACTCCTATTTGACCACCGAGTAGGGCATGTCCCAGCACGCTGGCGGTGGGAGCGGGAGGGCTTCGGCCGAACGCCGTGCGCCTGGGTCAGTCAAACAACTCGGTGACGTTGTCCACGGTGGCCGCACGTCGGATCCACAGCTCCAACTGATCCAGATCCCGGCACGACATGATGCGCTCGCGCTGCTCGGATGACGGTTCCAGGCCTCGAGCCTCCAAGACCGCAATCAACGCCCGCGCCTCGCCTTCAGCACGTCCCTCGGTGCGTCCCTCGGTGCGTCCTTGGGCGCGCCCCTTCTCGACGTAGCTTTCGGTGAACTCACTCATGTACTCGAAGGTGCCCGCCGCCATCAGAGCCTCCATGTACGCCCGTTCGGATTCGTGGAGTAGCGCAAGGACATACCCAGTGTATCGACGCGCCCGGTCGGAATCGATCTTGTCCAACCCCGCACACAGAATGTCCACGGCGGTCTGCGCGCCGCCATGCGCAAGGACGGAGAGAACGCCCAGTTCCGGACACTCCGCGACCTGCCGCGCGTCGGTGAGGGCAGGCACACGGTTCGGTCCGACAACGAGGGGACGCAGGACAAAGGTTGGCCCCAACTTGTAGTTGCGGTCATAGTAGTCGGCCGTCTGCTGGTTCGGGCAGAGCACCAGCACGGCCACCGGACATGCGCGACGCTCGGCGAACGTCGCGGCGTATGTGGCCCAGCTGCGAAACTTGTGCTGCCGTGCCGAACGTTGAATCTCGACGACGACCCCGAGCTGTGGCAGTCTCTCGTTCGCGCCGAGGACGATCACGGCCGCGTCCGAGCGGTGCTCGGTCGGCTCGCAGTCGGTGAACTCCGCGGAGTCGGAAGCAACGTGCGCCTCGGAGTCGGGAACCTCGATTCCGCACACGTCCCGCAGGAGGCGCACGGCCAGCCGTGGCTGGTCCCGGAACAGCTGCACGAGGACCTCGTGCTCGAAACTGGGCATGGCCGGATCTTACGCCCCGGAACGGGCCACACGCAGAGAGTTCGCAAAGTTCCGACTACTCGGTCTACTCGGTGACCGGCAGCCCCGAATCACGCTCCTCGGCCGGGGTGTTCACCATGCTGTGCGCGGCGTAGACGAGATAGTCCCACAACATCCGGTCCAGGTGCTGGGGTAGCTCCAGCTCGTCCACCGCGACGCGCATGTGGTCCAGCCACCGGTCACGTTCGGCCGGCCCGATCCGGAACGGGGCGTGCCGCATGCGCAGGCGGGGGTGGCCACGCTGATCACTGTAGGTTCGCGGACCACCCCAGTACTGCATCAGGAACAGGCGTAGCCGTTCCTCGGCCGGCCCGAGATCCTCCTCGGGATACAACGCCCGCAGTTGGGGATCGTTGGCGACACCCGCATAGAACCGGCGGACGAGGCGGGTGAAGGTCTCTTCGCCTCCCACCGCCTCGTAGAAGGTCATCTTGGACTCGTCTGCGGTGCTCATCGTCGCCTGCCACCCTATGCGAAGGAACGAAGCCGGGTCAGTCCCGGGTCAGCTTCCGGTGGGTGACCGCATGGGGACGTGCGGCCTCCGGGCCCATGCGCTCGATCTTGTTCCGTTCGTAGGACTCGAAGTTGCCCTCGAACCAGAACCAGTTCGCGCCGCCCTCCCAGGCGAGGATATGGGTGGCGACCCGATCCAGGAACCACCGATCGTGGCTGGTGATCACCGCACATCCCGGGAAGTCCAACAGCGCGTTCTCCAGGGAGGCGAGGGTGTCCACATCCAGGTCATTGGTGGGCTCGTCCAGTAGCAGCAGGTTTCCCCCCTGCTTGAGGGTCAGAGCCAGGTTCACCCGGTTACGTTCCCCGCCCGAGAGGACCTCCGCGGGCTTCTGTTGGTCCGAACCCTTGAAGCCGAACGCGGCGACGTAGGCACGACTGGGGATCTCCACGTTGCCGACCCGGATGAACGTCTCCCCGTCGCTGATGGCCTCCCACACGTTCTTGTCGCCGGCGATTCGTTCCCGGGACTGGTCCACATAGGAAATCTGCACCGTGTTGCCGACGGAAATGGAACCGGAATCCGGCTTCTCCTCCCCCATGATCATTCGGAACAGGGTGGTCTTCCCGACACCGTTGGGGCCAATGACGCCCACAATGCCGTTCGGTGGCAACGAGAAACTGAGGTTCTCGATCAGCAGCCGGTCGTCGAATCCCTTGGTGAGGTTCTCCACCTCCACCACGCTGGAGCCCAGCCGAGGCCCCGGCGGAATCTGGATCTCCTCGAAGTCCAGCTTGCGCTTCTGGGCCGCCTCGGCGGCCATCTCCTCGTACCGCTGGAGCCGCGCCTTACTCTTGCTCTGCCGGGCCTTGGGGTTGGAGCGGACCCACTCCAGTTCCTCGTTGAGCCGGCGCTCCCGCTTGGCGTCCTTCTGCCCCTCGACCTTGAGCCGGGCGGACTTCGTCTCCAGGTAGGTGGTGTAGTTGCCCTCGTAGGGGTAGAGCTTGCCGCGGTCCAGTTCGAGGATCCAGGTCGCGACGTTCTCCAGGAAGTACCGATCGTGGGTGATCGCGATAATCGTGCCGGGGTACTTCTCCAGGTGCTGCTCCAGCCACTGCACGCTCTCCGCGTCCAGATGGTTGGTGGGCTCGTCCAGCAACAGCAGGTCGGGCCGCTCCAGCAACAGCCGGCACAGGGCCACCCTCCGGCGCTCGCCACCGGAGAGCTGGGATACCAGTGCGTCACCGGGTGGGCACCGCAGCGCGTCCATGGCCTGGGCCAGCTGACTGTCCAGGTCCCAGGCACCCCGATGGTCAAGCTGCTCCTGAAGCCGCCCCATCTCCTCGAGCAGTTCCTCGGAGTAGTCCGTGGCCATCTGCTCGGCAATCTCGTTGAACCGGGCGACCATCGCCTTCGTCTCGGCCACACCGTCCTCAACGTTCTCCAGCACCGTTTTGGAGGTGTCCAGATGCGGCTCCTGAGCCAGAAGCCCCACCGAGAAACCAGGCATCAGCCGGGCCTCACCGTTGGACGGCTGGTCAACCCCTGCCATCAGTTTCAGCAGGGAAGACTTACCCGCTCCGTTCGGACCGACGACGCCGATCTTGGCGCCCGGCAGGAACGAACCCGAGACGTCGTCCAAGATGACCTTGTCGCCGTGCGCCTTGCGCACGTTCCGCATGGTGTAGATGTACTCCGGCATGCCCCCAGCCTAGGACGCAACCGCCGGTGCCCCGGCCATTGTGCCGGAACCGATTGCACTGAACTCAGCCAAGCTGAGGAACGCCAGAACGCTGTGGTGGCCCAACGGATCACTCGGCACCGAACGGAGTCCCGCCGGGGCACTGTTCGGGAACGACCGTCGCCCACCTCTGGGGCGGCAGCCCACACTGGAGGGCCCGCCGCAGCAGCAGTGCCATGGGATAGTTCGGATCTGCACCCAGAACCCGGTCCAAGGCGAGATTGGCCAGTGCACCCCGGCCCGACTGCCAGGCGGCGAACGCGGCCAGTGCGCCGGGCGCGACGCGATAGCGCGGCTCCGCATTGCGGAGGATCCACTGCCACAGGTGCAACTGAGCCTCGGCGTTCTCCGGGCGAATCCGCAGCCAGGCCTCGTCCCGAACCCGGGTGTCCCGCACCGCCAGGCACAACCACGCCAACTCGGCCGGATCCTGTGGAAGGGCACCGTGATCCGCAGCCGCAGCCGCGGCTCGCACGGATTCGGTGCCTGCCGTCCGGAGGTGTTCCTCCTCGGGGGGCTCCCCCTCCAGCCGGTGCGTAGCCTCGCTCATCGCCGCGCGCCGCGGCCCGGTCACGGGATCCAGCACGGAATCGAGCTGGCTCCGGTCCGCGTAGGCAACGAAACCGGCCGCGACCATCTGGGTGGGGATGAGGGAATTCTGCGGGTCGAAGGGCATCCCGGTGGCAGGGCAGCACGTTCCGGTGCAGGTGTAGGACCAGTAGCGCCCCTCGGTGAACCGGAGGGCCTCCCTCAGTTCCACCCCTCGCGCGGCCACCGCCTGCTGAACCGCATCCACACAGGGGGTGACCCGGTGTGCTGGGCCGTACCCCACCAGGACAACGAACGCGGCGTTGGCGGCGTGGATCGGCTGGGTCACAATCGCGGCCGTGGCCGGAGCCTCGGCCGCAACCGTGGGCAGATCACAGCGCGCACTACAGCAGATGGTCTGTCGGCTGCCCTGGCGGGCGATACCCACCAGGACGAGACTGTCCCGGGGATGGAATCCGAGCAGGTAGGGGACGGCCGCCAAGAGATCGGACGGGCCAGTGAGGGTCAGGGACGGAAGGGGGACGTTTGCGGGCACCTGCGGTTGTTCAGCCATGGGGACACGGTGCGACCACCGACTCCCCACCGACAATGTCCATTGGCGCCCTGTGGACACGTCCCCTCCACACGCACCCACAGGGGGCCGGACGGCGGGGCCGCCCGCGCTAGTGGGGCGGCGCGGCCTCCCGAGCCCGGTCCGGGCTCGCGACGGCGAGTGCGGCACGGAACCGTTCGTACTCGTGCAGCTCCCGCTCGATCGGGGCGAGCACCCGGTCGGCCACGATCGCGGCGATACGTTCGCGCCCCGGGCGTTCAATATCGTCCCGCAGCCGCGTGGCCGCGACATCAACCAGATTGCGACAGCCGACCTCGGCCAACCATCCCACGGCCAGGCTGGCGGTCAGCAGCACCGCGGCCAGGATCCCGAAGCCCAGATCGTCCAACACGGCCACCCCGGTGTCCACTCCGGCGATTCGAAGCCCAAGCAGCGTACCCAGCCACAGCAGGCTGGCTCCGGCCACCACCAGCACGGCGTTCTGCGCCCACTGGGCGAGCTGCCACCAGCGCGGCACCTGGTCCTGCGGAACCCGGACCGCACCGTCGAGCAGCTCGGGAAGTTCGGTGGCGCTGCTGCGCGCCGCGGCCCGTACCCGGGAGGGCCAGGGATCGGGAAGCCCGGTCGCGGACTCCCGTGCCGTGTCGTCCAGGGCGGCGTCCAGGACCGCCCGCTGTGTTCCGATCTGCGTGTCGACATGTCCCCGGGTTGCGTTGTCGAGCATGTCCAGCCGGATATGGCGGTTCGACCCGCGCCGCGCCCGACGCACCCACTCCGCCAACGGCCAGGCCACGTACGTGCCTCCGGTACGTTCGTGTGCCGTCTCGGTGGCTGCGGCGATCCCGGTGAGTCCACTCGCGTCGAGGGCGGCGTTGAAGAGGCGTTCCCGCACCTCCGGGGGGACCCCCAGGAGTTCCCCGTCATGCCCACGGGGCAGTTGCGGCCCAACATGCGCGGTGAACTGGGTGATGAGTCGTTCCAGATCGGCGCCGAGGCGCTGCACCGAAGCATCGCGCTGCCGAACCGTCTCGACCAGCAGCTCCCGCAATTGTGGCAGCCCGGCCCCGGTCAGGGTCGACACCGTCACGATGCGCGGCTGTGCCCCCGACTCGGTCTCCAGAAGTCGCTGGAGGTCCAGCAGGCACTCCTCCATCTCCCGGTGGGAGAGCCGGTCCACTTGATTGAGCACCGTAACCATCACGGAGTCGTGTCCGGACATCTGCGCCAGGTGGCGGTGGTGTACCGCGGCGTCCGCATACTTCTGGGGGTCCAGAACCCACACCATCAGGTCCACCACCCCCAACAGGCGCTCAGCCTCGGCGACCTGGGCCGACTGCACCGAATCGTGGTCGGGGAGATCCAGCAGGATCAGCCCGGTCAGATCGTCATCGATCCGGTCCAGCTCGCTGCTCCGGGAATGGCGGAGGCGCTCGGACACACCCAGCCAGTCCAGCACCGGGGCCGCGCCGTCGGATCCCCACACGCACGCGTGGGTGGAGGATGTTGTGGGGCGGAGAATGCCCACCTCGGAGAAGTCGAGTCCACACAACGCGTTGAAGAGCGAGGACTTGCCGCTTCCAGTTCCCCCCGCCAGGGCGACGACGGTGTGGTCCGCGGACAGCCTCAGACGCGTGCCCGCCTGGTCCAGGAGCCGACGCGCCGACGTGACCGTCGATTCCGGAAGCGTGGACCCACCGATCTCGACCAGGGTGGAGAGGGCGTCCAGCCGCCTGATCAGATCCGGGCGGGACAGCCCGGACGCAGCCACATCCTCGGTCAGCTCCGGCTCCGGCGGCCGGGGGGAGGAGAACCCCGCCTCGGAAGCGATGCCGCTGCCGTACCCCGCGGACTCCACAGCGGCACCTCCGGCGGCCGGCGCGGGATTCGGATCGTCCTCTGCTGCCGTCGCGGCGAGGCTGTCCACCCAGTCGGCGAGCTGTTCCGGATCGGCCGGATCGGCCCGATGCCGGGATCGTCGCTCGTCCGGAACACGCTGGGTATTCGCTCCCGGGCGTCGGCGCGGTAGCTGGGCTGCCGTCTGGTCGGCCGGCTGGGCGGCCTGGAGCTGCTCCTGACCTCCCGGGCGGGCCCCGTGTCCCGCGCCGACGGTCTCTGCGGACTCATCAACAGCCAGCCGGTCCTGCACCCGCCCCTGTGCGTCGCCCGGCCACGACTGCGCGGTCACCCAGCCAGCCTCGTCGACATCACGACTCGCGGGCGCAGAGCCCTGCCACGAGGATTCGTCGCCCGCACCCGGAGTGTGCGCAGCATTGCGGTCAGTGTTCATCGCACGATCTCGATGTTGTATATCGCCTGGTAGAGGTGAACAGCCGCGGTTTCCGCAGGGAGGTTGGCCGCGCTCAACGCGGCGACGAACCGCTGCTTCTCCGCGTCCAACAGCATGGCGATCCGCGCCTCCAGATCCCGCGTAGCCCGGTCGCCGATACTGCGCAGAGACTCGGCCCCGAACAGCGACCGTAGCAGTCGCCGCGGTACGGCCGCGCCCTCGATGCTGCCAACGCTGCCCGACGCCTCGGAAATCCCGAAGCCCAGCAGGCCAACGGTCAGTACCTGAGCGAACGCCTCCCGGTCGTAGGTCACCAGCCGGGCCGCGGTTCGCTTCGCCACCCCGTCCCCGGAGACCAGGTCCACGATTCCCTGCTGCCATTCGGCGATGCTGGCACGGGCACGTTCGGGAAAATCCTCGGTGATTCCGGTCAGACCGTGCTGTGCGGCGAGCTCGGCCCCTCCCTCGACCTTGGACCACTCGGCCAACACCTGGTCCATGGCGCGCTCCGCCCCGGACACCAGCAGCGCCGTGAGGGAGTCGGCCACGGCCTCTGCAACTCCACGAACCCGGGTGTCATCGACCGGCTGTTCCCGGCGCCGCATGCGTCGACGCAGGGAGGGGGTAAGTTCCCCACTGGCCGCGAGATCGCGCCATCGGGCCAGCAGGTTGCCGTGCAGCAGCGATCCGTCCCGGGCCTGGGACATCAGGTGGGCACGAACCGCCGGATAGATCCGCTCCGGGGGCGCGGCCAGGGCCTCCCGCGCCTCCAGTTGGGTCTCCACCTGGCGCGCGAGTTCGGGAACCCGGGTGCGAAAGCTCTCCAGGACGCCGTCGAAGGTGCGCCGGGTTACCGTGGAACGCAGGGCGATTTCCCCGGCGACATCGGCCAGGAACGTACGAACCATGTCCACGGTTCCCCCCGTGAACCTCCCCTCGGCGACCTGGTCCGTCTCGGGGATCGTGAACCGTGCGGCGCCATCCAGACCGTTGGCCGCGAGCATGGCGTCGAAATGGCGCACCAGCTGGTCCTCACCGCGCCGTGGCGTCCGGGAGAGCACCACCGCCAGGGAGGTGTCCCGATCCCGCGCGACCTGGAGAAACTCCCACACCCGAGCATCGGCGTAGCGGGCACTGGTGGTGACGAACACCCAGAGGTCGGCCGCGTCGAGGAACTTCGCGGCAAACTCGTGATGGCTGGAGACCACCGAGTCCACATCCGGGGTGTCCAACAGGGCGACGCCCGGCGGCATGCACTCACTGGCCGCCAGGACCAGCATGCCGTCCTTACCGGGCATCGCCAGCCCCTGTTGCCGTACCCGCGGCAGGGTCGGCAGGAAGGACGCCTCGCTGAACCACTCAGTGTCCGCGGGATTGCACGCCAGAACCGGACTGTTGGTGGTTGGCCGGCGCACCCCGGTCGTGGTCACCTGTTCCCCGACCAGGCTGTTCACCAGTGTGGATTTGCCCGCACCCGTGGATCCGGCCACGGCGATCAGCATCGGCACGTCGTTGCGGCGCACCCGGGGCAGCACGAAGTCGTCCAACTGGTCGAGCACGTCGCGCCGGGCGACCTCGCCTCGCTCCGCGCCGGGAAGCCCGTCCGCCAGCCTCAGGTTCTTGGCCTGCGACCGCAGTTCCAGAAGCGCTTGCTCCAGCGAGCTCGCCTGCCCGCCGGCGTCACCGAGCGTCGTTCCATCCCCGGACATGCTCGCGCCTCTCTGTCGCTCCTCTGTGGTCACGTACCCCGGGGCCCACCAAGGCGGCTCGGGCGCACAGAACTCTGCGCACCGTGCTCGGACCGGTGCTCCGCGCCGGTGGCCTCGTGGTCCTGGACCCACTGCCGCAGCAGGTCGAGCTCGAGGGGCACGTTCACGACCGGTCCAATCACGATGATCGCGGGCGGGCGCACCTCGGCTGCGGCGGCATCGACGGTGCCGAGCGTAGCCACCACGGTCGACTGGGTGGGCAGGGTTCCCTCCTGGATCAACGCCACCGGCGTGTCGGCGGAGCGACCGTTGGCCAGGAGCGTCGCCGCGATCTCCGAGATGCGTTCCACACCCATCAGCGCGACGATCGTACCCGTTCCGGCGGCCAGGCTCGCCCAGTCCACTGTGGATCGGGAACTTCCCGGTGCCGCGTGCCCGGACACCACGTGCAGGTCCTGGGTGATCCCCCGCTGGGTCACCGGAATCCCCGCGACCGCGGGGGCAGCGAGTGCGCTGGTCACACCGGGCACCACGGTGACCGGAACACCCGCGCGGACGCAGGCCGCCATCTCTTCGCCGCCCCGCCCGAACAGGAAGGGGTCACCCCCCTTGAAGCGCACCACAAACTTCCCGGCCTGTGCCCGTTCCACCAGGATCCGGTTGATCTCCTCCTGGGGCATGGCGCGCCCGTAGGGGACCTTGGCCGCATCCACCACCTCGACCTCGGTCGAGAGCTCGTCCAGCAACGCTGTCGGCGCGAGCCGGTCCGCGACCACCACGTCGGCCTGGGCGAGGAGCTGCCGCCCCCGCACCGTGACCAGGCCGGGGTCGCCGGGGCCACCTCCGACCAGAGCCACCCCACTCAGCCGTTCCCGACCCCGCCGGGCATCGAGACTCCCCTCGGCCAGAGCGTCGGTAATGGTGTCGCGCAGTCCGGCAGCGCGCCGCGGATCACCGTCGGTCAATACACCGACCATAGCCCCGCCGGCCTCCCCGCTTGCCGGGGTCCAGGCGCTGGACGCGTGCCGATCGTCGGCACGCACACACCACACGCGCGCCTCCTCGGCTTCGGCCGCGATGGCGGCGTTCACGTCCGGATCGTCCGTGGCCGCATGCACCAACCAGAACTGGGCCAGACCGCCCAGAACCACGTCGCCGGCCCGGGCGTAGCCCCGCTGCCAGGTGATTCGCCCCGCGTCGGCGAGATCTTCCAACGCCGGGGTGAGCTGCGGACTGACCACAGTAACGCGCGCGCCCGCGCGCAGCAGCGCAGGCACACGCCGCCCCGCGACCCGCCCTCCGCCGACGACGAGCACATCGCGCCCGTCGAGGCGAAGCCCAAGCAGATACGTCACCGAGGGTACCCTTCCATGCTGTCCCAGCCTGCCGGACACATACCACGTGTTCAACAGGTGGTGGGATCCATCGCCGTTGTCAAGATACCGCGCCACGGAACATCGGTGCGCGGCATCCGGGTAAGTTCGATTGGATTGTGACCGGTTTCCACCGATGTGTACGTATCGACGGAAACCCGTGTGTGACCTGCCGTAATCCAGGCAGGTGGCGGTCACCGCTCGGGCGATCGCGTGTCGCGCTTATCGGTGACTCCGGCCGCGTCGAAGGTCGCCACATCCCGCAGCGCGCGGATCGCCCCCTGAACCAGGGGTAGTGCCAGTAGCGCACCGGACCCCTCCCCGAGCCGCAGCTCGAGGTCGACCAGGGGACGCAACTCGAGATGTTCCAGGATGATCGCGTGTCCGGGTTCGCTGGACCGATGCCCGGCCACACACGCCGTGCGGGCCTCGGGGGCGATCGCGGTGGCAACCAGGGCGGCGGCTCCGGCAATCACACCGTCCAGAATCACCGGCACCCGCTGGGCCGCCGCGCCGAGAATGAATCCGGCCAGGGCCGCGTGTTCGAGGCCGCCCACGGCCGCCACCGCCCGCAGCGGCTCCCGGGACGTGGGCTGGTTGACCTCCAGTCCCTGGCGAACCACATCGACCTTGCGTTGCAGGGTCGGATCGTCGACCCCGGTCCCACGGCCGGTGACCTCGGCGGCGTCCCTGCCGGTGAACGTCGCGATCAGAGCCGCGGAGGCCGTGGTGTTCGCGATGCCCATATCCCCGGTCAACAAGCAGCGGTTCCCTGCGGCCACCAGGTCTCGGGCAACCTCGATACCGGCCTCGACCGCGTGCCGCGCCTGGTCAACCGACATGGCCGGCCCGGTGGTGAAGTCTCCCGTGCCGCGGGCCACCTTGCGGGGCAGCAGCCCCGGAACAGCCGGAAGATCCCCGGCGACCCCCACGTCGACCACCGTGACCTCGGCGCCGGCCTGGCGGGCGAAGCAGTTCACCACCGCGCCCTCGGCCAGGAAGTTGTGCACCATCTGCGCGGTGACCTCCTGGGGCCAGTGGGTAACCCCCTGGGCATGCACCCCGTGGTCACCCGCGAAGACGGCGACGGCCGCCGGCTCGGGAACCGGCGGTGGGCACTCCCCGGCGAGCCCGGACAGCTCCACCGACACGTCCTCCAGCACGCCCAGGGCACCGGGTGGCTTCGTCATCCGCGACTGCCGCTCCCGCGCCTCGGTCATAGCCGGCTGGCGCGCAGGTCCGATCACCGCCACGGTCTCGTCCAGCAGGCTGGTGGGCGGCTGGCCGGGCAGACCACGCTGCCCGTACTCCTCGCTGTGCACGGCCCAGGACAGCGGCCGGCGCTGGGCCCAACCACCAAGCGCCAGCTCTGGTTCGGGGGGAAACTCGTTCACGTATCCCACACACAGGTAGGCGACAACTTCCAGGTGTGCGGGCAACTCGAGCGCCTGGGCGAGGTCCCGCTCCGCGAAAAAGCTCACCCAGCCTATGCCAAGACCCTCGGCCCGGGCCGCCAGCCACAGGTTCTGCACCGCCAGGGACGCGGAGTAGGCGGCGGTCTGGGGCTGGGCGTGCCGGCCGAGCGTGTGCCGCCCGCCCCGGGTCGGGTCCACGGTCACCGCGATGTTGACCGGAGTGTCCAGAATGGCCTCAACCTTGAGCCCGGTAAAGGCTCGGGCCCGCGCCCCGGGCAGATCCCGGGCGAAGGCATCCCGCTGTTGGTGTGCCAGGTGCTGAACCCGTTCCCGCTGTTCCCGGTCCCGGAGCAGCACGAAGTCCCAGGGCTGGGACAGGCCCACCGAGGGGGCGCGGTGCGCGGCCTCCAGAATCCTGGTCAGAACCTCATCCGGGATCGGATCGGGGCGGAAACCGCTGCGCACGTCCCGCCGTTCCCGGATGGCGCGGTAGACCGCACGGCGCTCCTCCTCGGGGTAGGCGTGCTGCCCCTGCTCCGAGGCTGCCCCGGGGTCAGGCATCCGGCCCGGGGAGACCGACGCCGTTCCGGCTGGCATCGGCCCCGGTTCCGGGAGCAGGCCACCGGCCGGATACCCCTGCGGCGCTACCCAGTCACCTCGGTACGCGGACGGTGCCTGGGGCGCGGGCTCAGCGGATTCGGGGGCAGCGTGCCCCGGTTCCGGCGTCGAAGCAGCGGAACCGGCGGTGTGAGCTGTATTAGCTGCATTAGCTGTATTAGCTGCATCTCCGGGGCTGGGGCTGGCGTGGGTGCCACCCGAGGACGGGACAGCGTCCGGCCCGCCCTGCTGGTGGGGGTCGACTCCACGCAGGGGAATGACGTTGTGTTCGCCGCTCGGCGCGGTGCTGGCGGGAGGGCGCGTGGCCGTGGACGGGGCGGGCGCCCCCGGGGGCTGTTCCGCTGCGGGCGCCTCCCCTTCCGCACTGGAACTACTGCTCCCGGCGCCGTGCCCCTGTTCGGGTAGCCCGTCGAGGAGCCCGGCCCCGCCCTGCGGCTCGGCCGGCGGGGGGTCCCCGCCGGGATGGGTCTGGCCGTGCGAGCTGTCAGGCATAGTCGTTACTCCCCGTGTGGCGGTGCGCTGCGTGCGCAAACCTCGATTCCGTGCTCCGGGCCGCCTGAGCCCCGGCCTCTGGGGCGTCCAGGCGCCGTCACCGGCACACATTCGGCACCAAACCGACCCATTATCCCATTCCCGCTCAGAGCACCTCGGAGAGGGCCCGGGTCAGCATGGCGTTGGTGTCGCGATCCCGGACCGCAATCCGGAACCAGTCCGCGCCGAGGCCGGGAAAGGTATCGCAGCGACGCACCGCGATCCCGCGCTCGCGCAGGGCCTGACGCACCTTCGCTCCCGTCTCCCGGCACCGCCCACGTTCCGGACCGGGAGGCAGCTGCACCAGGAGGAAGGATCCGGCCGCCTCGGGAGTTACCCGCATCCCGATCGTGTCCAGCTCGGCGGCGAAGCGCCGCCGTTCCCGGGCCAGGGCACGGGCCCAAGCCGCGGTCTCGGCAAGCGCGTGTTCCCCGGAACACTCTTCGGCCGCAGCCAGGGCAGGGGTGGACACCGCCCACGGTGGCTGCGCCTGGGCCAGTCGGGCCACCAGGGCGGGCTCGGCGAGCAGGTACCCCACCCGCAGACCGGCTAGTCCCCAGGTCTTGGTCAGGCTCCGGACCACCACCAGCCCGTCCAGATCCGACCGCGCGGCCAGGGACTCAGGCTCACCCTCGACACAGTCGGCAAAGGCTTCGTCCACGACGAGGGTGCGGCCGGGACGGGCCAGCTCGGTCAGGACCGTGGCGGGGTGCAGGACCGATGTCGGATTGGTGGGATTCCCAACAACGACCAGATCCGCGTCCTGGGGCACCGCGCCCGGGTCCAGACGGAAATCCGGCGCCAGCACCACGCGTTCCACGGAGTGCCCCGCGGCACGCAGTGCCGCCTCCGGTTCGGTGAACTGGGGATGCACGACCACGGCCCGGCGGGGGCGCAGGACCCGAGCCAGCAGGGTGAAGGCCTCCGCGGCGCCCGCGGTCAGGAGGACCTCCGCCTCCCCTCGGCCGTGCCGAGACGCCACCGCAGCACGCGCAGGCTGGGGGTCGGGATAGGCGGCCAGGTCAGTGAGCGCTCCCGCGATGCGGTCCGCAAGCCAGGGCGGTGGCGCCCCCGCACGCACGTTCACCGCGAAGTCCACGAGCCCCGGAGCGACCTCCGCATCCCCGTGGTGCCACAGGTCGACATCCTGGCCGCTGGTGGCGTGCGACCCGAAGTCCGTCGCCTCCTCGGCCATCACCACCCACTTTCCGGCATACGTCCGTATACATCACCCGATAGTTCTCCCGCAGGATACGTGGCGATCCCGGCAACAGCCACGGTGACCCCATCCGCTGCCGGACGGGGCACCGTCTTCGGCACGATGAGACCAGGCCTGTCCCGCACCCGGCCCGCCTGCTCCGCAACCTCGGCCACCGCCAGCAACGCGGCGGCTTCGGCCACACTGGAGGTTCCCACCGCCCGATGCACCGTCGAACTCGGCGAGGGCACCGCGACCCCGGACAGACGCTCTGCCGAGTAGGAAACCAGTGGCCAGCGCCACGTTGCCGCGGCTGTGCGCATCCCCGAATCCGACGCTCTGGCCGCACTGGTCGCCAGCACATGGACGCGGGCAGGGTCGATGCCAGCCGCCCGGAGCACGGCATCGACAGCTCGGGGCACAACCGTGGAATCCTGGCCACGACGCGCCCCCACGCCGACGGCCAGCGGCCAGCGCCAGGCCGGTGAAGTGCTCATCCCTCCATTACACGGGATGGACCGATGCGACGTAACCTGGTGTCCGAATCCGAGCTGCACGGCCGGATTCTCCTGGTTTTCTACCGGCCGGAGCGAAAGGCGTATGACGCAGGTACCTCGGGTGGTGATCGCCGCCCCCCACTCTGGGAGCGGCAAGACCACGGTCGCCACCGGCCTGATGGCGGCCCTGGCTGCGCGTGGACACCGTGTGTCCGGGCACAAGGTTGGACCCGACTACATCGACCCCGGGTACCACGCCTTGGCCACCGGGCGCCACCCCCGCAACCTGGATCCGGTGTTGTGCGGTCCCGAACGGGTGGCTCCCCTGTTCCGGCACGGCGCGCACGGCGCCGACGTCGCCGTGATCGAGGGCGTGATGGGATTGTTCGACGGGGCTGCCCAGCCCGATGTCCCGTTCGACGGCCCCGGTGACTTCGCCTCTACGGCGCATGTGGCCACACTCGTGGGTGCGCCCGTGATTCTCGTCGTGGACGCGGCGCGTAGCAGCCGCTCGATCGCCGCGCTCATCCACGGCTTCCGCAGTTTCGACCCGAGGGTTCGTATTGCCGGAATCATCCTCAATCAGGTCGGTTCGCAGCGGCACGAAGAGCTGCTCCGCGCCGCCGTGGCGGAAACCGGACTTCCCGTGCTGGGTGTCCTGCGCCGCAACGCAGAGGTGAGCACACCCTCCCGGCACCTGGGCCTGATTCCGGCGACGGAGCGCGGAACCGAGGCCGGGGCCGCGGTGGCCGCACTGGGTGCCACCGTCGACGCAGCCTGCGACCTGGCGCAGATCCACGACATCGCCCGCACGGCGGAACCACTGTCCTGCGAGCCCTGGAACCCCGAAACGGAGCTGGCGTTGCCCCAGACCCACCCGCGGGTTCGAATCGCCATGGCAGGCGGGGCGGCGTTCACTTTCTCCTACCGCGAGCAGGTGGAACTGCTCGAGGCTGGTGGCGCCGAGGTGGTCCCCGTGGATCCACTCCAGGCCCCGCGGCTCCCCGGTGAGACCGCCGCGCTGATCATCGGCGGTGGGTTCCCCGAGGAGCATGCCAGCGACCTGTCCGCGAACCAGCCACTGCGCGAGGCGGTGGCCAAACTCACCGAACGGGGTGCACCGGTCGTCGCCGAATGCGCCGGACTGCTGTACCTGTGCCGAAGTCTGGATGGTCTCCCCATGGCGGGAGTGCTGCCGGCCCGTGCAGAGATGACCCCACGCCTCACCCTCGGCTACCGGTCCGCGGTGGCCGTGCGGGACTCCGTGCTGGGGCCAGCCGGCACCCGCGTACACGGTCACGAGTTCCACCGCACGGCCACCACCCCGCCCTCCGGCCCGGACCGGGGAGCCAATGGGCGGCTGGGGGCAGCCTGGCAGTGGAACAGCGACGGCCCCGAAGGCTTCGCCAACGCGCGCCTGCACGCCTCCTACCTGCATGTGCACTGGGCCGGTGCCCCGGAACTGGCCCGCCGGTTCCTGGCCGCGACAGCCCAGCACTACATGGGGCGGGCGGCATAGCAGCGCCGGGTGCATTGTCCGCACGCCACCCCGGGGCTGGAACTGGGGCCGCCCGCCCGGCCATGGGGCCCGGAAAGCCGATGCGGGCGTCGACGAATCGGCAGGCCGTCGCGGACTCTGCTCGTCGGGTCTACGTTCGCGCAGCCCAACGGGACCGGCGTCGGGGCCGGGACGGACTCACCACTCGATCCCCCGCTGCCCCTTCTGCCCCACGTCCATGGGATGCCTCACCTTGGACATCTCGGTGACCAGATCCGCGGCGTCCACCAGTCTGGGGTCGGCATCCCGGCCAGTGATCACGACGTGTTGCGTCCCGGGCCGCTGCGCAAGGGTGGCAACCACATCCTCCACATCCACCCATCCCCATTTCATGGGATAGGTGAACTCGTCCAGGACATAGAGCCGATGGGTTTCGGCGGCCAGGTCCCGCTTGATCTGTTCCCAGCCCTCGGCCGCGTCGGCGGCATGGTCCTCGGTTGCGCGTCGATGCCGGATCCAGGACCACCCCTCCCCCATCTTGTTCCAGCTGACAGTGCCACCCTCGCCCGATTCGGCGAGGGTGCGCAGGGCACGTTCCTCCCCGATGCGCCACTTCGCGGACTTGACGAACTGGAACACGCCGATCGACCACCCCTGGGCCCAGGCTCGCGTCGCGAGCCCGAACGCCGCCGTGGATTTCCCTTTCCCGGGGCCCGTGTGCACCATGACCAGCGGACGGTGCCGGCGCTGACGTGTGGTGAGTCCGTCGTCGGGGACGTAGTCGGGCTGGCCCTGTGGCATGGCGTTCGATCAGCTCCTTCAGCAAGGGGACGTCATTTCGGTGGACAGGGGTCAGGCTGCCTGGTTCGGCTGGGTGTACTGGCGAACGATTCCGCTCAGCTCACTACTGGCCAGGTCGTTGAGGTCGGTCCGGTTCCCGGCGAGGGCGGTCGCGAGTCTGCCGGCGTTTCCCAGGCGTACCGGCCCCGCCTCGCAGTCCACCACCACCGACTCCACGTCCGCGGAGCGCAACCAGCCACACATCCGCAGGGCCTCGTCGAAACCACCATGGGTGGACCGGCCGTCGGTGACCAGGATCAGTAGGGGGCGACGTCGGGGATCACGCAGCCGCTCGTTGCGTACCGTCTCCGCGGCGGTACGCAGTCCCGCGCCCAGCGGGGTACGCCCCCCGGTGCGGAGGTCGCGCAGACGCCGAGCCCCCGCCTCCACCGAGGATGTCGGGGGGAGTGCGAGCTCAGCGCCCGCGCCGCGGAACGTGACGAGGCCGACCTTGTCCCTGCGCTGGTAGGCGTCCATCAGGAGACTCAGGACCGCCCCCTTCACGGCGCGCATCCGACGGCGGGCGGCCATGGATCCACTCGCGTCCACACAGAACAGAACGAGGTTGCCCTCCCGTCCCTCCCGGACCGCCTCACGCAGGTCGCTGCTGCGGAGCACCAACCCGCCACCGACACGCCCCCGCTGCTGCTGGTGGGGGGCGGCGGCCCGCAGGGTGGCCGTCAGGTGCGGTGAGGTCACACGACCACGCGGGACCCGGGATCCGGAGATGCGCCCCTGTGGAGTCTCCGCACGGGATCGGCGACCGGGCGTACCGGATCCCATTCCGTCCACCCGAAAGACGGGGGGCCGATAGGTTCCCTCCGGATCCTCGGGTTCCCGAGCGCCCTGGGGCTGCTTCTGGGAGCCGTCATCCTGCCCCTCTGCCCCGGTTCCGGAGCCGGACGCAGAATCCGCCGGGCTCTGAGCCGTTCCGGAGTCGGGAGGCTGCTCGGTCTCCCCGGCATCCCGCTGCTGCTGCGAGGTGTCTCCCGGCGACGGGGGCTGTGCCCCCTCAGTGTCTTTTGGGTCCGCATCACCCGCCTGGTCCAGGGCCTCCTGGAGCCGGTCCTCGTCCAGGTCCGGGGCGTCGAACGGGTCACGACGACGCCGGTGTGGCAGAGCAAGACGTGCGGCGTCCCGAACGTCGTCGGTGGTGACCTCGGGGTGGGCCCGCCAGGCAGCGAGCGCGGTGGCCGCGCGGGCGGTGACCAGGTCGGCGCGGAGACCGTCCACGTCGAAGGCCGCGCAGACCGCGGTGACCTGTTCCAGGGCCGTGTCCGTGAGCTGGACCTGGCCCAGCCGCTGCTGGGCGTCGCGGATACTGGTGGCGAGCTCGGCGTCAGCCTCGGCGTACTGGGCGGCGAAGGCGGACGGGTTCTCCTCGAATGCCAGCCGACGGCGCACCACCTCGGCCCGCTCGGCAGGCTCCCGGGTTGCGGTCGCCTCGACAGTGAGCCCGAAGCGGTCGAGGAGCTGCGGCCGTAGTTCCCCCTCCTCCGGGTTCATCGTTCCAACGAGCAGGAACCGTGCGGCGTGGGAGACCGAGACTCCTTCCCGTTCGACGTGGGAAACTCCCATCGCGGCGGCGTCCAGCAGCAGATCCACCAGATGGTCGTGCAGGAGGTTAACCTCGTCCACGTACAGGGCGCCGCGGTGGGCCTCGGCGAGCAGGCCGGGTTCGAAAGCTTTGACTCCGGAAGTCAGGGCCCGCTCGATGTCCAGGGAGCCGGCCAGCCGGTCCTCGCTGGCCCCGACCGGCAGTTCGACCAGGCGGGCCGGGCGGCTGTGTGTTGTTTCGGCGTCGACGGTGTGCGGCCCGTCGGGACAGTCGGGATCGGGCTGACGCGGATCGCAGGAGAAGCGGCATCCGGCCACAACATCCAGGTCCGGTAGCAGTGCGGCAAGTGCCCGCACGATGGTGGACTTGGCGGTGCCCTTCTCCCCACGCACGAGCACGCCGCCCACTCCGGGCGATACGGCATTGATCAGCAGGGCCAGCTTGAGGTCGTCCATCCCGACGACCGCGCTGAACGGGTAGCGAGCGGTGGCGCTCACGCAGCTCCATCCTTCCTTGGGAATCCTCGCCCACAGGTTTGGTTCTCGGGTGTCGCCCAGTCTCCTGACTTCCAGATCTTCGCTGCCCGCCGCCTTCCCACCGGCGATGCGGCAGTGGCTGTATGGGGGCCGCTTCCTGGTCACAGTGGCGGGACCGTCCCGGACTCACACCGGGTTCCTGCTGCTGACACCGTCGTCCAGGATCGCACACCCGCCGCGCCCCCATCCGGCGGGGGCCGGGCCCCTACCGAGCCCGGCGACGCGAAACTCTGAGCTCGGGGCGATGCAGAGCACGTGGTGTGGTGCTGTACGGGGGCAGCCCGGAACCCGGCCCACCGGACCCTGGTTCTCGGCGCCAGCGCGGACAGGCTGCGCACGGAATGGCCCCAGGACACGTTCGGCCTGCGGTGCCCTGCGCACACACGCAAAGGGCTGGCGTGAAGGGACGTTCAACGTCCGTCCACGCCAGCCCTTGATCCGTAGCGGGGGCAGGATTTGAACCTGCGACCTTTGGGTTATGAGCCCAACGAGCTACCGAACTGCTCCACCCCGCGTCGATGCGTTTTCAACGTTAGGGGTTGTGGCGGGGGTATGCAACTCGGCGTGGCCGCACAGGGGCCGGGTGTGTGGCATCGCACAGCGTGGAGCCGCCAGTTGGGGCCGCTGGTTTCCGGCGATTCCTGCCGGGGGCGACCGGTGGAGGTGCGTTCTAGGATGCGCAGCACCTGAAACAACGCGTCGTGGTGGAGGGGCTGGATGAGTGACACGGGCGAGGAGACGACGGGGCTGGTCTTCCACTCGGCCAGAGAGTTGGCCGGGTTGCTGCACGCGGGTGCGGTGTCGGCGCGGGAGGTGGTCCGGGCCCACCTGGACCGGATCGAGCGGGTCAACCCGAAGATCAATGCGGTGGTGTCACTGTGTGCGGAACGTGCCCTGACGGAGGCCCACGCTGCGGACGAGCGGTGGGCGGCCGGTGCGGCCGTAGGGCCGCTGCACGGGCTACCGATCGCCCACAAGGACACGCATGCCACCGCGGGAGTGCGCACCACCTCGGGCTCTCCCCTATTTGCCGACCACGTTCCGGACCGGGACGAGCTGGTCGTGGAACGGATCCGCGCCGCGGGGGCGATCACGGTCGGCAAGTCGAACGTTCCGGAATTCGCGGCGGGCTCGCACACCTTCAACCCGGTGTTTGGGACCACCCGCAACCCCTACGACGTCTCCCGCTCGGCCGGGGGCAGTAGTGGGGGCGCGGCGGCGGCTCTGGCCGCTGGCTTGCACCCTTTGGCCGAGGGTTCGGACATGGGGGGCTCGCTGCGGAATCCGGCCTCGTTCACGAACGTGGTGGGTCTGCGCCCGAGCCCCGGGCGGGTCCCGTCCTGGCCGGCGCCGTTGGGCTGGTCGACTCTGAGTGTGCAGGGACCGATGGCTCGGAGTGTGGACGATGTGGGCCTGCTGCTGTCCGTTCTCGCCGGCCCGGACGCGCGAAGTCCGATCGCGGTCCCGGAGTCCCCGGATCGGTTCGCCGCTCCGCCGGAGGCGGATGTGGCGGGGCTCCGGGTGGCGTGGAGCCCCGATCTGGGTGGGGAGTTCCCCACGGACCCGGCGGTGCTGGCGGTGCTACGTCAGCAGCTCGGCGTCTTCGACGAACTGGGCTGCACGGTTGTGGAGGCCACGCCGGACCTCTCCGGCGCCGACGAGGCGTTTCGCACCCTGCGGGCCTGGACTATGGCGAGCAATCTGGGGCCGCTGTTGGACGCGGCCCCAGATCAGCTCAAGCCGAGCCTGGCGTGGAACATCCGACAGGGCCGCACCCTGGACGGGGCGGATGTGGCGGCGGCGGAACGCCGACACACCGAGCTGTACCACCGGATGCGGGAGTTCTTCATGACCTACGACGTCCTGGTGCTTCCGGTGAGTCAGGTGGTTCCGTTCCCCGTGGAGCAGGAGTACCCCACGGAGATCGACGGGGTGGCCCAGGCGACCTATCTGGACTGGATGCGTTCGTGCTACCTGATCTCGATCACGGGATGCCCAGCCCTCTCGGTGCCGGCGGGGTTCACACCCGAAGGCCTGCCGGTCGGACTCCAGATCGTGGGGCCGCATCTGGCGGAACGCCGCCTACTGGAGGTGGGACGGGCATTCGAGCGGGGCACCGCGGCAGGGGCCCGCCGTCCAGTCGTGGGGTAGCGGCCGCACGCCTCCGGCTGGGAGCTTCCTCCGGACGTGGATCCCGTGCCCTAGCGCGCGGGAATTCTGCCGCCTCCCTGCTCCGTGACGTCCAAGATCAGTCCCAGACCCGGGTGAGCAGCCACTCCTGAGTATGCGAGTCGTACCGCAGCTCGTAGGCGCCAGGGGCAGGCCCCGTTCCGGCATGCACCCGCCAGTACTCACGACGACGCAGAGCTGTGTCCCGGTGTGGACTCTGGGTGGCGGCGGGCTGCTCGGGCTCCGTCGAGTCCCAGACGGCCGGGAGGGTCACCCAGTGCTCCACAATCCGCCGCACCACGTACAGCCGCCCGCGCCACAGAAACCGCACCGGGCGCCCGGAGCAGGTCCAGACCTCGACCCGAGCGGCGAACAGCGTTCCCATACTTCCCCCAGCACCCACGACGAACGGATGGCTTCTCGGCCCGACCCCGGGGAAGAAAGATCGAACATGCGTACGAACTATAGCCCAGATCCTGGTATGGGGAAACCACTGTGTACCGTGGGCTTTCCAGCCCGGGTCCGCACCGGGGACCGTTGCGGTCTACGCTAGGCGGCAGTCAATCCAGCGACCGCGTAAAGGACCGACCACAGTGACCGGGAGCGAGCACGCCAAACCGCTTCGCGCCGGCGACCCCCAGGAGCTCGGCCACTACACCGTCATCGGCCGGCTCGGCCGCGGCGGCATGGGGACGGTATACCTCGCCGAGTCCCCGCAGGGACGCAGTGTCGCGATCAAACTGATCCATCCAGACCTCAGTGACGACCCGGACTTCCGACGCCGGTTCGCCCGCGAGGTATCGGCGGCACGCAGCGTCGCCCGTTTCTCCACGGCGGCCGTGCTCGACGCCCAACTCGACGGGGACCCGCTGTATATCGTCTCGGAGTACGTTTCCGGGCCGAACCTCGCCGAAGCGATCCAGGCCGAGGGGCCGATGGCCGGGGGCACCCTGGAAAGCCTGGCTGTGGGGGTCGGCGCGGCCCTGGCCGCCATTCACGGGGCCGGCGTCGTCCACCGCGATCTCAAGCCCGCCAACGTGTTGCTGTCCACGGTGGGGCCGAAGGTCATCGACTTCGGAATCGCGCGTGCCCTCGACGATGGTGGCGGTGCCACCCGCTCGAGCCAGCTGATGGGCACCCCCGCCTACCTCGCCCCGGAACTGATCGAGGGACACCCCGTGACCCCGGCCTCGGACATCTTCTCCTGGGGATGCCTGGTCGCCTACGCGGGAACCGGACGCGCTCCGTTCGAGGCCCCGTCGATCCCCGCGGTGCTGCACCAGATCACGACCCAGGATCCGGATCTCGACGGGCTCGACGCACGCCTCGCCGGCCTGGTCACCCAGGCCCTGGCCAAGGACCCGCAGCAACGTCCCGGAGCCCAGCAGATCCTCAACCAGCTCGTCGGGCACGAGGAGCCGAGCAGCGCCGAGATCGACCGCACGGTCAGCACCAGCTGGTCCCCACCAGCGGTAGTCACCGGCGAGGTGGCGACGCCATCGGAATCACCGGAGCCGGACGGCGAGGCGGCACACCCCGCAACCCGTCCGTACGACGCGGCGGGCACCCCCGGAGCGCTCCCCACCTCTCCCCCGACGGGGGATCCCCATGCGGGGCCACCGCCCGGAGCCCCCTCCGGCCCCCAGCCCCCGATGCCGCCCCAGGCGCACGCAGCAGGCCCCCACGCCGGATATCCGGGACACGTCCCCCCGGCGGGCCCGTACCCGCCCGCCTCCCCCGGCACCCCGAACGGCCCACCGGGCGGCCCCCCACCCGGTGCTGTGGCCGGGGCTGCCCCCACCGGAGGGCGACAGCCCCGTTCCTCGCAGCGTGCGCTCCTCCTCGCCGGTGGTGGCGTCCTTGCTCTGCTGGTCCTCGCCGTGACGATCGTCGTGGTGACCCGCCCACCCGGCCCCCCGGACGGGCGTCTGCTGTACACGGAGAACTTCAGCAACCCGGACGCCGACGGAGCCTGGGACGGCGGTTCGGCATTCACACTCGACGAGACCCGTGGCTATGACGATGGACACTTCGTGCTGCGGGCCCACGAGGAGCGGGAGAGCTCCGGGGAGTACGCGCCCTACGACGACCCGCATCCGGACCGGATGCTGGTGTCGGTGGACACGGTTGTCCACAGCGGCCCCGGGCACGGCCAGTATGGAGTGCGTTGTTTCCGACAGGACGATGTGGTGGACAACACCTACTACGAGGCCGTGGTCGACATCGACGGGGGCGGCGCGGAGCTACGTCGCCACGTCGGCGAGGACGAGTTCCTGGAGTCGGGGGTCCAGGTGTCCAGCGGACAACTGGCCTCCACCGACAGTGTGTCCGGCTACGAGAGCCCGGACCCCGACACCGCCGGGACCGACGACGAGGTGGTGAACACACTGACCCTGTCCTGTGAACTTGATCCGGAACGGGACACGATGACCCTCCGGCTGTGGGTCAACGACACCTTCGTGTTGGAGGGGCAGGACGACGAGGACACCCTGCTACCGGTGGATGCGGAGGACGGCCGGGAAACTGCACTGTCGGTGTGGCGTACCGCGGGCAGCGGCGACGACGTCATCGTGTACTTCACCGACTTCGAGCTACACGAGCTGGACGATGCCTAGGGCATAGCCGCGGGCCGAGACGCATGTTGCCCACAGCCGGACTGGCCCGGTGGTCCGGTCCGGACACACCCGAATGAGCTCGATGTGTGCTGATTTGAAATCATACGGGGATGCCTCATCGCACCCCTTACCCAGTCATGATTGCTTCCGGTGTGCTGGCCCTGGCCGCCGTCACCGCGTGTGCGAGTGACACGACGGGGTCGGGGTCTCCCCCCGGAGAAGCAGACGGCGCGGACGTGTCCGATGATACGGAGACGCCCGACGAAGCACCCGCGGTCGACCCTGACGATCTTCTCCCCCCGGATTCGGCGTATCCCGACGGCTACGACGTCTCCCGCGAGGACCTGCCGAACGTCCAGAACCCCGAATCGGCGGAGTTCACCAACGTCGATCCCCCCGAATGCGCTCCCCTGACGGACCACGAGCCGGATCTGTCCGTACTCGACGAGATGGAGATGGCCGCGCAGCTCGCGGAGCCCGAGGACCTCAACCCCATCTACACCTTCGTGGTGTTCACCGATGTTCCGCCGGAGTCGGAGGTCGAGGACGAACTCGCGGGCGTGGACGAGGAGCTGCTCGCACACTGCTCCGACATGACGGTTGAGGACACGGATACCGACAGCGTGTTCCACATGTCGCTCGACTACTTCCACCCGGACGCCCCGGGCGTTGACGGTGCCTTCAGCACGACCACCGAAGGTACGGGCATGGCGAGTCAGGTCCGGCTCACGGCCCGGTTCGCCGTCGGTGAGATGAACGACGTCCACTTCCTACTGACCTCGGTACGGCCATACGCTCCGGAGGAGTCCCTCGACCAGGCCCGTATCCAGTCCGGGAACGAGGAGTTCGGCGAGGTTCTCGACGAGACCGTCCAGCCGCTGCTCGAACTGTGACCGGCACGCACCCACCCCACGGCTGACCTACGCCATGTTCCGTCCCGGCCCCGGCCGGTGTGGCCGGGACCGGGACGGGGCACACTCAGTTGCTCTCCTCGCGGGGCGGTGGGAGCTGCTCGTCGGGCCGCCCCTGTGCGGCGGCATGGGCCTCAGCCTTGGCGTCAGCCACGGCCGCCTCCGCCGCTTCCGCCGCGGCGTCTGCGGCCTCACTCAGCCGGGAGGGGTCGAGGCTCCACTCCTCACCCGTGGTCAGTTCCGGGGGTGTGGACTCGCCGGACTCTCCGGAATCCGTACCACTGTCCTCGCCTCCAGAACTGGTGGACTCCCCGGACGCCACCTGACCGACCTGGTCGGTGAAGGCCTGGCTGACATTGCGCACCGCCTGGGTCAGCTCTCCCGGGATGACCCAGAAGGTGTTGCCCTCGCCCTTGGCGAGGGAGGGCAGCATCTCCAGATACTTGTAGGCCAGCACCTTGGAGTCGGCATTGTTCGCGTGGACCGCACGGAACACCCGTTCCACGGCCTTGGCCTCACCGTCGGCGCGGAGGATCGCCGCCTGCTGGTCGCCCTGCGCCTCCAGGATCGCCTGCTGTTTGGCACCTTCAGCGGTGAGGATGCGAGAACGGCGCTCACCCTCGGCGTGGAGAATCACAGCGCGCTTATCGCGTTCGGCGCGCATCTGCTTCTCCATGGCCTCCTTGATGGTGGGTGGCGGATCGATCGCTTTGATCTCGACGCGGTTCACGCGGATCCCCCACTTGCCCGTTGCATCGTCGAGGACACCGCGCAGCCGGCTGTTGATCTCCTCCCGGGAGGTCAGGGTGCGTTCCAGGTCCATACTGCCGATGACGTTACGCAGGGTGGTCACGGTCAGCTGGTCGATGGCCTGGAGGTAGTTGGCCACCTCGTAGGCTGCTGCCTTCGGTTCGGTGATCTGGTAGTAGAGCACCGTGTCGATGTTGACCACGAGGTTGTCCTCGGTGATCACGGGCTGGGGGCGGGAGGAGAAGACCTGTTCCCTCAGGTCGAATTTGGTGTTCACCCGGTCCACCCCGGGCACGATGAAATTCAGTCCGGGATGCAGGGTGCGCAGGTATCGTCCGAATCTCTCGATGTTGTAGGCGCGGGCCTGCGGAACGATCCGCACCGTGGACACGACCGCCAACACCACGACAATCGCGATGACGAGTGCCACTATCTCCACAGCTTAGTCCTCCCCTCGTGGTCCACCCGCGCCTGCACGCTGCCGAAGCCACTCATGGCAGCAGCTCACGCGGATAGACCACCGCGGTGGCGCCCTCAATCTCCATCACGTCGACGAACGTCCCCTCCGGAATCACCTGGTTCTCGTCGAGCGTGCGTGCCGACCACTCTTCGCCGGACAGCTTGATCCGACCGTTCAGCGCACTGACTTCCTCAATCACCACTGCCTGCCGCCCAACGAGCGCATCGGCGCCGGAGCGCAGCACGGGCGGCTGCCGGAAATGGCGCTTGGCGATGGGACGCACAATCCACAGGCCGGCCGCGGCACTGACCACGAAGGCCAGGATCTGCACCACGACAGGCATCCCCAGTGCGCCGACCACCCCAGCGATCAGCGCGGCGGCGGCCAGCAGGCCCAGGGACAGGGTGAGGGTCATTGCCTCCGCGACACCCAGGGCCGCGGCCGCGATCAACCACAGGATCCACACCGGCATAGCTAACGGCCTCCCGTCCACTGGCGGGTATCCCCAACCTACCCCTCATATGGCCTTCAGCACACTTTTGGACCGTCTCATTCCGAAACCGTTCTCCGACCGCTCGCCCAACCTGTCCACCGTTGGCGCCGCGGTGCAACAATCGGTGGCATGAGTCACCTCGGCCCGCCGGATCCCAACGACGATCCGCATCACGCTGTTTCGCCCTGGGCCGGGGAGCAGTTCCCCGGTGGGTTTCCGCACCGCGGCCCGGCGGAGGGAAGCCCCCCGGAGCAGGTCCCCGCGCCGCAGGTGGGCGGGTGGCAGCCCCTGGGCGCACCCGGGCCCGCGCTGGAACCACAGATCGCGGTGCTCGGGGACATCACGGTCACAGCGACGCAGGTGATCACCCCGGCAGGAACCTTTCCGCTCCGGGGAAGTGTGTGGTCGGTCCACGACCTGACGCATGTGGAGCGTCCCATCCCCACCTGGGCGATCGTGCTCAGCATCGTGGGGTTCTTCTTCGTGTGCGTCTTCAGCCTGCTGTTGCTCGCCGTCCGGGAGACGGTGGTGCGCGGCCACATCCAGGTCCGCGTGCGTTCCGGGGAGCACGACCACACGACGACGGTTCCGGTTCATTCGGTACCACAGGCCCAGCATGTCCACGCTCAGGTGAACTATCTGCGCCATGCGGCCATGAGCTGAACGGTGCCGTAGCCCCGAGCGGTTCCGGCAGGAACTCGCGCTGTGGGGCCGGTGGATCCGGGGCAGGCCCCGACGGGACCACACCCCGTCGTTATTCTTGGTGGATCAGCCCGCCCCGGCTGGTGGAACCACGGGCAGCTGTTCCGGGGGCCCGGCGGTGATGAGTCGCCACACGGCTTCGGTGTCCATGTGGTTGACCACCAGATCCCCGAGTGCGTCCAGGCGGGCGGTGCGCTCGGCAGCGAAGTCGGTGTCGGGGGCGGGCACGAAGTCGCGCCGGGTGCGCTGTGCGATGTCGGCGAGCAGGGCCCGGCGGAAGTCGTTGTTCTCCAAAGCCCCGTGCCAGGTGGTACCGAACACGGAGCCACTCCGGCATCCATCCAGGAACGGAACCGTGTCGGGCGCCGCCTGGTCCCAGTTGACGGTGGCGGTGCCGTGGTGGATCTCGTAGCCGGTCACAGGATACCCGAAAGCGCTCCCCCGAGGCCGGGCCAGGGTCTTCTGGGGCGCGAAGACCACCCGGGTGGGCAGCAGCCCGAGCCCAGGAACCGTACCCCGCTGGGACTCCACGCTGTCGTGAATCTCGTGGGCGAGCATCTGGTGCCCCCCGCAGATCCCCAGCACGGGGCGCCCCCGCTGTGCCCTGCGGAGCAGGGCCACATCCAGCCCACGTTGGCGCACCCAGTCCAGATCGGCGACAGTGGCACGGGTTCCGGGCAGAATCACCAGGTCGGCATCGGCGAGCTCGTGGGGCTCGGTGACGAACCGCACCTCGACCCCCGGTTCGACCGTGAGGGCATCGATGTCGGTGAAGTTGCTGATGCGGGGCAGGCGCACCACCGCGACCCGCAGCGGATCCGTCCCCCGGGGAGTACCGGTGGGGCCGCGTTCGGCCCCCAGCCCCAGCGAGTCCTCAACGTCCAGCCACAGCCCGTCCAGCCACGGCAACACTCCCAGGGTGGGACGGCCGGTGAGCCGCTCCAGCATGCCCAGGCCGGGGTCGAGCAGCTCGGCGGCACCACGGAACTTGTTGATCACGAACCCGGCCACGAGTTCCTGGTCGGCCGGCTCCAACAGGGCGAGGGTCCCGTGTAGGCCGGCGAAGACCCCGCCCCGGTCGATGTCCCCCACCAGGAGCGTGGGCAGCCGGGCGGAGCGTGCCAGGCCCATGTTGGCGATGTCCCCGGAACGCAGATTGATCTCTGCGGGGCTACCCGCGCCCTCACAGATCACGACATCGTAGCGGGCGCGCAGCTCGGCGAGGCTCTGCGCGGCGACCGCGCGGAGGCGTTCCTTGTGGTCGTGGTAGGTGACCGCGTCGGCCTCGCCCTCAGCCGTGCCGCGAACCACAACCTGGCTACGGCGGTCACCTCCGGGTTTGAGTAGGACGGGATTCATGTCCGGGCTCGGCTCGATACCGCAGGCCGCCGCCTGCATGGCCTGCGCCCGGCCGATCTCGCCCCCGTCCGGGGTAACCACGGAGTTCAGCGACATGTTCTGGGCCTTGAACGGGGCCACCCGCAGGCCGGAACGGGCCAGCCAGCGACACAGGCCGGCCGCCACCACGCTCTTGCCGGCATCAGACGTGGTGCCGGTCACCAGCAGCGCCCCACTCATGGACGACCTCCCGCGCGGCGGCTCAACGCGAGTGCCGCCGCGGCGGCCACAACCGTACTCACAGCGGTGACGGCACGACCCAGGCGCACCGCCCGCCGGATGTCCGCGGGCTCCGGCCGGCGCCCGGAGCCGAGTTCGGGCCGGTGATCGACCGTGTGTTGATACCGGTTGGCTCCACCGAGCCGCACCCCCAGGGCACCGGCGAACGCGGCTTCGCACTGGCCGGCGTTCGGGCTGGGATGGTGGCGACCGTACCGCGCACGGGCGTGGCTGGTGTCCGTGGGGCTACCGCCAACGAACCTGGCGGTGGCGACCGTGGCCAGCGCGGTCAACCGAGCGGGCACCCAGTTGGCGAGGTCGTCAAGGCGGGCGGCTGCCCACCCGAAGTTCGTGTAGCGCGCACAGCGATGACCGACCATGGCGTCACAGGTGTTGATCACGCGGTGACCGAGCAGGCCGGGAAGGCCGAGCAGGGCGCCCCAGAACAGGGGGGCGACGACCGCATCCGAGGTGTTCTCGGCGACCGACTCCACGGTGGCGCGGCTGATCTCGGAGGTGTCCAGATCCCGGGGGTCGCGTCCGCACAGCCGCGGCAGGCGGTTGCGCGCGTCGGCGAGGTCTCCGCGCTCCAGCGCAGCAGCGATACCCTCGGCTTCGCGCTCCAGCGTGGTAGCTCCGACACTGGCCCAGGTGGCCAGGGCGACGGCGGCCGTGTGGCCGCCCGGAACGGTGCGTAGGCAGCGGTGGGCACCGACGGCGGGCGCGACGACCGCGGCCAGGCACAGCGCGAGATACGCGGCGCCCCGAAGCCGGGTGGGGGCGTACAGCCGTTGCTCCAGGCGCGTGGCCGCAGCGCCGAAGACCGCCACCGGATGTCCACGCCGAGGATCGCCCAGGACCCGGTCCAGCGCAACACCAGCAAGGAGGCCACCGGCGACGGCCGGGCCGCTGGTCGGGTGATCGGTTCTGATTGCCACGCAGCTTACGGTAACCGGTACGCGGCGTAGTTCCCTCGCCGGCCCCTTAGCTCCAGGGTGTACGAACCGTTACGACCCCGCCCACCGTTGACTACATATTGACATTGAACATATACATAGAGATATGGGGAGGGGCCTCGGCATGACCGCCGGGGAAAGGGGTGGGCCGGATGATGCTCACGTTCGTCACCGTGCTGGTACTCGTCAGCGGGCTCTGGGTATGGTGACCCGGATCAGATCAGCCGGGTGTCGCCCGTCCGTGCGCACGCCGGGCGGCACCCGCAACTGGCCGGAACCGGACGCGGTCATGACACCGCCACTCCAGGCCGATCGGGACCAGGACAACGCAACTCACTGCCAGCCAATATCACATGACGCAACACGAGATCCCCCGAATTCCTCTAGAATGCCACCGCAAGGACCACCAGCACCCGTAGCTCAGTGGATAGAGCAGCAGACTTCTAATCTGCCGGCCGCAGGTTCGAATCCTGCCGGGTGCGCCACTCCGGACCAGAACGTTCGCCCCTTATGTCAGTGCAGTCGCGCTCGATGAGGTGCGCGAAGCTGCCCACGGCGACTGAGCTACACCGGTCAACGTCGCGCCCCCCGGAGTGCCAGCGCTGCGGCGAGCTGCCGGGGGATAGTGTCCACTCCCGGTTTCAGGTCGTCGGCGGTGAAAGTGAACAGCTCCCAACCCAGCTCGCGCAGACGGTTGGCGCGGGCGAGGTCGATGGCCCAGCGGTCGCGGTGCAGCAGGCCGTCGTACTCGACGCCGAGCTTGAGCTCCGCATAGGCCAGATCCAGCCGCGCGACGAACTCCCCCCCACTCGTCGTGGACCTTCACTTGGGCCTCGGGCCTGGGCAGTCCGGCGCGCACGATACGCATGCGCATCCGCGACTCGCCCGGGGACTCGGCCAGCGGCTCGCACTGCGCGGCCACCGCGGCCACCTGACGCACGCCCCGGATTCCGGCGAGGCGGGCCTGGGCAACGAAGCCGGCCAGAGCGTCAGGGGTGAAGGCATAGCGGCGGGCCAGGGCGTCGGCGGCGACCACGTGCTCGGTGAGGTCGCCGTGCGGGGCCGGCCGGCGGGTGGCGCCATCCACAAGGGCAGGGGCGGCCCGTTGGAGGTAATGCGACCACGCGTCCCCTGCATACGCACTCCTGCCCACTCCCAGTGGTCAGAAGTGGGCGTGACTGGGCAGGAGTGCGTGTTTCGGCGAGGGCACGGGGATCCGAGGAATCACTGGTTCGTGCCCCACCATCCTTGACATACCGACTGGTCGGTGTGCGAACGTAGCTGAGACTCACATCACGTCAGACCACGGTCGAGTCTCCGCTGCTCACCACTGGGGCACGGCACACCTCGACAGCAGCCGGTCGTGTGTGCCGACGTTGTAATGCTCAGGAGGAACCGTATGGCGGCCCCTACAGGAGCCCAGCCGATAGACCGCAAGATCGGTCTCCTCGGCGGCATGGTGCTGATGACCGGCACGGTCGTCGGAATCAGTGTCTTCGTACTACCGGGCGAACTGATCGGTGCCGCGGGCCCGAGCATCGCGCTCGCCCTGGCCCTCACCGTGGTCCCAATGGTGTTCTCGATCCTGGCGCTGCTCCAACTTGGTGGCGCCATGCCGGTGGCCGGCGGTCAGTATGTCTACCCCTCGCGCCTGGTGAAGCCACTGTGGGGCTACATATCGCTGTTCATGATCATCGGGGCCATCTGGTCGACCCTGCTGTTCACCGCTGTTGGCTTCGCCGAGTTCATGCGCTTCTTCGTGGACCTCCCCGCTCCCGCGCTGGCCTTCGGCGTGCTCCTGGGCTTCCTCATCCTGAATCTCTTGGGAGTGCGCCTGGTCACCGGCGTTCAGATCGCCATGGTGTGCGGGATCTTCCTTGGCTCGCTGGCCTTCATCATTCCGGGCAGCGGCCAGATCGACGTCGGGAACTACAGTCCGTTCCTGCCGGAGGGTCTCGGCCCCATGCTGCTCGCCATGATCTCGCTGTACATCCCGTTCCAGGGCTACTCGATGATTGTGGAGCTCGGCGAGGAGCTCAAGAATCCGGTCCGGAACATCCCTCGGGTGCTCGCGCTCGGGATGACGGTGTCCGTACTGCTCTCCGTCGGCCTCGTCGGCGTCTTTGTTGGGCTCGACTCCTGGACCAACCTTGCCGCCTATGGTGGCGGAGGAATCGCGCAGGCCGCAGGCGAGGCCATGCCCACCGCCATTGGTGGAGCCGTGGCCGCCGCGGCCATCCTGGGCGCACTGACCACCGTGAATGCTCTGGTCATCTCCTATTCCCGTACCCTCATGCGGGCCGGACGAGATGACGTGATCTCCAGCAGCATCGCCAGGATCCACCCGGTCAGCCAGGTGCCGCACCGCGCTGTCATCGTTCTGGTCGTCCCCCCGATGGTGGGGGCGCTCTTCACCCCGGATGTCGTCCTACTGACGACCTTCCTCGGGATGATCATCCTCTACGGCAACATCATGACCGCGTTCGGCCTGTGGAACCTGCCGAAGCGCTACCCGGAGCACTACCGCACCTCGATCTACCGGCTGCCGATGCCGCTGCTGCGGATCACCGCCATCGTCAGTGCGACGATCGCGGCCCTGCTGTGGTTGGTGGTGCTCGCCGGTGCCCCAGGCGTGTTCGCGGCGGTCTGCGCCGTCCTCGTGGCTGGCGCGATCGGCTATGTTCTCCGGCGTCGCGCGATGCTCGGCCGCGGGATCGACCTGGACGAACGGCTGCGTCACCTCCATTCCTACGAAACCCACGACCCGTCTGCGGGCTCCGCGGCGGAGGCGCTCAACCGGGCGGCTGCCGCATCCCGGAGCTAGGGTCTGCCCCGCCATGTGTCGCGGGGAGTGTGGGGCGCCTCAGCTGACACCGACCATGCGCAGTTCCCATTCGCTGTCGTGGTCGGCGATGTCGGTAGGGCTCCACTCACCGTCGTTGCGGTATCAGCGGCCTGCACAACGCGAAAGCGAGACCAGTATGACCACCGAGGAGAGCGTGCGCGCCGACCTGAAATCCCGGGTCACAGCGCTCCTCGACACGCACGATCCCCGCAGCACAGACCGCCTCGAGTTCCTCCGCGCCCAGTTCGATGCGGGACTCGCCTGGGTGCACTACCCCGAAGGGTTGGGAGGGCTGGGCCTCGCACGCTCCCATCAGAGTTACGTAACCGAGCTGCTGTCGGCCGCGGGGGCTCCGGACAACAATCCGCGCCGGATCGGGATCGGGCTGGGTATGGCCGCCCCCACGATTCTGGCCTACGGCACCGCGGAACAGCAGCACCGCTTCCTACGGCCGCTGTGGACCGGGGAGGAGGTGTGGTGCCAGCTGTTCAGCGAGCCCGGCGCCGGCTCCGACCTGGCCGCGGTGGCCACCCGCGCCGTGCGCGACGGGGACACCTGGATCGTCAACGGGCAGAAGGTGTGGACCTCGCAGGCGCATCTGGCACGGTGGGGCATCCTGCTGGCGCGCACCGACCCGGACGTGCCGAAACACCGCGGGATGAGCTACTTCATCTGCGATATGCAGGACCCCGGCGTCGAGGTGCGGCCGCTGCGCCAGATCACCGGGGAGGCCGAGTTCAACGAGGTGTTCCTGTCCGAGGCTCGGATCCCGGACACGCAGCGGCTGGGTGCCGAGGGCGAGGGCTGGCGGGTCGCCAACGCCACCTTGATGAACGAACGGGTGGCGATCGGTGGCAACGCCGCACCGCGCGAGTCCGGAATGATCGGAATTACGGCGCAGACCTGGCGGGACCGTCCGGAGGTGCGCCGGCCGGAGTATCACGACCAGCTGATGTCACTGTGGGTGGAGTCCGAACTGGCGCGCCTGTCCGGGACCAGATTGCGGCAGAAGTTGGCGGCGGGCCAGCCCGGCCCGGAGGGCTCGGGCATGAAGCTCACCTTCGCGCGGCTATCCCAACAGATCAGTGGGATGCAGCTTCAGCTTCTCGGGGGCGAGGGGCTGCGCTACAGCGACTGGACCATGACCCGCCCCGACCTGGTGGACATGACCGGGCGGGATGCCGGATACCGCTACCTGCGCGCCAAGGGCAACTCCATCGAGGGCGGCACGTCCGAGATTCTGCGCAACATCATCGCCGAACGCGTACTGGGGCTGGAGCCCGAGCCCCGCTTCGACAAGGACCAGCCCTGGAAGGACATCCCCCGGTGACTGACGCCAATCTGCTCTACACCGACGTCGAGACCGCGCTCCGGGAGAGTGTGCGTGCCCTGCTCAGCGACCAGTGCCCCGCCGAGCGGGTTGCCGACTGCTACGACGGGGACAGCGCGCTGGCCACACGACTGTGGCGCCCCCTGGCGGCCGACCTGGGACTGGCCGGACTGCTGGTACCCGAGGAGCGTGGCGGTGCCGGAGCCAGCGCCCGCGAGGCCGCCGTCGTCCTGGAGGAGCTGGGGCGCGCGTGCGCCCCGGTTCCGTTCCTGACCAGTGCGGTTATCGCCACCCGGGTACTGCTGGGCACGGTCGAGAACGGGCTGCTGAGCCAGCTGGCCGAGGGGCAGCGGACCGCAGCCCTGGCCGTTCCGCTGGCCACCAGCCCGCATGAGTACTCCCCCACTGTGCAGGAGTCCGGTGACGGGGCTCTGACCGGGCAGATCAGCGGGGTGGCCGGTGCCCTGGAGGCCGACGTGCTGCTGGTTCCCGCCCGTCGTGGCGGCGAGCTGGCGCTGCATGCCCTCGATGTGGACTCGGTGACCGTCACCCCGGTGGTGTCGCTGGACATGACCCGTCAGCTCGCCGACCTCGACCTGAACGGCGCCACCGGGCGTCGGATCCTGAACGGCGGCACGGAAACGGTCCTCAGCCAGGCCCTGGAGCTGGGTACGGCACTGCTGGCTTCGGAACAGCTGGGGCTGGCCCAGTGGTGTTTGGACGCGACCGTGGCCTACCTGGGCGAGCGGATCCAGTTCGGCCGCACCGTCGGCGGGTTCCAGGCGCTCAAGCACCGGCTCGCGGATCTGTACGTCCGCATCGAGGCGGCCCGCACTGCGGCGCGCTACGCCGCGGGCACCGAGGCCGACCGGGATCCGGATCGGCACGTGGCAGCGCTGATGGCCAGCACGTACTGCTCGGAGACAGCGGTCGCCGCGGCCGAGGAGTGCGTCCAGCTGCACGGCGGGATCGGCATGACCTGGGAACATCCCGCACACCTTTACCTGAAGCGCGCCCAGGCCGACCAGCTCGCCCTGGGCAGCCCGCAGGTGATCCGCCGCAGGCTCGGTGACCTGGTGGATCTGCCGATGCCGACCAGCAGCTGAGTCGGCCCCATCGCGGCCGGGCGCGTGTGTCCTGACGGGGTGACGTTGTGGCCCGTCGACAGGGGCACGGGCTCTTCGGGCATCGGAACACTGCGCTGGGGCTCATCGAATCCACCACAGCCAGCCAGCACCAGGAAGGTCCCCAGCACACCCGCCGCACACCGTGACCTGCGCACACCCGAACCACCCCTCATCTGGACAATGCCTGACGCTGCCCCGCCGAGCGCGGCATCGTATCCGTGGTCCGGGCTCGGTGCGGCGGATGCGCCCGGGGCCGGGCGGGGTCGATGGTGCATCGTGGAGCCACCAACGATAACGCCGAAGCCGAGCGAAAACGAGACGAACCCATGCCACGCGACTACGACCTTGTTCTGTTCGGCGCAACCGGGTACACCGGATCATTGACCGCCGAATACCTGGCCACCCACGCCCCACGCGAGCTGCGGTGGGCCATTGCCGGGCGCAGCACCGAGAAGCTGGCGGCCCTGCGGAGCCAACTCGCCGAAGTCGCACCGGACCGGCCGGAACCCGCGCTGCTGCGTGCCGACGCGGATGATCCCACCACGCTCCAGGACCTGGCCGCCTCGGCACGGGTCATCGCCACGACGGTCGGGCCCTACGCGCAGTACGGGGAACCACTGGTGGCGGCGTGCGCGTCCGCGGGAACCGACTACCTGGACCTGTGCGGCGAGCCGGCATTCGTGGACCGTATGTACGTGCGGCACCACGCCACCGCACAACGCACCGGGGCACGGCTGGTGCACGCCTGCGGCTTCGAGTCCATTCCCTACGACCTGGGGGTGCTGTTCACCGTGCACCGGCTACCCGAGGGGGTGCCCCTGCACGTGGAAAGCTTCGTTCGTGCCCGCGGGTCGGCGTCGGGCGGCACGCTGAGCTCGGCCCTGGGCGCTTTCGCCGACGCCACGGCTATGACGACCGCTGCACGGGAACGCCGGGCGGTGGAAGGCCGGCCGCAGGGGCGACGAGTCCGGATCGACCGCCGCGGGGTCCCGCGCACCCGCCTGGCCCGAGGCTGGACGCTACCGGTGCCCACCCTGGACCCGCAGGTGGTGGCGCGCTCCGCGGCGGCGCTGGAACGGTATGGACCCGACTTCAGCTACGGGCACTACGCGGCGTTCCGGCGGCTCCCCAGTGCGGTGGCCGCCGCGGGGGGTGCCGCGGGGGTGATGGCGGCCGCCCAGGTCCCCGCGATACGTCGTCGCCTCCTGTCCCTGCGTGCTCCGGGCGACGGGCCGAGTCGCCAACAGCTCGCGCAAGGGTGGTTCACGGTGCATGTCGTGGGCTCGGGTGGTGGGCGGCGGGTGCGCGCCCTGGTCTCGGGTGGTGAACCCGGATACGGCGCCACCTCGGGCATGCTCGCTGAGGCCGCGCTGTGCCTGCACGAGGACGCCCTACCCGAGACTTCGGGGCAGGTGACCACGGCCACCGCCATGGGCGACGCGCTCATCGCGCGGCTGCCGCGCGCCGGGGTGGAATTTCGGGTGCTGGGCGTCCTGGAGGACTGACGGGACTACCGCGGGGGAGTGCCCGGAGTCACGACCGAGCACGGGGCGTGCTGGGGTAGGTGTGCCGGGGAGGGTCGGCGGGGGCCGTTTCGCGACGATCGGCGCGCCGCCGGTGGCCTCCCCCACGCCGCACCGGGGTGCCCCCGTGTGTTCCCTGGTGGGTACGACCGTCCTGGCCGTTGGTCCCGGCGTTTCCGGCCCCCGTGCTCCGGGCACTGTCGATGCGGCCGCGGTCCTGGCCGCCCGCCCCGTCTGCACGCGGTGTCGGCCTCGTTCCGGTTCGTGTGCGCTCGACAAGCATGCTGGTTGGCCGATTCGGTGTGCGGTGGCTCCTCCGGTAGAGTCACCCTAAAGAAATGATATTCATTTTCAAACAGGGTGAGGTATGACCGACACTACGGAGCACCTTCGGGCAGACGAGGCGCCGGCACTTCCCGTCACCGTGCTCTCCGGTTTTCTCGGCGCGGGCAAGACCACACTGCTCAATCACGTCCTGAACAACCGACAGGGCCTGCGTGTGGCCGTCATCGTCAACGACATGAGCGAGGTCAACATCGACGCGGGCCTGGTGCGCGACGGCAGTGCCCTGTCCCGCACCCAGGAACGACTCGTCGAGATGACCAACGGCTGCATCTGCTGCACCCTGCGCGACGACCTACTGACCGAGGTCGACCGACTCGCCCGGGACGGCCGGTTCGACTACCTGCTGATCGAGTCCAGCGGCATCTCCGAACCGATGCCGGTCGCCGCCACCTTCGCCTTCGCTGACGAGAACGGACACTCCCTGCTCGAACACACCGTGCTCGACACCATGGTGTCCGTCATCGACGCAGTGAACTTCCTGCACGAACTCGACGCCGGCGACGACCTCACCTCCCGGGGACTCGACGCCTACCCCGAGGACGAGCGCACGGTCAGCGACCTGCTGGTCGACCAGGTGGAATTCGCCGATGTGCTGGTCCTGAACAAGATCGACCTGGTGACCCCAGCGGAACGAAACCGGGTCGAGGCCGCGCTACGCCGCCTGAACCCCGCGGCGCAGCTCATGCACACCGACCACGGCCGCCTGGACCCCAACCGCATCGTTGGCGCCGGCCTGTTCGACCTGGACCGGGCCGCCCTGGCCCCGGGCTGGGTCGCCGAACTCAACGGCGACCACATTCCCGAGACCGAGGAGTACGGGATCTCCAGCCTGGTGTTCCGCGCCGAACGCCCATTCCACCCCGAACGACTGTGGAGCCTGGTCACCGACCGGATCGACGGCGGAGAGTTCGGCACAGTCCTGCGGTCCAAAGGCTTCTTCTGGCTCGCCACCCGCCCCGCGATCACCGGCCTGTGGTCCCAGGCCGGTACCGTGGCCCGGTTCGAGCCCTCGGGGGTGTGGAACCCCGCGGACGGTCCCGCACTCGGCTTCGACGAACACGAGCTCGCCGACGCGGAGCCCGTCCAACCGAAACAGGAGCTGGTGTTCATCGGCACCGACCTCCGCTCTCCCGAACTCCACACGGCACTGGAAGCGTGCCTGCTCACCGACACCGAGTTCGCCGGTGCCTGGGACGAGCTCTCCGATCCCTTTCCCGACTGGACGTGCCACCCGGCGCACACGCACTGAACACACCAGTCCCCGAGCTGACACGCAGGTGCGATACCCGTTGCGTGCCCGCGCGGAGTTGCTGGATAGCACGACCAGACCCCAGAACAACGCCGATGACTCCCCTCGGCCACTCCCCGCCGGCAGCACCCTGGAAGGTCGAACGCCGGCATAGCGCACGCGGTGTGCGACCGGCGGCATAAGCACACGGTCCCGCGTTGCCTCGAGAGCCTCGTCACCCACTACTAGTCACGCTTTCGCTATACAAATATTTCGCTCAGGTGACACTCAATGAAAAATTATTTACTTTATCACTGCATATGCATAACATGAGACTGACTGGAAATTCCATCATAAGGAAAGCTGAACGTTTATGCAGGAAACATACTCCAAATTGAAAGAAATTTTGATAACAAAATTCGAGATTCCTGAGTCCGATATTCACCCAAAAGCAATGCTGGAAAATCTTGAGCTTGACTCACTGGCGCTAATGGAATTAGCTCTGACGGTACAGCAAACATTTGATATAGGACTCAACGAAGTAGAAATATCGCCTCAACAGACATTGGAAGAAATATCCACCTGGATCGCCAATCAAGAATCAGGAACTAATACTGACGAGTGACTGCACTCATCGCCGTTTCCACACTATAATTGAAACAGTAATCGACCACCGAAACTCGGTTTTAATCGCACCAAAAACCGAAACCAAAATACTTGCAGAGTAATTGCCGCGATTCTACAGAAGTCTTTTGTCGGTCCCGCCTGACCCGAAACACGAATTTCGGAATGACTGCATAATTAGGTGCACAAATTCAGCCAACCGTGATCGTCACTCTCGACCGCAAATATTTCGTCCCTGGTCGAAGCGTTCCAGACGTGGTGCTCCGCCGTCCGCTCTCCACCACCTATCACACACACCCGCACAGAGACACGAGAGGAGACCGGCCGGTATGGCGTCTCTACCTGCCCCTTCCACTTCTGCTGTGCAAGCGCTCATAGACGTCGTCTATGCGAACCGCTTCACCGAACTCCACGCCGACATTCGGAATACCCTGCGCGCAGACATATTCGACTTCCGGGAAGGACTCACCGACAACCAAGCATGCCAACTATCTTACCAACGCGTGCGATTCCTTCGGGACCGACTCAACATACCCGGCGACGTGGCGCGGACCCCGATGCGTCTGTTCGCACTGCTTGAATGGTCCGCCCTACTCGATCCCACCGCGAACGCCCTCCTGTCCATCCACTATGGACTGTGTCTTGGAACTCTGTGCATCCATGGGAACAACCAGCCCGAACTCGACCAGTATACCAGGGAACTGGAATCCATGTCCTCGTTCGGGGTGTATCTGGTCACCGAACTAGGATACGGAAATAACGCCTCCGCATTGGAGACCGAGGCGGATTATGACCCCAGATCTAATGAATTCATCCTCAATACTCCCCGACCACGCGCAGCAAAGTTCATGCCCAATGCGACATTTCTCGAAGGAATTCCCAAGCTGGGCATCGCCATGGCTAAGCTGAAAATTAACGGAAAAGACGAGGGGGTTTTTCCTTTCATAGTTAGATTGACTGACAGCGCGGGTCCATGCAGAAACATACAAATAACACCCCTCCCCCATAAACCCGGACATCACCTCGACAATGCGATTACCGTATTTAGCCAGAAACGCGTCCCTCGAGCAAACTTCGTTCCTGGGACGCACGGCACACTCAACCCCAACGGAGAATTTAATTCTAGCATCAGTCGCCGCCAACGTTTTCTACAGTCGGTTAATGCTCTCTTACTGGGGCGAATCGGGCTCACATCTGGGCTAGTATCCTGCGCTCGTGCAAGTCTTGTTATTGCTCTTAAATACTCTATTCAGCGCCATAGTTTCGCTCCAGGGCGCAACGATGTCCCTTTAATCCAGTATCGCAGTCAACAGCGTGAATTATTTTCACAACTGGCCGCAACCTATTCGATGACCAGTCTTATGAACAACGTTAAGTCACGATACGCGATGATGCAGAACGAGCCATCAGAGGATCTGGAAGAATTTATTTCTGTCGCAAAAGCAATCGCCAGCTGGTCATCTTCCGAAACTATTCACATTTGCAGGGAACGATGTGGGGCGCAAGGGATGTTCGCCATAAATCGCATCGCTGACTATGTGGGGGCGGCTCAGACAGTCATTACAGCCGAGGGCGACAACCTGGTTATACTCAGTATTGCCGCAGGTAGTCTGCTCCAGCACCGAACGCCTCGTCCATCCACACCGGAACCAGGGCAGCTGAACGATCCCCGTAGCATGTATGATCTACTTTCCTATCGCGAGGAAAGCCTACGATGGGAAATCCGAGATAAATACGGACAAGCACTACTGGACACTAGGGAACGGCTCGACGCTTGGAACGATAATCTCAATCCTGCGCTAGACATGGCCAGAACGTACGGCAGTCGTACAGCACTTGGATCCTTTCTGGATGACATCTCCACTGTGACACATCCCGACGCCAACAGCGCGCTTACACTACTGGCCACGGTGTACGGGCTGAATGAAATCGCCAAGGATTCAGGCTGGTATCTCGCCCACGGTGTCCTCACCGCCGACCAAGTCCTGAGCATCTCCCGAACCCTGGATGAACTATGTGTCCAAATCCTTCCCTATATTCCGCTCCTGATCGAGGGGTTCGCCCTTCCCAACTCAGTGCTGCGGACAGCGATCGCCGACGACTACCTCAGTTACTACACACGCTACGGTGGGATGACTGCTCAGCGTTAATAGACAGGACTACCACACGTCCGGACCTTGCTCCCGTGCATCTCGCCTACCTCAGCGAGCGGTCTCGTCGGCGGAGCCACCGCATTCCAACTGCTGACCGGGACCAGCGCTGATGTCTGGTGTCTGGCCAAACCTCAGGGTACACACAGCGCAGGGCACGACCCCCACGCAGTATTCGGGCACGCCACTCATCCCTACCGCATGGAGCGTGTTAGTTCCGCCGTCCGCTCCCAATAGCGCCCCGTATCCGGACACCGGTAAGATATCGGTTATCACTGCGTTCCGAAATCACTACCACAGACATGCCACCTCCGGAATTCCGTCCCGTACTGGCACCCCTAGGATGTGTCAGAAGAACGGCTACGTTGTACAAATATGGAATGTTCCCGCCGAACCCTCACCCTCGCGTAGGGGAGCGACTTTCCGCATAACATTGTCTGTAGTGCCTCGAGGGCACCAACGCGTAACAGCCAGAATCAAGAGTCCTCAGCGGCCCCTCCCGCAGAACTACGCAACATCTATGACCACGCGAATCGGGACGCCGAACAACACTCTGCAATCCCCCTTGCATGGCGAATTCCCCGACCGGTGGCGGTGGGCGTGGGTGGCAAGAGGCGCACTCGGGTGGCTACGACATTCGACGGCCTCCGCGCCGGGACGCGCAAGCTCCGGCGGCTGCTGGGGCGGTCCGCCGACGCGGCCCGTTGCCGTTCACGAATTCTGGCCGGTGCCACCTCGGCCACGATGCACGTCGTCCCGGTGGATCCGCTGGCCCGTACCAACCACCACGACCCACTGGCTGGCTGGACTGGATCACCCGCCATATCGCTCCCTGTCAGTAAGGAGCCAATGATGTCCCGCTTCCCCGCAGTCGTCAGTGGGCTGGGCCTGGTGACCTCTGGAGGTCTTGGCGCGGCCGAGACCTGGCAGACGGTCCGCAGCGGCCAGCCTACGGCCCAAGCTCTCCCGGAATTCGCACACCTGCCCGTACGGATCGCCTGCCCGGCCCCCGTCTCCGGCACCACCCCACTCCCCGCTGGGGCACAGGGATGGCGGCTGGACCGCTTCACCCGGCTCGCGCTCCTGGCCACGGATGAAGCCATCCAGGATGCCGGCCTCACACCCTCCACCTGGAATTCCGAGCGTGTGGCCATCGTCCTGGGCTGTGGGGCGTGGGGTGCTGAGACCACGGAGACACAGATGGCACGAATCCACAACACCGGTCCGAGCACGGTGTCACCGCTCGCCCTGCCCATGTCCATGCCGAACCAGGCCGCAGCCCAGCTAGCCATCCGTTTCCACGCCACCGGTCCCAACCTCACCGTCAACACCGCCTGCGCCGCCGGGACCGATGCTCTCGGGGCAGCTCGGGGGCTCCTTCAGACAGGAGCGGCCGATATCGTCCTCGCCGGGGGCACAGAAGCCCTGCTCACGCCCTACTTCCTGGCCACATTCGCCAGTATGGGAGCGCTATCGCGCAACAACGAGGATCCAGAATCGGCCTCCCGCCCGTTCGACCAGAAACGCGACGGCTTCGTCATATCCGAAGGCGCAGGAGTCATGGTCCTGGAAACCGAACAACACGCTGTGGAACGCAGCGTCCGCCCACGCGCCCGAATCACCGGCTACGGCACCACCTGCGATGCCCACCACAGCACCGCTCCCCACCCCCAGGGGGTGGCGGCAGAACGGGCACTCCGGCTGGCGCTCACCGACGCCGACCGAAACCCCTCCGAGGTGGACCATGTGAACGCGCACGGCACCAGCACCCCGTTGAACGACCTCACCGAAGCCCGGGTTATCGACAGAGTGCTGCCCCACCGACCCCCGGTGACCTCCACGAAAGGTGTGACGGGACACGCCCTCGGTGCAGCTGGCGCTATCGAGGCTGGCCTGACCGTACTGACCATCCAAACCGGCATGGTCCCTCCGATCGCCGGCCTGACCACCCCAGACCCGGACATTGAACTCGACCTCGTCCGCGATACCCCCCGCGCCAGGGAGGTCCGTACCGCCCTCAGCAGTTCATTCGGGTTCGGAGGACATAACGCTGTACTGGTGCTGGAAAGTTGAACTCCGCTGTGGACCCTCGACATGAACGGGGCTGACCTCAGCACCCGTCTGTACCGCACCTATGGGAGGACCAGCCCACAACGCCACAGCCGACCCCAGCTCCAATAATGGCAGCGTCCAGGGTGTAGTCCCATCCCCCTCCTCGAGGATCGCGCCGTGGGGAAACTGAGTGACTCCAGCGAGTGACCCCAGGACACGGCCTCTCTTTCCGGTGCGACCTGCACCAGAGTGCAAAATCCGCTCCTTGGTTCCGAACATCCGGGACAATATACCCTTCGGCTACACCCGGTGCGAGTGGCGGAATCTGATCCGGTTGCACCCCAACTGTCGGCCGCCACCGCGGCACCGGCAGGGTGTGCCTCCAGTGAGCTCCACACGTGTTCCGCCCACCCAGGGTTTTGCCCTTCGCAGCAGCCTCCAGGGCTGATTGGGAGCGGTATTCGAGCACTGCGCCAGCACGCGCGAGATGGTTACCCGCAGACCTCGTGGAGCGTGGCCAGCAATCAGCGAAATCTCCACCCAACCCCGGTCATCTACCACGCATCCTCCATCCCAGAGAACACACTCCTTTCACCTCAGAGATAACGAACAACATCCCTCCGTCGCGCCACAGAACAGGCAAGAGGAACCAAGAGTAAGAGAACACTCTCCTCAGCTACATAAAAATATTTCTCTGCTGCTACATATTTGAAATCCAAGGGTTGCCACTATTTAATGATCAATCACACTGCTACAGTCGATACCAGGATGACGACACAAAGCAATCGTCACTCCAGAAGAAAAGCACTCCACACGAAAAATATTTCTTTTCGTTCCTGAGTCACGAGGATAACCTTTGCAACCCAGTTCCGAACCCGACAGTCGCGCCTATGTTTCTGACCTCACCCTGCCAGCAGAAATCGATCCGTCCGCGGCACCAACCCCATCTCCGGAAGACGAAGGCGCGATTCTCCTAACGGGGGCCACCGGATATCTCGGAGGATTTCTGCTTGCGACACTTCTGGAGCGGACCCGATCCCGGATCTGTTGTGTGGTGCGTGGACGAACGCCAGAGGAGGCATATTCTGAGCTGCACGCATCTCTGGCGGCTCGCGGGGCCAACACCGAGGAGATACATCGTGTCGATATTATCGTCGGAAATATCGCCAAGCCCAGATTGGGACTAACGCCACCCGAGTATGAGTACTGGTCGGAACGCGTACACAGCATTTATCACTGTGCCGCCTGGGTCAATCTGGTTAGTGGATACAAATTTCTCCGCAACAGCAATGTGGTGTCAACTACGGAGTTACTAAAGTTCGCCACCTTCCGTCGACGAATCCCATTTCATCATATCTCGACCCTGGGGACGATTATTGCTGGTTTCGCCGAGGGGTGGGGGGTCGTCACGGAAGACATGAGACCTCCGCAGCCGTTACCAGTGGGCTACTACGAGAGCAAATGGGTCTCCGAGAGCCGGGTGTGCCAGGCGCGCGAGCGTGGGCTTCCGGCACGTATCTACCGGCCGGGGGCCATCCTCGGCGACAGTACGAGCGGATTCGCGTGCACGTCCGACTGGCTTGCCCAGCTTACCCAGGCCTGTGTGCGGGTGGGAAGCATACCGACGCACAACTTTCAACTCCCGGTGAGCTGCGCCGACTTCACCGCCACCTGCATCGTCCGGATCGCGACCGAATATGCCGGCCCGACGGGAGTGTTCCACCCGATCGCACCCACACCCATGCCCCTGGAGACTTATTTCAGCATGGTGCGCGCGGAACGACCGGACCTAGATCGTGTTCCTTACGACCGGTGGCTGGACCTGGTTCGCACAACCTACGGCCCGAGCAGCCCCGTATACCAGCTTTCCTCCGCTGTTCCCCGTTTTCTGCCGAGCCCAGAGAACGGTGTGGCTACCTATGCCAGCGCGGATACGACTCTTGCCTGCCTCGAGCCCTCCCCCATGATTCCTCCGATGGACCGGAACTACTTCTCCCGGTTTCTCGCCCATATTCTTTCGGAGTAGGACACCGTATGACGTTCCGCAGTACGACCAGTTACCTCCGGGTCCTGATGTTTCCCGGGCAGGGGGGCCAACGTCGAGGGATGGGGAGCGAACTCCTGGAGAACCCCTCGTCACTGATCGACGAAGCCGACGATATTCTTGACTACTCGGTGCGCGAGTTGTGTCTTTCGGATCCACACGGTGCGCTCGAAGATTCACGTTACGCGCAACCAGCCGTGTACGTGACCAATGCCCTGGCATACCGAAACTATCTGAAACATTTTGCCCAGCCCGATGTCCTGATCGGACACAGTCTGGGTGAGTACAACGCATTGGAGGCGGCCGGAGTCCTCGACTTCGCCACCGGATTGCGCCTGGTACAGACACGGGCCCAGGTTACGACCGGTCGTCCGGGCGCGATGCTCGCCGTCGTGGGATTGACGATCGTCGAGATCAACTCTGTTCTGGAACAGGCGGAGCTGAGCGAGATCGAACCGGCGAACCTGAATAGCAGATTTCAGTCGGTCCTGGGCGGACCGGTAGACCAGATCAATACGGCACGCTCAGCCCTCCAGTCGGCCGGCGCAAAACTCACATCGCGGCTGCGCATCACTGGCGCCTTCCATACTCGGCATATGCGAGGCGCTGCCAATGAATTCCGAATCGCAATGCCAAATTTCAATGCGTGTCCCGGGAAGACGCCCGTTATCGCGAACCTCACGGCCCGACCATACCAGAATCTCGACGTCCGGGACGCTCTGGTTGCTCACCTCACGCATCCCGTATTGTGGCAGCACTCCATCGAAGAAATCATCGACCGTTGGGGGCGCCCCGAGCTGCCCGGCGACGGAGTGCTATTCGATGAAATCGGTTCCGAACAGGTACTCACCAGGCTGGTAACTCACATTCGCAGAGACCGCGCCACATCAATACAGCATCCGTACACGGAGACATGATGGCTACGTTCACCCTGAATGACCTTGCCCGGATACTCCACGCATGCAAGGTCGACATCGATATCGCCACAGTCGATACCGCACGTCCCTTCACCGAACTCGATATCGACTCCCTAACCCTCGTGGAGTTGGCGGAACGTATCACCAACGAATACCAAGTTCCAGTGCCACCGGAGATTATCGACGATTTTCGGACACCACAATCCACACTCGATTACGTCAACCGCCATCTGGCGACCCAGGAAGAACCGTCATGAGCCCAGCGCGCACTCCCGATCAGACCAAACCTGCCATCCGGCGCCCCTGTGGCGGGCGTCCCTGCCATATATCCGGAATCGGAACCTATCGACCACGCCAGGTCATCACCAGCAGCGAAATCGACGCCCAGCTTTCCCTACCCTCGGACTGGATCCAAAAACGCACGGGAATTGTGTCTCGACACCAGGCGAGCGATAAGGAAACCCTGGTCAGCATGGGGAGCAAAGCCGCACGTTCCGCACTCGACCACGCGGAGCTGAAACCGTCCGATGTCGGATGCGTTGTTCTGGCCACTATGACCAATACGCGACAGATTCCCGCCCTTGCTCCGGCACTCACCCGCGACCTCGGTGCCTCCCAGGCTGGCGCCTACGATGTGAACGCCGCATGTGCCGGATTCAGCCTGGGACTGACGACCGCCGCTGGTCACATCAGCACGGGTGCCGCCGAGCATGTTCTTGTCGTTGCGGCGGAACGCCTCGTGGACGTCGTCGACCCCACGGACCGAGACACGGCAGCGGTGTTTGCCGACGGCGCCGGGGCAGCGGTGGTCAGCGCCGCCGACCGTGCCGGGTTCGGCCCCGTGGCCTGGGGATCCGACGGAACGGCGGAACACCTGTTCACGCTGGAACGGCGACGCACCCAGGTCACTTCCACGGATCCTGTCCTGCACATGGATGGTCCTGAGCTCGCCCGCCGGTTCGGTAGCCAGATGACGCCACTCGCCCGGACCGCATTGATCCAAGCGGAGACGACTTGGCGGGACATCAGTGCGTTCATCCCCCACCAGGCGAACGAGCGACTGATCCAGCGGTTCGTCGACGAGCTCAACCTCCCAAACCATGTCACCGTCGCACGGGCCATCCGCACTGACGGCAACACCTCGGCGGCATCGATTCCGCTGGCGATCGAGACCCTACTCGCCTCCGGCGAAGCGGAGTCTGGGGAACTCGCACTGCTCCTGGGGTTCGGAGTGGGCATGACCTGGGCCGCACAGGTGGTACGCCTGCCCTAGCCAGCCCGGATCGGCGCTCTTGTCTCTCACCCACGGAGAACCCCATGGGAATACTGGCCGGTCGAAACCTCCTCATCACCGGTGTGGTCTCCTCGGCCTCCCTGGCCTACCACACGGCCCGCATTGCGCAGGAGGAGGGTGCCCGAATCGTCCTCACCAGCCACCGTCGTCCAGCGCTCGTGGAGTACCTCGCGGAATCACTCCCGCAGCACTGCCCAGTGGTTCCTCTCGACGTCACCGACGGCCAGGACCTCGCTGCGCTTGCCGACCGGGTCGGCGAACACGTCCCAGGCGTGGACGGGGTGCTGCATTCGGTAGCCTATGCCCCTCCCCGCGCGTTGGGGGGACACATACTGCACACCTCCTGGGCCGACGTCGCAACCACGCTCCACACTTCGGCCTACTCGTTGGCGGCATTGACCGAGGCGATCCTGCCCCTGATGAACGGGCGTGGCTCGATCGTTAGCCTTGGTTTCGACGCCAGCGTGGCCTGGCCCGGCTACAACTGGATGGGCATCGCCAAGGCCGCCCTGGAGTCCTGCGTACGCTATCTCGCACGCGACCTGGGCCACCGTGGCATTCGGGTCAATCTCGTCGCCGCAGGACCGGTACGCACCCTGGCCGCATCTGCCGTACCCCAGTTTGAGGCCTTGGAATCCGCCTTCGTCAGCCAAGCTCCCCTCGGCTGGTCACCAGACAACCCAGACACGGTGGCGCGAACCTGCGTAGCACTTCTGTCTTCATGGCTGCCCGCAACAACCGGATCGGTCATCTACGCGGATGGGGGAGCACACATGGTCGGAACCGCAGGATCCCTATCTTCCCCATGCGATCAATCCGAAACCGCATCCACCTTCACTCCGACGACCTGGGCCGACTACACCTGAACCACCCCTGATTTAAGGATGACAATGGTGGAGGAACTCCCCGATACCAGCAGCTCATACCCGAAAATAGTAACCTTCTCCACACTGGCATCTGGAACTACTACACACCAAGATCGAATCGAAGTCGACGATGACATGTCACTCATCTTCGCCAAGATCCAGATCCCACCGGGAGAGTCAACAGGATGGCACTACCACCAAGGCCCCGTCCTCATCGTAGTTCAATCCGGGAAACTCAAACACACCATGAAAAGCGGAGAAACACAGCACATCACTGAAGGATCTGCATTCATCGAGCCATTCGGAGAAGAAGCTTCGCATATAGGATACAATGAAATGCGGACGCCTCTGATTCTCTACGCTGCTTACCTACTGCCGGCGGGCGCACCCCTGGCTATTGCGACCGACGGCCCGGAATCCGTCGGGTAGACGAAAGCGAACGACGAATTCGGCACCAGGGCCAGCGAAACAACGAGCGTGACCAACGCCCTGGGGTCGAACGCCGGCCATGTCACCTGGTCCGGTTTCGCGGACATGCCCCGGGTACCGGCCCGTGCCACCGGAAGCACGCCTCTGGAGGAGGCGTCGTGTCGCGACGGTCGAACTGGCCCCGAGCGCACTTTCGGTTTCGTTGATCCGTCACCTGTCCGCCCCGAGGCGGGGCACACTTCTCTGGCGGTGCGGCAAGGTTGTCCAGACCGGCCGCAGGGGAATCCGCTTCTCGGTAGTCAGCGTGCGTACCTCCGGCGGGTTGGGGACAGGCGTGGCGATCGGCACGGCCGTACACCTCGTGCTGGGTGTTGTCGGTTTCGGGTTCTCGCTGGTGCCACTACTGGTTCGCCTGCGCGGGCCGGTACTCGACTGGGCGCTGCACGGGGTGATGGCGATGGCCATGGGGATCATGGCCGCGCTGGGCATGACCGGCCCGACGCGCCTCCCGCTGGTCGCACTGCTGCTGGTGGCCGCGGCGTGGGCGTGGTACCAGCTGCCACGTCGGCACGAATGGCTGCACGTCGTCGCGGACCTGGCCACCATGGCATTCCTGGTGCTGCTGGCACCCGGTACCGACGGTCCAGACCCTGCCGACACACACGTACACCACGCGGGTGCTGCCGGAGAAAATGTCGGGGTCGTGGCGGTGCTGATTTTCTGGGGCGTCGTGCACGTATGCTGCCGGGCCCAGGTACACAGCCGTCCCCACCGTCGGGACGCGATATGCAGTCTGGGCATGATCGCAGCGATGGGGGCGATGTTGCTGATGCTGTGACCATGGCCAGGTCCCGTACCGGGACCCCGCGTTCGCTGCGCTTCCGCCAGCTCGAACTGGTCCCCTCCGCAGCCCCACCGGATTCCGGCCTGGCTGCCTGCTGCACGGCCCCGGCCGGTGCGGGCGTTGCTGCGGTGAATGACCACGGTTGCCTACAATTCTGCTCGGCAGACAACCGGAGATCGAGGAATATCCGTGACAGCCGCTCCCCCCTGGTCGACGCATATCATCCCCCGGTCCGAGGGCGACCCCGCCTATATCGGGGGCTATCGGATCGCGGGCCGGATCGGTGCGGGCGGGATGGGCACCGTCTATGCCGCAGTCGATCGGCACGAGCACCCGGCGGCCGTCAAGGTTGTCAAGTCCGACTTCGCCGCCGACCGTGACTTCCGGGCCCGCTTCGCTCGAGAGGTCGCCATGGTGCGGCGGGTCCAGGCGCGATGCCTGCCGCGGTTCCTCGACGCCAACACCCACACGGCCCGCCCCTGGCTGGCCACCGAGTATGTTCCCGGGCCCACGCTGCGCGCGTATGTCGCCGAGCGGGGGCCGTTGGCGGGAGACCATCTGCTGGCTTTCGCGGCGGGGGCCGCCGAAGCACTCCAGGCGATCCACGCCGCCGGTGTCGTGCACCGCGACCTGAAGCCAGGAAACGTGATCCTCTCCCCCACCGGACCCAAGGTGCTCGACTTCGGTATCGCTCGGGCGGTGGACGAGTCGGCCATCACCAGCACCGGGGGGCTGGTCGGCACTCCCGGCTGGATCGCCCCGGAGCTGTACCAGGGGGCGGCGCCCAGCGTCGCCGCGGACGTGTTCGCCTGGGGTGGGCTCGTCGCCTTCGCGGCCACCGGACGCAACCCGTTCGGTGACGGGCATGCCCAGGCAGTCGCCGAGCGCACCCTGAACGAGGCGCCCGACGTCACGGGGCTACCGCCACAGATGCGGGAGCTGGTTCTGGCCGCGCTTGCGACCGACCCGCGGCACCGACCAACCGCCACAGCAGCACTCCACACCGTGACCGCACTCGGCGCGGGACCCGAGCAGGCCCCGGCAGCGGAACCGACGATGGCCCTCACCGCACTGTTGGAGCGAGGGTGGTCGGTCGAGGCGGACAGCGACACCAGCACGTGGAAACCGTTGCTGCCCCCGCGCCGGCCCTGGTGGCGCCGGCGCGGGGTTCAGCTGTCCGCCGCCGCGGCGATGGCCGTGGCCCTGACGGTCACGGGCGGCTGGTTCGCCGGGCAGTGGTATGCCACCGGGGCTCCGACCACGCCCACTCCGGGAAACGCGACCCCAGGCGGTGCCACCCCGGAGGCAGCGGGTCAGGAGCCCCAGCCGGTGGACGACATCACCCGAGGCGGCCCCAACCTGGTGGCGGACCAGGCCCCGGATGAGCGGGATCTGGCGGAGGTTGCGGTGCGCGAGATCAACGGGGACAGCATCACCGTGGGCGCGTCCGAGCAGGCGCCCGGCGCCGAATCTCCCAACGAGCCGTCCGGCGAGCCGCTTCCCCCCGTGGCAACGATCCGAATGCTCGAGGCGGAGGACACCGCCAACGGCGTGGAACTCACCGGGCGGGTGGACTACGAGGACGATGTCGGTGGTTTTGTCCTGCACAGCAACGACCTCACGGTCCGGAGTCTTCGCTGTGGCGAGGTCCGGCAGTTCATCGACTGTGCCCACGACGAGTCCGACGCCGACCACGTGGACGAGTTCGGCAGCACCTACGAGGAGCATCCCCTCACCGAGAACGAGGTGTTGGCGGTGGTGACCCCGGAACAGGACAGTGTGGACTTTCGGGTCACCGCCCCAGGGGCGGGCACGCACGGTGAACTGTTCTACACGCTCCCGGACGGGAACCTGTGGGGGAACCATCCGGACGAGCTGGTCCACTTCACGCCGCAGGCCAGTGTGTGCTTCGACCTCCAGATCGAGCCCTGGCCGGACTTCCCGGTCTGGCATCGCGGAGGCTACAACTGCGGTAACCCTGCCATGTACTGAGCGAGGCAAGGAGTAACTCGTGCACCCCCTCACCCGCAACGATCCCCGCCGGATCGGCCCCTACCGCCTGTACGGACGACTCGGCAGCGGCGGGATGGGCACAGTGTACGCGGCGTACGCGGCGTACGCAGCGTACACAGCGCGCAACCCCCAGGACACCTTGCTCGCCATAAAGGTGGTTCACGACGAGCACAGCAGTGACCGGGACTTCCAGACACGCTTCGTACGCGAGGTCGACCTGATCCGCGACATTCAGGGCCCCCACCTCGCACGGTTCCACGACGCCGACACCGCCGCGGCGCGGCCGTGGCTGGCCACCGAGCTCGTCCCCGGGCACACCCTGGGCACCTATGTCCGACGGCACGGTCCGCTGGCCGGGGGGCGTCTCTTCGCCTTCGCCGCGGCCACGGCCGCGGCGCTGCACACGATCCACGAACACGCCGTCATCCACCGGGACCTCAAGCCGGGAAACGTCATCCTCGCTGAACACGGGCCGGTGCTGCTGGACTTCGGAATCGCCCGAGCCACCGAGCAGACCGCACTGACCCGCACGGGGGTGGTCCTGGGAACGCCGGGCTGGATCAGCCCGGAGCAGTACGCGGGACGCGCCGCGGACGCCCCCGCCGACCTGTTCGCCTGGGGCAGTCTGGTCGCCTTCGCCGCCAGCGGTCGGCCCCCGTTTGGTGAGGCCGGGGCGGCGCTGATGGCCCCGGACGCCCACGCGTCCACAGCGGATCTCAGCGCGTTACCGCCTGCGTTGCGCCCGGTGGTCACGGCCGCCCTGGCGCGGGACCCCGAGCAGCGGCCCGACGCCCGGCAGGCCCTCCGGGCCGTACACGGTGCCTGGCAGGGTACCGACAGCCCTGACGACGGCAGCGCGGCGACGGCCGCACTCCTCGCCGCGCACTGGCCCGGCGTGGAGGTGCCGCCCGTCCCAGCCGCGCCGCGGCGTGGCCGCGCTGTGCTCACGGTGACCGGGACAGCGTTGGTGTCCGTGACCGCGGCCACGGTGCTGACGCTCACGCTGCTCTCCCCGGACAGCGCCGAGGAGAGCGAAGCCGACGCCGGGACGGCTCCCGGCACCACTCCAGATCCCGGGCAGCTCCCCGAGCCGGAGGAGGAGCCGCACGCCTACGCCGGGGACTGGCCTGGCGATCTCGCTGTGGACACCGCGGAGAACGACGGCTGGCGGGCCCGGGCCGAGCTTCGGGACGTGGACGCGCAGACGGCCGCGTTGTTTCCCGAACGCGATCTCGGCACCGAGTACGCCTACTTCGAGCACAGCGACGGCTCGGGGCAGCGGGCCGCCGTTGCGGTATTCGACATGATGTCCACCTCGAACGGGGTGGAGTCCAACGCCTATGTACTCCCCACCAGCACGGTCCCGGTAACCGGCGAGATGCTCGTGGTGAACCACGGGGAGCAGCGCCACACCTCGGGGCGGGTTGAGGAGTCCGCAGTCCCCGACCGGGCGGTGCGGTTCAGCGGGGCCTACACGATCCCTTCGCGCGACGCGACGCTCCTCACCTTCGAGGGTCCTGAGTACCATCAGGACGGGCTCGGTGCCCCACCCGTGAGTGTGTGCGCCACCCCGGGCGAACGGATTCCCACCGACGACTGGTGGACCGTGGACTACGGTCCCGGGGAGGGCTTCTCGCTGGATTACACCGACTGCACCTGAGCAGCCGGCCCCTGCCTTCGGGACGATCCTGCGGTTTGGTTGGATGGCGGGAACGGTCCCGGCTCTCCCGGATGTCCACCAACGACCGGCCGGCGCCGACCACCGCACAGCCACCGACCCCGAGCCACACGTTCACCTGGGGGACTCCGTGACCACGACACAGCGCACAAACTGGGCGGGGAACGTCACCTACCGCCCCGGGGCCCTGCACCGGCCGAGAACGATCGCGCAGGTGCAGGAACTGGTGGCAGCCAGCGAGGCAATCCGCCCGGTGGGCACCGGGCACTCGTTCAACGACATCGCCGACGGGCGTGCCGCGCAGCTGTCCCTGGACGCGCTGGAGCAACCGACCCTGGTGGACCGCGAGTCCACCACCGTCACCGTGGGGGCGGGGCTGCGCTATGCCCAGCTGACCGCAGACCTGGACGCGGCCGGGCTCGCGCTGCACAATCTGGGCTCGCTGCCGCACATCTCGGTGGCCGGTGCCTGCGCCACGGGCACGCACGGTTCCGGGGACGCCAACGGAAACCTTGCGACCGCGGTATCCGCCATCGACCTGGTCACCGCGGACGGGCAGCTACGGACGCTGCGGCGGGACCGGGACAGCGACCGGTTCCCCGGGGTCGTGGTCGGGCTGGGCGCCCTCGGGGTCGTCGTCCGGCTCACGCTGGACGTCGTACCGACGTTCGGGGTTCGGCAGTGGGTGTATTCCGGGCTGTCCTGGTCGGCGCTGCACGCGCATCTCGACGAGATCTTCGCGAGCGGCTACAGCGTGAGTGTGTTCACCCGCTGGCACTCCGCGGAGGCGGGAACGGTGTGGATCAAACGCCGGGAACACGACCCCCGCCCCGACGGTGACCTCTTCGGGGCCCGCCCGTCCGGCCCCAGCCACCCGGTTCCGGGTATGCCACCGGAGAACTGCACACTCCAGGACGGCATCGCCGGTGCCTGGCACGAGCGTCTCCCCCACTTCCGCGCGGAGTTCCTGCCCAGCAGTGGGCAGGAACTCCAGTCGGAGTACCTGGTTCCGCGGGAGCACGCCTCCGCCGCGCTGACGGCGCTGTTCGCGCTGCGGGAGCAGATCGCTCCGCTGCTCCAGGTCTGCGAGCTGAGGACGGTGGCGCAGGACGACCTGTGGCTCAGCCCCAGCTACGGCCGTGACGTTCTCGGGATCCACTTCACCTGGATCGATGATGAGGCCGCGGTGCTTCGGGTGCTGCGGGAGGTGGAGGCCGCGCTCGCCCCGTTCTCGCCACGGCCGCACTGGGGCAAGCTCTTCGTTACCCCGCCGGAGCAGGTGCGTGCCGCCTACCCGCGGTTCGAGGACTTCGCCGCGCTGGTCCGGGAACTGGACCCACGTCAGACCTTCGGCAACGCCTTCCTGGATCGGCTGTTGCACTGACCGTGTTCTACTCCCGTGTCCAGTTGTGCGCTTGACCCGGGGGGCCACAACGGCAACTGTGGGGCAGGTGAGTAATCTCGACTCCGCACCGGCCGAGGTCACCTGTGTCAACAGCGAGAGGCACTCGTCCGCCGACGTTCGACTCCTTACCGCCCGCGAGGTCCCGCTGGGTGGTCCCCGTGGGATGACTGTGCACCGCACGCTGCCCCAACGTGCCCAGTCCCTGATTGGCGCGTGGTGCTTCGTGGACCACTACGGCCCCGACGATGTCTCCCGCAGTGGCGGCATGCGGGTTCCCGGTCACCCACACACCGGATTGCAGACCGTGTCCTGGCTGTTCGCCGGGGAGGTGGAGCACCGTGACACCACGGGTGGTCATGCCGTCATCGGCCCGGGAGAACTGAGCCTGATGACGGCCGGTGCGGGCATTGCGCACTCCGAGTACTCGGTGGGTTCCGCGCCGATACTGCACGGGGTGCAGTTGTGGGTGGCGCTGCCGGAACGGACCCGGTTCGGCGCGCCCCGCTTCGATCACCACGTGCCTGTGGCCGTGTCCCACGGGGCTGCCGAGCTTCGGGTGTTCCTGGGCACGCTGGCCGGGCAGGTGTCGCCGGTGTCGACACACACACCGTTGCTTGGTGCGGAGGTCCTCCTGCCCGCCGGGCAGCGGCTGGTCCTCGATGCCGATCCCGGTTTCGAGTACGGCGTGCTCGTGGACCGGGGCGAGGTCACGCTCGGCGGGGTGGCGGCCGCGGAGCGGCAGCTGCTGTGTCAGGACCCCGGGGCGAAGGCCCTGGAGCTCTGTGCGCCGCGGGTGGACACTCGCTTCCTGCTGCTGGGTGGGGAACCGCTCGGCGAGCAGATCGTGATGTGGTGGAACTTCGTCGGGCGTAGCCATGCGGAGATCGTGACCTACCGCGAACGGTGGGAGCAGGCGCGCGTTCGGGGTGGAAGCACCGCGCGGGATACGGCGGACTTCGGGGTGTTTCCGCGGTCCTGGGAACAGACGCTGCCGGCACCACAACTGCCGCAGGGGCGGCTCCGACCGCGGGGGTGAGGCGCGGGTGGCTTCGGGGCGCCCGCGGGCAGCCGGTCCCAATGCGGAATTGGGCCACTGCATAGCTCGCTGTGACGGCCGCCCCGCGGCCCGCGGAGTCGACCCTGCCGGGGAGCCAGCCCGGTCCAGAGACGGCATCGCCGGACGCGTCGGGGTTCGGCGACGCGGTGTGGGTTGGTCACTCGGGCTGTTGTGAGGGCTCCGCGTCCTCGGCGCCGATGTCCTCGAACCACAGGTCGGGGTTGGCGGTGACGAAGTCGCTCATCAGTTGCACGCACGCGGGGTCGTCCAGCAGGACGATCTCCACGCCGTGGGCGGCGAGCCAGTGGTGGGCCCCGTGGAACGTGCGGGCTTCCCCGATCACCACACGGGGGATGCCGAACTGACGCACCAGCCCGCTGCAATACCAGCACGGGGCGAGGGTGGTGACCATGGTTGTACCAGCGTAGGTGCGCTGCCGGCCGGCGTTGCGAAACGCCGCGGTCTCGCCGTGGACGGAGGGGTCGTCGTCCTGGACACGGCGGTTGTGGCCGCGCCCGAGCACGGTACCGTCCGCGGCCACCAGCGCGGCCCCGATGGGGATTCCTCCGCTGTCGAGGCTGGCTTTGGCCTCGGCCAGGGCCACCTGGAGCCAGGGGCGGTACCGGGCGGTGCTCTCGGGGGTGGGCGCGACATCGGGCATACGGTCGGGGCTCCCTTCAGCGTGGCCGGGTGTGCGCGTCTGGATGCCACCGGACGGGCCGCCGACACCGGAGTAGGTCCCGCGGCCGCGGTCTCGGCGCTTCCTGGCCGTGGCTCCTGGTCCCAGCCAGGTTATGTGGTGATCCCGGCCACGGTCCGCCGGACTCGGCGGACCTGGGGCGTCGTCTAGGACGCCTGCCACACACCGGATTCGTGGGACGGGCTGTCGGGGCGGTGCCGCCGCTGTGCCCCCAGTGCCCGCCCGGGCTCCGCATACCGCGGCTTGTTGGCACCACAACCGGCATGTAAATATAGGCTTGCCTTAGTAAGTTAAGCCTTACCGAACACCTCGGTGGGGTGTCGATCGTCTGGAGTTGCCGTGTCCCCACGCTCCCTCGCTGTGTGCTCCCTCCTTCCCGTATCGGCGTTGGTGCTCGCCGGATGCTCGGCCGACGCCGCGGACGACAACGCAGACGGTGGAACGACCGAAACCGTGACCGTGCAGGCGGAGAACGGCGAGATCGAGGTGCCGCAGACGCCCGAAACCGTTGTCGTCTTCGACAACACCCAGCTGGACATCCTGGACGCACTCGATATCGAGGTTGCGGGCATCCCGTCCGCGGACGCCGTTCCCGCCTTCTTTTCCGACTATGCCGACAACGACGCGGTCGCGAACGTCGGATCCCTGTTCGACCCCGACTTCGAAGCCGTGGCCGAGCTCGACCCGGACCTGGTCATCAGCGGGGGCCGCAGCTCCGACGCCACCGGGGAACTCGCCGAGATCGCCCCCACGATCGACATGAGCACCGAGACCGGCAACACCCTGGGCAGTCTCGCCGACCGGGCACTGGCCTACGGCGAGATCTTCGACCGGACCGGGGAAGCCGAGCAACTCGTCACCGAGCTGGAGGAGCGCACCGCCGACCTCGGAGAACAGGTCGCCGAGGCCGGAGACGGCCTGGTCGTCATCACCAGCTCCGGGGAGATCAGCGCCTACGGACCCGGGTCACGCTACGGGTACTTCTACGACGATCTCGGGCTCGAACCCGCCGTCGAGGTCTCCAGCGAAGAGGCCAGCCACGGCGAGGTCCTGTCCTTCGAGGCCCTGGCCGAGGCCGACCCGGACTGGCTGTACGTCATCGACCGGGACACCGCCATCGGCGAGGACGGCGCTTCCCCGGCCGAGCAGGTTCTCGACAACGACCTGGTGGCCAGTACCACCGCCGCCCAGGAGGACCAGATCCTCTACCTGAACTCCGAAGAGGTGTACCTGGTCGGCGGCATCCAGGCCCACCTCAACACCCTGGACGACATCGACGCGGCCCTGTCCTGAACCGTGCCATCCCGAACCGCCCCCTCCCCGCCCGCCGCGGACAGCGCCACCACCCAGCCCGCGGCGGGCTCCCGCTACCTCCCGCTGGCTGTGGCGAGCCTCGGAGTGGCGGGGCTGTCGGTGCTCAGCCTGTTCGTGGGCGCCAGCGACATCTCCCCGCACCGCCTGCTGACGGACCCGGAGTCCCGCGAGCTGTTCCTCATCAGTCGGCTTCCCCGCACCCTAGCTCTGCTCCTCGCCGGGGCGGCCATGAGTGTGGCCGGTCTGATCATGCAGATGCTCACGCACAACCGCTTTGTGGAACCCGCCACCGCCGGCACCGTGCAGTCCGCCGCACTCGGCATTCTGCTTATGACTATCCTCGCGCCGGCCGCCCCCCTGTGGGTGCGGATGAGCGCCGCCTGCACAGCCGCCCTGCTCGGCACCGCACTGTTCCTGGGAATTCTCCAGCGTGTCGCCCTGAAGTCCTCGATGATCGTGCCGCTGGTCGGCATCATGCTCGGTGCCGTCATCAGCGCGGCCACCACCTTCATCGCCCTGCGCTTCGACCTACTGCAAACCCTGGGGACCTGGCAGTCCGGCGACTTCTCCGGGGTGATGCAGGGGCGGTACGAACACCTGTGGCTCGTCGGCCTGTTGGCCGCCGCTGCCTACGTCCTGGCCGACCGCCTCACGGCAGCCGGGCTGGGCCGCGATATCGCGGTCAATCTCGGGCTGAACTACCGCGCCGTGTTGGCCCTGGGCGTGGGGATCGTCGCAGCGATCAGCGGCGTCGTGGTCTCCGTGGTTGGTTCCCTGCCGTTTCTCGGGCTGATCGTGCCGAACCTGGTCAGCATGACGGTGGGCGATCATGTCCGGCACGGAGTTCCCTGGGTGTGCCTGCTGGGGGGTGGCGTCCTCGTACTCTGCGACATCGTCTCCCGGGTGGTCCGCGCCCCCTTCGAGATTCCCGTGGGTAGCGTCCTCGGGGTGGTGGGGGCGGCGGTGTTCCTGTTCCTCCTGCTGCGAAAGGGCACCCATGCCGGTCGTTAGCGGCACCGCACACCCGAACACGGCCCCCGACGTACCATCCCCGACCCCCGTCCGCCCCCGGAGCCGGCGACTGCCATCCCCGTGGGCGCGGATCGCGATCCTCGCCGTGGCCGCGGCGCTGTGCATTCTCGCCTACGTGACCTACGACATCACCGGGAACGTGTCATACGTCGTGGAGCGGCGCACGAGCGTGGTGGTGACCATGCTCGTGGTGGCCTTCTGCGGCGCGATCTCCACCGTGCTGTTCCACACCGTCACCGACAACCGCATCCTCACCCCCTCCATCATGGGTATGGAAGCGCTGTTCGTCCTGGTGCAGACCTGTCTGGTGTTCGTGTTCGGTATCGCCGGGCTGAACCTGCTGCCGCCGGTGGTGGCCTTCCTCGCCCAGACCGCGCTGATGGTGGTCTTCGCACTGCTGCTGTTCAACCGCCTGTTCACGGGCGGGGTTGGCAGCCTGCACCTGATGCTGCTGGTGGGGATCGTGTTCGGTGTCCTGTTCACCAGCCTCTCCCAACTCATGCAGCGGCTGCTGGACCCCAACGAGTTCACCGCCCTACAAACCCGGCTGTTCGCCCGCCTGACCCGCGCCGACGCGGAGCTGCTGCCCTGGGTGAGCGGCCTAGTGATCCTGATCGCGATCTACGCGTGGCGACGTCACCGCATGCTGGACGTGCTCGCCCTGGGGCGCGACACCGCTGTCAACCTGGGGGTGGACCACACCCGCACCGCGACACGCCTCCTCGTCGTGGTCACCCTGCTGGTAGCGATCTCGACCGCGCTGGTGGGCCCCATGACGTTCTTCGGTTTCGTGGCCGCAACGCTGGCGTACCAGATCGCCGGGCGGCACGAACATCGGTACGTACTCCCCGTCGCCTTCCTGGTGGGCCTGTGCACCCTGGTCGGTGGACAGTTCGTTCTGGAACACCTGCTGGGGCATGCCGGAACCCTCACCGTGGTCATCGAATTCGTCGGGGGCGCGCTGTTCCTGTACTTCCTGCTGCGAAAGGCGGCACGTTGATCGAACTGACCGAGCTCACCAAGGTGTACGGACGTCAGACCGTCCTCAACGGCGTCTCGCTACGGATCGAACGAGGAGGACTGACCTCCATCATCGGTCCAAACGGCGCGGGCAAGTCCACGATGCTGACCATCATCGGACGGCTCCTGCGTGCGGACGGGGGGCAGGTGACGGTGGACGGGCTGGATGTGGCCCGCGCCCCGGGACGGGTCATGGCCCAGCGGATGTCCATCCTGCGCCAGGAGAATCGGTTCACCACCCGGCTGACCGTACGGGACCTGGTGAGTTTCGGCCGCTATCCGCACTCCCAGGGCCATCTCACACCCACGGACCGGAGCCAGATCGAGGCGGCGCTGGGATTTCTGGATCTGGGGCCGCTGGCCGAGCGCTACCTCGACGAGCTCTCGGGGGGACAGCGCCAGCGCGCCTACGTGGCCATGGTGCTGTGTCAGGACACCGAGTACGTGCTGTTGGACGAGCCGCTGAACAACCTGGATATGAAGCACGCGGTGGCGATGATGCGCCAGATCCGCCGCGCCGCGGACACGCTCGGTAAGACCGTCGTCCTCGTTGTACACGACATCAACTTCGCCTCGGCCTACTCCGACCGGATCATCGCGATGCGGGACGGGGAGATCGCCCATGCGGGTCCTCCCGAGGCGATCATGACCCCAGAGATCCTCCGGGACGTGTTCGACCTGGACGTGCAGGTCACCGAAATTGGGGGGTCCCGCATCGGCGTGTACTACTGAGCTTGGGGGCAGCGGGCCAGGTGGGGATTGTCCGTGCCCCGATGTTTCCCCCGAGGTGCGTCGGTCGTGTCCGGGGACGGACCGGACACGACCGACGCACCGGTCACCCGCCGCGGGCGTGCATTCGCTGGCTGCGGCGGGACATCGCATCCAGGACCACAGCGATGAGTAGCACCACCGCGGTGATCATGAACCGGACGGAGGCGTCCATCTGGAGCAGAAGCAGCCCGGCGGTGATGGACTGGATCACCAGCATCCCCAACAGCGCCGAGTAGGAGCTACCGCGGCCACCGAACAGGCTGGTTCCCCCGATCACCGCGGCGGCGATCGCGAACATCAGCACCTCGTCGCCACCGGTTGCCTGACTGACCCCGTCCGCGCGGGACACCAGCATGATGCCGCCGATGGAGGCGAGCATCGAGGACAGGGTGAACACCGAGATTCGTACCAGGTCCACGTTGATCCCGGCGCGGCGCGCGGCTTCGGCGTTCCCTCCCACCGCGAAGACCATGCGTCCGTACCGGGTCTTGCGCAGCACCAGGTCGAAGGCCACGACGAAGCCCACGAAGATCAGGAAGGCCAGCGGGACTCCGCTCCAGGCGTTGAGGATTGCCACGCCGCCGAGGACGGGGGCCGCGAGTAGTGCCCAGCGCAGCAGCACCTCGGCCGTGGAGCGGGTGGGCAGGCCGGCGTTGGCACGACGGCGGGCGCCAACCATCTGGGCGACCAAATAGATCCCCAGGATCGCCAGTGCGACGCTCCAGCCGATCCAGGGAGCAAAGAAGGTCTTGGTGAGTGCGGCGATGGTGCCGTCCCGGGGAACGTTGATGGTCCCCTGGTCCCCCAGGACGAACAGGTGCGCACCCTTCCAGCCGAGCAAGCCGGCCAGGGTGACGACGAAGGCCGGCACACCCACCTTGGCGAATATCGTTCCGTGCAGCGCGCCGATCGCGGCCCCCGCCAGAACCACCAGGGCGATCGCCACGATCTCGGGCAGGCCGTGGTTGACCGCCAGAACCGCCAGGAGTGCCCCGGCGACCCCGGAGACCGATCCGATGGAGAGGTCGATCTCCCCGATCAGCAGCACCATGATCACACCGCAGGACAACAGTCCGTAGGCGACCAGCTGCACCGACATGTTGGACAGGTTCTGCGGGGTGAGGAAGTTGCTGTTCAGGCTCTGGAAAACGACGGCGATCAGTACCAGACCGACGATGACCGGCATCGCCCCCAGCTCACCGCCACGCAGGCGGGTGCGCAGGTGCCCCACAGCGGTGCCCAGCAGACTGGTTGGGGGCCGGGACTGTGCGGATGTCTCGTCCTGGGTGGCCTGTGGCCTCAGTTGGGTCATCGCGCATCCTCCGATCCGGAAGCGGCCACGGCGCCCGTGATCGCGGCCACGATCTCCTCGTGACTGGTCTCCGAAATGGTGAAGTCCCCGGCGTTACGGCCGAGGCGCAGGACCGCGGCCCGGTCGGCCACGGCCCGCACATCGGCCATGTTGTGGCTGATCAGCACTACTCCGAGGCCCTGGTCCCGCAGCCGTTCGATGAGGTCCAGCACCTGGGCGGTCTGGGCCACACCCAGGGCCGCGGTCGGCTCGTCGAGCAGTACCACCCGAGGTTCGCCCAGCAGCGACCGGGCGATCGCCACGATCTGGCGCTGCCCGCCGGACAGGGAGGCCACCGGCACCCGTAGGTTCGGCATGTTGTTGACGGACAGCGAGTCCAACAACGCCCGGGCCCGGCTCTCCATCTCCAGCTCGTCCAGAGTTCCGCCTCGGGTGCGCTCGGTACCGAGGTAGAGATTCGCGACGATGTCGAGGTTGTCGCACAGGGCCAGGTCCTGGTAGATCGTCGCGATTCCCAGGCTCTGGGCATCGTGGGGACGCTGGATCCGTACCGGGTTTCCCTCCCACCGGATCAGGCCGGAATCGGCCGGGTTCACCCCGGAGATGGCCTTGACCAGGGTGGACTTTCCGGCCCCGTTGTCGCCCAGGAGAGCGACCACCTCACCGGGGCCGACTTGGAGGTCCACGTCGTCCAGGGCGCGCACCGCCCCGAAACTCTTGGACATCGCGGTGATGTCCAGGATGGGTTCCGTCATGTGTGGTCACCTTTGTGGTCTGTCTGGCATCCGCACGGCCGGGCCGGGGCACGGCCCCGGCCCGGTTCTGGCGGCGGACTACTCGAGTTCGTCGGCGTGCTCCTCGCAGAAGTCCGTGTCGCTGTAGGCATCGGTGCAGATGTCCTCGACACTGTGGAAATCGTCGGCGAGGACGGTTTCCTCGATGTTGTCCTCGGTCAGTGCGATCGGCTCCAGCAGCGTGGACTCCACCTCGTTGCCCTCGGCGTCGGTCACCGTGGTGGACTCGGCAACGTCGTACTCGTCGATGTCCTCCCCGGTGGCCAGGGCAATCGATACCTCGGCGGCGACGCGGGCCTGGTCGGCGATCGCCTTGTAAACAGACATGTACTGCTCGCCGGCCACGATGCGCTGCACCGCGGAAAGTTCGGCGTCCTGTCCGGTCACGGGCGGGATCTCGTCGACGCCGGTTCCCTGCCAGGCCGCGATGATGCCACCGGCCATGCCATCGTTACCGGAGTACACACCGACGATGTCCTCGGCGCCGATCTGGGTGATCGACTGCTCCATCTGGCTCTGGGCCTCGTCCGGGGACCACTCCGGCGTGTCGTAGCTGGCCCCGATCTCCACGTTCTCCTCAAGGACGGGGTCCGCACCCGCCTTGAGCGCGTCGACGTTGGGGTCGGTGGGCGAACCGTGGATCACCACGACCTCACCCTCGTCGATCGTTCCCTCGTCCTCCAACGCCTCCACCAGGGATTCGGCCTGAACCTCACCCACCCGTTCGTTCTGGAAGGAGACGTAGTGGTCGGCGCCGCCTTCGGCAAGCCGGTCGTAGGCGACCACGGGTACGCCCTGCTCGTGCGCCTGGTTCACCATGCTTCCGGCGCCTTCAGCATCGACCGCGCCGAGGGCGATGACGTCCACACCCTCGGTCAGCATCGCGTCCACCTGGGACTGCTGCTGGTCGGTGTCCTCGTTGGCGTTCTGGTAGTTGACCTCGCAGTTGGGGCACACCTCCGCGACGGCTTCCTCGAAGTTGGGCCGGTCGTGTGCTTCGTACCGCGTGGTCTGGGACTCGGGGAGCAACAGCCCCACCGTGAAGCCCTCCTCGATGGAGGCGTCGCCCTGGGTTCCTTCGGGGCCATCGGTGGTGGCCGCGTCGCAGGCGGTTGCCGTGAGTGCCAGCGCCGCCGCGGCGGCGGCTGTGCGCCAGGGGATTGTGCGGGTCACTGAGATTGCACGCACCGTGTGTCCTCCAAGCTGCGGGTGTGGGTAGCGGATCTCCAGGTCAGTTGTGGTCTGACCCACGTGATCGTGCCGGAAGTCAAGTTCACCGAACCGTTGACGTCAAGGATTGAACAGATAACCAATGAGTTACATCTCATTCATTCAATACTTAAACACATTGGATCCACCGCACAGCTGGGATTCCCGCTGATACTCAGCTCAGGCCAGCGCGTACTGGACCGCACCGCGTAGCGCGGCCTGGTCCGCGAGCTGTCCAGGAACGACCACGGCTCGGTTCAGCGCGCTGGGCAGGGCTTCCAAGTCCACAGCCCGACGCAGGGGCTCCAGCACCAACTCCCCGCCGCGCGCCAGGGCCCCACCGACGACAACGCGGTCCGGGTTGAACACGTTCACCAGCACCGCCACGCCGCGACCCACGGCATACCCCGCCTCGGCCAGCACACGGGTGCAGCCGGGATCCTCCTGCTGGGCCGCACGAACGATGTCGTGCAGCGTGGCCGGTGCCGTGGTGTCAGCGTCGGTGGTGGGTCGGGGCACCATGGCCAACAGGTACGGCGCACCGGCGAGGGTCTCCAAACAGCCACGGTTGCCACAGCGGCACACCTGGCCCCGCTCATCCAGGGTGACGTGCCCGATCTCGCCCGCTGTTCCGGCAACCCCGGTAACCAGACGCCCGTCCAGCACGATTCCCGCACCCACTCCGTGCGACAGGTGTACGTACACCATCGCGCGACTGTCGCGTGCCGCCCCCTGCCCCTGTTCGGCCACCGCGGCCAGGTTCGCCTCGTTCTCCGCCACCATCGTGATGCCCAGCCGTGTGGCGAGTTCCGCCGCAGGACGGGTGCCCGACCAGCGAGGCAACACCGTCGTGGCACCGACCTCTCCGGTATCCGGGTCGATCGGCCCGGGAAAGGCGATCGTGCCCCGGGTCACCATGCCCCGGTCCACTCGGGCCTGCCCCATCGCGGTCTCGGCCAGCCAGGCGGCGCGCCGGAGCCCGCGCTCGGGCTCCCCCGCGAGGTCGTAGGGGATTCGTTCCTGGGCGAGGATCCGCTGGTCATGGTCGGCGACCAGGACCGCGAGCTGGTCCACACCAAACTCCAGGGCCACGACCATGCCCGGTTCCCGCAGCAGCGACACGGCGCGAGCCCGCCGTCCGGTGGCGCTGGTCGCCCGCACACCCACTGTTCCCGCAGCACGCAGATCCCGAACCACATTGGACACCGTGGCCGGGGACAGGCCGGTGTTGCGGGCAATCTCGGCCTGGGTGAGTGTCCCGCTGGAGCGCAACAGCTGCACCACCCGCTCCCGATTGGCCTGACGTAGCGACGTCTGGGACCCCGGGGGTCGGGGAACCTCGGTACTCACGATCGGCCTCCATCGGGGTGGGTGGGAATTCAGAGGCTACAAGGCTTGAACACACCGCCCTGGTTCGGGTGCCACCGACGACGCAGCGGTCGGGCTGTCGAGCCGGACAATCACGCCCTGCCGTAGCGGGGGACCACGACAGGTGGCCGCCCGCGGCAGGAGGCAAAGTTCTCCCCAATCCGGGACCACCGCTGGGCCAGGCTTCTTGACGTGCCCTATCTCACATACTGGAGTGGAGGTATGCCCAACCGTGACGCGTCGTTGCGTGCGCAGTTGCGCCAGGCCGGGTTGCGGGTCACCGGTCCTCGGCTATCCGTACTTCGATGGGTGGCGGAGCACCCGCACGCCTGCGCCGAGGACGTCGGCCATGCCGTACGGCAGCGGATCGGCTCGATATCGACCCAGGCGGTGTACGACACACTCAGCGCGTGCACCCGCGTTGGGCTGCTCCAGCGCGTCGAGCCAGCCGGGCATCCGGCCCGCTACGAATGCCGTACCGGCGAGGAGCACCACCACCTGGTGTGCCGTGACTGTGGCCGTATCGACGACGTCGACCGGGCCGAGCGCGCCGGTCAGTGCCTGGTTCCGAACGAGTCCAACGGCTTCCTGCTGGAGCGGACCGAAGTGCTCTTCTGGGGACGGTGCCCTGACTGCGCGCCCACAACCACGGGTGCCAGGCCCGTGGCCACGGGGTTGTCAATGTACGAGGAGGCACGGCGATGACGGAGACGCAGCCCACCACAACGGATGCCGGTATCCCGGTCGCCAGTGACGAGCATTCACTGACCGTCGGTCCGAACGGCCCCATCCTGCTTCAGGACAACTACCTGATCGAGCAGATGGCCCAGTTCAACCGGGAGCGCATCCCGGAACGGCAGCCGCACGCCAAGGGCGGGGGCGCTTTCGGTACGTTCCAGGTCACCCAGGACGTGAGCGCCTACACCAAGGCCGCCGTGTTCCAGCCCAACACCACAACGGATATGATGATCCGCTTCTCCACGGTCGCCGGGGAGCGGGGAAGCCCGGACACCTGGCGGGACCCACGCGGGTTTGCCGTGAAGTTCTACACCAGCCAGGGCAACTACGACATGGTCGGTAACAACACCCCGGTGTTCTTCGTGCGCGACCCCATGAAGTTCCAGCACTTCATCCGTTCGCAGAAGCGCCGCGCGGACACCAACCTGCGCGACAACGACATGCAGTGGGACTTCTGGACCCTCTCCCCCGAGTCGGCCCACCAGGTCACCTGGCTCATGGGAGACCGCGGAATCCCACGGACCTGGCGCCACATGAACGGCTACTCCAGCCACACCTACATGTGGGTCAACGCCCAAGGCGAGAAGTTCTGGATCAAGTACCATTTCAAGACCGACCAGGGGATCGACTTCCTGCCCCAGGAGGAGGCCGACCAGCTCGCCGGCACGGACGGGGACTATCACACCCGGGATCTCTATGCAGCGATCCAGCAGGGCAACCACCCGAGCTGGACGCTCTACGTACAGATCATGCCGTTCGCCGAGGCGGAAAACTACCGGTTCAATCCGTTTGACCTGACCAAGGTGTGGCCGCACGGCGACTACCCGCTGCACGAGGTTGGCCGTATGACGCTGACCCAGAATCCCAGCGACTACCACACCGAGATCGAGCAGGCCGCGTTCGAACCGAACAACCTCGTGCCCGGGATCGGCCCCAGCCCGGACAAGATGCTGCTCGCGCGCCTGTTCTCCTACGCGGACGCCCACCGGGCCCGGCTGGGGGTCAACTATAAGCAGATTCCGGTGAACGCCCCGCAGGTGCCGGTGCACAGCTACAGCAAGGACGGTCTCATGCGGGTCACCAACGTGTCAGACCCGGTGTACGCCCCGAATTCCAAGGGTGGCGCCCACGCCGACGCCACGCACTTCGGCGAGCCGGCTGGCTGGTACACCAGCGGCGAAATGGTGCACGCCGCCTACGTTCCCCACCGCGATGACGACGACTTCATCCAGGCGGGAACCCTCGTGCGCGAGGTCATGGACGACGCGGCCCGGGCCCGGCTGGTGTCCAACGTGGCCGGACACCTGAAGAACGGGGTCACGGAGCCCGTACTACGGCGCGCCTTCGAGTACTGGCGCAGGATCGACCCCGACATTGGCAACCGGATCGAGAAGGCCGTGAACAACAACGGCTGAGCCGACCCCGGGGGTCTGGGCGCGTACGCACAGTGCCCTCGACCGCGCGCCGTGACATCCGATTCCCCGATAGTGGCGGGACCGGGGCCGGGACCGAGACGCTACCGGGGAATCGCGGGGGCTCCCGGGCCGCCCCGTCGCTGGGTTACTCGGGGACGGCCCGGCGGGGGCGGAATCCGTGGCCGTGCGCGGTGGGGCGACGGGCGGGCACCGTACTCAGGTCGTTTCCGTCGTCGAGCGAGACTGTCCGGACGCCGCGGCACCCGGGCGGGGCGTGTCCACGCCGGGCGTTGCTGTCCAACCGGCGCGAAGCAGCTGGACGCCCAGGGTGAGCACCCCCGCGGCGAGGCACAGTCCTCCGATCCAGACCAGGGCCACCAGGGCGTTCGGCTCAGTGGTGCCGGCACCCGCCACAGACGTGAAGAAGCCCAGGGGCATGAGGATCGCCGCGACGGGAACGCCCAACCGGGCCACCAGGCCCCACGGCCCGCGGCTGCCCACGGCGTCGGCGAGGAGGAGACAGACCAGTCCCAGAATCAGCAGTACCCCAGCATGGGCGTGGCCGGCACGTGCGAAGGCCAGCTGAACGTCGGTCTGGCCCGGCGATCCGGTCACCAGCTGGAGGAGGTAGGTGCCGCCGTAGGCCACTCCCACCAGGGAGATGAGCAGGATTCCGCCGATGCGAGCACTGTGTGGGGTCAACGATGGCGTGGACATGGGCACTCCCTCCAATTAGATACCTAAACTATCTAATTGGGAGTGGGCTGTCCAGGGACCGGAACCGAGGCGCCGACCGGCCATACGTGCCCCGGACCGGCCTCTCCCCGCCGGCCGCTCCAGCGCTCCGGACACAGCCGGGTGCTGCTCCGGTGGCGCGGGCCGCCTCAGTCCACCGGCTGCGCGGGCCGCAGGGCGAGGACGGGCACGCCCCGCTCGGCATCGGCTCCGATCCGGCGGTAGGCCGCATCCCGATCCTGCGCGCCGGATCCACAATCGTGCCCCAGGGCGCGCATCAGCTCGTCCGCCGCAGCGGGGTGGCGTCGCGCGTAGGCAGCGAGCACGGCCCCGGACTCGGCGGGCGGCAACAGGTGCACCGATCCGCGGTAGCGACGCCACCCCACCTGGAACAACACCCGGGGCTCGGCCCGGATGTTCTGGAACCACTGGGACCGCGCTCCGTACCCCGATGCCACCAGGTAGCCCCCGGAGGCGTCCTCCCGCCCCACCACCTCCAGCACCACTTGCCGTACCTGCCCCGTGGCTCGACCGCGGTGGGTGAGCAGGACGAACCGGGAGCCCAGGACCCCACCCAAACCCAAGCGGTAGATCCACACGGGGGCGCGGTACACGGCTCGACGCAGCGGCGATCGTGGCGGGTCGGCGAAGGTCACGTCGTGGGCACCTCCATCCTCGACGGACGTATGCCTCCTGCGGTCCACCACCCAGCGTTCCCGCGAGGCCGACAGCGACACCACCGCCATGTCCCGCACCTCCCGGGAATACGAACCGAGCGCGGGCCTTCGTGGCTCAGGGCAGCCTCAGGAGTAGAGCCACTCGATGTCCGCTGCGTGCCGGGCCCCCACCACGTCTCGACGAACCTTCAGGGTCGGCGTCAACATGCCGTTGTCCTCGGTGAACTGGCCGTCGACGATGCGGAACTCACGGATGGCCTCCGCCCGGGAGACCGCTTCGTTGGCGTAGTCCACCGCCTGCTGGATGTCCGCGCGCAGTTCCGGATCGTCCTGGAGTTGGGAGATCGGGGTGTCGGTGGGGCGTTTGCGGACCGCGAGCCAGTGCTCCAGGGCATCCGGTTCGAGGGTGACGAGCGCGGCCACGTAGCGTCGACCTTCACCCACGACCATGCACTGCCCGATCGGTGGTCGACTGCGCAGCCGATCCTCGAGCACACTGGGCGACACGTTCTTCCCACCGCTGGTGACGAGCACGTCCTTCATACGTCCGGTGATGGTGAGGAAGCCATCTTCGTCCAGGGTGCCGAGGTCCCCGGTAGCGAACCAGGTCTCCCCGAGGACTTCCCTGGTCGCCTCGGGGTTGTTCCAGTAGGCAGAGAAGACGATGTCCCCGCCCACGAGTACTTCCCCATCCTCGTCGATGCGGATCGCAGCGCCGGGAACCGGCTGTCCCACCGTTCCCGGGCGCGGGTTCAGTGGCGGAACCACCGTGGCGGCGGCGGTGGTCTCGGTGAGGCCGTACCCCTCGTAGATCACGATGCCACAGCCGAAGAAGAACAGGTTGAGCCGTTCGTCGAGGGGCGATCCGCCGCTGATCGCATACCGCACCCGGCCGCCCAGCGCCTTTCGCACCCGCCGGTAGACCAACAGGTCGTACAGTCCGGCCGCGAGGCGCAGCCCGATTCCCGGTTTGGGGCCGCGACCCAGGTACCAGTCCAGCCCGGCCCGGCCGATGCCTACGGCGATCCGGTCGGCCCGGGCGAAGGAGGCACCGCGCCCCAGGCGCTCGGCCGTGGCCCGGGCGGTGTCGTGGATGCGCTCGAAGAGGTACGGAACCCCCACGAGAAACGTGGGTTTGAAGGAGGCCAGTTCGGGACGGAGCTCGTCGGGATTGATACTCGGACAGTGCCCCACGACGATCCGTCCCTGCATGCACGCGAGCTGGAGAGTGCGTCCAAGGATGTGTGCCAGTGGGAGAAACAGCAGCGTGGATGCTGTCTGCTTGGTGACCTCCACGAACACGGGGTGCAACAGTCGCACGAGGTTCGCGGATTCGGCGTGCAGGTTGGCATGGGTCAGTACACACCCCTTGGGGTTTCCGGTCGTTCCCGAGGTGTAGCCGATCGTGGCGATGTCACGCGGCCCCAGCGCTCTGCGCCGTTCCTCCACCACGGATTCGGGAACGGTCCGGCCCTGCCCGGAGATCTCCTCGAGGCCGGCATCATCGATCTGCCACACGCGGGGATGCTCCGTATCGGCGTGCACCCCCGCGGCCACCACCCGGGCGTGCTCCGCATTCTCCACCACGCACAGGCGGGTTCCCGAGTCCCGGAGGATCCAGGCCACCTGTTCGGGAGACGCTGTGGGGTAGATGGGCACGCTCTGGCCACCGGCAGCCCAGACCGCGAAGTCGAGCAGGGTCCATTCGTATCGGGTGCGGGACATGATCGCCACACGTCCGCCGGGAGGCAGGCCCACCGCTACCAGTCCCCGTGCGAGTTCGGAAACCTGCCGAGCGAACTCGGCGGCCGTGACATCCTGCCAGCCCCGCGCGGTCCTGCGGCGTAGTACGACGGCTTCGGGAGCCTCGGCGGCATTGGTGAAGGGGATATCGGCGACACTTCCGGCGCTGGGACGCTCGACCAACGCAGAGGTGCGGGCCTCGCGTACGTGCCCGTACTCGTCGTGGTGAACCTCCACCGAGACGCGGCCGGTCAGGTCCACCCGCTTCCGTGCCCGGCGTAGATCCTGCTGTACTCCCATGTTCGCTCCTTCGAAACGACGCGGTTCGTACTGCCGTGGGCGACGCGCGATCACCTCCCACCCTCGGGGCCGGACACGAGGCCGGACGTGGCCTCTCCTGCTCTGGCGGCCTCGGCGCCTGGGGGACTACCGTTCCGCACAACTGTCTACCGCAGAGTAACCACTTATTTAACCCATGGGTATACTTACTTTCAAGTAAGGAGTGAGTCATGGTCGATCGATACCAACGGTTCGCAGCCACGGGATTCGGAGGCTTCGTCACCAAGCGTCTGGGCCTCCCCCGTCCACCCCACCTGTACCGTCACAGTCCCGAGAACCCCCGCTCCCCGGGGCCGGTGCTCCTGGCCACCACGGAGGACGCCACCGTCACCGGGGCACTCCACGCGATCCTCGCCGAGGGTGGAACGCCGGTGCACACCTGCACCAGCCCGGATCCGACCCCGGACGAACCCCAGGAACCGGGCTCCCTCATCCTCGACGCGACCGGAATCACCGAGACCACACAGCTCTGCACCCTGCACCGACTCCTCGGGCCCCGCGTACGCAGCCTGCGCGCCGGCGGTCGGGTTCTCGTGGTCGGAACCCCGGCGACCGACTGCCGCACGCTCGGCGCCGCGGTCGCACAGCGGTCCCTGGAGGGGTTCACCCGGGCGCTGGCCAAGGAGCTCCGCATGGGCGCCACAGTCAACCTGATCTACGTTCCCGCCCAGGCCCCCACCACCGCGGCATCCACGGTGCGCTTCCTCGTCTCGGACCGTTCCGCCTACGTGTCCGGCCAGACGCTGCACCTGTCCGAAACCACACAGTCCACGAACACCGAGCCCCCGACGCCCCCGATCGCCGAGGTGGCACCGCTGGCGGACACTGTCGCGGTGGTGACGGGTGCGGCCCGGGGCATCGGAGCGACCATCGCCGAGACCGCCGCGCGCGACGGCGCCCAGGTGCTGTGCATCGACGTACCGCACGCCGGGGCCCATCTCGCGGACACGGCCACACGTGTCGGCGGTCAGGCCCTGGAGCTGGACATCACCGAGGACGATGCGCCACAACGCATCGTCGCGGCTGCCCGGCACCACTTCGGACGGCTCGACGTCATGGTGCACAACGCGGGAATCACCCGCGACAAGACCCTGGCCCGGATGAGCGCCCAGCAGTGGGACGCGGTCCTGTCCGTCAACCTCCTGGCCGCGCAGCGCATCACCGAACGCCTCGTCGACCCCACGGATCCGGTGCTGGGGCCGGGGGGACGCGTGGTGTGCACCTCGTCGATCAGCGGCATCGCCGGCAATGCGGGCCAGACCAACTACTCCACGAGCAAGGCCGGACTGATCGGGCTCGTCACCGCCCTCGCACCCACGGCCGCGGAACGCGGCGCCACGGTCAACGCGATCGCACCGGGTTTCATCGAGACTCCGATGACCGAAGCCATGCCGCTGCTGGTGCGCGAAGCGGGGCGACGGATGAACAGCCTACGCCAGGGCGGAACCCCGCAGGACGTCGCCGAGGCGGTCTGCTATCTGGCCGATCCGGGGACCGGGGGTGTCAACGGTCAGGTACTCCGCGTCTGTGGACAGTCCCTGATCGGGGCCTGACCTCGCCCCGTGTCGCCCCGTCTATTCCGCGTGCCCCACCCCAGTTCCGACAGGGAGACTGCCGTGCCGGACCGTCCCATAACCATCCTGCACCGCTCGCCACGCCTGACCGCCAGCTACCTGCGGGCCGCCGTCCCCCGGCGTCGGCGTTCCGGCGAGGTGCCACCCCAACAGCTGGTCCTCCCCAACGTCCGCCTCGACCCCGCACACGTGGCCCGCTACCGGGAGGTGTGCGGATGGCCCCAGGGGCGGGAACTACCGGTAACCTATCCGCATATTCTGGGATTCGGCCTGACCATGGCGCTGCTGACCCGGCCCGACTTTCCCCTGGCGCCGATCGGCCTGGTTCATCTACACAACAGCATTCGCCGTCTGGACACCATCGATCCGGACACGCCACTGACACTGCGTGCGTGGGCCGATCCCCTCCAGGACCACCCCTCGGGTGTCACCGTCGACGTGCACACAACCCTCACCGCAGCGGACAGCCAGGTCCCCCAGTGGCGCTCGGTCAGCACGTATCTGCGACGGGGGCCGCGGGGAGCCTCCTCAGGGCCCGCGCCGCACCCCTGCGGACCCGACCGGAACGAGATCGACACCACATGGCGAGTGGCGCGGAACATGGGACGGCGCTACGCCTCGGTGTCCGGAGACCGCAACCCGATTCACCTGCACCCACTGACCGCGCGCCCGTTCGGGTTCCGCCGGGCCATCGCCCACGGAATGTGGACCAAGGCCCGGTGTCTGGCCCTGTTGGAAAGCTCCGCGGGTGGGGCGCCACCAGCCCCGTCCTGCCAGGTGGAGGTCACATTTCGCACTCCGGTGCTCCTCGGCTCCGATGTGCGGCTGCACGCCGGATCCACGGACGAGGGATGGGCCTTCGAGTTGGGGAGCCCGAACGGCGACCGTTGGCACCTGCGGGGACACCTGTCGACTCCCGGCTCGTGACCGCTGTCCCCCGCGCCGCGGCGGGGAGACGCGTTTCTGGGGAACGCTCAGCCGGGTGGGGACCAGATCTGGCCGGCATGGGCGTTTCCCATACCCACCCAGACCATGGTCATCAGCCGTCGGGTGACCTGTTCGGGGCCTTCGTCGGGATAGGACCGCATCCAGTCGGTGAGGGAGTCCGCCGCTCCCACCAGGGCACGCGCGACGAATTCGGCCTCCTTGTCGGACATTCGCGTGCGGTCCGGCGGTGTCTGTTGCCCCGTGGCAGGATCGTCGCGCACCAGGCGCGTCACGTCCAGCAGGATCTGGTCCCGAGCCTCGGCGACCCCGGCCGCGATGGTGGAGCCGTGTTTGGCGGCCTGCTGGTAGAGCACATTCCAGCGTTCGGGGTAGTCGGCCACGAAGGTAAAGAACGCGGTCAGGCCCTGCCACAGTCGCTGCTCGGGGGTCAGCTCCGGACGGGCGTACTCCTGGAGCGCCGCGGTCAGCTCCCGGGCGCAGGATCGGACGCAGGCGAGGAACAGATCCTCCTTGGAGCCCAGGTAGAGGTAGACCATCGGTTTGGAGACACCGGCACGCTCCGCGATCTCGGTGACGATGGCGGAATGGTATCCACGCTCGGAGAAGACCTGGATCGCCGCGTCAATCATCTGTTGCTCGCGCACGGCCCGCGGCAGGCGCTTGGATCGCTGGCTCACCCTTGTGATCCTATCTACCAAGGAGTAATGTTACTCGCAGGTAAAATCTGTTCGCCCCCCAGTGACGGGAGACGCCCCATGTCCAACTCCCTGCCTGAGCACCTGGCCGACCTGGACTTCGCCAGCATTTCCCCGCAGGAGTTCGCACACATGGTCGCAGGGGCCACGCCGGCGGACATCAGCGCCCTGATGCAGGGGGAAACCCGCGAACGCGTCATTGCCGAGATCTTCACCCGAATGGAACACCAGTTCCGGCCGGAGGCGGCACATTCCGTCCACTCCGTCAACGCCACCATCCACTGGACGGTCACCGGCGAGCGCGATATCAGCTACCGCGTGACCATAGCCGAGGGACGCTGCACCACCGAGCCCGGGCATGCGGAGGAAAAGCCAACCCTCGCCCTGACCATGGACGACGCCGCCTTCCTCCGGCTCGTCTCCGGGAACGGAAGCCCGATCGCCATGTTCATGGCCCGGGAACTGACCGCCAGCGGAGACCTGGCTCTGGGAACCAATCTCCCCCGACTGTTCGACATTCCCCGGGCCTGAAGGTCGGCGAAACCCGCCGTCACTCGACGGTAACAACCTCCTCCATGCCCTCCTGGCGGTGGTTGCCGATCGAGCAGTAGACGGTGTACTCGCCGGGCTCCAGCTCTACCGTCCCGGAGGCGGACTCGCCGGGCTCGGCACTGGCCACCACCTCGTCCCCGAGTTCCTCCACGACAATGTCGTGGGGCAGGTCCCCCACATTGTCCAGCTCGATCTCGACCGTTCCCGCCGGCACGGTCTCCGGCAGTCCCTCGAAGGCCATCTCCGTCGCCTCGACCGCGATCACCTCGTCGGCCCGCGGCTCGGCGTCGGGATCCGCATCGTCCGCCGCGTCGTCCTCCGCTTCTGCGTCATCGCCGTCAACATCGGTGTCCTCCACGGGATCCTGCGGCTCCTCCTCGGCGTCGTTGCAGGCACTCACGCCGAACAGGGCCACCGCAGCGACCACGGCTGTCAGCGACGTTGGGACACGTACCATCGTGCTCACCTCCAGTGACAACAGGTTGGCGCATCGTATCGCCTTGCCCGCGGTGCCGGCTATGGCAGCGTCGGCCGGGACTTGCGCGCCAACGCCGCGAGGGCCAGCTGGAGCACCGGGTGCTCGTCCGATTCCGGAACCTCGTGGTCCGGCCGCCAACGACAGACCGGAACCAGCCCGGGTTCGAGGAGGTCCAGCCCGTCGAGGAGGGAGGCGACCCGGGCGTCGCTACGGAATTCACCGCGCCCCGTCGCCGCACGGAAGGCCTGCTGGAGCTCGGCGGCGGCCGCGCTGCCCGGATCCCGCAGATGGTGGAGCAGGACGTGACTCCCCACGGGGAGCGGGGCACACAGGCGACGCACCAGGTCCTGCGGCCCCTCCTCCTCGGAGACGTGGTGCAGGATGCCGCACAGCACCAGCCCGACCGGTTCGGTGAGGTCGATGAGTCCGCGGGTCTGCGGATGCGCCAGTATCTCCTCCGGGCGGGTGATGTCCCCCTCCACAACGCATACCTCAGGGGCGTCGGCGAGAATCGCGCGCCCGTGCGCCAACACCACCGGATCATTGTCGACATAGACCACGCGTGTCCCCGGAGCGTGGCGCCGCGCGATCTCGTGCACGTTGTCCGCGGTCGGTAGGCCGGCTCCGATATCGATGAGCTGCCGAATCCCCAGATCCTCCACCATGAGCCGCACCGCGCGCCGCAACAGGGCGCGCTGCTGCTGCACGCCCAGCCGCACCTCCGGGAGGCGCCGCAGAATCTCGTCGCCCACCGCACGGTCCACGGCGAAGTTGTCCTTGCCGCCGAGCACATAGTCGTAGACCCGAGCCATGTTCGGGGTGGTGAAGTCGACGTCCGGAGGATCGACCGCGTCCGCCGCGGCCGGCCACCAGCCCGCTCGCTCAGCCATGGCCCCACTCCCCTCTCGGCCGTACGGAGTACCGACCTGCACGGGAGGATAGCGCGTGCCCCACCGAGGCTTCGCGCCCGGTCGCCGATGCCCCCTGGTGCCAGGGCCTGTGCGAGTGTAAGGATAGGCCGGAACCACCGTCGATCCCCCGGAGCGGCATGGACGTCACCGTCAACGGAAGTCCCGTCCCGGCTACCCCGGAGACCACACTGGACCAGCTGGTACGCGACGACCTCGACCTGACCGGAACGAAAGTGGTCTGCGGCACCGGGGTCTGTGGGGCCTGCACCGTTCTGGTGGACGCGACCCCAACCCTGAGCTGCGTCACTCCGTGCGCCACCGTGGACGGCCGCAACATCACCACGGTCGAGGGACTCGGCGGGGACCATCCGGTGCAGCGGGCCTTCGCCGTCGAAGACGCCCTCCAGTGTGGCTACTGCACGCCCGGGATGGTGGTCGCCGCCGCCTCCTTCGTGGACCGGTGGCGTGCCGAACACGGAGACACTCCGCCACACCGGGACGAGGTCACCGCGGCGCTGGCCGGTCACCTGTGCCGCTGCGGCGCCTATCCGGGCATCATCGCCGCCGTCACCGCCGCGTGCACCGGACGCTACGACCCCCACCGTCCGCTCTCACCGGCGCCCCGAACCGAAGCTCCGGCGAAGGTCACCGGTCAGGCCCGCTACACGACCGATATCCGCCTGCCCAACCAACAGGTCGGGGTCATCGTACGCTCTCCGCACGCCCATGCCCGGATCGAGGGCATCAAGGCTCCCGCGGACGTGCCCTTGGTGCGGTTGCGCTCCGAGGGTGCCACGGTCCGCTACGTCGGCCAACCCGTCGCCGCGGTCGCGGCCCCGACCGACGTCGAGGCGCGACGCCGTGCCGCCGAGGTTTCGGTTCAGTACACCCCCCTGCCAGCAGTACTCACCGAGGAGCAGGCCCGCGCCGAGGACGCGCCCCAGGTCTATCCGGAAGGTAGGCAGCGTAAACGAGCCCCCCTGAGCTCCGAGGCGCCGCAGGGCCCGGTCCCCTGGACCGGCAACCTCCGGGGCCCCGCCGGGATGAGCTGGCGGCCGACGGCCGCCGCGCGCCGGACCGCCGCGACCGGCCCCGACTCCGGCGTACTGGTGACCGGCAGCTACACCACCTCCGCCCAGACGCACACCCCGTTCGAACCGCACTGCTGCGTCGCCCACTGGGAGACCAACGGCACGGTGCGGCTGTACGTCTCTACCCAGTCGGTACGGCGCCTGGCCCGCGCCGTGGCGCGACGCTGGGAACTGCCCGTGGAGCGCGTACGGGTGCATTCCGACCACGTGGGCGGCGGCTTCGGCGCCAAGGCGGGGCTCACCTCGGACGTGATCGCCGCGGTGGATCTGGCACGGCACACCGGGACCCCGGTGCGGGTCACCCTGAGCCGGCGAGAGGAACTCACCGACGGCGGGCACCGCCCGGCCACCCGCATCGACCTCGCCCTGGCCACCGATGCCGAGGGCGGGCTGAGCGGTCTGACGATGGACAGTTACGGCTCGGGCGGTGTGTCCGTCGGGTCCAATGCCGCCACTCTGGCGCGCTTCGTGTACGGACACGCTCCCCGGCGGCTGCGCGACTACGACGTGCTGACGCACCACCCTCCCGCCACCCCCTTCCGGGGCCCAGGTGGGCCTCCGATGACCTGGGCTCTGGAGCAGGCGGTCGACGAGGCGGCATACAGCCTGGGTGTTGACCCCCTGGATCTCCGGCGCCGCTGGGACGGTAACCCCAAGCGGCAGCGGCTGTACGACTGGGCGGGCCGTCTCCCCAGCTGGCGGGACCGCCCCACCCGTGGATCACGGCCCGGGCGCCTGCGCCGCGGGGTGGGTCTGGCCTGCGCCAACTGGCTCTACCTGTTGGACCCCGCAACCCGGGTCGAACTCAGCGTGGACGACGGACTCCTCGTGGCACGCACCGCGACCCAGGACATTGGCACGGGTAGTCGTACGGTGCTGGTCAACACCCTGGCAACGGAGCTCGGGCTGCCCTCGGAGCGGATTCGGGTCGAGGTCGGCGACAGCGCGCACACCCATGGTCCCGCCGCGATCGGTAGTTGCAGCACCCCGTCCCTCGCGCCGGCCGCGGCCGACGCCGCGAGGCGGCTGCGTCGGGCTCTGAACACCCCCACAGACGCCCCGGTGCGACTCGATACGGCCACGGCGCAGGGCGTATCGGTCGTGGGGCGGCGCCGCCGCGACCGGGGCGGATACGTCACCCCGTTCCCGGTGGACGGTGTGGCGATTGGTCGAGGGTTTGCCGGGGCCGTCCTGGTCACTCAGGTCGAGGTGGACACGCGGTTGGGGACGATCCGTCCGCTGCGGGTGGACTGCGGCATCTCCGCGGGGCGCATCCATGCCGAACGGTTGGCCCGTAACCAGTGTGAAGGCGGAGTGATCCAGGGGGTGGGCTACGCCCTGTACGAGCAGCGAACGGTGGACCCCACCTCCGGTACCGTCCTCAGCACGAATCTGGATGACTACCAGATCCCCGGCATCGCCGACACACCGGAGATCGACGTGCACTTCCACACCGACGGCTGGGACCACGTCCGCGGCGGTGGGGTCGGACTCGGCGAGGTTTCCACCGTCGCCGTGGCCGCCTCGATCGGCAATGCGGTACACAACGCGACGGGGTGGCGGCCCCGCAGCACGCCGATCCTGCCCGAGCAGGTGCTGCACGGCCTGGAGGAACAGTCGTGAACCCAACGCGAACCACGGAACTGGACGAACACGAGGGTGGAGATGCCGTGGCCGCCGCCCGGGACGCGCGTCGCGCCCACCCCGACGCGGAGTTTCGCGCGGGCGGGATCGACACCACCTCCCGCCAGGTCCTCAACCGTGCCAGCGGCCCGTTCGTGGACCTGGCCGACATTGCCGACCTGCGCGGCCTGCACCCCCCGCGGGACGGGCAGCCCGCCTGGGTGGGGGCCACGACCACGCTCGCCGAGCTCCACAGCGACCCGCACATCCGCACGTCCTACCCGGGGCTGGCCGCGGCCGTGGCCGAGATCGCGACCCCGGAGGTACGCAGCCGTGCCACGATCGGCGGCAACCTCCTCCAACGCAACCGCTGCCCCTACTACCGCAGCCCCGACTTCGACTGCCACCAGACCGGAGCCGACCAGTGTCCCGCGCACGAGGCCGGGGCAGCCTCCTCCCTGCTGGTGAACCTCGGTCCGTGTGTGGCACCGCACCCCTCCACCATCGCGCTGGCGCTCCTGGCGCACGACGCGACCGTGCTCGTCGATCCGGAAGGCGAGCGGTCCGTACCCGAACTGCTCGGGGACGGGACCGATCCCACCCACGACCACCAGCTCGCCGCGCACGAGATCCTCACCGGGGTGCGCCTACCCGCACCCCCGGCGCAGGAGTGTGCCGCCTACCACCGCCTGACCCGACGCAGCACGGCCGAATGGCCCCTGGTCGAGACCCTGGTGCGGCTCGGAATCCCCGCCCCCGCCGACCAGGAGGGAACCCGCCCCCGCGCCCCAGCGACCATCCGGTGGGCGCGGGTCGCCGTGGGCGGGGTGGCGCGAGTCCCCCTGCGACTGCGCTCCGTGGAGGATGCGCTCCTCGACCGGCCGGCGTCCGCGGAGACCGTGCAGGCAGCCGCCGGGTTGGCGGGCACCACGGACACGCCATGCCAGACGCTGGTCCGCGCCAGCGTGCTGGAAGCACTGGAACGTGCCATGGGTGAGCACCCGCACAGCTGAGAACCACCCCCCCTGGTCAGGGCACAGGCTCCGCTTGGGCATGCTGGAGGGTATGCGCAACCGGGCAGGGGTGACGTGTGGCTGACACACTGCGGCACGGCTGGACCACCGGAGCCTGTGCCACGGCAGCAACCAAGGCCGCCTACACGGCGCTGGTCACCGGCGAGTTCCCCGATCCGGTGTCGATCACGCTGCCCCGGGGCCACCAGCCCTCCTTCACGTTGACCACGGAGGAACGGGCCGAAGACTGGGCCCGAGCCGCCGTGGTGAAGGACGCCGGGGACGATCCGGACGTCACGCACGCGGCCGTGATCTGTGCCACCGTACGCCCCGGAACCCCCGGCGCGGGGGTGGTCTTTCGCGCGGGACCGGGCGTGGGAACCGTCACCAAACAGGGGCTGCCCCTGGCGGTCGGCGAGCCCGCCATCAACCCGGTTCCCCGCCGTCTCATGAGCGAAGCCGTGGCGGAGGTGGCGACGGCGCACGGCCAGCCCGGCGACGTCGTGGTGGAGGTGGGCGTGGTCGACGGGGAGGAGCTTGCCCGCCACACCTGGAATCCCCGCCTCGGAATCCTCGGTGGCCTGTCGATACTCGGAACAACCGGGGTGGTCGTGCCGTACTCGTGCTCGGCCTGGATCGACAGTATCCGCCGGGGCGTGGATGTCGCCCGTGCCGCCGGATACCGGCATGTGGCCGGATGCACCGGCAGCACCTCCGAGCAAGTTGCCGCCGAGCTGTACGGGCTCCCCGAGGACGCCCTCCTCGACATGGGGGACTTCGCCGGCGCGGTACTGAAGTACGTACGCCGACACCCGGTGCCGCGTCTCACGATCGCGGGGGGAATCGGTAAGCTCGCCAAGCTGGCGGCGGGCCATCTTGATCTGCATTCGGGACGCTCCCAGGTGGACCTGTCCCACCTGGCCCAACTCGCCACCCAGGCGGGTGCACCACCGGAGCTGGCACACCGGCTCCGCGAGGACGACACCAACACCGCCCTGGGGGCACTGCGCCTGTGCGAGCAGGCCGGGGTTCCGCTCGGCGATGTGGTGGCCGACACCGCCCGCGGGGTGGCCGTGGACGTACTACGTGGTGCAGCGGTGGAGGTGGACATCCTGGTCATCGACCGGGCCGGTACCATCGTCGGCCGCGCACCCCGCCCGAACACCGGAGGAGACGAGCATGCCTGAACCACGCGTGGAGATCGAGTACTGCACCCAGTGCCGGTGGCTGTTGCGCGCCGCATGGACGGCACAGGAACTGCTGACCACGTTCTCCGCGGAGCTCGGGGAGGTGGCGCTGGTTCCCGGGTCCGGAGGGATCTTCGAGATTCGTCTGGGATCGGAGGTGCTGTGGTCCCGCGCCACCCAGGGCGCGTTTCCCGATATTCCCGAACTCAAACGCCGGGTGCGGGACCGGGTGGCACCGGACCGCGAGCTGGGCCACACCGACCGCAACGGCCGCGCCACCGGGGCGAGCTCGTGAGCGGGCCAGTCCAGCTGCACGCGCGGGGCCCGGACTTCGCAACGTTCTGGGCCGAACGGCACCTGTGCACGGTGACGACCCTCCGCCCGAACGGGAGACCACACGTGGTTCCGGTGGGGGCCACACTCGACCTGGACCGTGCCATCGTCCGGGTGATTACCTCGGCCGCGTCCCGCAAGGCACGCAACGTACTCGCGGCCGGGGAGGCGGGCGCCCACGTGGCGGTCTGCCAGGTGGACGGACGACGCTGGTCGACCCTGGAAGGGCGGGCCGTGGTACGCACCGACCCAGAGAGTGTGGCCGAGGCGGAGCGACGCTACGCCGAGCGCTACCGCACGCCGCGGGAGAACCCGCGGCGCGTGGTCCTGGAGATTGCCGTGATCCGGGTCTTGGGCACGGTGTAGGCCACGGCCCCGTTGGTGCGGCATCCGGCCCCGCCCGCACCGCCCGACGCCGGTTTCCGGCTCCCGGGGCCGCGGCACGTGCACGTCTACCCCTCGTCCTCGAGCTCCCCCTCCACCTGGAGGAAGGTCTGGCGCAGCGCCTCGAGGGTCTGCGGGTCCGGCTCGGCCCACAGGCCCCGGTCGGCGGCCTCCAGCAGCCGCTCGGTCATTCCGTGGAGCGCCCAGGGGTTCGCCTGCTCCAAGAACTCCCGGTTGGTCTCGTCCAGCACGTAGGTTTCGGTGAGCTTCTGGTACATCCAGTCGTGTACCACACCGGTCGTGGCGTCGTAACCGAACATGTAGTCCACCGTGGCCGCGAGCTCGAACGCACCCTTGTAGCCGTGATTGCGCATGGACTCCACCCACTTGGGATTGACCACCCGCGCCCGGAACACCCGGGACATCTCCTGGTTCAACGAACGGGTTCGTACCGCGTCCGGCTGGGTGGAGTCCCCGATGTAGGCGGCCGGGCTCGTTCCGGTCAGCGCGCGCACGGTGGCGACCATGCCCCCGTGGTACTGGTAGTAGTCGTCCGAGTCGGCGATGTCGTGCTCGCGGGTGTCGGTGTTCTTCGCGGCCACGGCGATACGTGCGTAGGAGCGTTCCATATCGCCACGCGCGGCCCGCCCATCCAGGCCGCGGCCGTAGGCGTAGCCGCCCCAGGCGGTGTAGACCTCGGCCAGATCGGCGTCGTCGCGCCAGTTGCGGTTGTCCATCACCTGCAACAGGCCCGCGCCGTAGGCGCCGGGCTTGGATCCGAAGATGCGGGTGGTGGCCCGTCGGGCGTCCCCGTGCTCGGCGACGTCGGCTCGAACGTGTGCGGCGACATAGTTGTCCTCTGGGGCCTCGTCCAGCTCCGAGACCAGGCGTACCGCGTCATCCAGGAGCTGCACCACGTGCGGGAAGGCGTCGCGGAAGAAGCCACTGATCCGGACGGTGACGTCGACCCGGGGACGCCCCAGCTCCGCCACCGGGATCGGGGTGAGTCCGGTAACGCGGCGGGACTCCTCGTCCCACTCGGGGCGCACCCCGAGCAGGGCCAGGACCTCGGCCACGTCGTCACCGGCGGTGCGCATGGCGCTGGTGCCCCACATGGACAGGCCCACCGAAGCGGGCCAGTCCCCGCTGTCGGAGCGATAGCGCTCCAGCAGGGACTCGGCCATGGCCCAGCCCGTCTCCCAGGACAGCCGGCTGGGGATGGCTTTGGGATCCACAGAGTAGAAGTTGCGGCCGGTCGGCAGCACGTTGACCAGACCACGCAGGGGAGAGCCACTCGGCCCGGACGGGACGAAGCGTCCCTCCAGGGCTCGCAGCACGTTGGTGACCTCGTCGCTCGTTCCGGCGAGCCGCGGCACGACCTCGGCGGCGGCGAACGCCAACACCTGCGCGACGTCTTCGGCGGCGGGGTGGTCGCCGCCCAGCACCTGGCGCACCACGGTGGCGGCCACCTGGGGGTCCGGGTCCCAGCCGTGTTCCTCCATGGTGGCGACCAGATCGCTGGCCTGCTGCTCGGTGGCGTCAACGCGCTCGCGCTGTTCGTCGCCGGCCTCACTGAGCCCGAGGGCCTGGCGCAGGCCCGGCACCGCCTGCCGTCCCCCGAACAGCTGTCGGGCGCGCAGCATCGAGAGCACGAGGTTGCGGCGCGCCTCGCCCGTGGGGGCCTGTCCGAGCACGTGCAGTCCGTCGCGGATCTGGGCGTCCTTGACCTCACAGAGCCACCCGTCCACCTGGAGCAGCACGTCGTCGAACTCCGCGTCGTGCGGCCGTTCGGTCAAGCCCAGGTCGTGGTCCAGTTTGGCGGCCTGGATCAGGGTCCAGATCTGCGAACGCACCGCGGGCACCTTCGCCGGGTCCATGGTGGAGACGGTGTCGTACTCCTCCAGGAGCTGTTCCAGACGGGCGATGTCGCCGTAGCTTTCCGCGCGGGCCATGGGGGGGACGAGGTGGTCCACGATCACTGCGTGCGCGCGGCGCTTGGCCTGGGTGCCCTCGCCGGGATCGTTGACCAGGAACGGGTAGACCAGCGGGAGGCTGCCCAGGGCGGCGTCGGGTCCACAGGAGGCCGACATGCCGAGGTTTTTCCCGGAGAGCCATTCGAGATTTCCGTGCTTGCCCAGGTGCACCACGGCATGTGCGCCGAACTCGCGCTCCAGCCACCGGTAGGCCGCGAGGTAGTGGTGGGTGGGCGGAAGGTCGGGGTCGTGGTAGATGGCGATCGGATTCTCCCCGAAGCCACGGGGCGGTTGCAGCAGCACCACGATGTTGCCGGCGTGCAGGGCGGCCAGCACGATGTCGCCGTCGGGGTTGTGGGTGTCGTCCACGAAGATGTCACCCGGGGGTGGCCCCCAGTGGCGTTCCATCTCGGCACGCAGGTCCTGCGGCAGCTCGGCGAACCATTCGCGGTAGGTCGCGGCGGGAATCCGCACGGGGTTGGACTCCAGCTGGTCCTGGGTCAGCCAGTCCTGGTCCTGACCGCCCGCGGCGATCAGCGCGTGGATCAGGGCGTCGCCGTCGTGGCCACCGTCGGGGTCGGCGGTGATTCCGGGCAGGGCGTCGGGCCCCGATTCGGGCCCCACGTCATAGCCCTGGGCACGGAGTTCGCGCAGCAGGGCCACGGCACTGGCCGGGGTGTCGAGGCCGACAGCGTTGCCGATGCGGGAGTGCTTGGTCGGGTAGGCGGACAGCACCATGGCCAGGCGACGTTCCTGGGGTGGCGTGTGTCGTAGCTGGGCGTGCCGGGTGGCCAGCTGGGCCACCCGTGTGGCGCGCTCCGGATCGGGGACGTAGTGGGGCAGTCCGTCGTCGTCGCGTTCCTTGAAGGAGAAGGGCACGGTGATGACCCGCCCGTCGAACTCGGGCACGGCGACCTGGGTGGCCGCGTCGAGCGGGCTGAGGCCGTCGTCGCTGTCGGCCCACTCGGCCCGGCTGGAGGTCAGGCACATCGCCTGGAGGACGGGTACGTCCAGCTCCGCCAGCGCGCCGATGTCCCAGGCCTCGTCGTCTCCCCCGGCGCCGACTTCGGCCGGCTTCGCCCCGGCGGCGCCCCCGGCCGCCAGCACGGTGACCACGAGGGTGTCCACCTCCCCCAACTTGGTGAGGAGCTCGTCATCGGCCCCGCGCAGGGAGGCGCAGTAGATGGGCAACACCTGCGCGCCGGCCTTCTCCACCGCCTCGGCGAGGGTGTGCACGAAGGCCGTGTTGCCCGCGACGTGATGCGCCCGGTAGTAGAGCACCCCAACAACGGGGCCCTCGGTTCGGCCGGGGGTCCGGTCCAGCAGCCCCCAGCTGGGCGTCTCCTGCGGTGGTTGGAATCCGTACCCGGTCAACAGCAGGGTGTCGGAGAGGAAGGCGTGCAGCTGGGCGAGATTCTGCGGCCCCCCGTGGGCCAGATAGGCGTGTGCCTCGGCCGCGACACCGGCGGGCGTGGTGGACAGGGTCATCAGTTCGGCGTCCGGGAGCTGCTCCCCGCCCAGGACCAGGACCGGGAGCCCGGTGGCCAGCAGTGCGTCCAGCCCCTCGGGCCAGGCACGGCGTCCCCCCAGCAGCCGGACCACGACCGCGGCCACACCGTCGGTGAGGCCGGGGATGTCCTCCTCCGTGAGGCGTGCGGGGTTCCCGAGTCGGTAGGGAGCCTGGCTGGCGCGGGCGGACAGCAGGTCCGTGTCCGACGTCGACAGCAGCAGGATGGTGGTCGCTTCACCCGACCCACCGTGGTCCGGACCGGTCTGGACGTCGTCGGCCGTCGGCTGCCCCATGCTGGTGCCCCCCCGTGATGCTTCGGTTCGCTACGGTTCACTGTCGTGGACTGCGCTCGCCACCCTAGCGGGAACCCAAGATCTGGCCGAATTCAGGACCCTGGACGGCACATGTCGTGGCATTGCCCACTCTGGGCGCGGTGTTCGGGATAGTGTCGCCACGGGGCCGCTCTCGGGGCGGGCCCGGTCCGGGAACGGGCCCGTCTGCGGGGCGGCATCGCAGGTCACCTACGATAGGAAAAATGTCCGACTTAACTGGTGCCGTTGCGGCACGCCCAGACGCCTGTCCGGGGGCGCTGCGACCGCACCACGCGGCCGACGGTGCACTCGTGCGCATCCGCCTGCCGGGGGGACGCATCAGCCCGCAGGGCCTGCGCGCCCTCAGCGACTCCGCGTCGCGCTGGGGCAATGGTCGTCTGGATATCACCGGCCGGGGCAATATCCAGCTGCGTGGCCTGGACACCGCGGTGCTGGGACGTCTCGCCGAGGTCCTGCGCAGTGCGGGCATGTTGCCCTCGGTCACGCACGAGCGCGCACGCAACATCGTGGCCAGCCCGTTGTCCGGGCTGGACGCCGCGGGGCAGGTGGATCTGTCCCCCCTGGTGCACGAGCTGGACCAACGCCTGTGCGCGCGGCCGGAGTTGTCCGAACTGGGCGGGCGCTTCCTCTTCGGTCTGGACGATGGGCGCGGGGACATTCTGGGGCTGCGCGCCGACGTGTCCTGGTGCGCCATCGACCCGGCGCGGGGGGCTCTCACCTTCTGCGGACAGGACACGGGACTGCGCCCCACGGCGGCCCAGGCCTGTGGGGTGCTCGTCACAGCGGCGGTGGAGTTCCTGCGGCTGCGTGGTGGGGACCCGGGTGTTTGGCGCCTCCGGGACCTCCCGGGCGGGGCGGATGCCCTCGCCGCGGCCGTACGCGCCGCGGTTCCGACGGTGGCGCGCCTGGATCACCGGCCCACGCCCGGGGAGGGCGCCCTGCCCTCCCCGGCGGCTCCGCCCACCGTTGGGACGGTCCTGCGCTCCGGCGCGTCCCAGACGAGCCGGGCTTCTGCTGGCAGCGACGGTGATCCGAACCCACGCTCGACGGTGACGGCACGGGTGATCACCCCGCCCCTGGGCCGGCTGACCGCGACCCAGGCACACCGACTCGCCGACCTCGCCGACCTGACCGAACGTGCGGAGCTTGCAGACACCACCGGAGCCCCCGGCGATAGCGGCGATTCGGGGGCGACCGACGTGGAACCGGGGGATCGCACCGGGGACCACCACGCACGGAGCCTCGTGGTCACCCCGTGGCGGGACATAGTGCTGCCCGGCCCGGCCGTCGGGGCGGAAGAGCGTCTTCGGGAGGCCGGGCTGGTGGTGGATCCGGAGTCGCCCTGGCACGGGGTCTCCGCGTGCGCCGGGATCTCCGGATGCGCCAAGTCCCTGACCGACGTACGCGCGGATGCCACCCGTTTCGTGCGGCTCCGCACCGATCCGGACACCCGCACCCGGGTGCACTGGGTCGGCTGCTCCCGGCGCTGCGGATCCCCGAGTACGCCCCATACGGCGGTTGTGGCGACCGCCACCGACACCTACCAGATCGACGCCACCGACTCGGGCGTCTCCGCTGGAGACGCGCCCGCGCGCGTGGCCCAAGCCTTGGACAGCCAGTGATGGACTACATTCGCGAAGGCGCGGAGATCTACCGGCGTTCCTTCGCCACGATCCGCGCCGAGGCACCGCTGGAGCGGCTGCCCGCCGACGTCGCCCAGGTGGTGGTACGCATGATCCACGCCTGCGGCATGGTCGACCTGCCCACCGATGTGGCGTACTCACCGAAGGTGGTGGACCGGGCCCGTCACGCCTTGCGGGATGGGGCACCCATCCTGTGCGACGCCCAGATGGTGGCCGCGGGTGTGACGCGTGCGCGCCTGCCCGCCGATAACGAGGTGCTGTGCACGCTGGATGATCCGTCCGTACCCGAACTCGCCCAGCGGCTGGGCACCACCCGCAGTGCCGCCGCGGTGGACCTGTGGGGCGAACGACTGGCCGGCGCGGTGGTCGCGGTCGGCAACGCGCCCACGGCCCTGTTCCGACTCCTGGAACTGTTGGCGGCGGGTGCACCGCCCCCAGCGGCGATTCTTGGGATTCCCGTCGGCTTCATCGGCGCCGCGGAGTCGAAGGAAGCCCTGGCTGCGGACCCGAAGGGCGCCGAGTACCTCGTCGTCCACGGCCGGCGCGGTGGCAGCGCCATGGCTTCGGCCGCCCTCAATGCCCTGGCGAGCGAGGTGGAGTAGAGGCAATGGATACACAGTCCACGAGTGCGGACAACGGCGCTTACCCCGAGCATCCGTCTCCGGAGGGTGCGCCCCGCGGAACGGGACGGCTGTGGGGCGTGGGCCTGGGGCCCGGCGACCCCGAGCTGGTGACGGTCAAGGCGGCGCGACTGATCGGTTCCGCGGACGTGGTCGCCTACCACAGTGCCCAGCACGGGCGCAGCATCGCGCGGTCCGTCGCCGAACCGTACCTGCGCGGAGACCAGATCGAGGAACACCTCGTGTACCCGGTCACCACCGAGGGCACGGACCATCCGGGTGGCTACACCGCGGCGATGGCCGAGTTCTACGCCGAGGCCGCCGAGCAGCTTGCCGCGCACCTGGAGGCGGGACGGGACGTGGTGGTGCTGGCCGCCGGAGACCCCCTGTTCTACAGCTCCTATATGCACATGCACCAGCGGTTGGCGCACCGGTTCCGGGCGGAGGTGGTGCCCGGGGTGACCGCTGTGAGCGGCGCCTCGGCCGCGCTGGGCCGCCCCTTGGCCCAGCATGACGAGACCTTGACCGTGCTGTCCGGGACGTTGCCGGACGAGGAACTGGCCGACCGGGTCTCCTCGGCCGACGCCACGGTGATCATGAAACTCGGCCGGACCTTTCCACAGGTGCGCAGTGCCCTGGAGCGGGCGGGCAAGCTCGACGAGGCGTGGTACGTGGAGCGGGCGACCACCCAGCGGCAGCGGGTAGCGCCGCTCGCCGAGGTGGACGACGAGCGGGTCCCCTACTTCTCCCTGGCGATGGTGCCCAGTCCGTCCGCCCAGCAGATCGCGACCGCTCATCCCCACACTGCGGCGCAGGCCATGGAGGCGCGCGGTTCGGTGACGGTGGTCGGCCTCGGCCCCGCCGGCCGTGCCTGGATGACCCCCGAGGCCCGGGACGCGCTGGCCGACGCCGAGGATCTGGTGGGCTACGGCCCCTACCTGGATCGGGTGCAGCTGTGGCCGGGCCAGCGTCGGCACGCCTCCGGCAACCAGGTGGAGAGTGAACGCGCGGCCGCCGCGCTGGAGCTCGCGGCCGCCGGGGCGCGGGTGGCCGTGGTGTCCTCGGGCGATCCGGGGGTGTTCGCGATGGCCGCCGCGGTCCTGGAGGTCGCCGCCGAACCGCGGTTCAAGGACGTGCCGGTGGAGGTGCTTCCGGGGCTCACCGCGGCCCAGGCCGCCGCCGCACGGGCCGGGGCCCCGCTCGGGCACGACTTCTGCGTGCTGTCGCTGTCCGACCGGCTCAAGCCCTGGGACGTGATCGAGTCGCGGCTGCGGGCCACCGCCGCGGCCGATCTCGTTCTGGCCATCTACAATCCGGCCTCGCGCAGCCGCACCTGGCAGGTGGAGGCGGCTCGGGACCTGCTGCTGGAACACCGGCCCGGACACACCCCCGTGGTTCGGGCGCGAGACGTCGGCGGGGCGCAGGAGGACATCCAGATCACCACCCTGGCCGAGCTGGATCCGCAGGCCGTGGACATGCGCTGTCTGTTGCTGGTCGGATCGTCCACCACCCAGGTGACCGAGCGTGGCAATGGACACACCGTGGTGTGGACCCCGCGGCGCTACCCGGCCTCCGAATGAGCTGGGTGCTCCCCGTCGACCGCGCCGCGGGCCGCTGGCCGGGGCGGGGAGCACCAGCGGCGGCGGGCGGAACGATGGGGTGAACGCGCCGTCGCCCCGGCCCGCTTGGACCCACCGTGTCCGGGCGTGAGTTGATTCCCGACGGTACGTGTCGATACAATCGACGACGGTTACATTCACAACAGGTTTCCCGTTAGGCGAGGCTCCTGCGTGTTGTATGTGTCCGCTGCCCAGAAAGGTCGAGAGACCCCCATGGGTTGAACAGGCCCTGTCGAATCAAGGCTTGGCCTAATGCGGGCCGGAGGTCGTGACCTCCTAGCAGCGCAGTGCTGAAGCACGGACGTTGGGAGCGCACCGGATCATCCCCATTCGGTGCCATACCGCACTGTGGTGCGAGACTTTCGTTCTGGGCCTCCCGGCATGCGGGAGGTCTTCTTTGTTGTGTGGGGCGGAACGAAAGGGGGTGTGGGCAGTGCCGGACCCGGACCATTTAGCCGAACCAGAGACTGTGCGCCTGGCCGCAGTCGCAGCACCCCCGTCCCCCATCCTCGTTCTCCTGCCCCCACGCGCCTGAGCCCAGCGGTGCCCGCTGCGGCACGGGCGGCGTGTGGAGTAGGCCCTGCACGCAAGGAGTACACCCATGCACAGCATGCTGCTGGAGCGGCTGCAAGAGCGGAACCTCGCCCGCGCCAAGGAGAGCCTGAACCTGCTGAGCCCCGACGAGGCCGTGGCCGCCCTCCGGGAATTTCCCGCCACCGAACATGTTCTGGCCTTTCGGCTACTGGACAAGCAGTTCGCGATCGAGGTGTTCGAGCTCCTCAGTGAGGACGAGCAGGTCAACCTGCTGGAGGCGATGACCAGCTCGGAAGCGGCCGATGTCCTGGCTGAGCTGGACCTGGACGACCAGGCCCGGCTGGTGGACGAGGCGCCCGCCGCGGTGGCGAAGCGCCTGCTGGCGGCACTGTCCGCCGCGGACCGGGCACGGGTCGGTACCCTGCTGTCCTACCCCGCGGACAGTGCCGGCCGGATCGCCAACCCGCACTATCTCGCCGTTCGCCCTCATGTCACCGCCCGCGAGGCACTCGCGACGATCCGCAACTCCCATCTGGACGCCGAGGACCTCGGCACCGTGTTCGTCATCGACGTGGACCGGCGCTACCTCGGTCTGGTCAGTGTGGTGGAGCTGGTCAAGGCTCCCGAGAGCCAGCAGGTCGCGGATCTGGCACGGCTGCCGGACATCGCGGTGGCCACGACGGAGGACGCCGAGACCGCGGCGCGCCTTCCGCAGCGGCACGACCTGACGGCGGTTCCGGTGGTCGACTCCGAACGACGCATGGTCGGCATTATCCACACCGACGACGCCATTCGTGTCCTGGAGGAGGGAACCAGCGAAGACCTCGCGCGCACGGGTGGTTCCGAACCGCTCAGCCGCCCGTACTTGCTGGCCACACCTTTCCATCTCGCCCGGAAGCGCGCGGTGTGGCTGCTGCTGCTCGGGGTCGCGGCCGTGCTGACCGTGAACGTGCTGGCGGTCTTCGAGGAGACGCTGGAGGCCGTGGTCGCCCTGGCCCTGTTCTTCCCCCTGCTGATCGACACCGGGGGCAACTCGGGGTCCCAAGCGGCGACCGTGGTGATCCGCGCGATGTCGGTGGGTGAGGTGCGCCTGCGGGACTTCGTCAAGGTGGTGTGGCGGGAGGCGCAGGTTGGCCTGATGCTCGGGCTGATGCTCGGCGCGATCGCGCTGCCGGTGATCTGGACGTTCTTCGGCCTGGAGTTCGCGGTCATCGTGGCGAGCAGTCTCGCCCTGATCTGTCTGTGGGCGTCCTTCGTCGGCGGGATGCTGCCGATGGTGGCCAAGCGGGTCGGTATCGACCCCGCAGTCGTCTCCGCCCCGCTGATCACGACCCTGGTGGATGCCACCGGACTGATCATCTACTTCCTGATCGCGATGAGTGTGTTGGGGCTGTAACCGGTCCACGGACGCGGCCGGGAGCCGGCGGGCTCAGCCCCGGTCGCGTCCGAGGGGCTCAGTGATCCGCCGGCACGGCCAGACGGTGGCGAACCCAGGCAACCGCCGCGTCGACATCGCTGACCTCGGGCACATCGTGCGGGCATGCGGGTCTCCGCACCATGACCACGGGGAGTGCCCGTTCCCGGGCCGCGGTCAGTTTCGCCGCCGTCGCCGGCCCCCCGCTGTTCTTGGTCACCACCGCGTCGATGCCCCGTTCGTCGAGCAACGCCCGCTCGGCCGCCACCGTGTAGGGCCCCCGGTCGAGCAGGACCTCCACCCGGGCCGGCAGGGGAGGATCGGGGTGGTCCACACAGCGTGCCAGGAACCAGGTGTGTCGATCTCCGGCGAAGGCGCCCAGCTCCTGGCGACCCACGGTCAACAGCACCCGGGACGCGATGGTTCGAACCAGTGCCGCGGCCTCCTCCATCGAGTCCACGCAGCGCCAGTCGTCTCCCGACCCCGGCGACCAGGCGCGGCGCCGTAGGGCCAGCAGCGGCACTCCACACGCGGCGGTAGCCTCGGCCGCCGCCGCGCTGATCCGGGCGGCGAAGGGATGTGTGGCATCCACGACCGCGCACACCCGATGTTCCCGCAGCCAGGTGGCAAGCCCGCCGACACCGCCGAACCCTCCCACGCGCACCGAGCCGGCCGGGTGTCGGGGGGTGGCGATCCGACCCGCCAGCGAGGAGACCACGTGTGCCCCGGGCAGTTCCACCCGCAGCAGATCGGCGAGTCGACGCCCCTCACCGGTGCCGCCGAGGATCAGCACGGTGCTGGCGGTCACGTGGATTCGCCCCCGCTCGCCAGCAGCTCCTGGCGGGCACAGGAGTACAGATGGCTGTCCGGGAAACTCGCGGCCGTCAGCACCCGGGACACGATGATCACCGCAGTGCGCACGATGCCGGACTGGTGGACCTGTTCGGCGATGTCGGCGAGGGTTCCCCGCAGGACGCGTTCGTCAGAGCGGCTGGCGTAGGCCACCACGGCTGCGGGACAGTCCGGCCCGTAGCCGGGCAGCAACTCCGCCACAACCCGATCGATCTCCCGCGCGGCCAGGTGCAGCACGATCGTGGCCCCGCTGGCGCCGAGTGTCGCCAGGTCCTCACCGGGGGGCATCGCGGTGGCGCGGTTGGCGACCCGGGTGAGGACCACGGTCTGTCCCACCTCGGGGACGGTGAGTTCCCGCCCCAGGCTGGAAGCGGCGGCGGTGAACGCCGGAACGCCGGGAACCAGCTGGTAGTCGATGCCGAGCGTGTCCAGCCGGCGCATCTGTTCGGCGACCGCACTCCACAGTGTGGGATCACCGGAGTGCAGCCGCGCGACGTCGCACCCGCCGCGGTGGGCCTGTTCGTATTCGGCGGTGATCTCGTCGAGCGTCAGCGTCGAGGTGTCCACCCGGCGTGCATCGGCGGGACAGGACTCCAACAGCTCCTCGGGTACGAGACTTCCCGCGTAGAGGCACACCCCGCAGGAGGACAGGAGGTTCAGCCCACGCAGGGTGATCAGGTCCGCGGCGCCGGGGCCCGCGCCAATGAAGTACACCGTCACGTCTTGTCCACCGTCCATTGTGTGATGGGCAGGGCCGGGCGCCACACCGCGTGCCCGGCCTGGCCGATCGATCCGGCACGCTGCACCTCCAGCCGGGTCAGCTCGCCGCCGAGGCGCCGCTGTGCGTCGAGCACGCACGCCTCCGCTGCGAGTGTGACCGCGTTGACCACCATCCGGGCGCCGCTCGGTAGTGCCGCCCAGCATGCGGAGAGTACCTCGGGGTCGCTGGCGCCCCCACCGACGAAGATGGCGTCCGGAGCCGGCAGCCCGCACAGCCCGCCGGGTGCCTCGCCGGTGTGGGTCTCCAGGCCGGGCACCCCCAGCCGTGCGGCGTTGTGGCGGATGCGTTCGGCCCGGCCCGGGTCGCGTTCCAGGGCCACCGCGCGGCAGGTGGCATGCGACCGCATCCATTCGATCGCCACGCTTCCCGAGCCCGCTCCCACGTCCCAGAGCAGCTGTCCGGGCAGGGGGGCGAGGCGGGCCAGCGTGAGCGCGCGCACCTCCCGCTTGGTGAGCTGCCCGTCGTGGTCGTAGGCGTCGTCGGGCAGGCCGGCGAGGGTGGAGTAGGCGGGAGCGCCGCTGGCGGCACACTCCACGGCGACCACGTTCAGCGGATGCTCCCGGCTGTCGGTCCAGTCCGCGGCTGTGGCCTGGCGGCGGTACTCCTCGGGCCCGTCCAGGTCCGCGAGCACGGTCATCTGGCTGTGGGCGAAGCCGGCTTCGCGTAGCAGCGCGGCGACAGCGCCGGGGGTGGTGGGGCCCTCGCTGAGCACCAGCAGACGCTGGCCCGGGGCGAGCAGGCGCCGCAGCGCGTCCAAGGGGCGGGCGACGGCGCTCACCACGGTGACCTCGTCGCTGGGCCAGCCCATCCGGGCACAGGCCAGGGAGGACGCGGAGGGGTGGGGGATCACCCGGAGCCGATCGGGTCCCACCAGACGGGCCAGCGTCGCCCCGATGCCGTAGCTCATCGGGTCGCCGCTGGCGAGGACGCATCTGCGCTGCCGCGCGTAGGTATCCAGCAGTTCCGGCAACGCCGGCAGCAGGGGGCGGGGCCAGGCCACCCGGTGGCCCGTGACCTCCGCGGGCAGGAGCGCCAGCTGGCGATCGCTGCCGAACAGAACCTCCGCGGCGGCGATTTCGGTTCGGGCCCGCGGGCTGAGCCCGTCCCAGCCACCGGCGCCGATACCGACCACGGACAGGGGCGCGCCCGGGTGGGGCTCATCGCTGTCGGGTGGGGGCTGCTGTGGCGCGTCACCACTCATGCGACCACCCCCGCAACACCCCTCTGCGTTGCAGGTCACCGGCTCGATTGGGGATCGGCATCGGGGGTAATCCTACGGGACGGGACCTCCGTGGCCGGTCGCGGGGCACCTCCCAATGGCCGGCCCCGGCCAGTGAATTTGCTCGCGGAGCCACACCACGAGAATCACGACACGAAGTGGAGGGGCGGCACGGCGCAGAACTCGAACCCGAAACAATACAGCGATCGCTCCGAGTATGTCTCCGTATTTGCGGGGTCGTAATCAACGGGGATGGCCGCGCGGCGAAGTGACTATACGTACACCGAAATTCGCTCTAGGATTTCATTCAGCGACCGCAGAACCGCCCAACTCAGTCGATGATCGCTACGTTCGAGTCACATCCGACAAACGTGATTGAATCATCCTCTGAGACTGTGCCGCCCTCCGCGCCGGCATCCAGCCACGGACCGGTGCGCGACGGCCTCCGACCTGGAGGAGGGAAGCAAAAATTAGCAGGTTAGCGACTTACATCAGGGAGCACACGAGCCCGCCGGTGTTCTTCACATCGGGGATCCTGATCCTCGCATTCGTTGCCGCCGGTATCGGCGTATCGCAGGCGATGGGCTCCGAGGATGCCTCGGCTCTAGCCTGGGACTGGCTCATCGCTATCAGCGACACCATGGGCTGGTTCTACGTACTGGCCACCGCCTTCTTCCTGGTTTTCGTCATCTGGCTGATGTTCAGCCGATACGGAAAAGTTAAGCTCGGCGCGGACGACTCCAAGCCGGAATTCGGCACCATCGCCTGGTTCGCGATGCTGTTCACCGCCGGCATGGGGATCGGTCTGGTCTTCTGGGGCACGGCGGAGCCGACCGGCTACGTGACCAACGGAGTCGTGGTCGGACTCTCGGACAACCCGGACGCCCAGAACCCGGCCCTCCAGGCCCGGGAAGCCATGGATCCCTCGCTGTTCCACTGGGGTTTCCAGCCGTGGGCGATTTACATCGTGCTGGGTCTGGCCCTGGCCTACTTCTCCTACCGCAAGGGCCTGCCGATGCGCCCGGCGGCCGCCTTCTACCCGCTGATCGGCAACCGCATCTACGGGGGCCTCGGCTACCTGATCGACATCCTCGCCGTGCTCGGCACCATGTTCGGCCTGGCCACCTCCTTGGGTATCGGCACCCAGCAGATCAACGCGGGGCTCGCCCGGCTCAGTGATGCCATCCCCGCGGAGAGTGTCGCGGTTCAGGTGGGCATCATTGGTGTCATCACCCTGGTTGCCCTGGTCAGTGTGCTGGTCGGGATCGACAAGGGTGTGCGTCGTCTGTCCATCGTCAATCTGTGGATGGCCGCCGCCCTGCTGGTGTTCGTGTTCATCGCCGGTCCCACGGCGTTCATCATCAGCGGCATGTTCGACTGGACGGGTACCTACCTGTCCAACCTCGTCAACAACAGCCTCACGGTCGCCAACCCCGAAACCGCGGAGGATCACGCGGCCTGGCAGTCGGCGTGGACCTTCTTCTACTGGGGCTGGTGGATCTCCTGGGCGCCGTTCGTGGGCATGTTCATCGCCCGTATCTCCCGGGGGCGTACCATCCGCCAGTTCGTGGTCGGCACCCTGTTCGCCCCGGTCGGTGTGTCGATCGCCTGGTTCTCCACCCTGGGTGGCAGCGGGCTGTACTACGACATCCCGCTGGTCAATGACCTCACCCAGGAGCTCGGCGTGGACGGGTTCCACGAGGCCGTGGACGACGGCGAAGCCGGCACCATCGGCGCCGGTGGTGAGGGCGACGCCCTGTTCCGCATGCTGGAGTTCCTGCCCATCGCGTCCTCCGTCGTGTGGCTGGCCACACTGTTGACCATCCTGGTTGTGGCGATCTTCTTCATCACCTCCTCGGACTCCGGTTCGCTGGTGATCGACATGCTCACCAACGGTGGGGACCGCAACCCGGTTCCGTACCAGCGCGCCTTCTGGGCCCTGCTCGAGGGCATCGTGACCGCGGTGATCCTGGTCGGTGGTGGAACCGGTGCCCTGATGATCCTCAGAGCCACCTCGGTCACCACGGGTCTACCGTTCGCGGTGGTGCTGATCTTCGTCGCCATCGGACTGGCACGGGCTCTCCGGGAGGAGAACCTGGCGGCCCTCCAGGCTCGGGAGATGGGAATTCCCGCACCGACCCTCAGTCAGTACGGTGGAAGCCCGTCCCAGGAAGGGTCTGGTCCCGAGCCGAGCACCGCTGTGAACGTGTCCAGCAGCAGCGAGGACACCACCGAGGAACAGTCCAACCGCGGAACAGGAGGTGAGTGAAATGCCGCCGAAGAGCCGAGTCCGCAACCCGTTCCGCGGTGTCATGGACGTCATGAGCGAGATGAGCCGCATCTCGGACGCCATGTCCACCGTGGACACGCATGGACCCGCGGATGTCCGGGGCTTCGCCGATGCGTGGACGCCCACCACGGACATCTTCGCCCGTGGGTCCGACCTCGTGATCCGCAGCGAGCTCCCCGGGGTCTCCTCCGACATGGTGGAGGTCTCGTTCTCGCACGGGGTCCTCTCCATCACCGGGGAGCGCCTGCGCGGCGAGGACGAGGAGAACGCCATCTACTACGCCAGCGAACGCTTCTACGGCACCTTCCGCCGGGACATCACCCTGCCGGAGGGGGTCGACGAGGACGACATCGAAGGCAAGTTCGATGAGGGACTGCTGGAGGTCACGGTCCGCAACGCTGCGGAGGCCAGTGCCCCGAAGCGGATCCGGGTGAGCAGCAAGAAGAAGAGTTGAGCCCGCAGTAGCTGGCAGCGGGACGTGGGGGCGGGGCCCTGGGCCCCGCCCCCACGCGCTTCTGCGGCCCGAGCCTCCCGGGCGATGGGCGGATGGAAGCCCCGGCCGCAACCGTGTGTGCCCTCAGGCGTGTGGCCGCACCACGGGCCGGTGCACGACCTCCTCGATCACGGTCAGCGTCTGGGTCCCGGTGACCCCGGGCAGCGACTGAAGCCGGGTCAGGATCAGGTCACGCAGCTGGTCGGTGTCGGCCACGCGCACCAGCAGCACGATGTCGGCGGATCCAACCACGTACCAGGCGTACTCCACCTCCGGATAGGCGGAGATGATCTCCCGGTTCGCCCGCCAGTCCGGCTGACTCCCCGAAATCAGGATCAGGGCCGTCATTCCCAGTCCCAACTTGGCGTGGTCGGCGACCACCGAGTAGCCGCGGATCACACCCTGCTCGGTGAGCCTGCCGATTCGGTTGTAGGCCGTCGCGCGGGACACCCGCGCCCGATGCGCGATCTCCGTTACCGGCGTGCGTGCGTCCTCAGCCAACATCCCGATGATCGCCCGGTCCGTCGTGTCCGGCTCCGGCCGGGAATACCCGTCGGTCACCATCCGTGAACCACCCTTCCGCCTGGACCACTCGGGTCAGCCTCCACGGCCGGCTCCGGATCCACCCCTCCGACACCCTGTCCGACACGGACCCCAGCAGCCACCATCGTTTTGGACAAATCCGATTGTCTGATCGGTGTGCGTATCCGTTTGTATCAATCATCACGCAAGATCTAGCGAAAGTGTCAAGCATCAGACCAGAATGTGAACTATGTCGTCCCCGCCACGTGACCAGGACCGCAACGCATCCAGCACGACCGACGCGACACCGCCCACGCATCCCGTTGACCTGACCGGAACCGATGTCTCGCCGGAGGTGCTGCGGGCCCTCTACCGGGACATGGTCTATGCCCGCCATCTCGACGACGAGGCGGTAGCACTCCAACGCCAGGGCGTGTTCCCCGCCTATGTGCCGCTGCGTGGGCAGGAGGCCGCCCAGGTCGGCAGCGCCGCGGCCATGGACCGCACCAGCGACTTCGCCTTCCCCACCTACCGGGAAATGGCGGTAGCGGTCACGCTCGGCGTGGACATGGTCGGCTACATGGCCTCCCACCGTGCGCTGTGGCACGGCGGCCTATACGACCCGAGCCGCTCCCGACTCGCCCCCATCAACGCCGTGGTGGGAGGCCCGGTGCCCCACGCAGTAGGCTGGGCCCTCGGCGCCCAGCTCGACGGCACCCCCGGATGTGCACTGGCGTACTTCGGCGACGGAGCGAGCTCTGAGGGGGACGTTCACGAGGCGATGAACATGGCCGCGGTGTTCCAGGCGCCGGTGGTATTTCTCTGCCAGAACAACCAGTGGGCCCTGTCCGTACCCAACCGGGACCAGGTGGCGGGTGGCTCGATTGCGGCCCGCGCAGCCGGGTACGGCATGCCGGGACACGAGGTGGACGGCAACGACGTGCTCGCCGTCTACACCACGACCCGGGCGGCGCTGGCGCGGGCGCGCTCCGGTGGTGGCCCCAGCCTGATCGAGGCGCGAACCTACCGCCTGGGCCCGCACTCCACCTCGGACGACACCCGCCGCTATCGCAGCGAGGACACCGAACGCCAGTGGGCACGAGCCGACCCCATCGAGCGCCTATACACGGCGATGCTCGCCGCCGGGACTGTCCCCGGCGATGACTCGTTCGCCGCCGAGGTGCGCGAACAGGCACAGGAGGCCGCGGCGTCGATGCGTGCGGGTGTGCGTGTGGCGCCGCCCCCTTCGGGAGAGGAAATGTTCACGCACGTGTTCAGCGAACCGACCGACGAGCTACTGCGTCAGCAACGGGCCTGGCGTGAGGAGGTGGAACTCGGATGAGCCAGCTACTGCACGCCGATTCCGGCCAGGGGCCGGGGACCGCAGTGTCGGCGTCGGCGTCGGCGTCGGCGTCGCGCCGCCCCGAGGCACACCACGAGGGGCCGGACCTCCGGCAGGCGCTCAACGCCGCCCTGGACCGTGCCCTGACCGAGGATCCGCGCACTCTGGTCCTCGGCGAGGATGTGGGACGGCTGGGTGGGGTGTTCCGGGTCACCGCCGGGCTCCAGGAACGGCACGGCCACCACCGGGTGTTCGACACTCCCCTGGCCGAGTCCGGAATCATGGGCCTGTGCGTGGGCCTGGCCATGCAGGGGTGGCGGCCAATCCCGGAGCTCCAGTTCGACGGTTTCGCCTACCCCGCCGTCGACCAGATCGTGAACCAGCTGGCCCGTATGCGCTACCGGTCCCGGGGCGCGTTCCCGATGCCCGTGACGCTGCGGCTACCCAGCTTCGGCGGTATCCAGGCCCCCGAACACCACGGCGAGAGCCTGGAGTCCCTGTTCGCGCACGTTCCCGGGCTCAACGTGGTCGCGCCGTCCACCCCGGCCGAGGCCTACACACTGCTGTTGCAGTCGGTGCGCTGCGACGACCCGGTGATCTTCCTGGAACCCAAGGCCCGTTACTGGGACCGGGAGCAGATCCAGCTTCCCCCACCGGACAGCACCCAGGAGCTGGACGCGGCTCCGCTGGGCACCAGCCGCGTGGCGCGACCAGGCCGGCACGCCACCCTGGTGTGCTGGGGGTCGATGGTCCGAACCTGCCTCGAGGTCGCGGAACTCGCCGCGGAGGACGGTGTGGACCTGGAAGTGCTGGACCTGCGGTGGCTGAAACCGCTGGACACCGCGGGCCTGGCCGCATCCGTGGCCCGCACCGGACGTGCGGTGGTGGTGCACGAAGCCCCGTTGACCGCAGGGCTGGGGGCGGAGGTCTCCGCACGCCTCATGGAGCGCTGCTTCGGTGAGCTGCGCGCCCCCGTGCAGCGGGTGAGCGGATTCGACGTTCCCTACCCGGCGGGCCCGCTGGAACATCAGTACCTACCGACGCTCGACCGCATCCTACTCGCGGTCCAACACACCCTGGAGTTTTGATGAGCGAGCAGACCTTCGTGCTGCCCGACCTAGGTGAGGGCCTCGTCGAGGCGACCGTGGTGGAGTGGCTGGTGACCCCGGGTCAACATGTGGAGCGGAACGAAGCCATGGTGGAGGTCGAGACCACGAAGTCCACGGTGGAGATCCCCTCCCCCTGCTCCGGGACCGTCACGCAGCTCCACGCCGAGCCGGGAACCGTGGTTCCGGTCGGGGCGCCCCTCGTCTCGTTCTCCGGAGACGATCCCGGCACCAGCACGGACAGCACGGAAACCGCGACCGGTGCCGCGGAAGGCCGAGAGCACGGATCCGACTCCGCCGGGATCGTGGGAACGGTCCCGACGGGATCCGAACCCCGGCAGCGCCGCGTGCGGCTCCGTCCACCGGAGGAGTAGAGGAGCATCCCGAGAATGACACCCCATCCTGCCCCGTCCACCTCGGGTGTGACCACGCGCGACGTGGACCGGGAGCCCACCGTGTACGTGCGTTCCTACCGGGTCGACCCAGGTGAGCCAGGTGACACCGCGTCGGGATCCGCACCCGAGGCCACCCCGCCCGCCGGCCCGGAGTCGGACGGCACGTGCCCAACCCAACCGGCCGGCCCGCCTCCGGTGCTCCTCGTGCACGGCTTCGGCTCCAGCTTCCGGTTCAACTGGGAACAGACGGGCTGGGTGCGGGCCCTGACGACGGCCGGACGCACCGTCGTCGGTCTCGACTTGCGTGGGCACGGGGCCAGCGCCAAACCCCAGCAGGCCAGCTACTACAGCCCGGCCCAGCATGTCGCCGACCTGGAGGCCGTGCTGGACTCCTTCGACCTCGGTCGGGTCGATGTGGTGGCCTACTCCATGGGCTCCCGGATGGTCTGGGAATTCATGCGCAGTCATCCGGGGCGGGTCCGGCGGGCGGCGCTGGCGGGCTTCGGTCCCTACAGCGCCCCTCGGGTGGCAGGGCGTAGCGACCCTGGGACGGCCGACGCCGTCCTGGCCGCGGCCAGCGCGCTACCGGGTAACGACCAGGCGGCGTTGGCCGCCTGCCAACAGGGCGAACAGCAGCACCCGTTCACCGCCGACCCCGCACCCGGGGTCTCCCCGCTCCTGCTGGCCGCCGGTACCGAGGACGAGTTGGCCACGGACATGGAGCTGTTGGCGGAGAGGCTCACCGACGCGCGCACACTGCGGATCCCGGGGCGGGATCACCGCACGGCCGTGGCGGCCCGCGGCCTGAAGACCGCCGTTGTGGAGTTCCTCGAGGAAGAGGGCTGACCGTGCGCGGAGCGCGGGACCTTCATGGTTCGCACGACCCCGCGCTGGCGGTGCCGCCCGAGATGGTGGCCCCAGGCGAGTTCACGCCACTACCAAGCGCCCCACGCGCCTTTGGCAAGGATCGCCGTTGAGGTCGCGTCCCCGTGGCTGAGCTAATGTCCCGCAAGCGCAGCGAACCCCGACAACCTGCCGGTAACGTCCGTTGCGCTCTGCTCTCGCATTCATAACAAAGGCCGTGGCGCCCCGGGGTATACCCCCGATGACCGGATAACCTCCGCCCAGGACGATGAGCTGGTGTGTTCCCGGTCAGGTCGGGCCACCGCGGGGTTCAGAGGGGAGCCGATGGTGAAGATCGCCCGGAAGGTGACGGCCTGCGTCGCCGCAGGAACGTTGACCGTAGCCATGACCGCCTGTGACACCGGCGAGAACGGCGACGGCGCTGGAAATGGCGACGGGCCGGACGCCGATGCGCTGAACGTGGGCCTGGCCTACGACATCGGGGGACGGGGCGACCGTTCGTTCAATGACGCTGCCTACGCGGGCCTGGAGCTGGTGTCCGAGGAGCTCGACCTGGAAGTCAACGACATCGAGGCCTCCGAGGGAGAGAGTGACGCGGAGAAGGTCGAGCGTCTGGAACTCATGGCCGAGGAGGGCATGAACCCGGTCATCGGAGTCGGATTCGCCTACGGCCCCGCCATGCTCGAGGTCGCTCCGCAGTACCCGGATGTGGAGTTCGCGATCGTCGACGAGGACATGACCCAGGTTCTCGAACAGCAGGAGGAGGACGGGGCCGAGTTCCCCGATGATCCGCTGGCGAACGTGACCAGTCTGCTGTTCGCCGAGGAGGAGGCCTCGTTCCTGGTCGGTGCGGCCGCGGCGATGGCCACCGAGACGGACCACGTCGGGTTCATCGGCGGGGTCGAGGTGCCGCTGATCGGGAAGTTCGAGGCCGGATACGTGGCCGGGGTCGAGCACATCAACCCGGACGTCGAGGTGGACACGGACTACCTGACCCAGCCCCCCGACTTCGACGGCTTCAACGACCCAGCCCGCGGCCGGTCCGCGGCCGAGGGCCAGTACGACGCGGGCGCCGATGTGATCTACCACGCTGCCGGCGCCTCCGGAACCGGAGTTCTCGAGGCCGCGACCGACCGCGAGGAGCTGTTCATCGGGGTGGACTCCGACCAGTACCTCAACGCTCCCGAGGAGTCCCAGCCCTACGTGCTCACCTCGGCGATCAAGCGGGTCGACACCGCGGTGTTCGAGTTCGTGCAGGACGTCGGGGACGGTGCCGTCGACGGTGGTATCGAGCGGTTCGACCTTGCCAACGAGGGCGTGGACTACTCCGACTCCAACGAGGATCTGATCTCGGACTACACCGAGGAACTCGACGACCTGCGCCAGCAGATCATCGACGGCGACATCGAGGTACCGGCCGAACCCTAACCATCCCGGAAACCGCCACAGAAGAGGCCGGAGACCATGAGCGACGGGGCAGCGAGCCCGCCGGACGTTCCGGCAGCCGTCGAACTCCACGGGATCACGAAACGGTTCCCGGGGGTCGTGGCCAACCACGACATCGATATCCGGGTCGCCCCGGGGACCGTGCACGCCATCGTCGGGGAGAACGGCGCCGGCAAGTCCACGCTGATGAAGATCCTCTACGGGATGCACCAGCCCGACGAGGGAACGATCTCGGTCGGTGGCACCACGGTCCGGCTGGGGTCACCGTCCGAGGCCATCCGGCACGGGATCGGCATGGTGCACCAGCACTTCATGCTGGCCGACAATCTGACCGTGCTGGAGAACGTCGTGCTGGGGGCGGAGCGGCGCCACGGCATCGGCGCGCGGGCCCGCGCGCGCATCCTCGAACTGTCGGAGGCCTATGGCCTGGGGGTTGACCCCGACGAGCGGATGGCCGAACTGGGGGTCGGGCAGCGACAGCGGGTGGAGATCCTCAAAGTGCTCTACCGCGGGGCGCACACCGTGATCCTGGACGAGCCCACCGCCGTGCTGGTACCGCAGGAGGTTGCGGAACTGTTCGGCAACCTGCGGGAGTTGACCCGAGAAGGGCTCACGGTCCTGTTCATCTCGCACAAACTCGACGAGGTGCTGTCCATCGCGGACACGATCACGGTGATCCGTCGGGGCACCACGGTCGCCACCGTGGATCCCACCGAGACCAGCGCCCGCGAGCTGGCCACCCTCATGGTGGGCGAGCAGCTTCCTGTTCCGGAGCTGCGGGAGTCCACCGTGACCGACCGGCCGCTGCTGGAGCTACAGGGATTGACGGTGCACTCCGGGGAACGCGCCGTCGTGGAGGATGTCAGCCTGCGGGTGCACGCCGGGGAGATCGTCGGGATCGCCGGGGTGGAGGGCAACGGCCAGGCCGAACTGGTCGAGGCGGTGATGGGCATGCGCCAGCCCAGCGCCGGAACCGTGCGGGTGGCCGGCCAGGACGTCACCGGAGATACCACCCGCAGCCTGCGGGAGAAGGGTGTGGCCTATATCCCTGAGGACCGGCACCGGCACGGCCTCCTGCTGGACTCCCCGCTGTGGGAGAACCGGATGCTGGGACACCAGACGCAGCCGCCCAACGCCCGCGGGGTCTGGATCGACCGTGCGGGAGCCCGCGCCGACACGCGCCGTATCGTGGACCGCTACGACGTCCGTACCCCTGGCATCGACGTGCTGGCCGATGCGCTGTCCGGGGGGAACCAGCAGAAGCTCATCGTCGGTCGGGAGATGAGTTCCGCACCCACCGTGCTCCTCGCCGCGCATCCCACCCGCGGCGTGGACGTGGGGGCACAGGCCGCGATCTGGGAGCATCTCCGCGCCGCCCGGCACGAGGGTCTGGGCGTGCTGCTGATCTCCGCGGACCTGGACGAGTTGATCGGCATGTCCGACACCCTGCACGTGATCCTGCGTGGCCGGCTCGTGACCGAGATCGACAACCCCCACGCGCTCACCCCCGAAGAGCTGGGGTCGGCGATGACCGGGGCCACGGCGGCAACCGGGGGTGCGTCGTGAAACGAGTGCTGGCACATCCGATCGGGATGGTCGTGGTCGCCGTTGCGGTGGCTCTGGTCATCGCGGTGGGGATCACCTCGGCGGTCCTGGTCGCCACCGGCGTGCCCCCGCTGCTCACCTTCGAGCGCATGCTGGAGCACGGCACCACGCCGGACAGTATGGTGCGGATCCTGAACAACGGCACCACGTACTACCTCTCCGCCGTCGCGGTCGCCATCGGGTTCAAGATGCGACTGTTCAACATCGGGGTGGATGGGCAGTACCGGCTGGCGGCGCTCCTGGCGGCGGCCCTCGGTGGAGCGGTCACCCTGCCGCCGGTGCTGCACCAGCTGGTGATCATCCTCGCCGCGATGTTCGTGGGCGGAATGTGGGCCGGCATCGCGGGGTACCTGAAGGTGACCCGCGGTGTGCACGAGGTCATCTCCACGATCATGCTGAACTTCATCGCGACCGGCATCACCGCCTACCTGCTGCACGTGGACCGGTTGGCGGTCCCGATCGGGGTCAACAACATCGGAACCCCGCCCATCGACGAATCCGGACGGGTGCCCGGAATCCCCGGAGACTTTCTGGGCTCGGACCGGGTCGTGTTCGGGCTGGTGCTGCTCGCTGCCCTCGTGGGCGTCGGCTACTGGGTGGTGTTGAACCGTACCCGCTTCGGATACGACCTGCGGGCCGCCGGCCAGTCCAGCACCGCGGCGGCCGCCAGCGGCGTCAACGTCAAACGAATCACCCTGATCACGATGCTGCTGTCCGGAGCGGTGGCCGGGCTGGTGGGGATGCCGCAGCTGCTCGGCGAGTCCTACACCTACGCCCTGGACTTCCCCGCCGGTCTGGGCTTTATCGGTATCGCGATCGCGCTGCTGGGGCGGAACCATCCGCTGGGGATCGCGCTGGCCGCACTGTTCTGGGCGTTCCTCGACCGGTCCGCGCAAATCCTGGCGATCCACGGCACCCCAACCGAAATCTCGGTGATCATGCAGGCCACCATGGTGCTGACCGTGGTCATCGTCTACGAGGCCGTGCACCGCTGGGCACGCCGGTATCAGCAACAGCAGGTCGGGCAGGCCCTGGGCCGAACGGGGGTGGAGTCCGAATGACGGTGACACCCGAGGTGGTGACCCCGAGTCCCCCGGGGCGCGCGCAACGGCGCACCCGCCACGTGTGGCGCCTGGTCAGCCTTCTGCTGGCGGCTCTCGTCGCCCTGTCCGGGGTGCGGCTGATCACCGGTATGGACGTGCTCACCAGTAGCGGTACGGTCCGCACCACGCTCGCCTTCGCGGTGCCGATCGGCCTGGCGGCCCTGGGCGGGCTGTGGGCGGAACGCTCCGGGATCATCAACATCGGTCTCGAAGGAATGATGATCTTCGGGACGTGGTTCGGGGCCTACTTCGCCGTGACCACCGGGAGTCCCTGGATCGGTCTGGTCGCGGGCATCGGCGGCGGCGTGCTCGGCGGACTGCTGCACGCCCTGGCCACCGTGACCTTCGGGGTGGACCACATCGTGTCCGGGGTGGCAGTGAACCTGCTGGCCGAGGGGGCTGTACGGTTCCTCGCCATCCAGTTCTTCGAGGGTATGCCCGGCGGCGGTGCGGGGCAGTCACCCCCCCTCCCGAACTTTCCCGGCGTCAGCCTGCCGCTGGTCGAACAGGCGCTGGGTCCGGTGGAACAGCTGCGCTGGTTCCTGGTGAGCGACCTGGCGGCACTGGTCATCGGCCTGACCACGTCCATGTCCGTGATCACCCTGATCGCGGTGCTGCTGCTTCCGGCCACCTACCTGATCCTGTGGCGCACCCCCTTCGGGCTGCGGCTGCGCTCGGTCGGGGAGAACCCGGACGCCGCCGAGTCCCTGGGAATCCCGGTGTACACCTACAAGTACATCGCGCTGCTGGTCTCCGGGGGACTCGCCGGAATGGGTGGCGTGTTCCTGGCCATGGTGGCCTCCTCGGCCTATCAGGAAGGTCAGACCGGGGGCCGGGGTTACATCGGCCTGGCCGCCATGATCTTCGGCAACTGGCGGCCCAGCGGCGTGGCGATGGGGGCCGGCCTGTTCGGCTACACGGACGCGCTCCAGATCCGCGGTGGCGGCGAGGCCGTGCACGCACTGTTGTTGCTGCTCGGTATCGCCCTCCTCGCGGTGGCCGTGTGGCAGCTGCGCCGGGGCAACCGCATGGTGGCCGCGGTGTGTGTCGTCGTGGCGGCCGGCCTGCTGACCTGGTTCCTCAACGCCGACAGCGTGCCCCGCCAGCTGGCCACCTACAGCCCACACATGACCACCCTGCTGGTGCTCGCCCTGGCCTCCCAGCGGCTGCGACCACCCGCGGCCGTGGGCCGGCAGTGGCGACGCAGCCAGGGGGCCTGATGCCGGCCCCCGCGCCGCCCCCAGACTGGCTCCCTCGCCTGCGTGTCGCGGCCAGCACCGCACGCGCGGGGGCCTATGCGCCCTATTCCGGGTTTCCCGTGGGCGCGGCGGCGTTCGTGGACGATGGCCGGATCGTGTCCGGCTGCAATGTGGAGAACGCTTCCTACGGCCTCGGGCTGTGTGCGGAGTGTGGCCTGGTTTCGGCGCTGCGCGCGAGTGGGGGTGGGCGGCTGGTGGCCTTCGTGTGCGTGGACGGCTCGGATGCCTTCTTGATGCCGTGTGGCCGCTGTCGACAGCTGTTGCACGAGCACGGCGGGGAACAGCTACTGATCGGCACGTCCGACGGGCCACTGCGCCTGTGCGACCTGCTCCCGCGGGCCTTCGGGCCACACGACCTATAAGGAGGGGCCGGTGAACGTTATCGACATCATCGTGGCCAAGCGCGACGGCCGGGAGCTGACGCCTGCACAGATCGACTGGGTGGTCGAGGCCTACGCCCGCGATGCGGTCGCTGAGGAACAGATGGCCGCGCTGAGTATGGCGGTGCTGTGGCGGGGGATGAGTCGTGCGGAGGTCAGCCGCTGGACCGAGGCGATGACCCGGTCCGGTACCCGCCTCGACTTTGCGGACCTGCCCCGCCCCACCACGGATAAGCATTCCACCGGCGGGGTTGGGGACAAGATCACGCTCGCGCTGACCCCCGCGGTGGCTGCCTGCGGCGCCGCCGTTCCGCAGCTGTCTGGACGCGGGCTCGGCCACACCGGTGGAACCCTGGACAAGCTGGAGGCGATTCCCGGCTGGCGCAGTCACCTCTCCCCCACCGAGATGCGCTCGGCCCTACGCGACGTCGGCGGGGTGGTGTGCGCGGCCGGTCCCGACCTCGCCCCCGCCGACCGCAAGCTCTACGCCCTGCGCGACGTGACCGGAACCGTGGAGTCGATCCCGCTGATCGCGAGCTCCATCATGTCGAAGAAGCTCGCCGAAGGCACCGGCGCGCTCGTGCTCGACGTCAAGGTCGGATCCGGCGCCTTCATGAAAACCATGTCCGACGCGCGCGCCCTGGCGCGCACCATGGTCGACATCGGCACCGACCACGAGGTGGCGACCGTGGCCCTGCTGACCGCGATGGACACCCCCGTGGGCCGGGAGGTCGGCAACGCACGCGAAGTCGCCGAGGCGTGTGAGGTCCTGGCCGGTGGTGGTCCGGAGGATGTGGTGGAACTGACCGTCGCTCTGGGGCGGGAGATGCTGTCCGCCGCCGGCCTGACGGCGGCGAAAGATCCGGCGACCGCGCTGGCCGACGGCTCCGCCATGGACGTGTGGCGCCGGATGGTCCGGGCGCAGGGCGGCGACCCGGACGCACCGCTGCCCACCGCTCGCGAGCACGCCCAGATCCTCGCCGGCCGCTCGGGTGTGGTGCGCCGACTGGATGCCCTGGCCGTGGGCCGAGCCGCCTGGAGTCTGGGTGCGGGACGGGACCGCAAGGAGGATTCGGTCAGTGCCGGAGCCGGGGTGCGGCTGCACGCCAAACCCGGGGACCGAATCCAGGCGTCCCAGCCACTGTTCACCCTGTACACCGACGAGGCGGATCGGCTCCAGGACGCCGCCCGCGAGTTGACGGACAGCTACACCGTCGAGGATGTGGCCCCGGATCACACGCTCGGCCCCCCGGCGTCCCTGGTTCTGGAGCGGGTGGCCAACGACCACCGGAACTGAGCCGCCCCCGCAGGCGGGTGGAGCGCCTTTGGGTCCAGCGCGGCGATCGGTGTCCACGCCTGGTGCCTCGCGCTCAGCCCAGCACGAGCCCGTGCACGGCCTCGGCGAGCTCGTCCATCTGCCGGCTGGCCTCGGCCCGCGCGGCCGACACATCGTCCTGGGGTGCACACACCACTTCCAGGTAGCATTTCAGCTTCGGCTCGGTTCCCGAGGGGCGCACCACCAGCCGTGCCGTCACCGGACCGGTGAGCTGGTAGCGGATCGCATCCGTCGGGGGCAGCCCAGCCTCGCCGGTGGCCAGGTCCACAACCTGGCTCACTCGCAGCTGGGCCAGCTGGGTGGGGGGATGCTGCCGCAACCGCGCCATGACGGCCGTCCGCTCGGCGGGATTGGCGAACCTGCGGGTGAGCTGGCGGGTGAGGTGGAGACCGTACCGGCGGGCCTGCTCGTCCCGCAGGTCCACCAGCGTACGTCCGCTGCGTTTGGCCGTGGCGGCGACCGCGGCCAGAACCAGGGCCGCCCCGATCCCGTCCTTGTCCGCGACCGGCCGGCAGGTGTCTCCGGCCAGGCAGTAGCCCAGGGCCTCCTCGTAGGCACAGACGCACCGTGCGGGATCTGAGCCGTCCCCGCCCACCCGGGCCAACCACTTGAACCCGGTGAGGGTCTCCTCGTAGCGCACCCCGTAGGCGGAGGCCAGGGTGGACAGCAGGCTGGCCGAGACCACGGTGGTCGCCACGATCCGATCCGGTCCGGACGTGTGTGCCAGGACGTGTTCGGCGAGGAGCGCGCCGACCTCGTCGCCGGTGAGCATGCCGTGCCCGGGCACGGCGGCGGCGAGCCGGTCCGCGTCCGGGTCGTTAGCCAGTACCAGGTCACTTCCGACCCGATCCGCTTCGGCCAGGGCCAGGTCGAGAGCACCGGGCTCCTCCGGGTTGGGAAAGGCGACCGTGGGAAAGTCCGGGTCTGGTCTGGCCTGCTGTGGCACGAGGTGCGGTGCGGGAAACCCGTGCCGGGCGAAGGCCGCCTGGAGCGTTTCGGCTCCCACCCCGTGCAGCGGGGTGTAGGTGACGCTGAGGTCGCGATCCGGCCCCAGTGGCAGCTGGCTGAGCGAATCCAGGTAGCGGTGCACCGGTTCGGTGCCGAAGGTGCGCCACCCCTCCTCGTCCAGGGGAAGCTGGTCCACCGGGCCGACGGCGTCGATCGCGGCGGAGATCTCGGTGTCGATCGGGGGGAGGATCTGGCTTCCAGCCGCGGGGCCAGCCCCACCGACGTACACCTTGTAGCCGTTGTCCTGGGGCGGGTTGTGGCTGGCGGTGACCATTACCCCCGCCGCGGCTCCGAGGTCCGCCACGGTGTGCGCCAACACGGGTGTCGGTAGTGGTTCGGGCAGGCAGCGCACGATGATCCCGGCCGCGCTTAGGACGGAGGCGGTATCCACCGCGAAACGAGCCGAATTGTGCCGGGCGTCGTAGCCGACCACCACGAGTGGGGCCCGCTCCCGATCATGGTTGTGGTGCAGCCACGCGGCGAGCCCCGCGGCGGCCCGCAGGACCGTGACCCGGTTCATCCGGTTCGGCCCGGCGCCCAGCGCGCCGCGCAGTCCGGCGGTACCGAACTGGAGCCGCTGCCGGAACCGGTCGGCAAGCTCGTCTTCGGCCGCGGAATCCGAGGGGGCTGTGGCCAGGAGCTGTTCCAGCTCCGCTCGGGTCCGCGGGTCCGGATCCTGGGCCATCCACTCTCGGGCCTGGCGGTACAGCTCCTGCATGCTGGTGCGGCTCCTCGCAGTGTCGGGACGGGGACCGGGTTGGCCGGTGGCCGGTGGCCGGGGGCCGCCTCGGGGGGTGGTCACTCCGACAGGCGTCGCACGATGCCTTCGAGGAGCGCGCCGGTGTCCGCGGCTGCACTACGGCCCGCGGCGAGGACCTCGCTGTGGTCCAGCGGGGCGTCCGACAGGCCCGCTGCAATGTTGGTGACCAGGGACAGCGCCAGAACCTGGGCTCCACCTTCGCGTGCGGCGATGGTTTCCAGGACCGTGGACATGCCGACCAGGTCCGCCCCCAGGGCCCGCAGCATCCGGATCTCGGCCGGTGTCTCGTAGTGCGGGCCGGGCATCGCCGCGTACACGCCGTCGGCGAGGCTGGCGTCCACCTCCCGCGCGGACGCACGGAGGCGTGGGCTGTAGGCCTCCGTCAGGTCGACGAAGTTGGGGCCGGACACGGGAGAACGCCCCGTCAGGTTGATGTGGTCACTGACGAGCACCGGTTGGCCGACGGTGTAGTCGGCCCGCAACCCGCCGGCGGCGTTGGTGAGTAGGACGGTGCGCACCCCGGCGGCCAGGGCCGTACGCACGCCGTGCACCACCGGCACCGGCCCGTGCCCCTCGTAGAGGTGGGTCCGGCCGAGGAAAACCAGCAGGCGGGATCCCCCCACGGTCACACTGCGGATGGTCCCCGCGTGCCCCGATGCGCCCGGGGCCCGGAACCCGGGCAGGTCCCCGGTGGCGAGTTCGGTTCCCGTGGCGCCGAGGGTGTCCGCCGCGGGGGCCCAGCCCGAGCCCATGATCACCGCGGCGTCGTAGGCGTCGATGCCGGTGTGGTCCCGAAGCTCCGCGGCAGCGCGGTGGGCGGCCTGGTGGGGGTCCCGGTCCGCGGACGTGTCGCCGGGTTGTGTCGTCGAGCCGCCAGGGGCGGGCGTGCCGTCCACCATGTCGCGACCACCTCTCGTGTCCTTGGTTCGCAGCAGTTCCATTGTGGATCAAGCGGGCCGTGTCGGGGCACCATCGGCGCGGCGCGCCCACCACCTCAGGCGGGGGCTTCGCTGCCGACGGTGCGGGCAAGGACCAGCTGGTAACCGTGGGGGCCGCCGAGGTGTCGGCGTCCGGTGTCGCGAAAGCCCCCGGCGCGGTAGGCGCGGATGGCGGGCTCATTGCGTTCGTTCACGGTCAGCAGCACGTGTCGCGCCCAGGGCAGGGCCTCGGACACGAGTGTGTCCAGTGCCAGGCAGGCGGCCCGGCCAACGCCGTACCCCTGCCAGTGGGGTTCGATATAGAAGGCCCGCAGCAGCACAACCTGCGCCGGGTCGTCGGACAGTTCCATGCGGGCGCTCCCACCGTCCAGCACGCCGAAACCCACGGCCGCGCCGCCGGGGGGAGCGTTTTGCCCGGTCCAGACCACCGCGAACGGGATCCGATCCGGGTCGGCATCGGCCTGCGGCAGGGTCTGCTCCGCGGCTCCGCTGAACTGGCGCTGCCCGGGCGCGGGACGCAGCCGCAGGACGGCACGGCGGAGCTGTGCGCGGGCGGGATCATCCCCGGGATACAACGCGACGAGGTGGACCTCCCGGGGGTCCACGACGCCCGGATCGGTGGTGGCGATCATCGCTTCTCCTGGTTGTGCGGGTGCCGGACCGTCCCGTCCGGGGCGGCGCGAGGCAGGTGGGGCGATGGGCCGGCCGTGGCCCACGCCGGGTACGGGGTCACCGGCCGTGCGGCGCCAGGGCCGGCCACACTGGGCCGGGCCACGTGTTCGTGCCGGCGGTGGCTACAGATGGGTACGTACCCACTGCGCGAGCGCGCGGGCACAGGAATCGACCGTGTCGCGCCAGCTGGCGGCCGCGGTGTCGTCGGCCGCGTCACTGACATGTTTGACCACGCGAACTGGAAGCTGGAGCTGGCGGGCGGCAACAGCCACCGCGTAGGCCTCCATATCCACGAGATCCGCGATGGCCGCGAGTCGGCTACGCGTCTGGGGGTCGGCCACGAAGGCGTCCCCGGTCGCCAAGCAGACATCCTGCTCCGTGAGCTGGATCGGGGGTGCGAATCTGCGTCCCGTCAGCGCGTACAGGGTCTCGTCGTCGAGGTCATGTTGCCGGACGGTGCCGACCTCGTGCGTTCCCCCGGCCTGTGCACGCAGGGCCCCGGCGGTACCGAGGTTCACCAGGCCCGCGGGGCGGCTGGTGGAGCCCAGCGCCATCGTCGCCACCGCGGTGGCCGCGTTGACCTTGCCCACCCCGGTGACCAACACGGGTAGCCGGTCGTCGAGGTGGGCGGCCTCCTCTTCGAGCGCGACGACCAGCAGCGGCAGGTCGGGACGGATCTCGCCACGTAGATGCACGACACCGGCTCCTTGACGGGGGTTGGTTCGGGGATGGCCTCGGTAGCACCGGGATGCCTCGACGATAACGCCGCGCCCTGGGGCCGTCGCTGCGCGGGGCTGCTGTGCGACCATGGTGGAGACGGTTCCGGGGACGGCTCAGAAGGCGGGAGGTGCTGGTCACCGTGGTCGAGTTCCGGATCACCTGCGACGATCCGACAGCGGTCGATCTTCGCCACGCGGCGACGGCGTTCGTGGAGGCCCAGGGCTGGCCCCGGGATCAGGTGAGTGTCTGGGACAACCGCACCGGCGATGTGGTGGTGACGGTTCCCGATGATCTGCTGCACCCGCCGGAGAGTGACCCACATCGCCAGCCGGCGCACACGCGCACCGCCCGACACACAGCCTGCGAACAGCTCAAACAGCATCCCGAGGTCGCGGATTCACTGCGCCATGTGCCGTTTGCGGAGCTGCGCAGTGAAGTGGAGCCGTTCCAGCTGGCGGGGTGGTCGGTGGTGGATCTCGTCCACGCTCTGAGCTATGCGCGAGACGGAACCCGGTGGCCGACCGGCGCGGAGTACCACGCCGAGGGAACATCCTGGTTGCAGCACCGGCTACGGGACTGGCGTACCGCTGAGGGTGGGGTGCGCCCCTCGGTGAGCCAGGAGGAGGCCGCACTGCGGGTTGTGCACCGGGCCGGGGTGTCCTCGGACTCGATCATGGCCGAGGGGGCCACCGGGGCTGGGTCGGTCACCGGGCGGGCTACTCCGGCACGTCCGGAGCAGGTGCGTGCCGCCGCAGACGATGCCCGCCGGCTGATCCAGGCTCGTTACCGCACCACCAGCAACACCCTGGAGCATCAGCAGCGCACGGCGGCCCGCATCCGCCGCACGGAGTAGCGGACGGAATCCGCTCGGAGCGTGAACCGGGCAGCAACGACCGCGGGTCCGGGACACGGCGGCGCGGGGCGTCTACCCTGAAGCAAGGGACGAGGCCCGGCGAGTCAACGTCGGGACGTCGCGGTGCCGATGTCCGGGGACGAACTCGGCGTATTCGCACAGACGTGGGTTCGCCGGGGTTCGGCAGCGCGGACCAGGACGGAGGGCAGAGCGGATGGTGATCCTCGCCGTGTGCGGTATGGGTATCGGCACTGGCATCGTCCTACAGACCAATGCCGAGAAGGCCGTTCGGGAATTGGGGCTGGACGCAGAAATCGAGGTCACGGACCTGGATGCCGCGCGCACCGCTACGTCACGATCGGATCTGGTGTTGACCTCTCCCGATCTCGCTCGGGAGCTGGGAGAGGTCGGCGTGCCGGTGGTGGTGATCGACAATTTCCTGGACGTCGCGGAGATCCGGGAACGGATCGCCGCAGCGACCGGCCACGCGCCCGGGTAGACACGCGGGCAGAGCGCGACGCAGCCGCGGCTGGTGGGGCGGCTACCGGCTGCGGTCCTGCTCCATGTCCGCTCCCTGATCGGCCGCGGCGGCCAGGAGCCGTTCCAGGGGGCCCTTGCCGAGGACCACCCGCCACAGTGTCGCCAGCACAAGTGCGCCGAAAACGAAGATCTCCAGCCGGAACGGCACCCCCTCCCACGGGGATGCGCCGATCACGGCGATGGCGACCAGATGTCCCACGTACACCGACAGCGCCATCGACCCCACCGCGGCCAGTGGGTACACCAGTCGTCCAAGGCGGTCGGCCAGGACCAGACAGGTGGTCAGCACCAGCAGTGCGGTTCCGGTCGCCCCCAGGACCTCACCGGTCGTCCCGCTGTGCGGCGAGGCCACGAGCAGCCACAACGGTGTGTCGGTGGGCACTTCCCCATGCAGGGCGTTGATGCCTTCGGCGCCGAACCACTCCCGCAGCTGCGCACGATCCCCGGCATCGCCGGGTGGTTCGGTGACGGTTGGGTTCTGGGCATCGTGCCGGGCCAGCTCGGCAATTGCCAGGCGGTCCACCAGCCCGGTCGGATAGAGCGCCAGCCACGACCCGCCGTACCCGAGGGTGGCCAGTCCGACTCCCAGGCCGGCCAGCCCGGTCCGGATCCGGGTGGCGCGTAGGTCCAGCCGCCCCACGGCCATACCGGCGATCACAAATCCCATGAAGCTCATCGCGGGATAGGACCCGCTCAGTAGCAGATCCGTGGGTCCGGGGATCCCGAACTGACGCAGCGCGCTGGAGTCCGGATCCAGCGGAGCAACCGCCCGCACCAGGTAGGACAGCTGTGGCCCGATCAGGGCCGTCGCGGCGGCGATACCGGCCAGAGCCGGGGCGCGCAGCCCCAGAAGTGGCACCGCGAGGACGAAGAACACCCCGTAGTACACCAGGATGATCGCCACCGGTGTGCCGAGCAGCTCCACGGCTATGCCCAGGAGCACCAACGGTACCGCTCGCGCCAGAACCCGCCCGCGGATCGCCCGCAGGTGTCCTCCCAACGGGGGCGTCTCCCGGCCGGAGATCAGGGCCAGGGACAGGCCGGCCAGAAACGCGAACAACGCCGAGGACCGCCCACGCGTGAGCTGGTGGAAGACCTCGGCGGGGTCGGTCTCCCCAAGGGCTCCCAGGGACCCGACGTCGAACCGCACGTCCCACAGCCCGAGCAGCCCCAGGGAACCGACACCGAGGTGCACGGTGAACATGCCAAACACCGCGAGCGCACGGGCGACGTCCACCCCGACCAGGCGCTGCGGGGACTGGTCGGGGTCCGGCTCGACGGACGGGGTGGATCGTGGACTCACTGTGCCCGCATTCCGCGTCCTCGCGCCGCGTGGACGGTACGCGCCGCGGCTCGGAAGCCGCCCGGAAGCGGGGCCGGAACCGAAAGCAGACTCCAGAACACCGTGAACACTGTGCGCACCGTCAGTCCCGGTCCGCCATCCGGGCGAAGTAGTCCAGCGCACTCGGGTTGGCCAGCGAATCGCGGCTGGCGACCTGCTCCGGCTGTTCTCCCATCAGGATGCGCTTGACCGGAACCTCCAGAATCTTCCCGGAGAGGGTGCGGGGAACCTCCTGGATGGCGTGCACCTCGTCCGGGACGTGACGTGGGGAGCAGTCCTCGCGAATGGCCCGGGCGAGGCGGCGCCGAAGCTCCTCGTCGAGTTCGGTGCCCGCCCGCAGCACCACGAACAGGTTGATACGCCCGGTGTCCTGGTACGGCACGTCCACGACGAGCGCGTCGGTCACCTCGTCCAGGGCGAGCACGGCCCGGTAGAACTCGCTGGTTCCCATCCGGATGCCGCCCCGATTGATGGTGGAGTCCGAGCGGCCGTATATGACGGCGGTGCCTCGCTCGGTGATCTCGATCCAGTCACCGTGGCGCCACACTCCGGGGTACATGGAGAAGTAGCTCTCGTGGTAGCGGCGGCCGTCCGGGTCGTTCCACAGCCCCAGGGGCATCGACGGGGCGGGACGGGTGACCACGAGCTCGCCGACCTCACCTACGAGTTCCCTCCCGTCCGGGTCCCAGGCGGCGACCGCATAGCCCAGGAGCCGCGCCTGGATCTCCCCCTCGAAGACGGGCAGTGTGGGCACACCTCCCACGAGGGAGCTACAGATATCCGTACCGCCACTGGTGGAGAACAACCACAGCTCGTCGCCGAACTGCTCGTAGACCCAGGTGAACCCCTCCGGGGTGAGGGGCGACCCGGTGGAGCCGATCGCGTGCAGTCCCGAGAGGTCCCGATCGGTGGCGGGTTCGACCCCGTCCTTCATACACGCGGACAGGTAGCTGGCGCTGGTCCCGAACACGGTCACTCCGGTCTCTGCGGCGAGGTCCCACAGCACACCGAGGTCGGGGTGCTGGGGACTCCCGTCGTACAGGACGATGGAGGCATCGGTGAGCAGCACGCTGACCAGGAAGTTCCACATCATCCAGCCGGTCGTGGTGTACCAGAACACGCGGTCGGTGTCGTGGCAGTCCACGTGCAGGTACAGCGACTTGAGCTGCTCGAGCAGGATTCCGCCATGGCCGTGGATGATCGCCTTGGGTAGCCCCGTGGTTCCGGAGGAGTACAGGACCCACAGCGGATGGTCGAACGGGACCGGTTCGAATCGGAGGTCGGCGCCCCGGCCGGAGTCCTCCAGGTCCTGCCAGGACATGGCGCCCTCGACGGGGCCAGCGTCGAGATAGGGCAGGAGCACCGTGTGCCGCAGTGTCGGCAGCTGCGCCCGGATTTCGGCGAGCTCGCTACGGCGGTCAAAGTCCTTGCCGCCGTAGCGGTAGCCGTCGACGGTGAGCAGAACGGTGGGTTCGATCTGGGCGAACCGGTCCACCACGCTACGCACCCCGAAGTCGGGGGAACAGGAGGACCACACGGCTCCGACCGCCGCGCAGGCGTAGAACGCCGCCACGGTCTCCGGAATATTGGGCATGTAGGCCACGACCCGATCTCCGGGCTGCACCCCGAGCTTACGCAGGCCCTCGGCGATCGCCGCGGTACGCTCGCGTAGCTGTGCCCAGGTCCAGGTGCCGGTGGCCCGCAGCTCCGAGGCGTGCCGGATCGCCACAGTGTCTGTGTCTGTGTCTGCGTCTGCGTCTCCACTGTCTCCGCGCGCACGGAAGATGTGCTGGGCGTAGTTCAGGCGCGCCCCGGGGAACCAGTTGGTCCCGGGCATCCGCTCCTCGTCGAACACCCGTTCATAGGACGTATCACTGTGCACGTCGAAGTACTGCCAGATCGCCGCCCAGAAGTCGGCCAACTCGGTGGTGGACCAACGCCACAGCGCGTGGTAGTCCTCCACGTGGACCCCGTAGTGCTTACGGACCCAGCGAGCGAACGCCGTGATGTTGGCCTGCTCCACCCGATCGGCGTCGGGCTGCCAGAGCACGCGGGGTTGTGGCCCCTGTGGCATCGTGTGTCTCCTCGTTCTCCATAGCCCCGGGCAACCAGCGATCTCGCTCCCCAAGAGTAAGGGATGCCACATCCACGGGCCGAGACCGAGGACACCTCGGACGCCTCTGTCTCCGGGGCCTCCCTGTCAGCAGGGTCCGGGCCGGTCGGCGTGCGGTCGCGGCACCGCATCGGCGGGCGGTCGCGGTCGATGGTCGGCGGCGACGTTCAGGGCGGCCGCCACGTCCCGGAACCCCTCCCGGCCCAGCCGAGCCGCCCCTGCGGGCAGGACCCCCAGCAGTGGAACGCCGGTGATCTCGGGGAGCTCCTGCCGGTTGCAGCGCTGCGCCACATCGGGATTCTCCGGCCACGAGCCGATCACCAGACCACGGATGCGCAGTCCGCGGCGGCGGGCCGCTTCGACGGTGAGTTCCGTGGCGTTGAGCGTTCCCAGCTCGCACCGTGTCACCACAAGCACCTCCGCCGCCAGCGCATCGGCGACCTCGGCGATGGTTTCCCCCTGGGTGTTGAGCCGAACCAGGAGCCCACCGGCACCTTCGACGAGCACGAGATCATGACCGGAGGCAAGTCGGCGAGCCTCCGCCACGACCCGCGCGGCGGCAACGCCATCCTCCCCCAGCCGGCGCGCCGCCGTGGCCGGGGCCAGTGGCTCCCGGTACCGCACCAGCTCCCGCTCGGTCACCCGCCCGGCCAGACGCGTCACCTCCGCGGTGTCCGGGGGATCATCCGAATCCGCGCCCACGGGCGGACATCCAGTCTGCGCCGGCTTGAGGACGGCGACCCTCTGCCCGGCTGCACGCGCGGTGGCGGCCAGGGCCGCCGTCACAACGGTCTTGCCCACTCCTGTGTCGGTGCCGGTGACGACGTATATCCGTGCGCTGATCCCGTACCGCCGAGCATCGTCCGGGGTCACTGCGTCTGTCCGTTCCCGGTGCCGGCGCGCGCCGCGGCCAGCATTCCGGAGGCGATCCCGGCGATCTCGGCGTCGTCGCAGATGTAGGGGGGCATCGCGTAGATGAGATTACGGAAGGGGCGCAGCCATACGTGGGCGTCCAGGGCGGCGCGGGTGGCCGCGGGGATGTCCACCTCCAGGCCCGCGGCGAGCTCGATCACCCCGATCGCCCCCAGGACCCGCACATCGGCCACCGTGGGCAGCGACCGCGCCGGCGCCAGCCCGGTGGCCAGGCCCTCGGAGATGCGGGACACCTCGGCCCGCCAGTCCCGCTGGCGCAGCAGGTCCACCGAGGCGTGGGCGACCGCGGCCGCGAGGGGATTACCCATGAACGTGGGCCCGTGGGCCAGCACGGGCACCTCTCCCCCGGCGATCCCGCGGGCTACCCGGGAAGTGCACAGTGTCGCCGCCATCGTCATGTATCCACCGGTCAACGCCTTGCCCAGGCACATCACGTCGGGGCTCACCCCGGCATGGTCGGCAGCGAACAACTCGCCGGTGCGGCCGAAGCCCGTGGCGATTTCGTCGAAGACCAGCAGGACATCGTAGGTGTCGGCCAGCTCCCGCAGCCGGGTGAGGTATCCCGGATGGTGGAACCGCATACCACCGGCGCCCTGCACGATCGGCTCGACGATGATCGCGGCGACCTCGTGGGCGTGTCTGGCCAGCAGCTCCTCCATGTGGTCCAGGTAGCTCGGGTCCGGGGGCACGTCGACACCACTCGGTGGGGCGTCCACGAACACCTGCCGTGGCAGGGTGTCCCCCCACAGCCGGTGCATCCCACCCTCCGGGTCGCACACCGACATGGCGTGGAAGGTGTCCCCGTGATAGCCACCCCGCCAGGTGAGCATTCGCCGTTTCTCCGGCCGCCCGCGCGAGCGCCAGTACTGGAGGCACATCTTCAGCGCCACCTCGACCGAGACGGACCCGGAGTCGGCCAGGAACACGTGGTGCAGCGGCTCGGGGGTGACTTCCACCAGGATTCGGGCCAGGCGCGCCGCCGGCTCGTGGGTCAGCCCGCCGAACATGACGTGGCTGATGGACCCGAGCTGTTCGGTCACCGCCCGGTCCAGCACGGGGTGGGCGTAACCGTGAATCGCCGACCACCACGAGGACATGCCGTCCAGGACGGCGCGTTCCGTCCCGCCCTCATCCACGATCCGCAGCCAGGCACCGCGTCCGGAACGCACCACCAGCGGCGGGTGCGCCGCCGGCACCGTGGCGTAGGGATGCCACACATGCTCCTGGTCGATGCTTCGGATCCAGGAACTGCTCGCCTCATGCTCGGTTCCCACGCGGGCACCGGAGCCGGTGCCACTAGCTGCCTGCCCCCGTGGCTGGGGATCCGACCGCGGATGGCCCCCCGCGTCCGCGCTTGTCGTTACCTGGCCAGCCGGGTCCGGTGCGGCGGAGGGGTTCCTGCCCGTGGACCTCGGTCCCGATCCTGCTCCTGCGGTGCTGCCGGTCATACGGGTGATGGTGCACCATGTGTCCGCACACCTACCCTGCCGAACCCTACAGACCTTCGGTCCACCACCTTGTGGGGCTCGGCTTCGGCACCCGCGGGATCGGTACGTCACGATGAGGGCGCAGAGTACCGGCCGAGTCCCCAACCGAGTCCCGGAGCTCCGATGGCCGCACAGCACCGGTCCCACCCGTTCTCCTGGCTGGACGAGGCCGCGGCACGCCGTTCGGCCGCCGGACTGACCCGACGCCTCCAGATCCGCCCGGCTACCGAGCATCCACCCCTGATGGACCTCGCGAGTAACGACTACCTGGGCCTGTCGCTGGATCCCGACATCGCCGAGGCCGCAGCCGCGGCCGCCCGTGCGTGGGGGGCGGGTGCTACCGGATCGCGTCTGGTCACCGGGAGCACCCAGCTGCATGCGGAGCTGGAGGCCGAACTCGCCGACCTGTACGGAGCCGAGTCCGCGCTCGTCTTCTCCTCCGGCTACGCTGCGAACCTCGGCATGCTCACCGCGTTGTGCCCCCGCGACGGCCTGCTGGTGTGTGACCGGAACAACCACGCCTCCCTCATCGACGCGACCCGGCTGGCCAAGGCGGGTGGGGCACAGGTGCAGGTGTACGCGCACGCGGACCCCGGTGCGGCGGACCGGCTGCTGGCCGCCTCGAACCGTCCCGCCCTGGTGGTCTCGGACACGGTGTTCTCGGTGGACGGCGACCTCACCGATCTCCCGGCTCTGCACCGCACCTGCCGGGAACGGGGTGCCGGGCTGCTGCTGGACGACGCCCACGGGATCGGGGTTCTGGGCCCGGCAGGGGCCGGCGCCCCGGCCGAGGCGGGCCTGGTCAGCGACACCGGCGGTCGCCGCCGGGGCTGTGACGACGTTGTGGTGTCGGTGACGCTGTCCAAGGCCCTGGGCGCCCAGGGGGGTGCGGTTCTCGGCCCGCGCCGCGTCATCGAACACCTGGTGTCCACGGCGCGCACCTTCATTTTCGACACGGGACTCGCGCCTCCCGCCACAGCGGGGGCCTTGGCAGCGCTGCGTCGGATCCGGGCCGAGCCGCAGCGGCCGCACCGCGCGCGGGCCGTGGCCCGCCAGTTCGCTCAGGAGCTGGCACGGGCCGGATTCGCCGTGCAGCAGCCCACGGCCGCCGTTGCCTCCGTGCGGGCTCCCTCGCCGGATACCGCTGTCGTCTGGCAGCAGCAGTGCCGCGAACGTGGCGTCCGGGTCGGCTGTTTCCGCCCACCCTCGGTTCCGGACGGTGTGTCCCGGCTCCGAATCACCGCGCGGGCGGATCTGGGGGACGAGGACGTCACGCGCGCCCTGGAGGCGATCACCGCCACCGCGCCACCAGGGGCCAGGCGTGGGGCGGATCCCGACCACTCCCACACGCCGTGACAATAATGTAATCTCTGGAGGGATATTCCGGCCGAAGCAGACAAGAGGAGCAGTGGATGCCGTCGCTCGGCAGGCGGGGCTGGATCATCACCGTCAGCATCGCGTCGGTTCTGATCATCTGTGTGGTACTCGCCTCCGTCCCGGCCACTCGAACCGCGATACAGAACGCCTCCTGCGCACTCCTGGGCCTGGGGTGTCCCCCGGTTCCGGGAGAACCCGGCCCGGACGAGGAGGACGACCCCGCGTGGCGCCAGGAGCTGGCCCCGCAGGACGCGGCGACGTGGGGACACTACGTGGCGCTGGGGGACTCCTACTCCTCTGGGGACGGGGCGGACGACTACAGCAACGAGACACAGCGGGACCGCAACTGCTACCGCTCCGCCAACGCCTACCCCCACCGGCTCGCCGAGTCCAGCGACTTCGCTGGAAACCTGTCCTTCCTTGCCTGTAGCGGACAGCGTGGCTCCTCCATGCTGGAGAACCTGGACGAGGAGCACGCACAGCTGGCGGCGCTGACCCCGGAAACCTCCCTGGTGACCATCGGAATCGGGGGCAACGACATCGGTTTCTCCAGCGTGCTCCAGGCCTGCATGCTCCGCGTCCCGTTCGTCGACCGCAACGCCTGTGTCGGGCAGGAGGACGAGATCGAGGACCGGATGGAGGAGTTCGAGGACACCTTCGCCGAGCTCCTGACCGAGGTGCGCACCCGCGCCCCCGACGCGCGCGTCCTGGTCGTTGGCTACCCCCGGATCTTCCCCGAGGATCCACAGAGCATGTACTACACACTGAGCACGGGCGACCAGAGCTGGCTCAACACCACGATCCAACGGTTCAACAACCAGATCCGTGATGCGGTGGTGGAAACCGATGCGCAGATTGCCGAGGCCGGGGCCGTGGGCTCGGTCGAGTTCGTGGACACCTACGACGCCCTGGACGGGCACGAGGTGAGCACGGACGAGTCCTGGGTGAACGGGGTGATTCTCGACCGCGGGACGCAGCAGGCGGTCACCGTGGACCGGGCCACGTTCCACCCCACCGCCGCCGGGCAGAGCGCCGTCGGGGACCGGGTCGCCGAGCAGGTCGAGGACGGACCCGGCCGGGAGGTCTACGTGCGTCAGAACACCCTGGACCGGGTCGCCGACGGCCCGCTGGCCGCCGGCGACAGCTGAGCCCGGGCCGGCGTTTGACTGGGCGAAATTGGGGCGGTATTAGCGTCTGGGGGGCAGCCCTCAAGGGATAGGGGCTGGGGAAGGCCGATGGGGGCCAGGAACGGCCGATGGGGGTGACTCAGGGGCGGCAGCGGGCCGCGGTGCGGGACTAGTGCGTCCCGCGCGCGACGCCGCCCGCGACTGGCCCCTACCCAGCGACAGAACGAGCCCCGCGGCCAGGTCCACTGAGAGCCTGGTGCCGGCACCTGGCCACCCGCACGCACCGCCCCGGCCGCCGGCGGCATCGCGCCTGGCGGCACGCCCCGCACGACGGCCAGCATTGGTCACCGGGACATGAGCCCCGTCACCGAGCCAGTTCGGTCAGCACCGACTCGATCTGGTCCAAGCCCCAGTCGAGATCCTCGGCGCTCAGGGTGAGCGGCGGGGACAGCCGAATGGTCGAGCCGTGGGTGTCCTTGACCAGAACTCCACGCTCGGCCAGGCGCTCGCACAGCTGCCGGCCAGTGGCGAGCGCCGGATCCACGTCCAGTCCGGCCCACGGACCCAGGCCACGCACCGCGACCAGGCCCCGGCCGAGGAAGCCCTGCACCCGCGCATGCAGCTTCTCTCCCAGCCGTCGCGCGTCGGCGAGGTACGGACCTTCCTCCAGCAGGCGCACGACCTCCCGCCCAACCGCGCAGGCGAGGGGGTTGCCACCGAAGGTGCTGCCGTGCTGCCCCGGCTGGAGTACCCCGAGAACGTCACTGTCGGCGACCACCGCCGACACCGGCAGGATTCCCCCGCCCAACGCCTTGCCCAGCACGTAGGCATCCGCTTCGATGCCCGCATGCTCGCAGGCGAGGACGGTGCCGGTCCGTCCGAGCCCCGACTGCACCTCGTCGGCGATTAGCAGAATTCGGCGCTGGTCGCACAGGTCTCGGAGACGGGGCAGGTAGTCGGTGGGGGGAACCACCACCCCGGCCTCTCCCTGGATCGGTTCGACAAGCACGGCAGCGGTGGTCTCGTCAATCGCCTCGGCGACGGCGTCGGCGTCACCGTAGGGCACCACCCGAAAGCCGGGGGTGTAGGGGCCGAACCCCGTGTAGGCGTCGGCATCCTGCGAGAACGAGATCACGGTGGTGGTACGTCCGTGGAAGTTACCTCCGGCGACCACGATCGTGGCCGCGCCCTCGGGCACTCCCTTGACCTCATATCCCCACTTACGGGCGACCTTGATGGCCGACTCGACGGCTTCGACCCCGGTGTTCATCGGAAGGACCTGGTCCTTGCCCACCAGGCGGGCCAGGGCACGCACATAGGGGGCGAACTGGTCATTATGGAAGGCCCGGCTGGTGAGGGTTAGCCGCTCCAGCTGGCGTTGGGCGGCGCCGAGCAGCTCCGGATTGCGGTGACCGAAGTTGAGCGCGGAGTAGCCCGCGAGAAAGTCCAGGTAACGACGACCGGTCACGTCGGTGACCCAAGCCCCCTCCCCCTCGGCGAGCACGACTGGCAATGGCTTGTAGTTGTGGGCCGAGTGCGCGGTGGCAGCCGCGATGTGTTCCGATACCGAATCCGCGGACCCGGCGGGGTTTCCACCGTTGGCCGCGCTCGATGTGACACTGAGCGGATGGCTCATGAGTCCTCCTCCGATCACCGTTGATCGTTCCGGCGGGGTCGGTCGCCGCCGGGGCACCCAGGTAGTGGACCAAACATCCCATCGCCGGCGCAATAGTGGTTGCGCGGCGGTTCGCCGCCGTCCTCGACTCCCCTACCGCCGTTATCTCCCGATATGGTCGCTGTCATGTCTGAGCGCCTGCTGGCACAGCGGTACCGACTGGTGGACACCATCGGCCGCGGCGGAATGGGGACGGTGTGGCTGGGCCACGACGAGTTACTGGACCGCTCGGTGGCCGTGAAGGAAGTCCGCATCGCCGAAGGGCTGCCCCCCGACGAGCGGGACCGACTCGTGGAACGCACGATGCGCGAGGCCCGGATCTGCGCCCAGCTCAACCATCCCGCGATCGTGACCGTGCACGACGTGGTGCGTGTGGACGAACGCCCCTGGGTGGTTATGGAGCTCATCGAGGGACGCGGTCTGGACAGTATCGTCGCGGAACAGGGTCCGCTCACCCCGGCCCGGGCCGCCGACGTGGGGGCGCAGGCCGCCAGCGCACTCCGCCGCGCCCACGAGGCCGGGGTGCTGCACCGGGACATCAAGCCCGCGAACATCATGATCGACGACGAGGACCAGGTGGTCCTCACCGACTTCGGTATCGCCACCCAGCAGGGCGAGAGTGGACTGACCCAGGCGGGGGTGATCGGCACCCCCGGCTATCTGGCCCCGGAACAGCTCCAGCAGGACCAGGTCGGCCCCGCCGCCGATCTGTGGGCTCTGGGCGCCACCCTCTACTATCTGGTGGAGGGCCGCCCGGCCTATCGGCGCGAGACCGCGGCCGCCACCGCCATGGCCCCCCTGACCACCGACCCCGATCCTCCGCAGCGCGCCGGATCCCTGTGGCCCCTGCTGGAGCAGCTCCTCAGCCGGGATCCCACCGCCCGCCCCGACGTTTCCACCCTGGAATCGCGACTGCGTGCCGTGGGCTCGGACCCCGGGGCGGTGGCCGCGCACGAGTCCCCGGACACCGCCCCCGGCGCAGCCCCGCCCCCCGAGGCTGCCCATAGGGCTGCGCCACCCCACGATTCCGACCCACGGCCGGCGGAGGCCCTGCCGGGGCCGGCCCCGCATCCCGGACCCGCACAGCATGCACCACCCCCGCACTGGGCTCCGCCCGCCGCCGAGAAGTCCGGGGCCGGATCCAGCACCGGCCGAATCGTCGCCCTGGTGACAGCGGGTGTGCTGGTCGTCGCGATCCTCGGCATCGTCGGTGTGCTCCTGGTGACCCAGGTCGTCGGGACGGGCGGGGACGACCCCGCGCAGGTGGCCGCGGAGGACGCGAACGCCGCCGGCGACAACGACGACACCGCCGACACCAATGAAACCGCGTCAGAGCGGGGGGTGGTCGCGGGCGCGGACCCCGTACCGGAGTGTGCCGATGTGGACGGGGAGGTCCTGGCCCGCCACATTCCCGACCTGGAGCAGCAGGACGACGAGTTCCTGGACGATCCGCAGGGGGACGGGCGGTACTGCGAATGGGAGAGCGCCCCCACCACCCAGGAGGCCGACGGCTTCGCATCGGTGCTCATGCTGGACAACCGGGACGGCCCGGAGGCCGCGGCCACCGAGCTGGACCTCGACGCCCAGGAGTTCGGCGGCACCCCGGTCGAAGGCATCGGGGACAGGGCACAACGGTGGTACGACGAGGACAACAACGTGGGCTGCCTGGGTACGGCAACGGGGCGTCTGTACGTACGCACCTGCTACGACGCCGCCCGAAGCAGCACCGACGCGTCCTCCATCCGCGCCGAGGAGGCGATGGATACCGCGCAGGAGATCACCGAGAACATTCTGTGAAGCCACGGGCCCGCACACTCGGGTCCGGCCGGTTCCGGCGCCCCCACCCCAGCTGGTGGGCGGCCCGGCCAGCCGACAACGCCCACACGGTGCGGCCCGGCCGTGCTCCCCCGTCGCGCTGGCGGCCCTACACTGGGGCAGCACATCGCGATCGAACCATGAGGGAACACAGGTCTTTCGAGCATGGCCCACGCAGCGACATCCCCCCAGCACCGCCCCGCCCCCCGGGCGGGATTCCACCTGCTCAACGGAATCCGCGGTGCGCTTATCGGTACCGCGGAGATCGTCCCCGGCGTCAGCGGTGGAACCATCGCTCTGATCACCGGGGTGTACGAACGCCTGATCAGCTCCGCGGGGCACGTGCTCAGCGGGATCAAGTGCATGGTCGCTGACCTGCCCCGTGGGCGCGGTTGGCAGCGTGCCAGCGGTGAGTTCCGCCAGGCACACTGGGCGGTGGTCGTCGCGGTTCTGATCGGTATGGTGCTGGCTTTCGCCACCGGCCTGCCCCTGCTGGCCCCGCTGTTGGAGCACTACCGGCCGCAGGCCTCGGCGGTGTTCTTCGGGCTGGTTCTGGCCTCCCTGTGGGTGCCCTACAGCCAGTCCGGGGGGCGGTGGCGCGCCCCCGAATGGCTACTCGCCGCAGTCATGACCGCGGGCGCGTTCTTCCTCACCGGGCTTCCGATGGCCCAGGGGGAACCGGGTTCCCTCGCGGTGCTGGGCGCCGCCTCCGTCGCGGTGTCCGGGCTGGTGCTGCCCGGGGTTTCGGGTGCGTTCCTGCTGGAGGTGTTCGGTGTCTACGAACCCGCGAGCCAGGCCGCGCGGGACCTGGACTTCGCCTTCATCGGAACCTTCGCCGTGGGCGCGGTCATCGGGCTGGTGGTCATTGTCAAGGTGTTGCAGTGGCTGCTGGAGCACCACCACCGCGTCACCCTGGTCATCATCACCGGGCTGATGGCGGGGGCGCTGCGGGCCATGTGGCCCTGGCAGCCCTGGGAGGTGGACGGGGATCGTAGCCTGTTGGCGCCCACCACCGACGTGGGGCTGAACGTCTCCCTGATCGTGGCCGGCTTCGCGGTGGTCACGGCCATCCTCGTCATCGAGCGGATGGTTCGGGCGCGCAGCCCCCATAACGGGAGCGACGCTCAGGCCGCGAGCAGCACGAACACGGCCCCCACCCCGTCCGGTTCGACCCCGGCCGGAACTTCCTGAGCCCCGGGGGCTCCGGGGCGGGCCGAGTGGCCCCCCGCGGCGTCCCAGTGCGAGCATGACCTGGGCGAGTCAGCGCATACCGAGGAGACCTCCGTGACGTATAAGCTCCTGACCATTGCCGGCAGCGACCCCAGTGGCGGGGCCGGTATCCAGGCAGACCTCAAGACCTTCTCCGCGCTCGGGTGCTACGGCATGGCGGTACCGACCGCACTGACCGCGCAGTCCACCACGGGGGTTACCGGGGTGCACGCCGTCCCGGCGGAGTTCGTCACCGAACAGCTCGAGACCCTGCTGGCCGACGTTCGGGTGGACGCGGTCAAGATCGGCATGCTGGCCAACGCCGACATCGTGGCCGCGGTCGCCGATGCGGTCGAGGAGTACGAACTGCCCAACGTGGTCGTGGATCCGGTCATGGTGGCGCAGAGCGGAGACCGGCTCCTCGCCGCCGAGGCCGTGCAGGCCCTGCGCAGCCGCCTCCTGCCGCTGGCCCACATCGTCACCCCCAACCTCCCGGAGACCGCTGATCTGCTGGACGAGCCCGAGGTCCACGACCTCGCCGCCATGGCGGACCAGGCGACCCGGCTGCTGGAACTGGGACCACAGCGAGCACTGGTCAAGGGCGGACATCTGAGTGGACAGTCCAGTACCGACCTGCTCGCCGTGCCCGGGGCAGCCCCCGACTCGCTGTCCGCGGAACGGGTCGCCACCCGCAACACGCATGGCACCGGATGCACACTGTCCTCGGCGATCGCCTCCCTGCTGCCGCAGCGTCCGACCGTGCACGAGGCGGTCCGAGATGCCAAGGACTATCTCACTCAGGCCCTGCGTCGCGCCGACGAATTGAACGTTGGACGCGGCCGCGGCCCGGTACAGCACTTCCACGCGTGGTGGCCCGAGCCGGAGGACTCGCGGTAGTAGGCCCCGCAGCCGGCCCCTCCCGTATCCACCAGACCTGGGGCGCGGCGCCACCGGTGGGCCCGGGCACCGGTGCGGGTGGGCTCAGGGCGGCTATGACGTCTGGAGTGAACCCCACACGAGAGGAACAGGGACGCCGATGGGGGGCCGGTAAGGCCGGTGGGGGCGGAATCGTGATCCCGCCCCCACCGTGTGCCGTATCCGTGCCGGTGCGGTTCCTACTCCCGCACGTCCGGAATCTTCAGATCGGGATTCTTCCACTGCGGGTTGTTGAAGTAGCGGCGTGTCTCCGCCACGATCACCGGCGACAGCAGGAGCAGCCCGAGCAGGTTGGGCAGTGCCATCAGGCCGTTGAAGATGTCGGAGAAGGTCCACAGCAGGTCCAGCGGCACGGTCGCACCGACGAAGATCAGCCCGACGAACACCACCCGGTAGGGCACAACCGCACCCCGGCCGAACAGGAAGTCCATGCACCGCTCACCGTAGTAGGACCAGCCCAGCATGGTGGTGAACGCGAAGATCAGCACGCTGAAGGTGATCACGTGCGTGCCCAGACCGATCCCCATGATTTCCAGGGGCAGTCCCTGGTCGAAGGCGGCCGAGGTCATCAGCACGTCGGCCTCGTAACCGTCTTCGCCGGCCTCCCACACGCCGGTGACGATCAGGGTGAGTCCGGTCAGGGTGACCACGATGAGGGTGTCGATGAAGGTCTGGGTCATGGAGACCATGGCCTGACGCACCGGCTGGGTGGTCTTGGCGGCCGCCGCCGCGATGGCGCCGGTGCCCAGACCGGACTCGTTGGAGAAGATGCCACGCGCCAGGCCCATCTGGAGAGCGATCATGATGGCGGCGCCCGTGGTCCCACCGACGAGAGCGTTGCCGGTGAAGGCGTCGCTGAACACCTGCGCGAGCGCCGCGGGAAGGTCACCGACGAACACGATCAGCACGAAGATGGCGCTGAAGATGTAGACGAGCGCCATGAACGGGACAATCGCTGCCGCGGCACGACCGATGCTCTTGATTCCGCCGAGGATCACGGCACCGGCGGCGACGACGAGCAGCACACCGGTCAGCCACTGCGGAACACCCCAGGTGTCCTCCAGCTGTCCGGAGGCCTGACCGGCCTGGAGACCATTGCCGATCCCGAAGGCGGCGATGGCGCCGAAGACGGCGAAGGCGCCACCCAGGATCAGGCCCAGGTTCCCCTCGATCCCGTTCTTCAGGTAGAACATGGGGCCACCGCTCTGTTGGCCCTTGGCGTCACGTTCGCGGTACTTAACCCCCAGCAGCGCCTCGCTGTACTTGGTGGCCATGCCCAGCAGCCCGGTGACCCACATCCAGAAGAGGGCGCCCGGCCCGCCGATCGCGATCGCCGAGGCGACACCACCGATGTTGCCGATTCCGATCGTCGCGGCCAGGGCGGTGCTCAGCGCCTGGTAATGGGAGATGTCGCCCTCGGTCTCGTCGTGCTCCTTACGACGGATCAGGGCCAGCCACAACGCGTGCGGCAACGTCCAGAGCTGTAGCGCCTTGAGGCGGGCGGTCAGGAAGACTCCGGTGGCCAACAGCAGTGGGATCAGCACCCACGGGCCCCAGATGATGCCGCTTAACAGATCGAGGATGTCCCCGAGTTGCTCCATGCCTGTGCTCCCTATTCATCAGTGGGGGTGCCACCATCGGCGTCGCTCACTTGTGGTGTCGACAGTGACCGGAGAGTCAGCTGTGGCGGCAACGACGCCGTGCCAGATTTACACCGATTCGTCACTACGGTGTCACGGTTGCCCGACATCCCGCTCTCAACTACCCAGCCGGGGAACTGTCCTCGTCCGGCTCGCTGGCCTGCGCCAACGCAAGCTCTCGCAAGGTGGCCGCCACGGCCTCCGGATCGGCGCCGCGCCCCACCGCGATCCCCATCAGATAGGTGGTAACCGGCGCCGCGGGGCGCGTGACGCTGTGGGCAGCGTCCCTGGCAACATCGAGCACTCGGGTGATGTCCGCCTGGGTGAGCCTGTCGGGTCGCGGACCGGAGCCGCTGTCCTCGGCTTCCATAGCCAGCTCCGCGCGTACCAGCCGCGCCCACTCGGTCAGCTGCACGCGGGACTCCTCTCAGCTGCGGCCATCACTGTTGTCGACACAGCGTATCGACGGCATAACCTTAGGACATCCCGCGCGGGAACGCGACACGCCAGGGGATCCCGCCGGTCGGCCGCTGGTGGGGGCCGTGGCGGGCTGGCGTCGCGCTCATGAACGCTCCGGCCCACCCTGGGTGGCCCGTTGCGCGCAGAGCGCTGCCACATGGTCGCGGAGAACCAGGGCGTGGTTGTGCTCGGTGTCCCTGGCCGCGTAGAGCAGGACCACCGGACCGTTCCCCAGGGCGCTCAGGATCGGTTCCACGGCTTCCGGCCGCTCGGCCAGCTCGTCCAGGTAGGCAGTGCGGAACTGCTCCCAGCGTCCGGGATCGTGCCCGAACCAGTTTCGGAGTGCGGAGCTGGGGGCGACCTCACGAAGCCAGCCTTCCAGCAGCAGTCGGGACGCGGCGACGCCGCGGGGCCACAGCCGGTCAACGAGGAAGCGCGCCCCAGGCGGCACTTCCCCACGGAGTGCGGTATAGACCCGGCAGATCTGGGGAGTGCAGCATGTCGGTTTCACGCCGGCTGCATTCCCCCGGTGGTGTCTCCGTAACCGGGGGTCGCCCAGGCGGGCCGGACCCGCCCGGCGCCCCCGTACTGGCCAGCCCGGCCCGTGTGCACAGTGCGGCTCAGCAGGTCACCGCACATCCCCGGCCGGCCATGGCGAGCACCTCGGTGAGCCGGTCAAGGTGCTGGCGCACCCACGGCAGGGCCAGCGGGTCCTCCGCAGCGAGCGCGGCGTAGCGCTGGGCTTCGGTGTCGCCGTACAGGAGGCTGACCGAGGCCCGAACCCGGAGTGCCTCCGTTCCCTCACCGAACTCGGATGCCGGCAACACCCCGAGGCCGAAATTCTCCAGCAGGAAGGCCGCGAGGTCGGCCCCCGTAGCCACCCCGTGGTTCCCTGCCAGCTGGTCCCGCCAGCCGGCGAAATCCGGATAGAGGTAGAACGCGCCCTGCGGCGGCACCGCGAGCACCCCCGCCGCGGCGAACCGGTCGGCCACGGCGTGGGCGACGATTCCGTGTAGTCGCCGGCTGCGGTGGATGTGGTCCACCAGCTCCCGCGGCTCGTCGAGGGCGTAGGCGGCCGCGTGCTGGATGGGTCCGGCGGGGCTGGACCAGATCTCGCTGGCCACTCCCACCAGTTCGGCGTGCAGCCGCTGCCCCAGCGGGCTGTCCGGCAGCCGAACGATCCCCAGGCGCCATCCGCCCAGTGCGAGATTCTTGCTCAGGCCGGTACTGATCACCGTGCGTTCGGGGGCGAACTCCGCGGGACTGGTGACGGACACGGTGGGATCGTGCACCAGATCCCGGTAGATCTCGTCCGAGATGACCACCAGGTCCAGTTCCCGGGCCACCTCGGCCAAACGCTGGATCGTGTCCCGCGTCGCGAGGGTGCCGGTGGGGTTGTCGGGCTGGGTGACGATGACCGCGCGCACACTGCGGCCCCGGCCCCGTGCCTCCCGAACGGCCTGGGCCAGCAGATCGGGCTCGGGAACCCCGCCCTGGGTCGGGGGGGTGGGCACGAAGACGGGTTCGCGTCCCGCGAGCTGGGTCTGTGCCGCATAGCTCACCCAGCTCGGGCTGGCCATGGCGACATCGCCGCCAATGCCGAGCAACAGGCTGTACAGCAGTGGCTTGCTCCCGGGGCCAGCAACCACGAGCTCCAGATCGGTGGGCAGTCCCCGGCGTTCCCAGTAGCCGGCTGCGGCGTCGCGCAGACGGCTACTGCCGGCGACCGGCCCGTATCCGCCGTACTCAGAACCGTCGGTGAGGGCTGCCCGCAGCTCCGGGTGGACGGGCAGTCCTGCCTCTCCGAACGCCATCGGTAGTACGGGCTCCCCCGCACCGCGCTTGCGCGCGAGGGCCTCATTAGCGGCAAGTGTCGCGGACACGGCGACAGGCATGAAGAGATCAACTCCGCATACTCGGGGATTATCGCGTGGACAACCATTGCGTTTGTCCCGGTCACTCCCTATCCTGCCCCGCTCAATCCATTAGCACAAGCAACGAATTTCGATGCATAGCATAAGCTGACCTTATGCTCGATCTTCGACGTCTCCGTATCCTGCATGAGTTCTCCCGACAGGGCAGCATCGCCGGAGCTGCCGCGGCCCTCGGCTACACCCCCGCGGCGGTCTCCCAGCAGATCGGACGGCTGGAGCGCGAAGCGGGCACCCCGTTGTTGGATCGGACGGCCCGCAGTGCGGAACTCACGGACTCGGGCCGACTCCTCGTGCAACACGCCGAACAGATCCTGGCCATGGTCGAGGCCGCGGAGTCCGTGCTGGCCGAGCAGACCGACGCCGCGGTCGGCGAGGTGTCGGTAACCGCCTTTCCCACCGCCGCCGTCGCATTCGCCCCCGCCCTGGCCCACAGCCTGCGCGAACATACCGCCATGCGCCTGATCCTCCGTCAGGCACTGAAAGGCACCGGAGTCCAGAAGGTCAGTGAGGGAAGCTCAGAGATCGCGCTGATCGACGACTGGTCCGGACGAACGCCCGACACCGCCGCGGGAAAACTGCGCTACTATCACCTGCTGCGCGACCCCATGGTGCTGGTTGTGCCGGAGACACACCCCATGGCCGACCAGGAGCGTCCCGTCGATCTGCGGGAGCTGGCCGAGGAGTCCTGGTTGGCCACTCCGAGTGGGGAGCCCTCCCGCAGAGCCACCGACACTCTCCTGGCCAACGTCGTCGGAGCCCCCACCACAGCCTGGGAGTTCGAGGGTCTGGGCACGATCCTGAGCCTGGTCGCCCGGGGAATCGGGATCGCTACCGTGCCTTCGCTGGCACTCACCGCGGGAACGGCCGGCCTCGGATTCCGACGCCTTCCCGGGGACGCCCCGGTACGCGACGTCTACGCGGTGGTACGCGCGGCCAGGGTCCGTCGCCCCGCCGTGAACGTCACGCTCCAGGCCATCCACTCAGCGGCCCACGACATCAACCGCACCCTGAGCGCCGAACTGCCCGTAGAGCCCGACCCGAGCTAGATGTGCCGACCACTGGGATATCCGCGGGGGCACGATGTGACGTGACGGCCCGCAGCTCTGGGGCGCGGGTGCCGGGGACGGCGGCCTGCCCGGTGGCCCGTGGTGCGTGGGAGACCACGGCGTCCCCGCCGTGGGGATGCACCCGGGCGGCACGAGGAAGCCGCAGGCCTCACCGTCCCCGAGGGGATCGTGGTGGCGGTGATTGGTTGACCTTGCGCGCCGTGTTGGCCGCCGGCGGCGTCGCGCCGTGGTGGTCACCAGTGGTGTCCTGTTTCCGGGGCGCTCCCCCGCACGACGGCCAGCGGGGTGTGGGGGCACGGTGGCTGTGGGGGTGCCCCTGTGATGGGAGCGCCGTGGTCCGCCGCACGACGGCCAGCGGGATGTGGGGCGGCTGGTGGGCGCATCCCCCGGGTAGCGGGATGCGTTCCACGGCCACCGCATCCACACTCGTTGGCCGTCGTGCGGGGGAACGCCCCCAGGGCGCGACGCCGCCGGCGGCCAACACGGCGCGCGCGATGCCAACCACCCCCACCCCAACACCCCACCGGCCACCCTGCGGAAAAGCACCCCAGGCGCGGCACCACCGACGACCACCACGACCCGCACGGCCACCACGCTGAGAAACACCCCCACCACAAGGGCTACGCCCCCACAGCCACCACGCCCCCACCCCGCTGGCCGTCGTGCGGGGGAGCGCCCCCAGGGCGCGACGCCGCCGGCGGCCAACACGGCGCGCGCGGATCGGTCAGTGCCCGGACCAGGATCTGGGACGCCCGTGGGAGCCCTATGTCCGTATTCCAGACCAACATGGGAACGGGCAGGGCTCACCGCCAAGGCGCCCCCACAACCACCGCCCCCACCCCGCTGGCCGTCGTGCGGGGGAGCGCCCCCAGGGCGCGACGCCGCCGGCGGCCAACACGGCGCGCGCGGATCGGTCAGTGCCCGGACCAGGATCTGGGACGCCCGTGGGAGCCCTATGTCCGTATTCCAGACCAACATGGGAACGGGCAGGGCTCACCGCCAAGGCGCCCCCACCAGGCGAGCACTTCAGCCCCGCAGTATCCGGCCTAACCGTGTCGGCGACTGGACCCGTCAACCTGCGATCTGGGCTCGCTGTTGCCCTGTCCATCCGAGACGCGCATGTCCCCGTGACCCTGCGCGCGCCCGTTGTCAGAGTACTGGTCGGACCGGTTTCCGGGGTCGAGACTGTTCGCGTTCTCGGAACCATCGCTGCCGCTGGGATGGACAGCCCCGTCGGCCCGGTCCGCGGCACGCCGTAGCCGGCCCAGGCGCCGACGCAGCCGTCGGATCAGGTGCCGGGAGCGGTTGTGCCGCTCCCGCTCCCGCCACCACCGGGTGTAGGTATCCAGACGCTCCCGGCGGACCTGCGCAAGCTCCTCCTCGAGCTTGTCCACCCTGCGGTCCAGTTGGGCGTGTTCCTCCTCCAAGGTGGCCATATTGTCCGCGGCACACACCACCTCGGTCTCCAGTTGTTCGACCCGGGCACGCAGGTGCAGGGCCCGTGCGCGCTGGCCGGTGCGCCGGGGCATCCTCGTCCGCGTCCAAAACCACACACCTACGGTGTTTCCCGTGTTCGAGCAACAACGTTCTGTCACCCCGTAAAAACTGCGCAATCCCGACAACGAATTGGTGACACACCTATACATCGGATCGTCCTACCCCATGCGCCGATACACATCCACATGCGACGATGGACCTGGTCTAGACCGGATCAGGAGGATCACTCGTGACCACCACCGCCCCCGTACCCCATCCCCGTGAACTCACCCCGGGCCAGGGCACGCTCCAGCTGGACATCACCAGCACCCTCGACGCCAACTCGGAGGCCGTCGCCACGGCGAACTGGCTGCGACGCGAGCTGGGCGCGGCCACCGGACTCCCCCTGACGGCACCCCAGAGCGGAGATGCCCCGACGATCGAACTCACGGTGGATGCCTCCCTGGGCGAGCCCTCGGAGGGGTATCGCCTCACCGTGACCCCGGATGGCGTGCGCATCCTCGGGACGGATCCGGCGGGCGTGTTCTACGGCGCGCAGACCCTGCGCCAGCTCCTGCCTGCCAGCAGTTTCCGTCAGGCCCCCGTGCACGGAACCGAGAAGTTGGAACTCGCCGCGGTGGATATCGCGGACAGTCCCCGCTTTCGCTGGCGAGGCGTGATGCTGGATGTCGCCCGGCACTTCCTGCCCAAACGCGAGATTCTGCGTTACATCGATCTGCTCGCGATGCACAAGCTCAATGTGCTGCATCTGCACCTGACCGACGACCAGGGCTGGCGGGTCGAGATCCAGCGTTACCCCAAACTCACGGAGGTCTCCTCCTGGCGGCGGGAAAGTCAGGTGGGTGCGAGCCAGCCACCGACCTTCGATGACCGCCCCCACGGCGGGTACTACACCCAGGACGATATTCGTGAGATCGTCGCCTACGCCGCACAGCGGCACATCACGGTGGTTCCCGAAGTGGATGTGCCGGGGCATTCCCAGGCCGCGATCGCCGCCTACCCCGAACTCGGCTCCGGCGCCACCCTGGAGGTGGCGACGCAGTGGGGCATCATTCCGGAGGTTCTCAACGTCTCCGATGCGACGCTGGACTTCTACCGGGGGGTCTTCACCGAACTGATGGACCTGTTTCCCAGCCCCTATATCTGTGTGGGGGGAGACGAGTGCCCCAAGGACCAGTGGCGAGCCAGCCCCGAAGCCCAGGAACGGATCCGCGCCGAGGGTTTGGCGGACGAGGAGGAGCTACAGAGCTGGTTCATCCGCCAGCTTGACGACTTCCTCACCGCGCATGGGCGCCGGCTGTTGGGCTGGGACGAGATTCTCCAGGGCGGTCTCGCACCGGGGGCGACCGTGTTGTCCTGGCGGGGCACCAGCGGCGGGATCGATGCGGCCCGGGCGGGCCATGACGTGATCATGTGCCCCGTCGAGACCTCCTACCTCGATTACCGGCAGTCCGACGACCCGCAGGAACCGATTCCCGTGGGGCCGCGGTTGAGTCTGGAAGACGTGTACACGGCCGAGACCGTTCCCGGTGAACTGAGTGCCCGGGAAGCCGAGCACGTCCTGGGGGGACAGGTCAACATCTGGAGTGAACACCTGGACTCGGCACGCCGTGTCGACTACATGGCTTTCCCGCGGGTTTCGGCCTTCGCCGAATCGGTGTGGATGCGGGGGCAGCGTTCTTACCAGGAGTTTCTCCCGCGCCTGACCGAACACCTCCGGCGTCTGGACGCGCTCGGAGTCGAATACCGTCCCCGGTCCGGTCCCCACCCCTGGCAGCAACGCCCGGGGGTTGCGGGCCGGTCCTGAGGCCGAGGTGGGGATCGTGCCCCACCCCGGCACCGCCGGCCACCACCGCGGCTGCTGGGGCCACGGACCGGGCCACTGGGGGCGCTACGTCTGGTTCTCGGCGATGACCCCGTGGAGAACGTCGACGTAGTCGGTGATGACGCCGTCCACGCCGCGATCGATGGCCCGGCGCATGTCGGTTGGGTCATTGACGGTGTAGACGTGCACCTCCATGCCCGCGTCCTGGACCGCGGCGACATAGTCGGCATCGATCAGGCTGTGATTCGGGTTCACCTGATCGGCCCACGCGCCGTACGCCTGGAGCTCGTCCTCGGGAACCACCCCGAGCAGCCCGTGCGGGACGTGGTCGGGGTAGAGCTCGCGGGAGCTTTGCACGGTGTCCCAGTTGAAGTCCTGGATCGCCAACCGGTCGTAGCCGGGACGTCCGGGAAGCGCCCCCGGGGAGAGGAACCAGGGATTGTCGTACAGGACCTCGGCGATATCCTCGTCGATTCCCGGATAGCGATGCGAGAGTTTGATCTCCAGCAGGAACCCCAGCTTCAGCTCACGCATCAGGTCCAGGCCCTCCTGAAGGGTGGGAACCGGCTCGCCCGCGAACTCCTCGCTGAACCAGGAGCCGGCGTCAAGTTCCCGAATCTCGTCCAGGGTGAAGTCGGCGACGTCGTAGGAGTCGCGGTCCGGATACACATCCGCTGCGTCGGTGGTCCGGGTCAGGTCGGCGTCGTGCATGAAGATCAACTCACCGTCCGCGGTGCGCTGCACATCGGTCTCGACAGTGCTCGCGCCACGCTGGGCGGCTTCCTCGATGGCCGCGAGGGTGTTCTCCGGGGCGTAACCGGAGGCTCCACGATGCGCGATGTCGAGGACCTCGGAACTGTGTGGTGGCCCGGGGACACCGACGTCGTCGGTATTCGGGGCGGCTGGCGCGCCGCGCTCGGCGTTGGCCACGCCTGTGCTGGACAGGGCGACCATCGTCAATCCGGCCGTGACAGCCGTGATGCGGAGGGAAGCGCGGCGCAGGTTCAGCGCGGGGCGAGCTTGGGGATCGTCGAATACGAACTGGGCAGAGTTCACCACAGCACTCCTGTCGTGCAACCAGGATCGGATGTCCTGTCGTTGGTGGATGGGGCGGTTCTGCTGGCAGTGCCGTTCGGCCGCCGCCCGAATCCCGGTGGGTCCGGTTCCCCGATCCGCTGGATCCGGGCTCCAGCGGCACCGGGGTAGTGCCGATGGGGCCGCCAGGAACTCTCACAGCGCTGATTGACTCCGGCCTGTCCGGAACATGAACTCTGGGGCCTACGGAAAACAAGACCTGTTGTCCCCGACTGTCCCGATCCCGTCCGGTCCGCGACACGAGCGACTATATGTGCGATCTCAGTTACTTGGTGTGAGATTTTTGGAGCGATGGCAGGGGAGCGAAATCCCCACCATGGCCACACGCGACCGCGGAACCGCTGCGGGTCCACCGCAGTCCGGCTCCAAGCGCCGCAGCGGTCGTCGGTCCTACATCACGGGGGAAGATCGGACATGCGAAACTTTCATCACCGCTGGATGTCGCTGGCTGGGTTAGCGGGAATCGCAGGCGTGTCGATCGCTGGTTTCGGGCCACTGGCGACCGCCGCAGCAGACGACCATGAGGAGTCCGTGGTCCGGGCACAGTCCTCGTCCTACCTGCTGGACGGCTTCGAGCTGCGTTACCTTCCCGCCGGGCTCGGCGGGTACGGGGTGCAGGCGTCGTCGTCGGCAGATCAGCGCGGTAATCGTACGTCGGAGATCGCCTGGGTCCAGGGGCCCGGCATCGTCTACGGCAAGGTCACCGTGATCCGCACGGACGGGGAACAGACTCTGGAGGACGTGCGGGACACCCACTACGCACACCTCAATCCCGGAACTCTGGAACCGGTCACAGTCGGGGACTATGACGGCTATCTCTCCGAGAAGACCGGGGACCTGTTCTGGCGGGCCGACTCGGAAACCATCGTCAAGGCCTATCTCCAACCCGAGACCTGGGACTCCGCGGAGCTGTCGGAGCTCAGTGAGGGTGTCGTCTCCCTCGACGCCACGGACGAGGACGACGAGGACGACACAGACGACGAGGAAGAGCAGGACGAGGACGACGACGAAGACGACGAAGACGACGAAGACGACGACGAAGAGGACGAGGAGGAGGACGAGGAGGAGGACGAAGACGAGGCCCCCGAGGAGGGGACCGACGGCGAGGACGCGGACAGCCACGACGAGGATGATCCTGCCGGCAGCGACGACGCTGCGGAGCAGGACGAAACCGACACGGAGGAGCCGGAAGACACCACCGATGCCGGTACGGATGGTGACACGGACGGCGGAGCGTCGGAGCCGGCGCTTCCCAATGAGCCGGCTCCGGTGCCGGACGAGGGAACCGACGGCGCCTCGGACGAGGACGTCCAGGACGACGGGATGACCGGTGGGGCTGATCCCGGCGACGAGGACACCGACTCCACCGACACCGAGCCCCCGGACGGCGCGTCCGAGGACGGTGACGAGCCCGCCGACGCAGCGGAGAACGCCGAAGAACCGGCGGACTCCGACGCCGATGTCACACCGGTGACCGACGGGACTGGGGAGGCGGACGAGGACTCCGAAGCGGGCACCGAATCCGCGGAGCAGGAGGACACCGGGACCGTCCCGGAGGATCCGGACGCGGAAGCGCCGTCATCGGATGCGGAGAATGTCGAGGAGGAGTTCGCCGCATGCATCGATGGCGCGTCCACCACAGCCGCCGACACCACACCCTTGCTCGAACCACTGGTGGTCACGGACGACACACCCGAGGCCACGGAGCTGGCGGCCGCCGTCGAGGAATGCGTCACGGAGCTGGACCTGGACGAGGTTCCATCCCCGTTCGCGCATGTGGTCGAGGCGGACACGGACGAGCAGCCGGACACCGCAGACCGCATCTGGCATCAACTGCCCGGCCTGTGAGTCCGGGCCGCTACCCGGCCGCGGGCGGTGAGCCCTCATCGGCTATCGACCCGCGGCCGGATTCGGGCTACCGCGGCCCCACCCGGGGGTACCCGGTCCGGGCTACGCCACGGGCCGCACCGTCCCGGTAACGGCCCCCAGGCTGACCTGGGAACCACCGGCTCCGGGGGCACTCGCACCGATCGTCACCGTGTCGCCGTCGGCGAGGAAGGTGCGCTCGCTGCCGTCAGCCAGGGTCACGGGATCGGTCCCGGCCCAGCTGAGCTCCAGGAGGGAGCCGCGTTCTGCCCGATCCATCCCGGACACGGTTCCCGAGGCGAACAGGTCGCCGGTGCGTAGGGGGGACCCGTTGCTGGTGAGGTGGGCGAGCATCTGGTCTCCCGTCCAGTACATCCGGGAGTAGGGCGGCCGGGAGAGCACGGTGTCGTTGACCCGAACCTCCATTCGTAGATCCAGGCCCCAGTCGGCAACCCGCTGAAGATACGGCAACGGCTCAGGCTCCTGTACCGGCCCCGGGACACGGGCCGCCGCCAGGGCGTCCAGCGGAACCACCCACGGGGAGATCGAGGTTGCGAACGACTTGCCGAGAAACGGCCCCAGGGGCACGTACTCCCAAGCCTGAATGTCACGGGCGCTCCAGTCGTTGACCAACACCACCCCGAACACGTGTTCGGCGAAGTCAGCGGTGGTCACCGAGCTTCCGAACCGCGAGGGGGTTCCCACCACGAAGCCCAGTTCGGCCTCGAAGTCCAGACGTTCGGACGGCCCGAAGCTCGGCAGCTCCGCATCGGGGGCCTTGCGTTGGCCGTGGGGGCGTACGATGTCACCCCCAGACAGGACAACCGTTCCGGAGCGACCGTGGTACCCGACGGGCAGGTGCCGCCAGTTGGGTTTCAGCGGTTCCTGGTCCGGCCGGAACATCCGTCCCACGTTGCTGGCGTGGTCCTCCGAACAGTAGAAGTCCACGAAGTCGGCAACCTCGAACGGCAGATGGAGTCGCGCTTCGGTCAGGGGCACGAGATACTCCTCGGCGTGCCGCCGCCCCGCCTCGGAGCCGAGCATGCCCCCCACCTTGGCGCGGGTACTACGCCAGGCGGTGGAGCCCGCGGCAAGAAAAGCGTTCAGGGAGGACTGGGCGAACTCGGGTTCACGCAGTGCCGCGGCCAGATCCAGAACGTATTCGCCGATCCGAACCCCGACCCGCGGTTCCGTGGTCGCCCGTGAGAACACCCCATAGGGCAGATTGTCCAACCCGAAGCCGGACCCCTCGGCACCCGGTACCCAGCATGTCGCCACGTTCTCCTCGCTTCCCTTGTCTCTCCCGGACCGCGTGCCCGGCCGGGTGTTGCTGCGGATGTCGCCGCACCACAGGCCGCTCGGTTCCCCCGCCACGGTTCCGTGCCTTCCCGCGGCGCCACCGGGCTCGATGGTGGCGAGCCCCCACGGCGGGGACACCGACGCCGCGCTTACCGGGCGGGACCCAAGGCCAGTTCTGCTGCTTCGTGGATCGGCTGGGCCGTGTCGCAGGAGCCGTACGACCGCAGGATCGCACGGCTGCGCCGTGCGGTGTGCGGGTCGGTGCTGTGGAGCCGCGCCACGAGGGACGGGGGATCCGTCTCGGTCAGGATGGCCAGTACCGTGTCTCGTTCGGCGCCCGCCACAGCGGCGGCACATGCCCCCACCAGGTTCAGATACCCGTAGTGGGTGAAGCCGGTTGTCGGGTCGGTGTGGCGCACCGCGTGGTGCAGTCCCGCGGTGGCCTTCATGGGAACCTGGTTGGCCACCGCGAGCTCGATGAACTCCGTGAGCTCCTCGGGGGTGGGGAACAGTTCGGCCCGCGGCCCCCCACACCGGATCTTGAGCCCCAGGGGGTGTGCGCCATGCAGCTGGGCCACACTGCGTTGCCACCCTCGGGTGCGGTGAAGTTCGAGAAAGACGGGGTGCCGGTGGCCACTGCCCGTTCCCCGCAGGTAGCGGGCTGCCCGGCCCACGTCGGCGGGTTCGACCCGCATCTCCAGGTGGGCAACCCGCAGGGGGTCACCCGCCGCCGGTTCGGGAACCGCGGCGAGCGACCCCGCCTGGTCGTCGTCGAGAATCACCCCGACGTCGAAGCGGTCCCGCTCGGTGAGCAGGCCCCGGAGGTCGTCCCACCGGCTGGAGGGGCACAGAAACCGGTGCGTGTGCATGGGGTGGTTGCGCTGCTGGTCTCGGCGATGCCGCTCGACGGCCTGGGCCAGCGGCAGCTGCGTCGGTGGAAACAGGCCCGCATCGTCGACCAGCCCGGCCAGGAGTACCGAGGCGGGGTCCTGGTTCGTCGCGGTCACCGGGCCCACGTCCAGGCGTACTCGGGGTCCTCGGACTGCCGGGCTCCGGCCCCCAGGTCCAGGGGGTTGAAGGTATCGATCATGACCGCGGTCTCGCTGGTGTACCCGGCACCGAGCGAGGCCTCGACCGCCCCCGGCTGGGGCCCGTGGGTGAAGCCGGCCGGATGCAGCGAGATCGACCCGATGTCGATACCCGATCCCCTGCGGGCCGCGTAATCCCCGGCTACGTAGTACATGAACTCGTCGGAGTCCACATTGTGGTGGTTGTAGGGGATGGGGACAGCGGAGTCGTGGAAGTCCAGGGGCCGCGGGCAGAACGAGCACACCACGAAGTTGGGGCCTTCGAAGGTCTGGTGCACCGGGGGCGGTGCGTGGGTCCGTTTCACGATCGGTTCGAAGTCGTTGATGTTGAACACGTACGGGTACAGGTGTCCATCCCAGCCCACCACGTCGAAGGGGTGGTGCGCGAAGGTGAGCTGGGTCAGCCCGCGACGGGTCCGGACCAGCACCGGGGTGGGCTGCTCCGCTTCCGGGCCGGTCACCAGGTGTGGCTCGGTTGGCCCGCGAAGGTCCCGTTCGCTGTAGGGCGCGTGTTCCAGGAACTGGCCGCGTGCCGACAGGTACCGCTTGGGCGGGCGGATATGGCCACTGGCCTCGATCGTCAGCGCCCGTACCGGCTCGTGCGGCACCCAACGGTGGATGGTCCCGGTCGGGATCACCACATAGTCGCCGGCGCCGACCTCCAAGACACCGTAGGTGGACTCGAATCGCGCCGTCCCGGACTGGATGTAGACGGTTTCATCCCCGACGGAGTCGCGATAGAGGCCACTGGCCTCGGTCACCGCGGCGAAACTCAGCCGCACGTCCGCGTTGGCGCACAGCAGCTGGCGCCCGCGCACCAGGTCGCCACCCTCCGGAAGGTCCTGGGTACGGAAGTGTCGCGGAGCCAGGGGGAGGTTGGGCTCCACCGCGGTGGCCTGCGCGGTATCGCTGACGGTCTCACTCTTGACGATCGCGGTGGGGGCGTTGCGGTGGTAGAGCAACGCGGATTCGGAGGAGAATCCCTCCTCCCCCATGAGTTCCTCGGCATAGACGCCACCGTCGGGGCGGCGGAACACGATGTGACGTTTGCGGGGGATCTCCCCAACGGCGCGGTAGTACGGCATCCCGGGTCCTTTCCGCGGTAGGGCCTGCCCCGCGGTTCGGGCGACCCCACCGCTGCGGCGACGGTGGTGTCTATCCTCGCTATGGTTGGCTGTCGCGCACCAGTTCCTCGTGGACACGGCCGCAGGCCCGTGCCAGGGCGGCACGGACCGCCGCGGTGTCGTCCTCGGCCACCACGGCGCACACGTGTGCGTCGGGACGCACGACGTAGGCGCAGCCGGGGCCCAGGTGCAACCGCTGGGCGAGCAGACCGTCCGGGTCCAGTTCCGACACGCAGCGCACGGCCACGGGCGGCGTGTATGGTCCGGCCGCGGACAGCGCGTCGGTGTGTCTGTCGGCGTGGCGCCGGTCCGGCAACAGCAGGGTGAAGGTGCCTCGCAGCAGGTAGCGCAGCCGGTGTGACTCCCGGTGTAGCTGGCAGGGGGCGTCGGGCAGGATTGCCCCGGGAGCTACCGGTTCGGGTTCCGCGGCGATGTCGGCGGGTCGGGTCAGCGGAGAATCGGTGTAGGGGTGAGGCTCGGCGAGGGTGCCGGAATCGATGCGGGCCCGCGCCTGCGGGTCGGTGACGGACCGGTGCAGGGTCTCCTGGCGATAGCGCCGCTGCTCGGCGTTCTGGGGGACGAGGAACCGCATCGTGGCACTCGTGACGCGCAGGTTCTCCTGCGCGGCGGAGCGGCGCTCGGTCTCGTAACTCGCCAGTACGGCCTCGGCAGCTTCGGATTGGGAAACGGTGTCCAGGCGCCAGCCGGTGTGCACCGCGGCCAGCTTCCATGCCAGATTGTCGGCATCCTGGAAGCCGGAGTTCAGGCCACGCGCACCAAAGGGCGCGAACAGGTGGGCGGCGTCTCCGGCGAGGAAGACGCGTCCCTGGCGGAAGCGTTCGGCGCAGCGCTGGTGGAAACGATAGACGGAGGTCCACACCACCTCGTAGGGCCGGTCACCGACGATCTTGCGGATGCGCTGGTCCAGTCCTCCGCTGTCGCGTTCGGCTTCGAGATCGTAGTCGGCGGGAACCTGCCAGTCGATCCGCCACGTCCGTTCCGGGCACTGGTGCACCAGGACCTGCCGCCCGGGGTTCCACTCGGGGTCGAAGTAGAAGCGTCGTTCCTGGGGAAACGGCAGGTCGGCGCGGATGTCACAGATCAGGAAGCGGTCGTCGAAGGAATCACCGGGGAAGTCGATGCCGAGGCTGCGGCGCACCGCACTGCGGGCCCCGTCCGCACCCACGAGGTATTCCGCGGCGAGGCTGATCTGGTGACCGTCGGGGTCGATCACCTGCGCCGTGACGCCGGTGTCGTCCTGAACCAGCTCGGTGAAGCGGTGTCGGTCCCACACCTCGACCAGGGGGGAGCGTTCGGCCGCGTGCAGTAGCTCCTCGTGCACCCGAGCTTGGGAAATGTTGATCCAGGGGGGAAGCATGCGGGTGCTTGGCTGTGCGCCTGTGGCTGCCGCGGGGTCGGGGTCGAAGCTGACGGTGCGGACCTCGTGCTCCCGGTAGTAGGTGCGGGCCGTGGTCCAGGTGACGCCTTCCGCGAGCAGGCGATTCGCGACCCCGAGTCGGGCGAGGATGTCCAGGACGTCCCGTTGGAAGCAGATGGCTCGCGACCCCACCCGCAACGCCGGGTCGTCGCGGCCGTGTGTCTCCACGACCCGGCTGGGCACCTGGTGTGCGGCCAGGCCCAGGGCGAGGGAGAGGCCCACGGGGCCGGCCCCCACGATCAGCACCGGAACCCGGGAGGCCGAATTTCGACTCGCGCTGGCGGAAGCGGGGGGTGGAACGATGTCGGAACTGCGGGGCATGGTCTCTCCCGGGTCGGTGCGGCGAACGTCCGGTGGCGAGGGGCTCAGCCCTGCAACTGCGCCCAGACCTCGCGGTCCCGGTGGGCGGTCCAGATGGTGGGATGTTCCACCCCGTCGAGTTCTTCCCACAGCCGGGCGACGTCGAACGGGAGGCAGTGCTCGAAGATGGGCCAGTCCCCGTAGGTGGGGGCGAGGGCGGCGTGGGCGGCCTCGAACGCCTCGGTGAGGCTGCCGCCACGACGGTGGACGGCGCCGACCTGCTCGATCATGACCTCCAGGAAGCCACGGGTCTGGGCGATGGCCGCCGTGACCGACGCGCGTCCGTGGACGACATCTCCACGCCCCCCGACCAGGGCAACGGCGTCCAGCTCGGCGATTCGGTCCAGGGTGCCCCGGGCCCACTCGTGGTGGTAGGCGTCCCCGGTGTACAGGGCCGCTTCGGCCTCCACGAGGTCACCGGCGAACAGGACTCGCTGTTGGGGAAGCCAGGCGACGATGTCGCCGGCGGTGTGTCCCCGTCCCAGATGCTGAAGCTGGAGCTCGCCACGGTCGCCGCCGAGGTCGATGGTCATCCGGTCGGCGAAGGTGACCGTCGGCCAGGTCAGGCCGGGGATGGTCTCGGGTTCCCGGAACAGGCGGGGCATCCGACCGTACTCCGAGTCCCAGTCCTGTTGGCCTCGTTCGGCGATCAGCGCACGCGTGTGTTCGTGGGCGACGGTGACCTCAGCGTCGAACGCGGCCGCGCCCAGGACCCGGACCGCGTGGTAGTGCGACAGCACCAGGTAGCGGATGGGTTTGTCGGTGTGTTCGCGCAGCTGGGCAAGCCATTCCCGGGCCGCTGCGGGGGTGGCCAGTGCTTCGAAGCAGACGAGGAAGTCCTCCCCCTCGACTGCTCCGATGTTGGGGTCCCCCTCAGCGGTGCGGGCGTACACACCGTCCGCGATCACCTCGAGGGTCTGGCGTTTCTCGGTCACATCCGCCGAGCTGGCGAAGGGGCGCCCCATGCCGTCCGCCTTTCGCATATAGAACAGTAAGTGCGTATTTAGAACTCAGCATAGGTGTGACCCAGCACACGATCAATAGGTGACGGCGGGATTTCCCGTCGCGACCGCCGTCCCCGGGCGCCACCGCACGCCCCGTAGGGTGTCTCCACGCACAATCCCGGCGAAGGAGGACTATGCCGACGGTCCAGACCCGTCCCGAACTGCGCGGCGAACACGGAATGGTCGCCTCCACGCACTGGCTGGCCAGCGCCGTGGGCATGTCGGTACTCGAACGCGGCGGCAACGCCTTCGATGCGGCGGTCGCCGCCGGCTTCACCCTCCAGGTGGTGGAACCGCACCTGAACGGCCCCGGTGGCGAGGTCCCGATCCTGCTCCAGGCCGCCGGAGACCAGCCGCAGGTGCTGTGTGGCCAGGGCCCGGCACCCGCCGCGGCCACACCTGAGGCACTCGCGGGGCGGGACCGCCTGCCGGGAAGTGGGGTCCTGGCCGCGTGTGTGCCGGGCGCCTTCGACGCCTGGTTGACCCTGCTACGCGACCACGGACGGATGTCCCTCCGTGAGGTCCTCTCGCCGGCGATCGGCTATGCCCACCGTGGCTTCCCGATCCTGCCGCAGATCGCGGACAAGATCGCGGCTGTCGAGCCGATCTTCACCCGATACTGGCCGAGCTCGGCCGAGGTCTGGCTGGACCGGGGGGCACCCCCGGAAGCTATGGCCACGCACCGCAACCCGGATCTGGCCGCGACCTACGAGCGGCTCGTCACCGAGGCCGAAGCGCAGGCGCCCCACGCCCGCGACAGCCAGATCGACGCGGCCCGGCACCTGTGGCGGGAGGGCTTCGTGGCCGAGCGAATCCTGGCGTTCCTGTCCCGCCCCGTCCCCGACGGCAGCGGCGAGTTTCAGCGGGCGCTGCTCAGCGGGGACGACCTGGCCGACTGGCGAGCCCACTACGAGCCCACCACCCAGCTCGACTACCACGGCTACACGGTGCACAAGACCGGCCCGTGGGGCCAGGGGCCGGTGTTCCTCCAGCAGCTGGGGATGTTGCGGGAACTGGGTATCGACGAGGTGGCCCACGACTCGGCGGAGTTCGTGCACCTGGTCACCGAGGTCGCCAAGCTCGCTCTGGCCGACCGGGAGGCATGGTACGGCGACCCGAGCATGGTTGACGTTCCCCTGGCCACGCTCCTCTCCCGGGAGTACGCGGCCGAACGTGCCCGGCTAGTAACCCAGGCGGACAGCGCCTCCCTGGAGCTACGGCCCGGTGCTCCGGACGGACGCCACCCCTTCGTCGTACCGCCGGTCCTGGCGGGGACCACCGAGACCGCCACGGGCGCCACCGGTGAACCGACCGTGAGCCGTACCGGGGAGCACCGCGGGGACACCTGCCATCTCGACGTGGTTGATGCCGAGGGCAACATGGTGGCGGCCACGCCGAGCGGTGGCTGGCTCAGCAGTTCCCCGGTGGTTCCGGGACTGGGTTTCGCGCTGGGCACACGCGCGCAGATGTTCTGGCTGGACCCGCGCTCCCCCAGCGTTCTCGCCCCACGCAAACGCCCACGCACCACACTCAGCCCCACCCTGGTGACGGCCGGCGGCGAGCCGGTCCTGGCTCTGGGAACCCCGGGCGGCGACCAACAGGACCAGTGGTCGCTGACCTACTTCCTCCGGCTCGTGCACGGTGGGCTGAACCTTCAGGCGGGCATCGACGCCCCCATGTTCCACACCAATGCGGCGCCCAGCTCCTTCCATCCCCGCGAGATGGCTCCCGGAGAGCTGGTGGTCGAGTCGCGGCTGGGGGACGGGGACGGGGACGGGGACGGGGACACAGCCATCGCCGAACTGGAGCGGCGTGGCCATCGGGTGGTGCGCTCGGGGGGCTGGTCCCTGGGGCGCCTGTCGGCCGTGGCCCGGGACCCGAACACGGGCCAGCTGCGCGCCGGCGCCAACCCCCGCGGCGCTCAGGGCTACGCGGTCGGACGGTAGCGCGCATCCCACCCCAGAACCGGATTGGCCCCACCGGGCCAATCCGGCACCTCGATTCGGTCGGCGGCGGTTCCGGGGCCGCGGCGCCTCGGGAACATCCCTCCGCGAATTCCACACCGAGCCGAGACGCCGCGCCCCGTGGGGCAGGCCGCCCGGTCTGCTGTCCCATGGTGCCGCCGCCGGCGCCGGTGCCGGCACCATCATCGCCGCACTGCTGGGCAGCCCCGAGGAGCGACCCTGGTGAGAGGCACGTCACACGCAGCCGTGACGTAGGTGATAAGGATCATGAATCCGGCGTAGAATTTGTGCGACTATGGATATGGATAATCGCTGAGCGAACAGCGAGGTGCCCGTATGGTTCAGAGCATCCCCCAGCCCCACCCGGAGGCCCGCACCCAGGGCACCCGTTCCCAAACGCTCGACCGCGGACTCCAGGTTCTGCAAGCCCTGCGCGACGCCGGCGGACCGATGAGTATCGCCGCACTGGCGACGACGCTGGGGGTGCACCGGTCGATCGTGTACCGGATGGTGCGCACCCTGGAGGATCACCGACTCGTGGCCCGCACCAGTGAGGGCAACTACGAGCTGGGCCTTGGTCTGCCCAGCCTGGCCCGGGGGGTGTCCCACAGCCTCCAGAGCGCCGCGACCCCCGTCCTCACCGAACTCGCCAACGAAACCCGGATGACGGCCTTCATCGTGGTTCCGGCCCAGGACGAGGCTGTCACCCTCCTCACCGTGGAACCTCGACATTCGATGGGACACGTGGCCTACGCCCCCGGGATGCGCCATCCCATCAACCGGGGCGCCCCCGGCATGGCGATGTTGTCGGCGCTCCCGCCCACCGCCGAGGAACGTCCCGAGGTGAGCACGGCCCGAGAGCGAGGCTGGGCCTACTCGCACAGCGAGGTACTCGCCGGGATGTCGGCCGTAGCCGCACCGGTGGCCACCCGGACCACCCTCGCCGCGGTCGCCGTGGTGTACCTGGAGACACGGGATCGTGGTGAGGCTCCGCTGCGACTTGGCGAACGGGTCCATGGGGCCGCACGCGACATTGTTTCCGATTTGCCGTGACTGTTCCGGTTTACGGCCTCTTTTCGCTGCTAACGTATGTTTCGTACGGTTGCCAAGGTGGCAGCGCGCGTCATATGTTGACTTCTGTTCGGCTATTCAATTACCGATATAGCTGACCGATAATCGAATGGCCATCAGCAGGGCCACGTTGCTGACGCCCCCTCCCTCAGTAACCGCCCTGCGTTCACTCCCGCGATGTCGCCAGCCCTCCCCTCCCGGCTGGATGTGTCGCGGGAGAAGGGTGGGGGCCGCGCCGGCGCGGGCCGGCCCCCACCACCGACGACTTCCCCTTGCTCGTGGAGCCGAGGTCCGACACCCCGGCCACCGTGCCTGCCGGCGCCACAGGCGAGACGGCTGCGGGACTCAGTGGGCGACGCGAACGGCACCAGCCATATTCGCGGTGCGAACGTCGCTGTACTTCACCACATCGCCGCTGCGCGGGGCCTCCAGCATCGTGTCGCCACCGAGGTAGATCGCCACATGGGAAATGTGGCCCGGAGCCGTGGGGTCACTGCGCCAGAAGAGCAGATCCCCCCGTTCGGCCTCGGCGAAGGGGATCTGTTGCCCCGCGGCGGCCCACTGGTCGGCCGCGACCCGCGGCACCTGGACACCCGCCTGGGTGAAGGCCCACTGGACCAGCCCCGAACAGTCGAACCCGCCCCCGGGGGAGTCGCCACCCCACACGTAGGGAACACCCAGCTGACTCTCCGCCGCCGCGATCATGGCCTCCAGGGTGTCCCCCGCGACCGCCTCTCCGGTGCCGGGGGGAGCCTCCTCCGGGTGGTCCACCAGCAGCTGAAGGGAGGGGTTGGGCTGGCGACCGTCGTCCTCGGTGGCGTCAGCGTCAGCGCCGGGGACCCCGAGCAGCTCCTCGAGATCGTCCCGCAGTTCCCACAGATCGGCCTCGGGAGCGCTGACCAGCACGGCGTTTCCCTCGGGGAAACCCAGATCCCCGGTCACGTCCCGTGCGGCCAGGGCGTCGATTCCGGCGACTCCGGACGTGGCGTGGGTCCACACCTCATGCTCGACATCCCCCGCGGCCCCGGACACGGTGACCGTGCTGCCCACATCGAGGTCCCGCTCCTGGCCGAGCTCGTGGGACAGGGCCAGATGACCGTCGGCCACACCCGCCCAAACCTCGTCGGACTCGGCGGAGGGGGCCGGGGCGTAGGCGCGGAAGGTGTCCGGGTCGACCCCCAGAACGGAGGTGACCTCACCGTCAATGGTGACCCGGGCCGCGTCCACCTGCTCGACATGCTCAACGTGCTCGAGCTCCGCGATCTCCTCAACCCGGTCCGGGGCGATGGCCTCGTCATCGACCGCGAAATACTGGGCGGAGCGGGTCTCCTCCAGCGGAGCGACCTCCGGCGCTGCGGCAACGGCACCAGGATCAGCGACCTCCGGCTCTGCGGGGGCTCCAGGCACTGCCGGCCGGGGAACGTCCGTGGGTGGCCCGGCCTCGGGCGTGGGGTCGGCCCAGGCGGCCGGCGCGCTGACCGTGGCACAGAGCAGAGTGGTCAGAACCACCGTACCGAGCACATCTCGACCACGAAGCGTAATCACTCGGGGGTCCGGTATTCGCGGGTGTCGCACCGTGGGACCGTGCACTGGGGACCTCACTTATCCTCGCCGACTCCGCGGTTTCGGTCCGCAGGGCGAGTCTAACGAATCCTTATGCACGGCCGCCGTGTGACCTACATCACATAACTACATTGTGTAGCTGCTGGCCGGTGGCCCAGCGCTGTAGCTGGGTGTCGACGAAGCGGCGCGCCCGCGGGTAGAACGTGGCGGAACCGCCGGCCACGTGCGGTGTGATCACCACACCCGGAGTGGTCCAGAGCGGATCATCGGACGGCAGTGGCTCCGGGTCGGTCACGTCCAGTGCTGCCCGAATTCGGCCCTGCTCGGCACGCAGCGCAGCGGTGTCCAGAACCGGCCCACGGCCGACGTTGACAACGAGCGCACCATCCGGCAGCAGTCCCAGCTCCCGCGGCCCGAGCAGGCCGCGCGTGTCCTCGGTCAGCGGCGCCACCAGAACGACAATGTCACAGCCGGGGAGGAGATCCGGCAGTTCCGCGACCGGATGCACATCCTCATCCGGCCGCGCGTGCCGCGCCACACGCACAACCTCGGCATCACACGCCAGCAGCCGCCGTTCGATCGCCGCGCCGATACTTCCGTAGCCAACGATGAGCACCCGGGAATCAGCGAGTGAGCCGGTGGCCTCCGGCTCCCACACCCGACGCTGCTGGGCCGCGAACCAGCGGGGCAACTCGCGCTGGGCAGCGAGCAGGAGCGCCAGGGCGTGTTCGGCGGTACTCGCGTCATGCAGCCCCCGCCCGTTGCACAGGGTTACGTCCGGAGGCAGCCGCCCCACCAGATGGTCGTAGCCGGCGGTCAGGGTCTGCACGGCCCGCAGCCGAGGCAGGTGCCCCAGCAGGCGCACCGAGCTACGCGCCGCCTCCCGGTCGAAGTGGACATAGGGCAGGACGTAGAACTCCACCCGCTCCAGAACCGAGGCCTCGGGCGGCTTGGTGTGGCCGTCGAACACCGCCACGTCCAGCCCTGCCGGAGCGTTCTCACGATTGCGCTCCCAGGGCACCAGTACATACCCGCCCATTGTGCTCGCTCCTCTCCAACGCACCCGCGCCGCTATTCGGCCGGCTGGGTCAACGGACGCAGACGCTGCCACCGCGCCTCCGCGCAGGACCCGTCCCGGGTGAGGACCGTATCGACCTGCTCGCCGTCCCAATATCCCGAGATGGTGGCGCGCTCCGGTCCGTAGCTCACGTCGGTGCAGTTGGCGTCGTCATCGGCCTCGGCGAAGGGGTCGTCGAGCTCACCGACCAAGGCGCACGCTTCCGGATCGGCGTCGGCATCACCGCGGCAGATGACCCGGTGCTCGCTGTCCCCCAGGGGCTCGGGATCGTCCTCCGCCTGCGGGGACTCTCCGCCGTTCGTGTCCCCAGCGGCGTCCTCGTCGCTGTCCTCGGCGTCCGCACCGTCGTCAGTCTCGTCGGGGTCGTCAGTGTCGTCGGGCTCGTCGGGCTCGTCGGAATCGTCGTCCACACCGTCGTCGACAGTGATGTGCAGGACCGCCGTCGGAGCGTTGGGAGTGTTCTGGATCAGGCCGACGGCATCGACCTCGTCGGGTTCGGGGGGCTGGGGCGTGGTCGCCAGGTTCGTGCCGACGAGGGCGACGTAGCCGAGGCCACCGGCCAGGCTGAGGGTTCCCAGCAGCATCACGCCGGGACGTCCCGTACTGAGCGCGGCCAGGCGCCCAGCAATGCGGCCGGAGAGCCGCCGCCCGCCGTACACCAATCCGCCGGGCTCGCGGGACCGGTTCACCACAGCTCGCATCCGCCTCATCAACAGCCAGTCTATGGTGCGCACCGGACAGCACCCCGTTCCCACGACAATGGCCCCGGGCGGGTTCCTGCCCAGGACGACGACGGTAGCTTCGCACTTCGGTTACGACTGGGGCCGCACCCTTCTCCCACGAGTTACCTTTCAGTAAGGTCCATGTTGAAACAAGTTCCGATTCGAGCCCCGCCCGGATGCGCGACCAGGTGTCCCCATACTCCCGGGGCACCACCGGAACCACCCGAACCCCCCGTTCCCGTGCCGAGTAACGGAGCCAGCCCCCGTGACCAACGGACGTCACCGCCACCCTTCCCGGGTCCGCCAGGCCGTGCAGTCCCCGCTTGGCATCGCCGCGATCATCACCGTTCTCCTGATCGTGTTGACGCTGATGGTTCCGCTCGGAGTCCGGTTCCTTGGCTGTTCTCAGACGCAGTACCTGCGGGTGACCTCCGCACTGGGCATCGCTCCCGTCCTTCAGGAGGCCGCCGCCGAGTTCAACAACCGCAACGAGGGCGGCAGCGGAACCTGCCTCTATGCGCAGGCCAGCGAATTGCCACCCCATCTGGTGTTGACCGAGCTGGCCGGGGGTGTCACCGCGAGCTCCACGATCGCCCCGGACGTGTGGGTTCCCGAGTCCTCGGCATGGGTCGAACTGGTCCGGATCTCCGAGCCGGCCACCCCGATCACCGAGACCGAACCGAGGTCGCTGGCCAGTTCCCCCGTTGTCCTGGCCGCCCCGGAAGATGCCGAGGGTATCGGCGGTGACGAGCCGCACTCGGCCAGCTGGACCGAGGTTCTGCCCGGGGAACGCGACCCGGACCGGCCGGTGGTGATGGTCGACCCCAACCGTGGGGCCGACGGAATGACCACGATGTACGCGGTTCGGGACGAGCTGGGCACGGGGGACGAGGCCGACGCGGCCATGACGGAGTTCGTCCGCGACGTGCAGCTCGACAGCGCCTTCGGCGAGATCGAGCCCTCCGGAATCTATCCCGGAGCGGAGCCGCTGACGGTCCTTCCGGAACAGGCCGTCTGGGAGTACAACGAACGGGAACGCCCGAACGACAGCCCACCACTGGAGGCGCACTACCCCAGCGAGGGAACGGTCAGCCTGGACTACCCCTTCGTGGTGACCACCCCGGACGACCCGGAGAAGAGCGCCGCCGCGGAGGAGCTCTACGAGATCCTGCACGAGGAGGAGTTCCGCGAACGACTCCGGGACATGGGATTCCGCGAACCCGACGGATCCACCAGCCCAACCGTGGCTCAGGGAACCGGGATCGCCCCCGGGGACGTGGACACACACGACGGCCTGACCGGAGATCGGCTACTCGCCTCAGTCGAGGACTGGAACCGCCTGTCCATGCCATCCCGGGCGCTGGTGCTCGTGGACGTGTCTGCCGCGGCTGCCGAGGATCTCGACGGTGGCCCCGAAGCCCGGATCGAGGTCGCGCGCGGGGCGGCCCAACTGGGCCTGGAGATGTTCCCCGACGAGACGGACATGGGCCTGTGGCTGATGTCGGACGAACACGGACCAGAGGGACGCGAGGAGCTGGAGGACCTGGGTCGGCTCGACGAACCCGGTGACACCCCCGACGAGACCCGCCGGGACCGTCTCCACGAGGTGGCCGAGAATATCGAGGTCGAGGGCGGCGGCTCCCGTCTGTACGACAACATTCTGGCGGCCTACCAGCACCAGCAGGACAACTATGCGGAAGACAAGATCAACAGCGTGATCATGCTGGTTGCCGACGCGGATAACGGCTCCAGTGATATCGAACACGCCGAACTGGTTGCGGAGCTCCAGGACAGCTTCGACCCCCAGGAACCCGTCACCATGTTCATCATCGCTTTCGGGGACCAACCGGACGCCGCAGAGCTCGACGACATCGCCCGCGCCACCAGCGGCACCTCCTTCGTCACCGAGGACCCGGACGAAATCGGCGAGATCTTCCTCGACTCGATCTCGCGTCGGCTGTGTGTCCCGGACTGCGACAGCTGACCTATCCGAAAGCAGCGGCGAGAACAGCCGCGATCTAGCCCGATGACCTGGGACCATAACGGACGGTGTACCCGATGTGTTATCGAACGCCTCTTTTGTCACGGGACCGCGGTCAGTACTGTTCTCCTGAAAACCCGGCAGTAACATCAGGTTCGCGAGGCGACGTATGGCACGACGAGACTCATCGGACACCTCGAGTGGGGCGGAGTCCCGCTCCGCACGGCGGCGTCGGAGTCGTCCGCGTCGCGGTAACCGCGGCTGGGCGTTCCTGGCCTTCACCAGCGCTCTGGTCGTCCTGGTTGGCGCCGGCGTCACCGGCTGGTACGTGCTGCGGGGAGCCGGAGCCTGCATTGCCGGCACCACCCAGGTGGAGATTGCCAGTGCCCCGGAGCTCTCCCCCGCACTCTCCGAACTCGCCTCCCGGTTCCACGATGGCGATCCGGACGCCGATCCGCACTGCGTGTCGGTGGAGATCCAGGAACGGGACCCTGCCAACGTCGCTTACGCCATCACCGGCATGGGACCGACCACCGGAGACAGCGACGCCGACGTGTGGATTCCGGACTCCTCCCTGTGGGCGGAACTGGTGATCTACGGGGCGGGGCTCGACCAGATCGACAACACCGATGTCTCGGTGGCCACCTCACCGCTGGTTCTCGCCTCCACCGGGTCGGCGGCCGAAGCCATCGATGCAACCTCCTGGTCCGGGGTCACCCCCACCGCACCACCCGACGGATCAGAGCCGGAATCACCCCCGGTCCAGGTTGTGGACCCCGTCCGCAGCTCCCAGGGCCTGGCAACCCTGGCCCTGGTGAACAACGCACTCGAGGCCGAGCACGGCTCGGACCCCACCGAGAACGAGGACGAACAGCCCGTTGCCAGCCCGGAGCTGGTGGCCGCCCTCCAGAGCATGCAGGCCTCGACGGCGCACGACGAAGAGGGCGCGTTCGCCCAGCTCGCTGGGCTCCCCCCGGAGGAGGCTGACGAGGCTGACGAGGCGAACGAGACGGACGAGGCTGCGGCGGACGAGGAACACGCCAACACCGACGGTGCCGTCATCGCGCTGTCGGAACAGGCGGTCCACCGGTACAACACCGAGTATCCGGACCACGCGGCCCAGGTGAACTATCCCGAAGAGGGGACCTTCACCCTGGACTACCCCTACCTGCTGCGCACTACCGACCCAGAGGTAACCGACGCCGCCGAGACGTTCCTGGACTACATCACCACCTCGGACGCCGAGGAGCGGATTCGCGCGCGCGGTTTCCGTAGCCCGGACGGCACGGTGGACACCACGGTCCTCGACGACGAAGCGGGCTTCGCCGAGGAGATGCCCGAATCGCTGCCCAAACCCGGCGGCTCGACCGTGGCAACACTGACTTCGACCTGGAACCAGCTTCAGCTCCCCTCCCGCGTGTTGACGCTCATGGACGTCTCCGGATCGATGCTGTCGGAGGTTCCCGGAACCGACCTCACCCGGATGCAGGCGGCCACCGCATCCGCGAACGACGGGCTCCAGATGTTCCCGGACAACGCCGAGCTCGGCACCTGGGAGTTCTCCCTGGACATCAATGACGGCCTCGACTACCGGGAGGCCGTACCCATCCGGCCGCTGGGAACCGAGGTCAACGGCCACACACACCGGGAGGAGCTGGCGCGACACCTGACCGAGTTGGAGCCGATCCCCGACGGGGGGACCGCGTTGTACGACACGGTCTTCGCCGCCTACCAGGAGCTCCAGCGGGACTACTCGCCGAACCACATCTCCACGATCCTGTTGCTGACGGATGGCGACGACACCAAGGACGACGGGCTGAGCCTCGACGAACTCACCACGGCCCTGGAGGAGGAGTCCGGCGACGAGGAACGCCCGATCAGCATCATCATCGTCTCCTTCGGCCCGGACGTGGACCAGGAACCCATGGAGGAAATCGCCGACACTCTGGACGGGCGGGCCTATGCCACCAACGACCCCACCGAGATCGGCGACATCTTCCTGGAGGCCTTCACCCTGCGCACGGCCGAGGCGGCAGCCGAAGAGCACTAGCCATTGACGGTCGGTGCCGGAAACGTCCGGCACCGACCTCGGCAACTCCGCTGGTGCGGGCGGCTGTGGGTACCCCCGTCCGTACCAGAGGTGTGCCCCGGTCACCCACCCCCACCCGAAACCCGAAACCGGACACCCCTGGACGAAATCGGGTACATGGCGTACTCAGGAACTACTCAGGCACTGTTCGGATGGACGACCATGGGAGGGAGCCAACGGGTGGTGCATGCATGGATGCCCGGCGCACACCGAGTCCCGATCCAGCACGAAGGGACGGTTCCCCGCGGAGGCGCCCCACGGGTGGTCTGGGGCACGACCGAATCCGATCCGCTGACCGTGACCGCCGTCCAGGCCGCCGAACGCCTCGTCGGGCAAACCCACCACGCCCACCTGGTATGGAATCCCCACACCGGTGACATCGCCCAACTGCTGCCCGCGACCACGGCCGTGACCGAGCAGCTGGTGTCGCCCAACCAGGTTGACCGCGGGCGGGACGGCCGGCTGTGCCTCCTGATCGACGTTGTGGGCTTCTCCTCCCTCCCCTTCACCCAAGGGCCGCTGCTCGGGCGGGCCGCGCTCCTCACCTGGCTCGACACCTGGCGGGTGCCCCGGAGCTGGCCGGCGGGCACACCGGTGCGCACTCCGGCGAAGCTGGCCCGGGGCCAGACCACGGAGTTCACCTGGGCCCAGGGAGGACACTTCGGCCGGTCCCAGTTTCCGGGATCGACCGCGGCCAGCCCGGGAGCCATCGCCCCGGAAGTGCTCCTCGGACAGGTCGACGCCTCCACCCGCCCCTACCGAGCGCGGGGGTCGGGGATCGCACGCCCGCCAGGGGCGATCCCCGACCCGATGCTGGAACACCCACCGGACCCCAGCCGGGTTCTCGAGCGCCCCCCGGAATGCGGCACACCGGGGCACAGCATCGTGGCGGAACCAGCCGCCGTGTGACTCCCGCGGCTCCACGCTCCACCACGGAACATGGCCCGATCGTGCCAACTGCGGCGCAGACGCCCCCGATGGTTATCGAACGACGAAAGACGGTTTAGTGTGGCGCCCATGGGTGGATCGATCAAGCCAGGCTGGTACGTGGATCCCGACCAGCCGCAGCAACTGCGTTGGTGGACCGGCGACGAGTGGAGCCATCACGTACGGCCGCTCCCCAGGGGGGCCGGCACGGGCACTGGCGAGTCGGCCGCAGGGGAACACGATCCTGCCGGGCAGCAAACCTCCCGTGTGGATCCACCTGCGGGCAACGACGAGCCGGCGACCTCCATCGTGGACCCACCGGCGGGCACGGACGAACCCGCCACCACGATCGTGAATCCGCCCAGCAACGACGAGCCGGCCACCACCATCGTGGACCCACCGGCGGGCACGGACGAACCCGCGACCTCCATCGTGGACCCACCGGCGGGCACGGACGAACCCGCCACCACGATCGTGAATCCGCCCAGCAACGACGAGCCGGCCACCACCATCGTCAACCCACCCGGACCGCGGGAGACGGGAGACAGCTCCCACTCCGGAGCCCCCGAGCCACCCAACTCGCCCCCGGACGACGAGGCTCCAGCGACCGCGGTGTTTCCTCCCGGAGGCCCCGGCGCGGGCAGCGACACGCCCGAGACGGCCGTGTTCGATCCCGGCGGTGGCGGGACCGGTGGACCGGGCGGGGACCCCACGGGGGAACCATCGGGCGGCCAGGACGACCCCCCGCGCACCGCGGTATTCCCACCCGGAGGGCCTCCGGGCGTAGACGCCCCCGCCGGGGGCACCGACGACGACCCGGGTACGGCCATCCTCGATCCGAACGATCCCATGGTCGCGGGGCATCGCTCCTCGGGGCAGGAGCAGCAGGAAGACCAGGGGGGATTCAACCTCAAGGGACTGTTCCAGAGCTTCCAGGGCGCGGTCCAGGAGTACCGGGAAGAACGCGCCGAGGAACGGCAGGCCCGCCAGGAGGAGGAAGAACGCAAGCGCCGCGAGGAGGAGCAGCGCCAACGCGAGGCCGAAGAGCGGCGCCAGGAGGAGGAACGGCGCCAGGAGGCCGCCGCCTGGCAGCAGTCGGACAGCGGCGCGGAGCAGGGCCGCTCCTCCGCGGACGACGGCGTCCTGCCCAGCGGTGGCTGGCCCCAGACGGGCGGGGAGGACCACCAGCGGTCGTCGGCTGCCGCGGCCCAGAATCCCGGACCAGGTGACCCGCAGCAGGGGGGTGTGCCGCCATCGGGTCCGCAACCCGGACAGGCCCCTCCCGGCTACCCCTACCACCCCGGACACCAGCCCTCCGGCCCCCAACAGCCCGGCCCCCAGCAGTCTGGCCCGCAGCAGCCTGGCTACGGACCACCCCAGGGGCCACCCCCCGGCTACGGACCCCCCAGCGGGCCGGAGGCCCCGTATAGAGGTCCCGCGCCGGGCTACGGGCCCCCGAATAACCCGCAGCAGGGGGGTGTGCCGCCATCGGGTCCGCAACCCGGACAGGCCCCTCCCGGCTACCCCTACCACCCCGGACACCAGCCCTCCGGCCCCCAACAGCCCGGCCCCCAGCAGTCTGGCCCGCAGCAGCCTGGCTACGGACCACCTCACGGACCACCACCCGGCTACGGGCCTCCCGGCGGGCCTCCTCCAGGCCCACCGCACGGACCGCCCCCGGGCTACGGACCGCAGGCCGCGGAGGGAGGCCCGCCCCCGGGGTACGCTCCGCCGGGCGGTCCCCCGCCCGGCTATGGACCCCCCGGTGGTCTGGAAGGCCAGCCTGGCCATCCGGGGATGGCCGGCCCGCCAGGACCGGAGGGCTACCCGCCCGGTCACGGCGCCCCGCACGACCCGAACTTCCCGCAGGGGCAGCCGCCGCACCAGCCGGGACACTACCCTCCGGGTGTGCAGCCGCCCCCGGGAGCGATGGGTGGCCCACCGCCAGGAGGAATGCCCTACCCGGAGGAACCGAAGAAGAAGAGCGGCTGTGGCCTGTGGGGCTGCCTGATCCTGCTGGTCCTCACCCTGATCGTGGTCGGGGTCTTCGCCTACCTGGAGATCAGTGGCACGGCGGACGCGATGTGTTTCGTCTTCGCCGTGAACTGCTAGCGCAGGATCGGGAGTGGAAGCCGCGGCCCGATGCGGCCCCTGTGGTTCGCGTCGGGGCGCGGCCCTCCACGGGCCGCGCCCCGTGATGGGTTGCGGCCTGTGCATGGGGTACCCCGCGTAGGTGGGGCTTCCCCCATCACGGGGGCACCTCCACGGCCACCGCGCCCCCACCCCCGTTGGCCGTCGTGCGGGGGAGCGCCCCCAGGGCGCGACGCCGCCGGCGGCCACCACGACGCGCACGGTCAACCAACCACCGCCACCACAATCCCCTCAGGCACGGGGTGGCCTGCGGCTTCCTCGTACCGCCCGGGTGCATCCCCACGGCAGGGACGCCGCGCCCTCCCCCACACCACGGGCCACCACGCCCCACCCACCCCGTTGGCCGTCGTGCGGAGGACCACGCCGCCCCATCACGGGGACACCTCCGCGGCCACCGCGCCCCGATCCCGTTGGCCGTCGTGCGGAGGACCACGCCGCCCCGCCACGGGGACACCTCCGCGGCCACCGCACCCCACACCCCGTTGGCCGTCGTGCGGAGGACCACGCCGCCCCGCCACGGGGGGCACCCCCACGGCCACCGCACCCCACACCCCGTTGGCCGTCGTGCGGAGGACCACGCCGCCCCGCCACGGGGGGCACCCCCGCGGCCACCGCGCCCCGATCCCGTTGGCCGTCGTGCGGAGGACCACGCCGCCCCGCCACGGGGGGCACCCCCACGGCCACCGCACCCCACACCCCGTTGGCCGTCGTGCGGAGGACCACGCCGCCCCGCCACGGGGGGCACCCCCACGGCCACCGCACCCCACACCCCGCTGGCCATTGTGCGGAGGACCACGCCGCCCCGCCACGGGGACACCTCCGCGGCCACCGCGCCCCGATCCCGTTGGCCGTCGTGCGGAGGACCACGCCGCCCCATCACGGGGACACCTCCGTGGCCACCGCACCCCACACCCCGCTGGCCATCGTGCGGAGGACCACGCCGCCCCATCACGGGGACACCTCCGTGGCCACCGCACCCCACACCCCGCTGGCCGTCGTGCGGGGGACGACGCCGCCCCGCCACGGGGGGCACCCCCACGGCCACCGCGCCCCGATCCCGTTGGCCGTCGTGCGGGGGAGCGCCCCCAGGGCGCGACGCCGCCGGCGGCCAACACGGCGCGCGCGGATCGACGATAACCGCGACCACAATCTCTCCCTGGGGAGCGTGTGGCCTGAGGCTTCCTCGTGCCGCCCGGGGCATATCCACACCGGGGACGCCGTGCCCTCCCCCACCCCACAGGCCACACCGTTCACCGGGGTGCGGCGATGATTCACCCACAGGCACCGTGGCAGCCCCGATGCCGGACGCCTGCCATCGGCGGGCCAGGCCAGAGATCCGTGTCGGAAACCCCGGTCCGGGTGTTGGGGTGACGGTGGTTGGTTGCCCGCACGCGCCGTGTCGGCCGCCGGCGGCGTCGCGCCCTGGGGGCGCTCCCCCGCACGACGGCCAGCGGTGGGGGTTGCGGTGACCGAGGAACACATCCCGCTACCCGGGGCGCGTTTCCTGGCACGACGGCCAGCGGTGGGGGTTGCGGTGGCCGAGGAACGCATCCCGCTGCTCGGGGGGCGCTCCCCCGCACGACGGCCAGCGAGCGCGGGGGCGAGCTCGGGGGGCGGGGGCGGGGTAGACGTCGCCAGGCCCAACCTCGCTCCTAGGTCCAAGGAACAGGTCCCAGTCGCCAGAACCGCCTCAACTCCAGCCCTGCGGGGCGCCGGTTGATACGGTACCGACCGTGGCGCGACCTCGGCGGACCTGCACCCCCTCCGCGTTCCTGCCTGGCGACCGGGTTGCGCACACGCCCTAAGCTGGCCCTTATGACTGACAGCCTGGTGTGGATCGACTGCGAGATGACGGGCCTCGATCTGGAGGCCGACGCGCTGATCGAGGTTGCCTGCCTGATCACGGACGGCGAGCTGAACCAACTGGACGAGGGCATAGACATCGTCATCAAGCCGCCGCAGGCCGCACTCGACCAGATGGGTGACTTCGTCCGGGAGATGCACACCACCTCGGGACTGTTGGATGCCCTGGACGGCGGCTCCACCCTCGCCGAGGCCGAGGAGCAGGTGCTGGCCCACATCCGCCGCTACATTCCCGAGTCCAAGAAGGCTCCACTGTGCGGCAACTCCATCGCCACGGACCGCGCCTTCCTGGCCCGGGACATGCCGCTGCTCAACGAACACCTGCACTACCGCATGGTGGACGTGTCGAGTGTCAAGGAGCTGCTGCGGCGCTGGTACCCGCGAATCTACTACGCCAGCCCGGCCAAGCAGGGCGGACACCGCGCCCTGGCGGACGTGACCGAGAGCGTGCAGGAACTGCGGTACTACCGCGCGACGGCATTCGTTCCGCAGCCGGGGCCGGATTCGGCCACGGCTCGCGCCGTCGCCGCGGACATCGTCGGCGCGGCCTCCGAGCAGACTACGGGTGACTCCGCGGGTGACTCCGCGTCGCACACAGCGGAGTCGGGACCGACCGACACCAGCGGGGCCACCGGGCACCAGGGGTCCACCGTGGACTCGAGCACTTCCTGAACGCGCTACACTTGAACAGGCAGCGCGCTGACCCGGACTCCGGGGCAGCGGCGAGGCTGTCATGGTGGGCGTAGCTCAGTCGGCAGAGCACCAGGTTGTGGTCCTGGGAGTCGGGGGTTCAAGTCCCCTCGCTCACCCCAGTTGATAGGTACGAATGGGCCTGGTCATCACCTCGATGACCAGGCCCATTCGCGTTTTCGGAGCCGGCCACGCATATCCACGACGGCTCCCGTTGGCCCGTACGCACTGACGAATGAGACCGGGCGGTCCAGGCTGGAGCAGTGCTGGTGACTGTGTCCGGATGGCGACTGTGCCGGGGCATCGCCTCGGGGCGAGTTGCGGCGGCTCTGGCGTCTCGGGGTGGACCCCCAGCTGATGGAGGCCAGGTGATGTCGATGGGGGGAAGGAAAGGCCGATGGGGGTGAAAGGAGGGGCAATTGTGTGGATGCGTGCGATACGGCGTGGACGACGACAGACCCGGGTATGGTTGCCCTAATGGACACCCCCCGTCTGTTGCGCCCAGCCTGCGGCGCCCACCGCGCCGCGGCAGGCCCACGCGCCGCAGTAGCCCACCGCACCCGTCCTCTGCACCGTGGCAGGCCCACGCACCGCACCAACTCCACGCAGCACGACATTCCGATCACCGCCACCAGCGGTGCCCCGGGGCTAGAGCCCACAGACCGTGTTAGCTACGATACTGCGCTGAACCCCTACATTGGGCTCAGACTCGCCTAAACCCCGTCCCCCGCTCCCCGGCGCCTCGGACTTTCCCCGCCCAGAGCCAAGGGAGATCGCAACGTGGCCCAGACAAACCCCGGTTTCGAAAGTACGGTCGTACTTCTCGCGAACATACCCAGCACCGACCATGTCGGTTCGGCCAAGGCACTGCGGTTCCCCCTGACTGGCGACAGTCCGCTCCACCGGTACGGCCCACTTCTGGAACTGGTTCGTGAGGAGGTCGGGGCCGGGCGTAAGGTTGTGGCGCTCTATCCGGCGTGGCGGGCGGAGACCGCCCGCAGTGCGCTCCGGTTCGTCCGGGGCGCACTGGACAGCCCGAGCGACGTCGTCGCCGGGGTCAGCCTCGACCAGCCGCCCTTGGCGCTGTCCCTGATCGCGGACCAGTTGACCTACCTGGCGCCCTACCTGCCGCCCGGGATCGTGGCCGCCCTCCCCCATGAACTTCCCGGCCACATGCTCACCGGGGCGTGGCTGCGCAAGGTCAGCAACCTGTCCGACTTCCCGGTGTCGCTGCGTCAACACATGCGGTCCTACTCGCCCCGCTCCCAGTTCCTGGCGGTGTGCGCTCCCGGCCAGGAACTGTCCGAGGTACGCCGGGACAGCACGGCGATCCCGATCCCGGCCCGTCCCGTGGACCCGGTCCAGCTCTTGGTGGCGGCCCCCAACAGTGGCGACATCGCCACCTTCCAGGCGCGGATCCAGCCCACTCTGGGGCAGGTCGGATCCCGCCCGCTGGGCCCGCAGCCTCTGGCCCAGGAGTACTGGGGAGCCGCGCAGTACGTGGAGTTCGTGGCGATCAGTGCCCACCCGCAGGCGCTGACTGGGGCGATCAACAACATCCGGGCCGTGGCCTGCGCCTGGTGCCATGAACCGGTGGCGGCGCAGTCCTGCCCGTTCTGTGGTGCCGTGAACCGGCTCTCTGCGACGCCGATCCGTCCTCCCGCCGACCCCAGTACGCGCCGGGTTCCACTGCCGGAGCCCCCCACCGCGGCGGAATCGGGCGCACAGCCACCCGCCACCCCGCCCCCGGAGTCGCACGCGGCGCCACCGGCGTCGCCACCTCCGGCACAGACCCCGCCGGAACCCAGCATCGCGCCTGGTGGCCGGATCCGCTCTCAACCTCTGGATCCCTCCACCGGTGCTCCTGATCCCTCCCTGCCGAGAAACGGAGACGCATGAACCCCCGACAGCGACGCGGCATCCTGCTGCTGATCACCGCCGGGATCGGCGCCATCGCGGTGTTCGTGGCCGTGTGGGGCTACACCAACTCCCTGCACCAGCGGCTGGGCGAGTACCAGACCGCGGTGCTGGTGGCCGAGGACATCCCCGCCCACCAGCCCGTCACCCCGGACCTGCTGGAGACCACCGAGGTTCCCGCTGACTTCTTCGAGGACAGTTTCCTCCGGGACCCCACGGATGTTGAGGTGGGGGCTGGCGAACAGCTCGTCGCCGCCGTCGACATCGAGGCCGGGACGATGCTCCAGGAGAACATGCTCCAGGGCGCTCCCGCGCTGAGTGAGGGGGAGCGGGAAATCGCGATCATGGTTGACGCGGAGACGGGCGTGGCCGGAAAAATCAATCGCGGCTCCCTCGTGGACGTCTACGCCACCTATGCGGCCAGCCCGGACAGCCCCGCCTGTGCGATGCGGGTGCTGACCCAGGTCCAGGTATTGGACATCGGCGAGATCACCACTGAGACCGACGAGACCACGGGCGCGCAGAGCGGCGTGGTTCCGGTGACCTTCCGCCTCAGCCCGGAACAGACCCTGCATCTGACCCATGCCGAGGCGTTCTCCACCAAGCTGCGGCTCGGCCTGATCAGTCCGGAGGGTGGCGGTTCGGAGCCTGCCGAGATGGAGTTCTGCTCGGACACCGACATCGAGGAGTTCTTCGAGGACGCCGACAACCCGATTCACGACCCCTACGGCGAGGACGGGCCGGACCTCGCCGAGGAGGACGACGCGGGCGCCGAGGGCGACGCGGACGGGGATGCCGAGGAGAACGGAGACAACGAGTGAACTACCGGGTCCTGCTCGCGGTCCCCTCCGACGAGATCGAGAACTCGCTGGTGGCGCGGTTCCAGGAGCTGTCCGACTGGGACGTGGTCAGCGTGCAGCGCTCCTCCCGAGAGCTGACGGACATGGTGATCGAGCTCGCCGACGCCGACGTGGTGGTGATCCACCACGAGCTGGGACCGTTGCCGGTACTCGACCTGATTCGGGACCTGTCCCGCAACCAGCCCCAGCTGGCGATCATCCTGCTGGTGGACGAGACCACCCCGGAGCTGTTCAGTAACGCCATGGAGGCGGGGGTGCGCGGGGTGCTCGCCTCGGACGCGCCACTCGACGAGCTGAATACCCGGCTCAGCGCCGCCGCGGAGTGGTCCCGGACTCTGCGTCGGCACTTGGAGGCGGCTTCGCGGGACACGCCGGCCAGCGGACCTCGGGGGTCCATCGTCACTGTCAGCGGCGCCAAAGGTGGGGTGGGTACGACCACGGTGGCCCTGCACACCGCACTGGCTGCCGCCCAGTCCGGCCGCACCGTGTGCCTGGTCGACCTCGACCTGCCCAGCGGGGACCTGCCGAGCTATCTGGACCAGTCGCATCGGCGCGGCATCATCGATCTTGCCGAAGCCGGCGACGACATCAGTGCGGCGATGCTCGCGGACACGTTGTACGTGCATCCCACCGGGCTGCATGTGTTGCTGGCCCCGGCACACGGGGAACGCAGCGAGGACGTCACGGCCCGGTCCACGCGTCAGATCCTGGGGGCGCTGCGTTCACGCTACGAGCTGGTGATCGTGGACTGTAGCGCCACGATGACCGAGGCCACTGCGATCGCGGTGGAGTTGGCGGACTCCACCGTGGTTGCCCTCACCCCGGACTTGGCGGCGTTGCGTGGGGCCCAGCGGCTGCTGTCGATGTGGGAGCGCCTCCAGATCCGGCAGAAGCGCGACTGTCACGCCGTGTTGGTGCGGCACAACCGCAGGAGCGAGATTCAACCGGACTTCACCCGCAAGCTGTTGAACTGTCAGGTGTTGGAGACGGCGATCCCGGCCCGCTACTGGGCGCTGGAGGAAGCCACCAACACCGGTGACCCGTCCCGGGTGAGTGACGATCAGCTCCGTCGTGCCTACGGACAGGTCGCCAGCGAACTGGGGCTGGTGCGGACTACGGCCGCCGCACCCCAGCCGGCAGCGGCCCCGAACGGTGACCAGCGCCGTTCCGGGGGCTTGACCGGGCTGTTCGGTGGGGCCCGCGGCCGGCGGGACCGGGGCGGGGTGTTGGTGGAATTCACCGCGGCGGTGCCGATGCTGCTGCTGGCGCTGGTGGTCGTGCTCCAGGTCATGATCCTGGGGCTGGCGTGGCTCTACACGAGCCATGGCGCCTCGGAGGGTGCCCGTCAGGCCGCCGTCACCCCGGGCAATACGGAACGGATCGAAGAAGAGGTCGGTAAACGGATCCACGGTTCGTTCGGGGAAGACGTCGAGGTGACCGTCCTCGACAGCGGCGAGGCGGCGGGTGTGCGCGTCACGGTCGACGTGCCGGTACTCATCCCCGGAGTGGACGACACCTGGACCGTGGGCAACGAGGGATACATCGCCCCGAGTGGAGCACCCGAGTGAGAGGTGGACAGCGCGATGGCGTGGCGGGAGGCCTACCGGCAACACCGGCGGGAACGACGCCGTTCCCGGTCGCGCCGCGACCGCGGCGGCCCGCTGCTGGAGTTCGCCGTGTTTTTTCCCTTCGTGATGCTGTGCGTAGTGTTGGCGATCGAGGTGTTCCTGGCCTTCATCGCGATCCAGCGCATGGACAACGCGGCCCGGTCCGCCGCACGCCTGGCCGCGAGTTCCGACCCGACCACGGCGGAGTCCACAGCACGCGAGACGCTGCCGGGCTGGATCGACGTGGACTCGTTCTCGGTGGTGGAAAACGACTACGACGGGCACACCGCACAGATCACCACCCAGATGCCCTTCACCTTTTCGGTAACCGAGCTGGGGATCACCCTCCAGCGGACGGTGGACATGCCGGGGCCGTGACCCCGGCCCGCGCACCTGCCCCCGGCACCGGACGAGAACTGGACGCAACCCCATGGGACTGAAGGACCGCCTCCACGAGGACCAGAGCCTCGATCGGCATGCCGACCGGGGCAGTGTCGGGCACTGGCGGCGCCGACTGCTCGACGAGATGAACCTGGACGATCTGGCGGCGTTGAGCCTGGACCAGCGTCGCATCCGCATGGAGAAGGTGCTCGGGCACATTCTCAGCCGCGAGGGTCCGATCCTGTCGGACCGGGAACGCGGCAACCTGGTGCGCCAGGTGGTGGACGAGGCCCTCGGGCTGGGTGTTCTGGAGCCGCTGCTGGCCGACGAGAGCATCACCGAGGTGATGGTCAACGGCCCCAACGACATCTACATCGAACGGGGCGGCAAGGTCTCCCGTATCGATGCGCGGTTCGCCAGTGAGGACCAGCTGTACCAGACGATCGACCGGATTGTGTCCCAGGTAAACCGGCGGGTGGACGAGTCCAGCCCGATGGTGGATGCACGCCTGCCGAGCGGGGAACGGGTCAACGTGATCATTCCGCCGTTGGCCTTGGACGGCCCCGTGCTGACGATCCGGCGGTTCCCGCAGCCGTACCGCATGGAGGAGCTGGTGGAGATGTCCACCCTGGATACCTCCACTGGGGTGCTGCTGGCCTCGATGGTGCGCTCCCGCCTCAACGTGGTGATCTCCGGGGGCACGGGCACCGGGAAGACCACGTTCCTCAACGCCCTGTCCGGGTTCCTGCCGCCCAGCGACCGGATCGTCACCATCGAGGACTCCGCAGAGCTCCAGCTGCAACAGTCACACGTGATCAGATTGGAGTCGCGGCCACCGAACTTCGAGGGCAAGGGAACGATCACGATCCGGGACCTGGTACGCAACGCGCTGCGGATGCGCCCGGACCGGATCATCGTCGGGGAGGTCCGGGGCGAGGAGACCCTGGACATGTTGCAGGCCATGAACACGGGGCACGACGGGTCCCTGGTGACCGTGCACGCCAACTCCGCCGACGACGCGATCTACCGGCTTCAGACCCTGGCCTCGATCACCGAGGCGCGGATGCCGTTCGAGGCGATCCGCGACCAGATCAACAACGCGGTGGACGTGATCGCGCACATCGCGCGCTGGCCGGACGGGCAGCGCCGCATCAGCGAGATCTCGGTGGTGGCGTCCCGCCGGGACGAGGCGTTCAAACTGCAACGCATCATGGAGTTCGTGCAGGATGCGGTGCAGCACGCCGGGGAGTCCACCGGCGAGTTCGCGCACTACCCCCTTCCGGAGCCGGTGGCGCTGCGGCTCAAGCAACGCGGCGAGACGATTCCGCAGGCCTTCAGCGGCGGCGCCGAGGAAGGTCTCGCCCAGATCCGGGAGGTGGCGCTGCCGTGAACCCGGTGCTACTGCAAGTTCTGGCGCTGGTCGGCTCCCTGGCGGTGCTGGGGTTGCTGGTCTGGGCCCTGTGGGACCTGCTGGCGGTGCGGCAGCAGCGCCGCATGCTGGCGGCACGCAGTGCTCTGTCCCAGGCCGAGGTTCGCGCGAATTCCCCCATGGCGCGGCTGGACACCGTGCTGCGGCGCACGGAGCTGGGCCGAAGCCTGGGCCGGCGGCTGGCCCGCTCGGGCGTCTCGGTGCGGGTCTCCACCTTCGTCGTGAGCCTGGTGGCCAGCGCGATTTCCGCGGTGGTGCTGTTGTGGTTTGTGCTGGCCCCCTTGTTCGGCACCGTGGCCGCGGTGGGGGTCGGGATGCTGTTCTTCGTCTACCTCCAGCATCGGGAACGGCGCCGTCGGGAGGAGTTCACTCGCCAGCTGCCCGAACTCACCCGGGTTCTGAGTAACGCCACCTCGGCCGGGCTGGCTCTGCCCACGGCCATCGACATGGCTGCGGAGGAGATGGCCGCCCCGGCCAGTGAGGAGCTCCAGCGCATGGCCCAGTCGATGAAGCTGGGCCAGCCCCTGGACGAGGCTCTGGCCGAGCTGCGCAATCGCATGCCCTCTCGGGAGTTGGGGGTGCTGACCGGGACCCTGCTGGTGGCCTCCCGTTCCGGAGGCTCCCTGGTGACGGCACTGCGGGGCCTGTCCGGGACGTTGGAGGAACGCAACGAGACGCGCCGCGAGGTGCAGACCATCCTCACCGAGAGCACGGCCACCTCCTGGTTCTTGGTGGCGACCGGGGTGGGGGTGCTGTTCCTGATCAATTGGATGCAGCCCCAAGCACTGGAGAACATGAGTACCACCCTGGCGGGCCAGGTTGTGCTCGGCCTCGTGATCTCGCTGTACGTCGTGGGTCTGCTGGTGATCCGGCGGATCACCAAATTCGACTTCTAGGGAGGAAGCCACATGCCGGAGGTCGCCCTCCCCCTGCTGGCGGTGTGCGGCGCGTTGGTGGTGCTGCTGGCGGCGCGCGGGCTCTACCTGGTTACCGAATCCAGCGACCTACAGCTACGGCTGCTGCCGCGGCGCCGCAGCCCGGTCGGTAAGGACGAGCACGTCTTTGTGCTACACCGCATCACCGAGGCCATCGGGACTGTGCTCGGCGGTCCGGTGCTGCGTCGCGTCAACGAGCGGCAGCGCCAGGGTATCGACAACCGGCTGGCGGCCGCGGGCCGCCCGGATGGGCTCAACGCCGAACAGTACATCCGCCGTAAAGTCGGTGAGGTGCTCGTCTGGGGCACGCTGGCGCTGGTGCTCCTGCTGAACGACCAGGGGATGCTGGCGCTGCTGGCGCTGCTGTTCGCGGGGCTGACCGACGCCAATATCCAGTTGCGTATCCGCGAACGTCAGGACAAGATCCAGTCGCAGCTGCCGGATTTTCTGGATGTCCTCGCTGTGACGGTGAGCGCGGGGCTGTCGTTTCGGGCCGCGCTGGAGCGCACCACCGAGTCGATGCCCGGGGTATTGTCCGATGAGTTCCAGATCGCGCTGCGGCAGATGGAGCTGGGCACGGGCCGCCGGGAGGCCTTCGACGCGCTGCGACACCGCAACAACAACGAGGCCCTGAGTAAGTTCGTCACGGCGATCCAGCAGTCCGAAGAGCTGGGGGCGCCCCTGAGCACCTCCCTGATGGAGATCAGCACCGACATCCGCCGGCAGGACTACCAGTACGTACGGCGCAAGGCCCAGCGCGTGAACCCGCGGGTCACCGCGGTCACGGCCGCCACGATGCTGCCGGCCCTGTTCCTGCTGCTGGGCGGTGCACTGCTCATTGGATCCGAGATCGATTTCGGCATCATCGCCGGAGGCTGACACCACCATGCCGCGCACGGGGGGACACGCCGGCCCAGCCCGGCCCGAGTACGCGCGTCTGGCCACCCTCGCCCGGCTGCTGCTTCAGCTACGGGTGGTGCTGGTTCTACTCACGCTGCCGCTGCTGCCCGCGGCTGCGGTGGACACGTGGCTGGTCGTTGCGATCCTCGGCTACGCGGCGCTCACGGCACTGGTGGCCTGGCGCTGGGAGCGGTTCGTACCGCGGCTGCGCAAACATCCCGTGCTGATCACCGCGGACGTATTCTGCGCCACGAGCGTGTTGGTGATCGCCGGCCCCAGCGGGGCGTTCTTCGTGGCGACGGTCCTGACCACGGCGGTCGCTGGGCTGCTGTTCGGCACTGTGGGAACGTTTCTGGTGGCAGGGCTGCAAATACTGGCCTACCTCGGGGCGCTGGTCGATCCGGCGGCCACCGGGCGGCTTGACGTCCAGATGCTGCTGATCCACCCACTGCTGTATCCCGTGGCGGGCTATATTGCGGGGCAGGCACGTACCGTGGTCACCCAGCTGGCTGCGGAGCAGGAGGCGCGCCACGCGGCGGAGCGGGCGGCGGCCTCGGCCGAGGAGCGAGCCCGGCTGGCGCGGGACCTGCACGACTCGGTAAGCAAGACCCTGCGTGGAATCGCGATGTCGGCCCGTGCACTGCCGGCCTGGACCGAGCGGGACCCGGCGCGGGCCACCGAGATCGCCCACCAACTCGCCGAAGCGGCGGACACCGCGGCGGCGCAGGCCCGCGACCTCATCGCGACCCTGCGCCGCGGCACGACGGCCCCCGTCGGCGCGGAGCACACCAGGCCGCAGGACGCTCCGGGGGACGAGTTGGGCATGGCTGCGGCGGACGCGCGCGCCGCCGCAGCCGGTGACCTGGCGGCCGCCGTGTCCGAACATGTCACCGCCTGGGCGGAGGGCGCCGGCCTGCCCGTTCGCCTTCGGATGCCCGAGTCCCCGGTTCCGTTCCCCCCTGGGGTCCAGGACGAGGTCCTGGCGATCCTCGATGAAGCCCTGAGTAATGTGGAGCGGCACGCGCAGGCACACACCGTCACTGTGGCGTTGGCAGTGCCGGCGCCGGCTCCGCAAGCCGCGGACGGGGACGCCTCGAATGTCCCGGCCGCAGGCGTGGTACTGACCGTGGCCGATGACGGCCACGGCTTCGACCCGCAGGACGTCCCTCCGGGACACTATGGCCTGCGCGGAATGCGGGAACGCGCCGCTGCGGCGGGCGGGCGACTGCGGATCCGTTCCGCACCGGGTGCGGGCAGTACCCTCTCCCTGGTCCTGCCCGACCGGACTCCCCCGAGACTGGAGCCAGAGCATGTCGACCCCGACTCCCCACCCGGCGAGCCAGCCGACCCCGGACCCCATCCGGCTGCTGATCGCTGACGACAACCCTGTGGTCCGCGCGGGTCTGGTTTCCCTCCTGGAAGGAAACGGCCCGATCCGGGTCGTGGCCCAGGCCGGCGACGGCCAGGAGGCGATCACCCTGGCCGAGCACACCGTCCCGGACGTGGCGCTCGTGGATGTGCGGATGCCGCGAATGGACGGGGTGCGGGCGCTCCAGCGGCTGAGCGAACTCACCCGGGTGGTCATGCTGACCCAGACCGAGGACCCGGAGGTGGTGCAGTCGGCGGTACGCGGCGGCGCCTACGGCTACCTGGTGCACGGCGCGTTCAGCGTGGCGGAGCTGATCGACGCGGTACGCAAGACCGCCTCCGGCGCGGAGAGCCCGATGTCGCCCGCGGCGGTGCGTGCGCTCATGGACCAGGTGCGGTCCGCGCCCCGGGTCGGGCGTGCCGATGCGGCGGAACGGTTCCAGCTCACCGAACGGGAGGTGGAAGTGTTGGGTTACCTGGTCCAGGGGTTGAGCAACGCCGAAATCGCCCAGGTGTTGGTGGTCGCGGAGAAGACCGTGAAGAACCACACCACCCGCATCTACAGCAAGCTCGGTGTGCGCCGCCGCTCCGCCGCGATCGCGGCCTGGCAGCGGGCGTTGGACGACGGCTCCGAGCCCAGCTCTCCGAATCTCCACCCGTAGACACACACGGCCCCGGTGAACCAATCCCGGCTGGGAGGGGGCTCGCAGAGGCTGGCCCTATTGCGTGGGGCAGTCCCTCGAATCGGAAACGAACAAGCCACGACCAGGGGCCGTCACCAGGAGACCTTCCTTCTTCAGGACATCCAACGCCTTCTTGGTCGTGTTCCGTCCAAGGTCGAACTCTTGCTCCAACTCACTCTGCGACGGAACCCGACGTCCAGCCGGGATCTCTCCGGACTCAGTACCCGCACGAGGGATCTCTGCCAGCTGAAGGTAGGAAGCCCAGACGAACCGTCACGCCCGCAACCCGTTCACGTCTCCGGCCACGTAGGTGCCCTTGCCGTGGACCGTGCGGGTGAGCCCACGTTGGTTCAGCAGCTGGATCGCTGAACGAACCGTCGGACGGGAAACCTCGAACTCCTCGCAGAGCGCGGCCTCCGCGGGAATCCGCCGGCGCGGCTGATAGCTGCCGTCATCGATCCGCGCTGCGATCACCCCGGCGATCTGTTCGTACAGCGGCTCGGGGCCATCGATGTCAATGGCCATAACCTGCCCCTCCTGGCGCACCAACGAGGCGCACCAAGATATCTCCAGCCTGGAACCGGGACGCAGAGCCGGATTGCGGGATCCACCAACCGGTACCGGCTACGGGCCGCCGTCTCCCGGTGGCTGCTCGGCGATGAATGTCCCTTTGCCATGAACAGTGACAATCAGCCCGCGTTCCCGCAGTTCCTTCATCGCCCGACGCACGGTCAGGTACGCGACCCCGTATTCCTCAGCCAGTTCGCGCTCCGGTGCCAGCCGCATGTTCGGCTGGAGCTCCCCAACGGCGATACGTGCCGCGATGTGATCGGCGAGGGCCGCATAGAGCAGCTCTGGCCCCTTGGGATCGAACTCCGGAACCTTGTCTTCATTGCTCACGTCACCAACGTAGAGCCACGGCAACCATAACTTACGAATGTAAAGCTATGCATAGGACAAAAGAGCTAGTAGTATTTCTGTATAAGAGTCCCGGCGGCTGTGACCACAGCCCCGGGACATGGCCACCAGCTGGATTGGAGCTGATGACATGCCAACCGTATCCAGATCCCGGAGTGCCCGGGTTCGGCCCTACCTGCGGGTGTGGGAGTACCACCGCGAGCGGGCCAATACCGCGCACGAGGAAGCCCTGGCCGCACTGCGCGCGGAGGTGGCGTGATGACCCGGACCCCACTGACCCCCGCTCCAGACGGTTACCGTGCCCGCGTGCACGGACGTGTGGTCACCGTGCGCCGCGACGGCCCCCTGTGGAACGCCCGCCTGACCATCGGACACGAGCCGGTGATTGCCCGCGCCCCACACCTCGTCACGCTCTCCCGGATCCTGGGGCGGATGACCCCGGGCGACGTGCGGCGGGCACTGGCCCGGGACCTGGCCGAGAACGGCTCCCTGTGGCTGGCACACCCGGAGGGAGGCCCCACCCATGACACGTGACCCCCTGGACACCCACGTAGAGGTGGACGCGGACGGCCGCACCGTATCGCTGTGGGTGGACGGCTACGAGCTGCGGTTCACCGCCACCCCCACCGAGGTACCGGACCATGTGGACGTGCTGCGCCGGATCATGGCCGCGGCCGAACGCACCATCCGCCTACTCCGGGAACCGGAGGCACGCACCGCCGCCTCCCGGCCGCACACCGAGATCACCGCGCCGCGTCCCCGAGACTCACACTGAATCGACAATCCACACCCGGGCCGGCTCCGGATCCGAGCCGGCCCGGCCATTCCGGCCACATGCCGCCCCCACTCCTGCCCGGGACCCGCAGAGGCCCACCGACCCTGGAGCTCGCTACCCTGTCCCGTGGTGCCCAGCCCCTGCGGACCCAGCCGAGGTCCCATTCGGTCCCGGAGAAATATGGGCCTCGGGACTCTTTCCGGGATCGTGGGGGATTTCTACGGTAGATACTGGTCAGGGCACAGCCGCGACATATGGAGCACACATGCGATTCCCCCAGCACACCGCAGTCTGGTGCCAAGAGATGGGACACCGCGCCCGGTCGGCGTTCGCGGAACGGGCGCGGCGCCGGAACAGCGACCAGGGCGCCAGCATGATCGAATACGTCGCCGTCGTGGTGTTCGTGTTCCTGATCGCGGTAGCGATCTTCGGGCTGAACCTGCACAACGATATTCAGGCGGCAGTCAGCAATATGATCGACGCGATTCTCAGCGGAGATGGCGGCGCGGAGCCGGGTCCGTGATCTTTCGTCGTCTGGGTGCTCTCTGGAGAATGCGTCGAGCACTCCGGAGAGGTGCGGAGGAGGGGCAGGCCAGCCTGCTCCTCCTCGCACTCATGGCCTTGTCCCTGCTCGCGGTGACGGTGCTGTTGATCCGGCTCGGGGATGCGCAGGAGAGTCAAACCCAGGCGCAGCGGGCCGCTGACGCCGCGGCGCTGGCCGGGGCGGCCGACTACCGGGACCGCGCTGCCCGTTCGATCGCCGGCGGATTCCCGCCCGGGGACTCCTTCCAGCTGGAGCCCGCCCGGAACCGCGCCAGGACCTATGCCGCGCTCAACGATGCCGAACTGCTCCAGTTCCGGGCCAGCGACGACGACAACGGCTTCACCGGAGACACGGTGCGGGTGGAGGTGCGCAGCGCACAGTGCCAACGCGAGCTGGACGAGGACGGCTCCTGGGAGGAATGGTCCGACTGGCTGTGTGAGGACGAGGAGGGCACCGCGGAAGGCAACGTCGCCAGCGAGGCCGCCGCGATCGCCACGGTGGAGATGCCGGACTGCGAACTCAACCTGGATCCGAACCAGCCCATGGTCTGTGACGGCACTCCGGTCACGGACTACGCCACCGCGCAGGAGCTGATCGAGATCCACCTGGTGGACGAGGAGGGCGACTACCTGTACCACGAGCTGGACCCGGACGAGCTGTAGGCTCCCGAGTCGGCCCCGGTTTGATCCCCGTCGTCCGCCCCTCCCCTGTTCCCGAGAATTGGGTTCGGCTATTCTGTCCGGGATTGTCCTGCCCCCATTGCCGATATGACCCCGGGATACGGATCGGTGCCTATCCGAACTGACCAGCACACCCGGAGCCCCGGCGCAATGATCATTTCGCTCGCCGGGGTCGTTCTGCTGCTCGCCGGCTGCGTCACCGACAATTCCGCGGAGCGCCAGGGCCAGGATTCCGGCGAGGCGGCGGTGCCGCCCGAGGAGAGCCCGGACAGTGCCAACGGCGACGGAGACCCGCCCGGCGAAGCCCTGGCCGTCTCCAGCACCACCTCCACCGAACACGGGGCCGACCTGCGCCTGGAGATCCACGCGCTGGAGCGGGTGGACGCGGACACGGTCCGGTTGGAGTTCGCGGTAACCAACGACGGCGAAAGCGTAGCTCGTTTCTTTCAGGGACTGTCGCAGCAAGAACCGACCACCGCGAGCCAGGTGACGCTCCTGGATGGGGATAACGGGAAGAAGCACCTGCCCTGGACCGAGGCCGCGGACGGTAGCTGCGTGTGCAGCAGCTGGGACGGCGAACAGAGCATGGACCCGGGCGATCGGATCGAAGGCTGGGTCCAATACCCTGCCCCGCCCGAGGACGTCACCGAGATGACGGTGACCACCCCGATCACCCCACCGTTCCTGGACATCCCCCTCACCGAGGACAGCGGCGCCGAGCCCCCGGACGGCGAGCTGGGCGAACCCCGCATCCTGGATCTACACGCCTTCAGCGCGGATCCGGAGGGCGCACGCGAGGAGAGCGGGGACGAGTTGGCCATCATGCTCTCCGCCGATGTGCTCTTCGAGGTGGACGAGTCCGAACTCACCGAGGAGGCCGCGGACGTATTGGAAGGCGTGGCGGCCGAGATCGACGAGGCGTCCGGCGAGGAGGTTCAGATCGACGGGCACACCGACAACACCGGAACCGACGCGATCAACGACCCCCTCTCCGAAGACCGCGCGGAGTCGGTGCACCAGGCCCTGGCCGAACTGGTTGACCGCGAGGTCGACTTCACCACCGAGGGCCACGGCTCCAGCGACCCGGTGGCCGACAACGACACCGAAGAGGGCCGGGAACTGAACCGCCGCGTAACCGTCCGTTTCGAGCACTAGAGGAGGCCCCCGCCATGCCCCGACTACTCCTCCTGGCCGGAACCTCCACCCTGGCTCTCGCCCTGGCAGCCGCCCCCGCAGGCGCCACTCTCCCGATGGCTGACGATCCGGACAACGGAAGCACTGAAAGCCTCGAAACCGGAGAAGGAAATCAGAATCAGTCAGACGGAACTCTTGTGGAAGTAAAATCCCTTGAGCGATCTGCATCCAATGGGTTTACCAGCCTAACATGGAGCGTTATAAATAATACCACTGGATCGCTTGATACCGCGGATTTCATGGGAGACGCTTTCTCCTATTCAGACCGAGGTTTCGGAGGAATAATTCTAGTCGATGAATCAACCGAAACCGACTATCATCCTATTATGGACTCTGAAGGAAGCTGTATTTGCTCTGGCGATCAGCGCCCATCAGAGTTTCGCTCCCCCGTGGGTTCTAACGAAACCGTCTCTTACTGGAATCTGTACTCCATTCCCGGTGACGTGGACGCCGTGACGGTACAGGTTCCCGGATATGAGCCGATCGAGGATGTTCCGATCGAGTAGCAGGTCCCCCGTAACGAAGGAGTGTCCCCCCGTGCGTCCCCGCTCCCGCAGGTTCGACGACCGTGGAGCAGCGTTCACCGAGATCGCGGCCACCCTGGTCGTCGCACTGATGATCGTGGTGCTGTTCATCCAGACCGGGGTGTCCAACCAGGTCGCCGACGGCTTCCGCAGCGCGGTGTGCGGGATCTACGGCCCGGACTGCGACGAGTCCTGGATGGAACACGACCGCCCGGACATGCCGCAGGAGGCTGGCTCGCTCGAATTCGGCAACATCGACTACGCGAACTACGACTTCACCGACGTCGACTTCGGCAACTATCCTCTGGCGGCGGCAGGAGCGGGCAACGTCAACATGGCACGCTTCTACGCTCAGGGATTGCACCCGAACATGCTTCGCACCTTGGAAGCGATCCTTTCCACCTTTCCCATGCCCTACGACGTGGGATGCCTGCGCGACGACCCCGGCAGCGATCATCATGTGGGACGAGCCTGTGACTTCATGATGGCCCCAGTTGGCCAGATGCCTACGCCGGAGAACCGGGCTCTTGGCCATGCGATCTCGGAATTCGCGATCGCGAACCACCAAGAGCTGGGAGTGCGTTACGTGATCTGGGAACAGCGCATCTGGCACGTAAACGCACCATATTGGGACCCTATGAGTGACCGCGGCGACCCCACCAAGAACCATTTCGACCACCCGCACATCTCGGTCCAGCCGTGATGCCGATGCTGTCCACAGGTGGCACAGGCCTCCGGGCGGCGCTGGGGGCACGCTGTGCGGCCGCCGTACCAGCAAGAATCGCGGGTCCCAGACAGGTCCCAGACAGGTCGGGATCATGGTCCCTGGCGTGAGTGCGGCAAATCCGGAACAATTGACCCGCTCGTGTGTCCCCCAGCGAAGGCTGCACCGTATGCTCCCGAGCATCCGATCCGACCGTGGCGGCGTCCTGGTCGAGTACGTTGCCGGCCTGGTGCTCGTCGCGGGCATCCTGGCCGCGATCTCCTTCAGCGCCCTCTACAGCGGGGCGAACGAGGACGTTGAGGACCACCTGTGTCACGCCCTGCGCTCCGAAGGCTGCGAAGGCCAGGCCGCCGGCACGCACGACTATCCGGACTATCCGGAGTTCACCGAGAACCCGGAACGGCAGCTGGACCTGCTGTGTCCGGTCTCGGGGATCAGCTGGGATGGCGCATTCGGAGTTCATGTCCCGATCAAGAAGTTTCCGGTGCGGGGAGAGAACACCGCCGGAGATGTGCTGGATCTGTATGAGAATCCGTACACAGGTGAGGAAACCGCGATGTACAGCACACGCGGGGGCCACGGTCTGGGGGCTGGTGCCCAACATCAGACGAGCGCCACCGCGCTCCAGGGCATGGTTGATGGCAGCATGAGCTTCGAGGCGTTCCTTAATGCTGGTGCGGGGCTCCAGTTCAACTATGAGTTCACGGGCGACAATGCCCACGAGCGTGCTCAGCAGGAGCGTTCATTGCGCCGGGACGGCTGGGTCCAGCGCGCCGCCGCGGTGGGATCCGGTATGGCCGGTGAGGCCGTGGAGGCGGGGGTCCTGACCGCGCTGCGCTATGGCGATGAACTCTGGGAGTGGATCAAGGACAAGACCCCCGGGGTCGAGGGCAATCCGGACGAAGTCGCGGAAAAGTGGGACGGACGCACCCCCTCCTCGGCAACCGTCGACATCGTCGTGGAAGGTGACCTCGGCGGTGAAATCGGAGGTGGGGCTTCGGTCAGTGACGAGGACGAGTACGAGGAGCTGGAGGGGACCGCGGGAGCCGAAGCGCAACTCGAGCTAGCCCTCAAGAACGCGGTCACTGTGGACGGTGACTGGAACCGGACCCACGAAATGATGTTCGAAGTGGATGGTAACGTCCGCACCGAAGCCGGGATGGATTACTCCGGATTTATCCCCGCGGGGATGCAGGCCGAGATCGCCGCCGCCGGTGGCGCGATGCTGGGTCAGCGGATGCAATTCGACGATGACGGTAACCCCACCCTGTTCGAGTTGGATCTGATGTACGAATATGAAGCCAGTGCCGGAATTGACATCGAGATCGGTGAGGAAGAGATCGTTGACTGGTCCGCCCCACTCCATGGCGATGTGGACGACGGCACCTGGGTGCGGGTGGAGGAGACCAAGAGCCTGGACCTGACCAACGACGCGAACCGCGAGGCCATTGAGGAGCTCTTTATCCTCAACGGCGGGGTCATGGCCATCCCCAACCCCACGGCCCTTGTCGATAGCAGTCGGATCGAGGGGTACGCGGAACGGTTCGCTGAATCCGGCTACGAGACCCGGTGGTTGTACGAGGCTGAGAAGGAAGAGATCCAGGACCAGTTTCTCGGCTCGCGCAAGGCCCAGCTAGGTGTGGGATGGCACTCACGAGAGGAAACTTGGGAGCTGATAAGTGGCCAGGTCATGGATCATAGCCACCAGCAGCCCGAGTGGCAGCAGCTCCAATGCTGAGCCGGGCGCACCGACAACCCATGAGAGGACGGAAGACAGTGGGGTACCCGATCCGGATTCTGGCAGCGGCAGGTGCGGTCCTGCTGCTGGGGGCCTGCGGCTCGGAAGGGGCAGCTGACGAGGGCACGCCGGAGTCGGACACCGAGGACACGGAGGCCGCGGACACGTCCGCGGGCACTCTGGAGTTCGACGGGCTCACCTTCGCGGATCCTCCCGGATTGGCAGAGTTCGAGTTTCCCGAAGAAGACAAGGTCGACTTCGGCCTCGTGGACCCGGAGTGGGTGGAGCGCTGGGAAGCGGAGGAGCTTGCCCCCGAGGACCCACATCCCGAACAGGTCAGGATCATGCTGCGGGACCCCGAAGATGCGATGGGAACACTCCTCGGTATGGAAATGGGGCTCCAGATGGCCGACCCGGACGGCTTCGAACACGACATCGAGGACGAGCTGGAGTTCCCCGGGGCCGTGGGAGGAGCGGTGATGCGCAGCAACTACACCGACCACCCCCAAGAGAATCTGACCCGCCAGTGGGACATCATCGTCCAAACCACGGAAGAGCCGATGTACCACGTTCGCTACGTTGCTCCCGAGGAGGAGTTCAACGAGGACTACGCGGACGCGCTGCTGGACTCGCTTGAGGTGAACCGGTGAGGTTCGTCGCTGTTCCCGTGGGGGCGGTCCTCGCCTTCCTGTCCTACCTGCTGCTGTACGCCGCGGCTGCGGGAATCATCGCCGCCACGATGAGCCCGGAGGAGCAGCTTCTCCAGCCCGGCCCGGACACCACCACCACGCTCACCGTCGCCGTCGTCACCGCGCTGGGGCCACTGTTCGGAGGATTCATGGCCGCCCTCATGGCCGCGAAATGGGAGGATCCCCGCTGGATCATCGCCGCGGCCGGCGCAGCCGGACTCGCCGGCGTTCTGCTCACCCAGCTTCTCGGCGTCTCCGCCCAAGGGGCGGGCATCCTCAGTGTTCGGGACCTGGTAGACACCGCCCTGTGGACCGCGCTGGGCACCATAGGTGGCGTGCTCGCCTACCAGCTCATTCGACGCCGACGCCGCCGAGCCCAACGACCCGCCTACGACTACGGCATCGAGTGAGCCGCCGGAGTCGTGCCGTGCGACATCGCGGCGAACGCTGAACGGACAAGTCAACGAGACGAGACCTGATGCGTGGAGCCCCTCGCTGTCGTGGCCATGGCAGCACTACCGCTGGCCACCAGCTGCACCTCCGACGCCGCCCCCGGTCCAGAGCAAGAAAACACCTCCGCAGAACACGAAGAGGATAACCACGACGACTCCACCACAGTGGAGTTCGACGATCTCAGATTCGCGGATCACCCGGACCTGCAAGAATTCAACTTCACAGACGAAGAAGACGTCGACTACGGGCTTGTCACACCCGAATGGGCTGAGAAGTACGAAGCCCAGGAGCTTCGAGCAGAGGACCCAACCCCGGAACAGGTTCGAGTCATCCTGAAGGACACCGAGCCGCCACTCAACAGCTTCCTCGGCCTACAAATGGGGCTGGAGATGGCCGACCCGGACGGCTTCGAACACGACATCGAAGATCAGCTGGAGTTCCCCGGGGCCGTCGGTGGAGCGGTGATGCGCAGCAACTACACCAACCACCCCCAAGAGAACGTGACCCGCCAGTGGGACATCATCCTCCAAACCGAGGAATCCCCCATGTATCACATCCGATATGGCGGCGCCGAAGACGAGTTCAACGAGGACTACGCCAACGAGCTACTAGACTCCCTTGAGGTAAATCGGTGACCCATGCGAACCCTCATCGTACACACAACAGTCATCACAGCGCTTTTCCTGGCTGCAACCGGATGCGGATCCGCTGAATCAACGGACTCCACCGAGGATGACGGCCAGGACGGTGATTCGTCCTCGGAGTTGAAAATGGGGGAATTCGAAGGCCTCGAGTTTCCAATCCCACCGGGGCTGGAGGAGTTCGATTTTCCACCCGAAGATGCGGACTTCGGTTACACGGATCCGGACTGGGCCGAACTCTACGACGCCGGCGAACTCACCGACGACGACCCCAATCCCGAGCAGCTGCGTATCGTTCTCAAGGAACCGGAACCAGCCCTCAGCAGTCTCGCCGGTATCGAGGGGGTGCTGATGGCCACCGACCCCGACGGCTACGAGCAGGACGACGCAGAGGTCGATGTCCCGGGCAGCCCCGGAGCCGCGGCCATGTACAGCGCCTACACCAACCCGCCGCCCCACGACTACCGGGCCGAACAGTGGGACATCGTCATCGAAATGGACGAGTACCCCATGTACCAGGTGCGCTACTTCGCCCCCGAGGACGAGTTCAATGAAGACTACGCGGACGCGCTGCTGGACTCGCTTGAGGTGAACCGGTGAGGTTCGTCGCTGTTCCCCCGTGGGGGCGGTTCTCGCCTTCCTGGCCTACCTGCTGCTGTACGCCGCGGCTGCGGGGACGTGGGCTCTATGAGCGACGCCGCCCGCGGCCACAACACCGACGCGGAACAGGGAAAACCACCAGGATCGAGACCCCGGGAATCGTGGTGACGGTACTCGGCCACCCGCACGCGCCGTTTCGGCCGCCGGCGGCGTCGCGCCCTGGGGGCGCTCCCCCGCACGACGGCCAGCAGGGAATAGTGCCGCCGGTGACCGCCGTGCCTCCCGGCAGATATCACCCCAGGCAGCGTCGCACCCGTGACGGCACTCCCCCGCACCACGGCCAGCCTGAGGTGGAAATACCGTACGGGACAGTGCCCCCTTGGCCGGATGTGGCCCCGGTCCGGACGGTCCTCCACCCAGTCCTGGCGGTACCGGCTGGCTAGAATCCGGGACTGACGCGTGCCCCCAACATCGAGGATGTTCAGGTGTCATCCCCAGCCCCGGATCCACCCACTGGCCTCACCCCACCCGCCAGCACCGACCCGAGCCACGTGGGCACCTACCGTGTGGTGGGCCGGATCGGCGCCGGAGGCATGGGCACCGTCTACGCGGCGGTAGACGCGGCCAACAATCCGCTCGCGCTCAAGGTGGTGCACCAGGAGTACGCCGTCGATCCGGAGTTCCGCTCCCGGTTCGGCCGCGAAGTGAACCTGCTGGGCCGGGTCACCGGCCGCTGTGTCCCCCGCTTCCTCGGGGCGGACACCGAGGGACAGCGTCCCTGGCTGGCCACCGAGTACGTGCGGGGGCTGACCCTGCGCCAGCACATCGCCCGGCACGGCCCTCTGGAGGGGGCGATGCTGTACGGGCTGGCCATGGGGGCGGCGGAAGCACTCCAGGCTATCCACGCGGCCGGGATCGTGCACCGGGACCTGAAGCCCGGCAACGTCATCCTCGCCCCGGACGGCCCCAAAGTCCTGGACTTCGGCATCGCCCGCGCGGTCGAGGAGTCCGCGATCACCCGGACCGGGCTGCTGGGGACTCCCGGCTGGATCGCCCCGGAGCTGTTCAACGGCGCCGAACCCGGCCCGGCCGCCGACATCTTCGCCTGGGGTGGGCTACTCGCCTACGCAGCTACGGGGAACGAGCCGTTCGGCACCGGCCCTCCGGACGTGTTGACCCTGCGCACCGTGGAGGAGGAGCCGGATCTGTCCGGTCTTCCCTCGGAGCTGTATCCCCTGGTCTCCGCGGCCCTGGCCAAGGACCCCAGCGCCCGCCCGACGACAGCCCAGGCGTTGACCGAATCCACGCGCCTGCTCAGCGGGCACACTCCCGCCAGCACCGAAGAGGCCACCGAGGTGGTGCCGGGCCTGTTGGACCAGCGCTGGTCCGGTGCCGCTCCGGAGAGTCCGGACACCAGCAACTGGGCCGAGCTCGCCCCGCCGAAGCGGCGCCGGTGGCCCCGGCGGGTCCTGACCGCCGGCGCCGCGGTCCTGGCCGTGGCCGTGGTGGGCACCGGCGGTGTCCTGGCCTGGCAGGAACTGGCCCCCGCCGGCGACAGTGCGGCCCACCAGGACAACCCAATGGAGGGCAACGGTGGATCTGCTGACTCCACCACTGCGGACCGTGGAACCGGAGTCGACGGCAACGTAGATCTCGATGCTCTCGAGCATGGTGGAACAGGGCTGCTTGGTGATGGGGAGGAATCCACCCTCGACATATCGACGATCAACGGTGAGCTCGTTACGGATGACACACTTCATATCGGGACCTTGGCGGCCGGAGGAGAGGCCGGAGATCTGGCCGTTGGAGACGTTGAACCCCGCCTCAGTATCACCTTTCACTCTGCGCAGGCGGAGGATGACGGAATCCGGTTTACCGGTGAGGCCGAGTATCTGACTCCGGTCGGTAGTTACGTTCTGCACAGCAACGATTTTTTCGCTTATAATTTCCGGCACGCCGCTCCTGACGATCGGGAAGAGTGGCATTCTTCGGATGACACGGTCCTCGCGATCCTAAACGAAGATAACACGACTGATGATTTCAGTTTTTTCATTCCTGATGCACCGAATGGGGAGTACAACTATCTCGAATACCAGTTCCCCGAGATGATGTGGGGGCATGAACCGGACTCGGATTCCCTCTACGGTGAGAACCGTTGGTGTTACCAGGAAGGGGATACCTGGTTCGAGAACGAAACCAACGTGCATTTGGAAGGGATGCCCTGCGATTGACCTCTTCCACAGCGAGGCAGGCCCTGCATCTGGATCCCCTCCTGGACGGTGACCCCCGGCAGGTGGGTCCGTTCCACCTGGTGGGCCGGGTGGGTTCCGGGGGCATGGGCTCGGTGTTCGCGGCCCGGCCCCCGCAGGATCCGGCCGCGGAGGGCTATGTGGCAGTGAAGTTGGTACATGCGGCCTACGCCGTTGACCCGGACTTTCGTGCTCGCTTCGCCCGGGAGGTGGAGTTGGTGCGTCGGGTGGTGGGCCCGTGTGTGCCGCGTTTTCTCGGTGCGGACCCCGAAGCCGAAACTCCGTGGCTGGCCACCGAGTTCGTTGCCGGGGACACCCTGGGCGCCCACCTGAAACACAACGGTGTCCTCGCCGAGCCACTGCTCACCAGCTTCGCCCTGGGGATCGCCGAGGCGCTGCGCGGAATCCACGCGGCCGGGATCGTGCACCGGGACCTGAAGCCCGGCAACGTCATCCTCGCCCCGGACGGCCCCAAAGTCCTGGACTTCGGCATCGCCCGCGCGGTCGGCGAGACCGCGCTGACCCGCACCGGTGGCGTGGTGGGAACACCGGGATGGATCGCCCCGGAGCAGATCCAGGCGGGGGAACCAGGTCCGGCGGCGGACGTCTTCGCCTGGGGCTGCCTCGTGGCCCAGGCCGCCCGCAACGAACACGCCTTCGGACCGGGCACGGGAAACACCCTGACCTACCGAGTGCTGCGCGAGGAGCCGGACCTGACCGGCCTTCCGGAACACCTGCGCCGATTGGTGGCCGATGCGCTGGCCAAGGATCCCACTCAGCGGCCCACGGCCCCGCAGCTGGTGCACGCCCTCAGTGCCCACCTGGCCGGGCAACCCGCGCCACCGGAGCAGGAGGCCGCCACGGTCGGCCGGATCCTGCACCACCAGTGGCAGGGAATCGCCAAACGCACCCCCACGCCGCCCCCGCGTTCCCGCCGGCGCCGCTGGCCGCTGCGCATCGCCGCGGCAGGTGTCGCCGTGCTCCTCCTCGCCGGTCTCGGGGCGACCGGGGCCTACCTGCTCGGCTATGGCCCCGGAGTGAATCCCAGTACAAGCTCTGGAGTTGACCGTTCCGGGGATGATGCCACCACTGCGGTGAACGAAGAAGAACAGCCGCAGCTTCCTCCCGAGGCGGTTCAGGAGGCCGTGGACCCCACAAGTGACTATGGAGGGCGCGTCGAGGTCGACGAAGACGGGCCTGCGGAGTTCATTCTCGAGTTCAACTACGGGGCCGATACCGTGGCGGTACGGCCCGGTGCTCACCTGCGGATCCAGGAGATCCAGCAGACAGAGGGTGGCGTCGCCTTTTCCGGTGAAGCCTTCACGCAGGGTATCCCCGAGATCCATCTCCATGAGGAGAACTTCCCCCTCCTGACAAGCGAAGGAGAGATCCTCTCCACCGAGGCGTTCGAACTATCTCAATCACATGAATCCTATGCGGAACTTCCTGGTCCGGAGGAAACCGTTCCCGTCACACTGACCTACCCGGGTGCTCCAGACACAGGTCTCCTCGTGTACCGGGACGTGGACGAAGGATACGAGGACGGCCCGATCCCCTCCGTGGGTGTCTGCTACGACGTCGCCGCGGGTTTCCACACCGACTACGAGGCCTGCGTCTGACGGGTCCGCTCCGGGATCCGCGTACCGTAGAAGCTGCATCAGCTGCGAAAACGCACGTAACCCCGGGGCCGATCCCTGATTTCGGTTGACCTCAATCCCAAAACTAGTCGACGCACACCGAGACGCGCGCCGCGTTGACGGATACGGTAACCCCAACGCTGTTGCCCCCGACGTCTCGACAGCCCACGCCACGGTGCGCCCCCAACGCACGGGCTGGTCGTGGAGAGGACCTCCTCACATGCAACGCTTCGCGGTTGGCCTGGTGTGCAACATCGCGATCATTTTCGTCGGGTTTTTTCTGCTCGCACTGGTGGCGGTGGGTTCCAGTGACATTCTGGATCCCGAGCTCGTCAGTGAATCGGATCTGGACTTCTGGCTTCGGGTGATGTGGGCGCCCACCACGGCGGTTTTCGCTGTCGTGGGTGCGCTGGTACACGCCCGCCTCACTCCCCGTTCCTTCCTGGGAGCGACCCTGAGCGGAACTGTCGCGGCGGTGGTGTCCTTTATCGTGGTGCTGGGGCTGAACTTTCCCTATATTCAGGCGAACCTCGGGGACCACCTCGCGTCCGGAACCATTCTGGGGGCCGCGGCCGTGGGGGCGGCGATCGGCGGGATCCTGGGTGCGGTGACCCACCGCGAGGACGCCTGAACCGGTACGCACGCGTGGCACGTTGACCTGCCCGCTACCGGGCACCGGCCGCACCGGGACGAACCAGAGACGACATAACCGCACCACGCCGGCCGGGGCACGCCCCCGCCCGGGACTCCCCCTGGCGGCCGGATCGCCCACAGGGCACAGGTTCTAGGATTGGGGCGGTTGCGAACGATCTTGGTTGGAGAGTCCCCCCATGCGCCGTGCTGTGGTCAGTCTCGCGGGTGTCGCGCTGGTCCTGGTCGCCGGCTGCGCGTCCGGTTTCGATCCGGACGGCGACGACCCCTGCGAGTTCTTCACCGAGGAGGAGCTGGAGCGCTACGAGCTGTCCGCGGGCACCCCGGTCGCCACCGACACGGAGGAGGCCTCCTGCCGGTTCGGGCCGACCGAGGATCCAGGACCCGAGGACCGCGAGAGTGAGGTGGAGCGCGCCAACGTGGCCTACCTACCGTGGGACGTCTCCGATATCGAACAGCAGTGGCAGGAGGAGTGGGACGACTCCGGTCTCGTGGTTGAGGAGGTCGACGACGAGGACACCCGGCTCACCTACCGCTTCGGATACGCCCCACCGGAAGACAACGACGGGGACAACGTCGCCGAATGTCGTCTGATCGCCGACCGAGAGGAGGGCAGCATCGTGGTCCGGCTGGGAATGTTCGGGGTAGACGACAACGCCTGCACCACGCTCGCCGACGCGGCCCCCGAGATCGAGGAGAAACTCCGCTACTAGGGCCTGCCTTGTGGAGCTGGGAGCGAGATTGGGCCTGGACGGACGACATCCACCCCGCCCCGATCCCGATGGCCGCCGTGGCGGCGGAGGGCGCCCAGCGCCCGACGCCGCGGGCGGCGTGGCACCCTGGGGGGCGCTCCCCCGCACCACGGCCAACGGGCAAGCTCCACGGAAGCGTGCGGGTCCACCCGCGTGAGTCTCACGGGGTGCGTGTCCTCCCGGCTCCTTCGGGACGCAGCGCGGCGAACCGCCGCATGTTCTCGGTCATCGCGGTTTCGGTGGGCAGCCGTTCCATGCTGGAGGCCCCGAAGAAGCCGGCCACCCCGGTGGTGTGCTCCAACACGTAGGCGGCGTCGTCCGGTTCGGCGATCGGCCCGCCGTGGCACAGCACCAGCACCTCCGGATTCACCGCGACCGCGGCGTCCCGCATCGCCTGCACGCGGCGCACCGACTCCTCCAAACTCAGCGCGGTCTGAGCACCCACACTCCCGGCGGTAGTCAACCCCATGTGGGGGACGAGCACGTCGGCGCCGGCGCCGGCCATCTGTTCGGCCTGGTGTGGGGTGAACACGTAGGGCGCGGTGAGCAGGTCCTGGTGATTGGCCTGCCGGATCATCTGCACCTCCAGGTCGAACCCCATGCCGGTTTCTTCGAGGTTCGCGCGGAAGGTGCCGTCGAACAGGCCGACGGTGGGAAAGTTCTGCACGCCGGTGAACCCCATCGCGCGCAGCTCCCCGAGGAACACGTCCATGCGCCGGAACGGGTCGGTGCCGCACACCCCAGCCAGAACGGGGGTGTCCCGCACGATGGGGAGCACCTCGCGGGCCATGTCCACCACGATGGCGTTGGCGTCGCCGTAGGGCAGCAGCCCGGCCAGGGATCCACGCCCGGCCATGCGGTAGCGGCCGGAGTTGTAGATGATGATGAGGTTGGCGCCGCCGGCCTCGGCGCATTTCGCCGACAGGCCGGTGCCGGCCCCCGCCCCGATGATGGCCGCGCCTTCCAGGGCGCGTTCCCGGAGTCGTGCCAGTGCGTCCGTGCGGTTCACCCGGCGCCCTCCCCTGGTCGCGTGGTCATGCTGATGAGCCGTTTGGCCATGGCCGCGGCGAACGCGGCGTCGTTGATGTCGGTGTCCAGTTCGACCAGCTCCACTCGGTCCCGGTCCAGGGTCTGGCGGATCTGGCCGAACAGGGCGGCGTCAGCCTCGGGGTCGTGGAACGGCTGCCCCTCCACGGACAATGCGGACACCCCCCGCAGCGGCAGGAACACCACGCACGGTCCGGTGCTGGTGTTGAGGCGCCGCGCCAGGCGGCGTCCGAGTTCGGCGCACTCCTCCGGGGTGGTGCGCATCAGGGTGACCTGTGGGTTGTGGTGGTAGAGGCGGCGGTCGGCGAAGCGGTGGGGGACGGTGTCGGGGGCGGCGAAGTTCACCATGTCCAGCGCGCCGACAGACACCACCTGGGCCAGTCCGGTGCGGGCGGCGACGGTGGCCCGGTTCGCGCCGGCGCTCATCACGCCACCGACGAGTTCGTCCGCGAGCTCCGTGGTGGTGAGGTCGAGGACACCACTGATGTAGCCGTCGTTGATCAGCGCCTCCATGGACTGTCCGCCGGTTCCCGTGGCGTGGAACACCAGCACCTCCCGGCCCGCGGCCTCCAGCAGGCGGCGAGCTTCGGTCACCCCGGTGGTGGTGACCCCGAACATGGAGGCGGCCACCAGCGGCTGCTCGGACACCTCGGGAGCGGCGGCGCGAACCATGCCGGCCATGGCGTGGGCCGCGTTCGCCAACACACGCGAGGACACCCGGTTGATTCCAGCGATGTCGACGACGGAGTACATCATGGTGACGTCCCGAGCACCCACGTAGGGGCGAGTGTCGCCCGAGGCCACCGTGGACACGATCAGTTTCGGTAGGCCCACGGGCAGTTCACGCATGGCGTGGGCGGCGATGGAAGTGCCGCCGGAGCCGCCCAGAGCCAGCACCCCGTCCAGCTGGTCGAGTTCGGCGAGGCGGTTCAGTGTGGCGGCGGCTCCGGTGGACATGGCGGCGATCGCGGCCCCGCGGTCGGCGTTGCTCCGCAGGGTGTCCAGGCTGGTTCCGGCGAGTTGGGCGAGCTCCACGGCGGAGATGTCGGCGATGGCCTCCCCGGCGTCGGTGGCGTCGGCGGTGTCGGCTGTGTCGGTTTCGAAGACACCGCAGTCGATGAGGAGTGTGTCCACCCCGGCGTGCGCCAGCCGGGCGCGGAGGAAGGCGTACTCGGCGCTTTTGGTGTCCAGGGTTCCGAGGAGAACGACCGTGGGCATGGGTTCACCTCGCCGAGGAGGGAGGGGAGAGTGGTGCCGACGGCGCGGCGGGATGGCGTGGTGTCATGGGGTGAGGTTAGGTCGCGCAACCCCGGGCTGTGAAGAGCTCCCGGCCGGGGCTGGGTGGGTGCGGCGGGAATCCTCAGTCGGTGGGCTGGGCGTCCCCAGGGCTGGAGGGGTCGGTGTCGCCGTCCCCGTCGCCGTCGGAACTGTCGGCGGAATCGGCCAGTTCCACGGTCTCCAGGATCTCCTCGCGGAGTTCCGCGGGAATACTCTCCTCGGCTCCGGAGACCGCGAACAGGAGAGTGTCGCCCTCCCCCGAGGTAAAGCTGGCCAGGAGTCCGTGGGCGGAGCCGGTTTCCCCGCCGGGCACATCCAGCGGGTAGGTGTAGTCGACCCGGACCGCGTCGTCGCTGCCCGGGATGTCGACCTCGACGGGGTCCCCCTCCACCTCGATGTCGACAGGAGCGGTGTTGTTCAGGTAACCGAGATAGTCCCCGAGGGCCGATTCGGGGTCGGCCGGGCCGTCACCGAGGTTGACCACGCCAACCTCGCCGAGGCGGTAGCTGTCCTCCTCAAGAACATAGCGGGCCTCGAAATCGTCGTTGGCGGTCTCGGTGGTGGGGTCGTTCTGGAGGTCCTCCCCCGGGTCAGCGTCGTCGCTGCTGTCCTCCTCGGCGGGGAGGGCGTCGGTCCACTCCGAGGGCACGGCGAACCGGATGCCGCTGGCGAGGCTGGTCTCGTGGGCGCCGCTACGCCATTCGGGGGCGTCCTCAGGAAGCTCGGGTGTGGCCGTCGCGGGTGGGGACTGGGTGGCCGGGGTGGGACTGGACTCGTCAGTGGCCTCGGCGTCCGAGGGCGAGGTTCCGCAGGCGGCGATCGCCAGGAGTCCGGCCGCCGCAGCGCACCCCCGCACACCCGGACACCACGTCATCGCTCACCTCTCTGAGATACCGGGACGAAAGTCAAAAAGGAACCTTAGTGGACGGCCCATGGCGGCGCACACGCGGCCCGGTCCTGTATAGATAGAGATGTGCCATCCTGCACGGAGGGCCACGTGGCCCGTCGGCTGTGCCACTACGAGGCGCGGTCCTGCCGTGTCGTCACCCCCCGCGAACGGAAAGCCTCCCCCCGATGCTGTTGCGTTCCCAGCTCCGGCTTGCCTGTGGGATCACTGCGCCCAACCGCCTACTGTTCGGGCCCCACCGCACCAACCTGGGCTCGGCGGAGGGCCGTGGGCTGTCGGCCGAGCACGTAGCCTACTACCATCGCCGGGCCGCGGGCGGCGCCGGTGTCGTGGTTACGGAGACGGCCTCGGTGCACCCTGAGGACTGGCCCTATGCCCAGGCGCCGCTGGCCAGCGCATGTCCCCAGGGTTGGAGTGCGATCGCTGAGGCCTGCCATGCCGAGGGGGCGCTGGCCGTGGCCGCGCTCGGCCACGCCGGGGCGCAGGGGTCCAGTGCGCACAGCCAAGCGGCCCTGTGGGCCCCCTCCCCGGTTCCCGACGCGGTGACCCGCGAAGTGCCCAAAGCCATGTCGGTCGAGGAGATCGCCGCCGTGGTGACGGGCTTCGCGGACGCGGCGCGGCGGGCCGCACGCGCGGGTATGTCCGGGGTGGAGGTTGATGCGGGGCAGCAGAGCCTGCTGCGGCAGTTCCTGTCGCCCCTGACGAATCAGCGCACCGACGACTACGGAAGCCCGGACCGCTGCCGGTTCGTGCGGGAGATCCTGCGGGCGGTGCGCACGGCGCTGGGGCCAGGCCGGGTGCTGGGCTTGCGCCTGTCCTGTGACGAACTGGCCGACACGCGCGGCATCACCGTGGATGCGGCCAGCGAGCTGGCCCGAGATGTGCACGCGGATCTCACCGCCGCGGGCGGTCTGGACTACCTGGTGGCCACCCGGGGCTCGGGAGACTCCCTGGCGGCGGCTCAGGGCAGTCGCCCGGATGGGCACGGGCCCACCGAGTCGGCGACGCCCCTGGCTCCACGTATCCGCGCGGCGATACAGCCGGAGGTGGCGGTGTGCGCGCAGGGCGGGATTGTGGACCCGGAACAGGCCGAAGGGCTCCTCGTCGAGGGCAGCGCCGAGGTGGTGGAGATGACCCGCGCGCAGATCGCCGATGCCGAACTGGGCACGCGCCTGCACGGGTTCGCCCCGGATGCCGAGGCCGACAGTCCCGGCCCTCGGCCGCGGCCGTGTGTGTTGTGCAACCAGCACTGCCGGGTGGACTATCCTCGCGCCCCCGCCGTGAGCTGCATGGGTGACCCCAGCAGTGGTCACGAGACCGACCCGGAGGAGGGGGTGGTGTCCCTGGCACTGCCGGCACCCCCGGCCGGCGCCGACCGCTCCGCGCCGGGGACGGTATCCGGGCCGCGGCAGCCCACCCCGCTGACCGAGGAAGCCACCGGAACGTGCCAGCCGGACGGCAACGGCACACCGGACGAGGACACCGCGTCCCCCGCACCGCCGGCCCAGCCTGTGGAGGTCCTGGTGATCGGGGCCGGGCCGGCGGGGCTGGAAACCGCTCGGGTGGCGGCAACGGCCGGACACGCCGTTCGGGTGGTGGAACGCGCGGACCGGACCGGCGGAATGTTGCGCGTCGCCGCCGCTGGACACGGACGCCACCGGCTGGCGCGGCTCGCGGACTGGCTGCACACGGAGTGCGAACAACTCGGTGTCACCATCACGACGGGCTATACCGCAGCCGACCGAGACATCGACGCCCAGCTGGCCACCGGAGGGGCGGTGGTGCTGTGCAGCGGTGGGCGACCCGGCCGGATCGGGTACCGGGTCGGGGCGGGGGTGCGTCGGATGGACGACGCCGCGCTGCTGGGGCTGCTGGCTTCCGGCGCCGAACCTCCGCACGGGCCGGTGGCGGTCTATGACCGGGTGGGTGGGCCGGTGGCGTTGAGCATTGTCGAGGAACTCGCCGCCCGCGAAGTCGCGGTCACCCTCGTCACCCCGGACCATGCTCCGGCAATGCAGCTGGCGCCGGTCGGGGCGCTGTCGCCGGCGGCGCTGCGGCTGGCCCGGCTCGGGGTGCCGGTCCAGCGCCGGCAGCGGGTCCTGGGGGCAGGTAACGGCCGGATCCAGTTGGAGGGGGTGCACACGGGGGAGGTCTGTGAGGTGGACGCGGCGGTGCTGGTGGACTGTGGTTTCCGGCTTCCCGCGGACCAGCTGTGGCACGGGACCCGTCTCGGCATGGACCGGGCGGGAGACGTGATCGCACCGCGTGGGGTCCAGGAGGCCATCCTGGACGGGCGCCGCGCGGCCAAACGCTTGCAGGAGGTACGACTGTGGTGAGTATGCGGCTGGGGCCGCGTCACCGCTCGGCCCCCGTGCCGGCAACGATCCCAGGAGGGCACGGATGAGGCCCGGATCCCGCTACCCGCACCTGTTCACACCGCTGCGGCTGGGCCCGACGACGATCGACAATCGGGTCGTGTTCACCGCGCGTCTCACCAACTACGCCCGGCAGGGGCTGCCGACGGAGCAGCACGCGGCCTACTATGCGGCCCGCGCGGCGGGCGGCGCGGGCCTGATCGTCACCGAGGAGCACACCACCCACCCCAGCGACCGGGTCCAGCCGGATCTGATCCGCGGCTACGATCCCGCGGTGGTTCCCGGATACCGGCGCATCACCGACGCCGTGCACGCGCACCGGGTGCCGATCCTGGCGCAGCTCAACCACAATGGGGCGCACGGCACCTCGGTGCACACGCGCCAGCCGCTGTGGGCACCGTCGGCCGTGGCCAACCCGGCCTACCGGGAAGTACCCAAGGCCATGGATGGGCCGGACATCTCGGCGCTGATCGACGGCTTCGGAGTGGTGGCCGATCACAGTGTCGCCGGGGGGTTCGACGGTATCGAGCTGAGCTGTGCCCAGTCCTCGATCGTGCGGGCGTTCCTGTCGCCGGCGACGAATCTGCGCACCGATCGGTACGGCGGCCCCCTGGTGAACCGGGCGCGGCTGCTGCTGGAGCTGATCAGTGAGGTGCGGCGCGCGATCGGTCCGCAGCGGGTGCTGGGGGTGCGGCTGTGTGGCGACGAGCTGATGCACGGCGGCACCACCCTGGAGGAGGCGGTGGCGCTCGCGCGGCTCGTGGAGCATACGGGCAAGGTCGACTACATCAGTACCTCGATGGGGGTGGCGGGCGTCAGCCTGTATCTCACCGAGGCAACGATGCACGTCCCGCCCGGGTATGCGCTGTTCGTGGCGAACGCGATCCGCCGGTCCGTGGATCTTCCCGTGATCGGGATGGGACGGTTCAACAGTCCGCTGCAAGCCGAGCGTGCCCTGGCCGACGGGCACTGTGACCTGGTGGCACTGGTGCGGGGTCAGATCGCCGACCCCGACTTCGCGGCCAAGGCACGGGTGGGAGCCGCCGAGGCGATCCGGTCGTGCCTGTCCTGCAACCAGGAATGCACCGCCCGCGTGGGTGACGGGCGGTGGCTGGGCTGTGTGGCGAACCCGCGGGCCGGGCGGGAGAGCGAGCCGCCCCTGGTGCCGGTGCTACCGAAACGTGCCCGCCCCACCGGCGGGCCGGCCGGGGAGCTCGGGGACGCGGCGGGTGCCGCCACGCGGCCCGAGGTGTTGGTGGTGGGGGCTGGTCCGGCCGGGCTCCAGACGGCGTTGACCGCCGCTCGGGCCGGTCACAGTGTTCGGGTCGTCGAGCGGGAGCCGCATGCTGGTGGACAGGTGCGGATCGCGGCTGCCGCGCCCGGCCGGGTGGAGCTGGGCGACCTCGTGCGCAATCAGATCGCGGAATGCCGGCGGCTTCAGGTGCCGATCGTCTACGACACGGTGGCTGATGTGGACCTGGTGCGGCGCACCGCCCCCTCGGCCGTGGTGGTGGCCACGGGGGCCCGCCCGGTGCTTCCGGACTGGGCCGGGAGGCATCCTCGCGTGGTGGACAGTCGTGCGGTACTTCGCGGTGCCGTGTTTCCCACCGGATCGGTTCTGGTGGTTGACGAACTGGGCTTTCACCACGGTCCGAGTGTCGCCGAGCTACTCGCGGACCGCGGCTGCGCAGTGGAGATCCTGACCTCGGCAACGATGGTGGGACGGGACCTGTCGGCGACCCTGGACCTGGAGACCTGGTGTGTGCGTGCCGCGGCCAAGGGAATCACCGAGACCTGTGAACGACGGGTGGTCGAACTCAAACCGGCCGGTGTCGACTCCCCCACTGGCGGGCGGCACCACGACGATCCCAGCTGGCACGAGGACCGCGCGGTCGGCACCGGCGCCCCCGCGGACGCCCAGGACGCCGCGGGTGCGCTGCGGGTGACCATCGCGCATCCGGCCGGCCCCCAGCGGGAGGAACGCACCGTGGACTGGATCGTGTGCGCCTACCCGGCCGGGCCGCAGGACGAGCTGTACTGGCAGCTGCGCATCGACAACGGCACCGCCGCCACCCAGCTGTTCCGCGTTGGGGACTGCGTCGCACCGCGGCTCGCCCACGCCGCGGTGCTGGAGGGCGACCGGGTGGGTGCCGCCCTGGGGCTGCCCAGGGCCACGTCGACGAGGGGAGGGAACGGCCGGTGACCACATCTGATCCCAGTGCGCTCCACGGGGCCGTCGCCGTCGTGCCCGTACGGGCCGGCGTGCTGCCCTCCGGCGCCGAGGAGGTCGTTGCCGAGGCCGGTGGCTACGCCTGCGTGGTTGGGGGCGGCGCGGAGGAGGCCGCGCACGCTCTCCACGGGGCGGTGACGATCTCCTGGTGGGACACCCCCGGGTTTCGCCCGGGCACCTGGGCGGGGGTCCTGGCCGGGGCCTGCGCCCGGTTCGGGCAGGTGCTGCTTCCGGCCAGCGCGGACGGGCGGGACCTCGCGCCCCGGATCGCCGCACGGATGGGCCGTCCCTTGCTCGCGGAGGCAATCGAACTGGGCGGGGACTTCGTGGTGTTGCCCCGCGACGGGGATCGACGCACCGAGCGGGTGCAACTCACCGGCCCCGCGGTCCTGACCATCCGACCGGGCACGGGTGGACGAGCGATCTCCCGGCTGCCCCCGCGCAGCATCACCGAGCTGGAGCTCGGCACGCGCACGCCGCACGGGCACGACGCCCAGACCCTCGAAGTCACCTATCCCGCCCCGCAGTCCATCGACCTGGCCGAAGCGCGGCGGGTCGTCACTGCTGGAGCGGGACTGCTCCAGCCCACCCAGCAAGCCCGCGACGACGCTGCGGAACTCGTCGCCACCATGACGCGGGTCGCCGCTGCGCTGCACGCCGCCGTGGGCGGCACCCGGGTCGTGACCGACGCTGAGTATCTTCCGGAAAGCCGGCAGATCGGCAGCGCCGGCGTTATGGTGGCGCCGGACCTCTATGTTGCCCTGGGTGTCTCCGGCGCCACGCACCATCTGGCCGGAACGGGCGACCCGCGGCACCTGGTGGCGGTGAACACGGACCCGAGCTGCCCCATGATGGCCGCCGCCGACCTGGCGCTGGTCGCGGACGCTCCCGCAGTGCTCGCGGCGCTCGCCCGCCACTTGGGCGTGGCTGATCCGGAACCCGACGTGTCCCCGAGAGGAGACCAGCCGTGACGAGCACGACCGGACACGACCAGCCCCACCCCAGGGGTGCGTGTCCTCGGAGCCGGCGCCACCAGCGGCGCCGTGCCTGCCGGGCCGGCCACCCCGCCGCATCCGGATCGTGCCCCGGCCACCGCACGGACCGCGGGGAGCAGCGACGTCCCGGCCCGTGGCGGGGTGGTTTCTGGTGACCCGCTTCGACGTGGTCGTGGTCGGGGCGGGACCGGCGGGCGCCGCCGCGGCCCTGACCGCGGCCCGTGCCGGCGCCTCGGTGCTGCTGGTGGAACGCGGCCCCTACCCCGGCGCGAAGAATGTGCACGGTGGGGTGCTCTACGGACGGGTCCTGAACGACCTGGTGCCCCGGTGGTGGGAGCAGGCTCCCCTCCAACGGTGGGTGACCCGCCGCTCGGCGATGGTACTGAGTGGATCCCAGAGTCTGACCGTGGACTACCGCACCGACGCCTGGGCCGAACCCCCCTACAACGGGGTCACCGTGTACCGCTCGGAGTTCGACCCGTGGCTGGCCGCCGAGGCCGAGCGGGCCGGGGCGCGGCTCGTATGCTCCACAACAGTGACCGGCCTGCTCCGAGACCGCAACGGGCACACCTACGGCGTCACCACCGACCGCGAGGACGGGGAGATCGCCTGCTCAACCGTGATCGCCGCGGACGGGGTGAACTCGCTGCTGGCGCGGGAGGCGGGTCTCTACCCGCACTTCGACGCCGCCAATCTCGCCCTGGGCGCCAAGGAGGTCCTGGCGCTGCCCCGCGACGAGATCGAACGCAGGTTCGCACTCACCGGGCGGGAGGGCACCGACATCGAGATCATCGGGGGCCTGGGCGACGTGTCGGGGCGCGCTTTCCTGCACACACACCTGGAGACGGTCGCCGTGGGAGTCGTGGTTCCGGTCACCACCCTCACCGCGGCCGGGCTGCGCCCGGAGGAGCTGATCGGCCGGGTGAAAGCGCACCCGGCCCTGACCCCGTACCTCCGCGACGCGGAACTCAAGGAGTACTCGGCCCACATGGTTCCGGCGGACCGTGGCGGCGCGGCGACCGCCCCGCGGCTGGCTGGGCCGGGCATCCTGGTGTGCGGGGACGCGGCGGGGCTCAATCTCGCCGCCGGGCCCTGGCAGGAGGGGGTGAACCTGGCCATCGGCTCCGGCAGCCTCGCCGGGAGCGTGGCCGCCCAGGCCACCGGCCCGGGCCCCACCTCCCGACGGGAACTGGACGCCTACCCACGGCGACTCAACCAGTCCTTCGTGCAGGCCGACCGGCGCCGGCTGGCCAGTACGGCGCAGGCCCTATCCTCCGAGCGGGCCCAGCACACCTACCCCGCACTGCTGTGTGAGGTCGCCGAACGTCTCCTCACCAACACCAACCCCGCTCCCAAGCGAGGCCTGTCCACCGTGCTTCGGGAGACCGCAGCGGCGCACGGAACGCGGCTGCGCGATCTGGCCCGCGACGTGTGGGCGCTGCTGCGAGCGACATAACCCCCGACGCGAAGGGAAACCCCTCGATGCTGCGACGCCTGGGCCGGCGCGGCCACCCCGAGCCGCAGGACCAGTCAACCCGCCCCACCGTTCCGCCGCCCCGCACCGGTCCCCCACTGCCCGAATGGCCGGACGTCTCCCACACCGAACGTATGGCCAGTGTGGAGTTCCGGGTGGACGACGAACCACACATCGTGGTGGACACCGACGTGTGCCGCAACTGTGTGACCAGGGAGTGCATGCGGGCCTGCCCAGCCGACCTGTTCGTGCCCACGGCCGATGGCGGGGTGGCCTTCTACCACGACCAGTGTTTCGAATGCGGCGTGTGTGCCGTGGTGTGTCCGTGCCCGGGAGCGATCAGCTGGTCCTACCCGCAGGGTGGATACGGGGTGGTGCTGCGCTGGGGATAGGAGCAGCGAACCGGCCGGCGGATGCGCCCTACGACCACCGCCCCCATACCCTCGCTGGCCGTCGTGCGGGGGAGCGCCCCCAGGGCGCGACGCCGCCGGCGGCCAACACGGCGCGCGCGGGCAACCAACCACCCCCACCCCAACACCCCCACCAGCCATACGGCCAACAGAACACCCCAGCACACCCGGCCCCCCCCACATCCCCGCTGGCCGCCCTCCCGGGAAGCGCGCTCCCCCGGGCAGCGGGATGCATTCCACGGCCACCGCGCCCCGCTGGCCGTCGTGCGGGGGAGCGCCCCCGGAAACAGCACACCACCAGGAACCACCACGGCGCGACGCCGCCGGCGGCCAACACGACGCGCAGAATCAACCAACCACCGCCACCACGGCCACCACGATGCCTGCGAGTGAACCACCTCTACACCCCGGTGCCCGGTGTGGCCCATGGCGTGGGGAAGCCCACGGCGCCTCCGGCGGGGACATGCTGTCGGCGGCATGCGGACCATCCCGGTCCCACCGCTCGCGGGGAATGGTGGGGAATGTGGTCGCGGTCATCGTCCATCCGCGCGCACCGTCTCGGCCGCCGGCGGCGTCGCGCCCTGGGGGCGCTCCCCCGCACGACGGCCGGCGG
>NZ_JAVLVT010000005.1:0-95122 GCF_031628175.1 Lipingzhangella rawalii | reverse complement strand
TGCGTGGGTTTGGCCTGGATGGCGTTGAGGATGGCTTGCTGGTCGGGGCTATGCCGGGGTCGACGGTCTGGGTGGTGCCGTTAATGGCGAGGGGCGCCGAGTGCAGGGGGCGTAGCTGGCGGACGACGTTGCGGGTGGAGAGCCCGGTGCGGGCTTGGACGTGTCGTGAGATGGCCAGTGCGGTGAACACAATGGTGAGGTGGGCTTCGATGGCCTGGCGGGAGCGGTGGAAGATGGGTCTGGCCTACAGGTCGGTCTTGCTCATGCGGAAGGACCGCTCGATGTGCCAGAGGTCGTGGTAGGAACTGATGACCTCCTCCTCGGGGGGCATGAGGGCAGCGGGGATGTTGCTGACGTAGCCTTTGAGGCCGACCAGGCGGCGGGCGCGTTTGAGTGCGGCTTCGTCCAGGCTGCGTTCGGTGCTGGTGGTCTTGACGAACCGGGGGGTGCGCGGTCTTCTCTCCGGTGATGACGGCGCGGGCGCGGTTTTCTTGGGCGGTGAAGGTCGTGGCGTCGCGCACGGCTTGTTTGCGTGAGTAGGCCCAGACGGCCCGACAGGAGGTGGGGTGCTGGTGGGGGTCCCAGACGGGCTCGGCACGCAGTGCGGTGTTGTTCTCGCGGGTATGGTCGGTCTTGAGGGTGATGGTGTCGATGATCTGGCCATCGTCGAAGGCGTCGCCGTGCCAGCGGAAGTGGGAGGCCAGGTCGACCGGCCTAGGTGGTGCGTGAGCCGACGATGAAGCGCAGATCGTCCTGGTCCAGCTCGCGCAGGTTGGCGGCTGAGAGCATGCTGGCCTCGGCGACGACGACCACAGGTCGGCCGGGCCGTGGCGGGCCTGGAAGCGGGGGATGAGCGGGATGAGGGTGGCGGTCTCAGCCTTGTTTCCCTTGAAGCAGCCGATCTCCAGCGGGAACCCGCCGCGGTCGGCCAGCAGGCCCACCACAATCTGGGGGTCGACGCGGCGTTCCTTGGAGGAGCCCACCGTGCGTAGCTCGTCTTCTTGACCGGCCTCGAAGTACAGCGTGGCCACGTCGTAAAGCAGCAGGGAGATGTCGCCGCCGCGCACGGCATGGGTGAAGCACAAGGCCGCGACCTGGTCGCGGTAGGCACCGGAGCCGACGCGGGCCATGGTGCGCTTCATCGTGGAATAGCTGGCAGGCTCCCGGCCCAGCTGCCTGAGCACCCGGGAGGAGTCCAGCAGCGACGTCGGCTCCACCCACCCGGGCGATCACCAGGTCGCGGAACACCGCATCGCCCAGGGCGTCCAACCCCAAATCGCCGTACACCCCGGCCAGGGACTCGAACAGCAGGCGCGAGTCGGTGGCGGTCACCCGGCCCCACCGTCGCGCCCCGCCTCCGACGCCGGGGCGGCGTCGAACAGCTCCTCCTGCCCAGGTGCCTCGATCAGGCGCGTCACCGGCGGCCGGGGCTCCAGGCCGAGTTCCAAGACCTCCTGGGCCAGATTGTGCAGCAACTCCCGGGCCCGGCGCAGCAAACCCCCAGCTCGGCCTCGGTGTACGCCGAGCCGATATGCTCCACGATCCGCTGGCGCCCACCCGCGTACTCCGCGATCTGCACCGCCACGGCACCCGAAGCCGTACGCACCCGCCTGATGAACACCCCGCGACTCTATGGGCACCGATTAGTGCGTGAAAACACCCCAGCCTGACCCCATCGCTGCACGTCAAAAGCTTCACCCGTTCCGAACCCTCAAGACGTGAGTCAACTCAGGCGGGTGCGCACAGGCGCAGCGCCGCAGAACATGGCCCTACTGCGCGATCTGGCGATCGGCCTGCTGGCCGGGCTGGGGTTCGCGAGTATCCCCGCGGCTTACCAGTGGGTGGGCTATGACTGCTTCGCCCTCCAGCTCAATCTCCTCGGGATCGCGTGACCAGCGGTTACGTCAGGCGACTCCAAGAATGAAATCGCCTTGGCCCGGGCCGGGTGCAGTGCCTGGCGCACACCGACCCTCTTCGGCGAGTGAACACACGCGGTGGACGATTGGCTGCCCTGCATTCTCTGGCCGGTGTCCCCCTGCACCGGTGGCCACAAATAGCCATGGCCTTCACTCACCACAGTCGGCAAAAGTCTCCGGCATCCGCACACGCCGGTGTGATGACCTCACGTATTGATGATCTGTCCTGGCACAACGGAGGGCCACGGCCACGATGTCCACGGATTCCCGCACAGCTACCCGAGGGAGCGGAGAGTGCACATTAAGTGATGTGGATCCCTGCGGGACACGCATGCGTCACATACACTGAACCGCTGGACTCGCCCTATACGCCGGAGGGTAGCCGAATGAGGAGTGTTCGCAAAAAGTGCAATGATATTCTGCGCAATATTAACATCCCCGCGCCGTTCGAGATCAACAGATTCTGCGACAACATTGCGAAACACACAGGGCGAGACCTGAAACTTCTTCCAGTAAAAGAACTCGGATCCCCAGCACCCTGCGGCATGCTGCTGTCAACAAAAGAGATGGACTACATATTCTACGAACCCAATACGTCACGCCTGCATTCTGATCACATAATTCTTCATGAAATCGGACACATCCTCTGGGGGCACATGCGAAGCATCCATTCAGATGGCGAACTGCTCGCACGACTGATGCCGGACCTGGACCCGGCCCTGGTAAAGCGCATGCTGGGTCGGGTCAGGTACAGCTCCGAAGAGGAAATGCAGGCGGAGTTCCTGGCCTCACTCATCCGCTCCAAGGCCGGAGTCTTGCCCGACGAGGAAAGAAACCGTTCCCAGGGAGTAAACTCAGCCATGGTTGATGCCTTCCATTTCATCCGCTAGGCCGGCAGATGCTCAGTCCCATCGAAACGGTTGTACTGGTCCTTCTGTGGTTAGTCGTTGCGGTACGGATACCGTCGCTGTCCGTTGGGTCGAGCCAACGAGCGCTGTGGACGGTCTTCTTCACACTCGCGTTGTCCAGGACCGTTCCACTACCACTCGTCCGAGAGTGGGTCAGCACCGCGGCGGGTGGCCAGGACATCATGCCCCTCGTGCACCATTTGCTGGGCATTATCTGCGCCGCGGCCCTGTTGCGCTTCATCTCTCTGGTGACGTGTCTCTACAATCGGCGCCCCTGGGCGCAGCTGTACCAGACCGGCGGAGCGGTCGTGGTTGGTGTGTGCCTCACCCTGCTCTATGCGTTGACTCCTGAGCAGGTTCACGCCTCGACCCACGACCTACTCACGGCGACCGTTGACCGGCCCGCGGCGCTGGCCTACTGGATCCTGCTACAGGCCTACCTCGGGTTCGCGCTCGCGCTAGCGGCCAAACTGTTCTGGCATGTTGCTCGGGACACCAGCGAAGCGCTGCTGAAGACCGCGTTCCGGTTGATCTGGCTCGGCCTGGTTCTGAATGTGTGCTACGCGATCTACAAGACGTGCTACGTAGTGCTGCACGCTCTGGGTGTGGGGTTGTCGGCGGTTGAGGTCAACCGCAGTTCCGAACTGCTGCTCGGCGCCGCGGTTACTCTGATGGCCGTAGGCGCATGCCTGCCCGGACTGTTGAGTCTGCGCAGGATCGTCGAGACCTACCGGTCTTTGCGCCGCCTCAGTCCACTGTGGCGTGTCATCGTAGGGCAGTTCCCGGAAGTCGCCCTCAGCGGCTCCGAGCCCAGCGCGCTGCACACCGGAGTGTTGGGCCAGCTGCGTTTTCGGCTGTACCGGCGCATCATCGAGATCAGGGACGGCATCCTGCAGCTTCGCTACTACCTGGATCCGGCGGTGGAGAAGGAGGTTGAGGAGTTTCTCCGCGGCCGCGCGGTGCCGGAGTCCGAACGTGCCGCCATGGCCGAGGCCTGCTGGATCGAGGCGGGTCTGCGTGCGGCCCGCGCAGATGTTGCGCCCCACCACGTTGGCTGCTGGACGGGGCAGGGCGGAGTCGGTGTGGACGAGGAAGCCGTCTGGCTGTCCCAGGTCAGCCATGCACACAGCCGGTCCACGCTACCCGCTCTGTTCGCCGCCCGGCGGGAGCAACGCTGAGCAGGCATGAGGCGGTCTTCTGGGTGAACGGTGGCCACCGCGCGGTCCACAGGGTGCCACGGATTCCGCGCCATGAGCGGTCAGGAGACACGGTTCTCGGCGCGTTCCTTCAGCGCCCTGTTCAGCTCCCCGAACCCCACCTCGGTACGCCGTAGTGTTCCACCGAGAAAGGGCACGAGGAGGCCGGTGAACTCCTCGCGGTGGACCAGCCGTGTTCCACCGTTCTCCTGGTCCAGAAGAAATTCGTGGGTTCCCGAGAACAGTCCGGGGATGGGGAGTGTTCCCACCCACCGGAGTCGGGATTCTGGATCGGCATCCGCAATGACTGGCCGATGGGTCATCCCTTTCTGCCCCGGCGGAGTGATGTGCGCCTTGATGGTGGCTCCGACTGTGGCACTGCCCTCGGCCCAGACGATGAACGGATTCCATTCCTGGTACTCCTCGAACTCGACGAGTATCTGCCAGACCACGCGTGGTGGCGCCGCGATGGTGACAGTCGTCTCGATCGTCCTCATCAGGCCATCATTCCTTTCTTGTTTGTGAACCCCGGACGAATCAGGTTGGACTACTCGGTATCCCCACCTTCGACCAGCGAACTCCTGATCTTCTTCATCAGTTCGGGATGGCCTCCGGATAGGTAAAAATGTCCGCCTTCGAAGAGCACCGGTTCTGGATCACAGTTGGAGACCTCTTTCCATTCCCTCAGGCTGCCCGCGGTGACCAGCCGGTCGTGCGCCCCCCCGAAGACATGGACGGGGCAGGTCAGTGCCGGTGCATCCAGGTCGACCCGTGGTCGGCACAGGTGCAGGTCATCCCGAAGCACCGGAATGCTCAACTCGAGCAGTTGCGGGTGGGAGAGCAGCTCCGTCGGAATCCCCCCCAAGGCGATAAGCCAGTCCAACAGTTGCTGGTCACAGGCGTCCCGGGGTAGGTCGTCACGGGGTGAATCCGGTGGCGCGCACGCCGACAGATACACCGCCGACGGGGGACGTTCTCCCCGGGCCAGGCGCAGGGCGGTGAACCGGTAGGCAATGAGCGCCCCCATGCTGTGCCCGAAGATCGCGTACGGGCGCTCCAGCTCGGGGGAGAGCTCGGTGGCCAGGTCGTGGACCAGATCCGCGATGTCGGTGTACCGCGCCTCCCGGACGCGGCGCTCCCGGCCCGGCAGAAGCACCGGCCACACCGAGATCTCTGGCCCCAAATGCTCCTGCCAGCCGTGGAACAGGGAGGCCCCACCACCAGCATGGTGAAAGCACAGCAGCACCAACCCCGCCTGACGCCGGCCGGGTGAAAGGAAGCCGCCCATCAGTCCAGCCCCCTCGGCCGGCGCCACGCCTCCAGCCGGGACAGCGCGGCGGCCGCCATCTCCAGGGCTCTCGGCCGCCACCCGTGGGCGCCCCCGGCCAGGAGCATCGACCGCGCCAACCACAACCGGGTGGCCCCGAGATGGTGCGGTGACCCGTGCACATCGTCGTGCTCAAGTACCTCCACCCGCCTGAGCCCGCTGCGCAAGCGGGCCACGTCGCCGCGTGGGATGATCTCGTCACGACGGCTGGCCACGGAGTAGACGTCGGCACTGACCTCGGCCAGTTCGTCGGGGCCGATTCCCCAGTCCCCCATCTGGGAGGGAAGCTGCTCCGGGGGGATGTCCACCAGATGGGCGAGCGTCGCCTTCGTCGTCCACGGCACCTCATTCCACCAGGCACGGTCACGGAAGAAGTCCCACACCGGGGGGCCGACTGTTGCGATGCCCCGGATGCGCCGGTCGTGCGCTGCCGCTCGGAGTGCGAGGTGCCCTCCAAAGCTGAAGGCGAGGACGACGGTGTGCGAAGTGCGAGCGCGATGCGCCATGAAGTCAATGAGCGCCGGGAACATCCGCCAGCTCTCCCGACCGTAGGGCAGCGGATTCTCCCCAACACTCGGCAGTTCGGCGACCACTGCTGTCATCCCCAGGCGGCGCGCGGCCGGCAACAGCTGCCCCCACTGTTCCTTGATACTAACGATCCCGCCCGTAACCACGAGGAGTGGCCGCCCGGGCTCCGGTGGCGCGGCCCACACCGGAACCTCGACCTCCCCGATGGGCACGGTGAGCCGCTCGACTCCCCGCCCGCGGGCCCAGTGTCCGAACTCCTCCACACACCGTTCGAGGGCTCTGGCTCGGTGCGCATCGGCGACGAAGGGGAACCGAGCCGCGTTGTAGTACCGGCAGGCGTCCAGATGGGAGCCGCTGGCCGCGTATACCTCGGCGGTCCGTGACCACGCCCCCGGCCACGCGGTGGGCCCCGGCCCCTCCACTGCCGTGATCCGGCCGAGGATCCGGTCGCAGCGCCGTGCCGGGACGCCCTGTGCCTTGGCGTGCAGCCGGAAGAGTTGTTTGATCTCGTCGAGATAGGTGCCCGGTGGGGGTGGCAGGGACGCAGCGTCGGGAGTTGGCACTGAGGACATGGTGCTCACCTCGACCGCGTCGCAGGTTCCGAGCGACTGCGATGCCGGCGACTCCACGGGGGCAGACCGGTGCGCGTTGGATCACCGCGCTGCGCGAGCGAGTAGTAGAGGCGTCCCCAGATCCGTTTACGCAGGGCTGGCACGCGGTCTACTGTACGGTACATCCTGCGGCGTAGTGCCTGCGCGGCCGGGCTGGACAGGGCAAACAGCTTCTCCTGACGCAGCTGCATCGCACGCGCTTGGGCCACATGGCGCTGGCGGGACGCCTGGAACTCCACACATGCCTGGTCCAGCTGGGCAAGGTCACGCCGTTCCAGGGTGGGGGCGACGAGGGGAGCCAGGCTCACGCCATCGATGATCGCATGGTTGACCCCTTGCGCGAGCACCGGCGAAAGGGTGTGGGCGGCGTCCCCGACCAGTACGAGGCCCGGTCTGCTCCAGCGCGGGACCTCAGTGGTGAAGATGTCCAGGCGGGAGGTGTTCGACCAGCTGCGCACCGAGTCCTGGACGTGGTCGGTCAGCTCTGGAGCCAGTTCCCGGACGCGCGTGTGCAGCGCCTCGATCCCAGCCGCCCGCAATTCTTTGAGGCCGTTCTTCGGGATGTTCACGCCCACGCGCACCAGGTCCGGGTAGGTGGGGATACACATCGCGTGCCGGTCGCCGCTGATGCGCACCCGGTAGGTGTCGTTACTCCAAACCGGCGGGCAGGGAATGGTGAACCAGAGAAAGTCGCGCTCCAGCGGACGGACGCGGCTGTCCATACTGGCCCACTCCCGCACCTTGCTGTACCTGCCGTCGGCTCCAACAGTCAGGCGCGCGTTCACCTGAAGATCTCCGGCGGACGTGCGTGCCAGGACCCCTGCGACCCGGTCGCCGTCGAAACACAGCCCAACGGCCGAGCATTGTTGGATGAGCCGGAATCCCGGATACTGTTCAGCGGTGCGGGCCAGCTGCCCCAGCAGCATGGGCTGGGGGATCTCCACGGGATAGCGCACCGGTTGGTCGAACTCGTCGAAGTCGACGGTGAGCATCCGCTGCCCTGCGTCGCTCAGCTCCATCGCGCGGACGTCCAGAATTCCCTGGCGGCGCAGGTCGTGCAGCACGCCGAGCTCATCCAGGAGCCAGGCCGAGTCCGGGGCGATGGACTCCCCGCGAAACGAGCGCTCGAAGGAGCGGCTCTTCTCCAGCACGACGACCTCACGACCCTGGGTCGCGAGGAGGAGTGCGAGGGTCATGCCCGCGGGCCCGCCGCCCACCACACAGACGTCGCATTCGATGCTCCCGATCTCGCCCTGCCCTGCACGGTGTCCTCCAACGGCCATGGCTACCTCCGATCCTGCTCGCTGCCGGCGAGGACGCGGTGGTCCCTCCGGTCTTCCGGGGCTTGGAGTTCTTCCTTGATCTCGGTCAGGATGTCGGCGGCCTCGGCTCCGTCAACGATGCGGTGGTCAAAGGCGAGGTTCAGCCGGATAACCGGCGCGACACGCACCTCCGCCCCCCGTGCGACCGGCGTCGGGCGCACCCGTCCGACGTTCAGCGTGAGTGGGGTCCCCCCGACGGCATGGAACCCATCGACGGCGCTGTGCCCCAGCGACGACACCGCGACCGATCCCAGCAGCTGGGGGCGGGCGGATAGCCGGGCCATGGATGCGCGAAACATCCACCACCCCAGCCGAGGAGGCAGCCGGTTCAGCTTCCGCACTCCCCGGAACTGGGACGAGCCGTTGACGGGAATGGTCTTCAGGCGCTCCAGCTCGGCCTGCACTATGTCAAGGTCGGCACCCCGCAAGTCGGGAAGAGGGGCGGACAGCACGATCCGTACCCCATCCACCCTGCGGTCCAGCGCGATCTTCGGGCGGACCTGTGGAGTGTGCCGCAGGCGGGGGACCAGTCCGGTGCCCACGGCCGCGTTGCACTCCGGATGGCGTTCCATCACCGGAACAAGGGATCGCAGCACGTAGCTCAGCCGCGAGTAGCGCGTGCCCGCGGCGGCTGCGGCGTCCCGATGGGCCTCCACCGCGCTCATGTCGACCTCTGTGTCGAGGAACACGGGGGCCGTGTGCCGGGCGTAGCGCAGAAAGTAGAGGGTGTGCCTGCGTTGCGGGGCGACCCGCGTCGTCCTACCCATCGCGCACCACCGCGTCCAGCACCTGGCCAAGGGTCGTGGCCTCGATGACGTCGGTGAGCCGGACCCCACGGCCGGTGCGGGACTCCAGCGCACTCATCAGGCGCAGCAGGTGCAGCGAGTCCCACCCCTCTAGGGCGTCCAGGTCACAGGTCAGATCCTCCGGCGTGACCCTCAGCCCCAGCTCTTCGTCGAGCAGCTCCAGGAACTCAGCCTCGTCGATCATGGAACACCCCTTCGGGAAGTGTGGTCATCGTGACGTGGGCGGGAACAGCGGGCAGCGCGGACAGGTCGTGGCGGTAGCGGCGCACTGTTGAGTCCTCGGTGGGCATCCAGCTGGGCTTGTCGCCGGCCTCAGCTTGCTGCGCGCCGTCGTCTGGGCGAAAGCCATGTCGTGGGTAGAAGTCGGCGAACCCGTGGTTCTTGCGCGTTGGCCGGTAGAGTCCCACGGCTACGCGGCCGCCCTCAGCCACGGCCTGCCTCAGCAGGCAGGCGAGGACGGCGTCCTCGATACCCCGCGCGAACACACGACAGCTCAACAGAGCATTTTCCACGACCACGAATCCATCGCCCGGCGTTCGCAGGAACAACACGCCGACGATGCCATGGTCGCCGAACCGGTCGGCGGAGTGGATACCCCACACGGCCGTGTCCGCGCCGCCGTCATACTCCGCGACCTGGGCGGTGTCCATACGGATCGTGGTCAGGTTGAACTGGTTGGTGCGCTGGGTCATCTGGGCGATGCGAGCCATATCCTCGGTGCCCGGGCGGAAGACGCCGACCTCCAGGTCAAGCTCGGCCAGGTAGTCCTGGTGCGAGCTGAACTCGGCGCGGAAGGTGGTGCGTCGCGCCTCGGCTCTGTATCGCTCGGCCCGGGAACGGTCCTCCTCGGTAAGCCGGAGTGTGGTGAACCAGTCGCCCGCCAACAGTCGCTCGGGGTGCAGTGCCGGCTCGTCGTCGAGCTCAACCACGCCGACGTCGGGGAGGGCGCGACGCACCAACCCGACCTCGAAGGCACTGTCGTCGACGAAGACGAGCGAGTCCGTGCCGATGTTTAGCGACTGGGTCAGGGTGACGATGTTGAGATCCTTCGGGGACCAGTTGGCCGCGATCGCGACGAAGTCCTCCTCCCCCAGGGCCACCGCTGGTCGTCCGCACAGGGCCTGGCGTACCTGCTCCTCCTCGTTCTTGCTACACACGGCGAGCATGACGCCCTGCGAGCCCAGCTGGGCGATGACCTTCTGGAACTCGGCGAACGCGGCTCCCCGACCAGAGCCCCCGGCGTGCACCCCGTCCACGCCGTCGTCACCGAGGATGCCGTCCCACAGGGTGCCGTCCAGGTCCACCACCAGGCACTTACGGACCCGCCCGCGGAGCGTACCGGCGACACCGGCGGCCTCCTCGGCGACGCGCTGGAGCAGGGGTTCGGACAGGCCAACCTTGGCGTAGGTTCGTAAGCGAGCGTCGTCTAGCGCGACGGCGTCGGTGAGGTGGGTGTCGAGGTCGATCACTACACAGCGATCCAGGTCGACGCCCAGGCCGAGGAGGGTGCTGTTGAACTCCCGCCATGCCCGGCCGAGGCGGGCTCGTGAGCGGTGGTCGACCAGCTGGCGGGAGATCCGCGTGGGCAGGGCAACCGTGGTGAGCACCAGCACCCCGCTGCCCTTGCGATCGTGTTCCGTCGCGAAGGTGCGCACGCGGGAGGCCAGCGCACCCAGGGCCCGCTCGCAGTCCTCGACGGTCCACACCGCGCCGAGCTCCTGGGTCACGGCGTCGGTGTCGAGCAGGCAGACCGTGAGTTCGGTGTCCGTCTGAAACGCCGCTCCCTGTGGGTCGCCGAGGTCAGCGAAGTAGTGCCCGTGCCCGGTCAGCCGAAGCGCCAACCCGTGACGGGCGAACTCCGCCGCCAGGGGGGCGCGCAGTGCTGCGCTGGTGCCGTTACCGGTGACCACCGTGGTGAGGGTGGGGATTTCGGGGTGTGCGGCGGTGATGCTGTCGTGGTCCAGCCCGGCCAGCAGGGCCCCAGCGCGCGCCCGTCCGTCCCGGTCAAGCCGCGCCACCAGGGAGCACATCTCAGGGAATGCGGCAACAAGTCGGCCTTCGTCGCGCATTCGACGGATCTCGGTCCACGCGTCGTGTGGAGTCTGCGCCGCGCCCCGGTGCGCGGTGTGGGGCTGATGGTTCGCGCTTGGTATGCTCATCGTGCCTCCACCGCAAACCCGCCCTTGAGCCATTTGCTCGACTCCACCGTGATCGCCACTGCGCGTTCGTCCGGTGCGATGACGTTGGCCAGCTGCTCGAGCTGGAAGAATGGCAGTGCGTTGCCGTTGTTGCCGGTGTCAGCGACGCAGCTGATCTCCCGGGCGTGAGGAACCCCCAAGTGCTCCGTGATGAGACCGGTCATCCGTCCGGACAGTTGCGGAGGGAGCACGAAGTCGAGCTCGTCGGCCTTCCAGTCCACCTCGTCCGCCAACTCCCACAGCGTCTCGGTGGCGAGAGAGGGAACCCGTGTCTCGATCGCCTTGTAGTCCTCCTCTGCTGCGGGCGCCGGACCATCCCCGCTCGCGGCCCCGAACCAGCGGATGATCTGGCCCGGAGCGCGTCCCTGGCCGGTGAACCGGTTGAGCACCATGCGCAGGCACATACCGGAGGCCCGCTCGTCGTCGGTGACGACGACGGCCCCTGCCCCATCGCCGAACAGGACGTAGTTCACCAGCTCGTGTGAGGGCAGCCGGGTGAAGTCGCGGTCCAACAGCAGGTGCTTGGCGCACACGTCGCCGCCGATGACCAGGCCCGTGCGGTGTCCGGGACGTTGCAGCAGCATGCAGGCCAGGTCGAGCGCCTGGACCGCACCGGCGCAGCCAGACTGGAGTTGGTAGGTGGGGATCTGGTCCAGGCCGAGACGGTCGGCGACCTGGTTCACGGTGGCCGGCATCAACTCGTCCGGCGACGCGGTCGCCAGGACCACGAAGTCGATGGTGCGGGGATCGGTCCGCGCCTGGCTCAGCGCGGCGAATGCCGCCCGCTCGGCGAGGTCCGTGAGGGTGGTGTGTTGCTCTCCGGTCTCGATGTCCACCGCGAAATGGCGAGTCCGGGTTCCGATGAACATCTCGATCCACTGTGCGCTCGCCCCGATTGTGTTTTCGAGTTGGGCGTTGCCTACCGCCGGTCCGGGTAGCGCTGTGCCGACGGCTGCGATCACTGGGGTGGTTCCTGGCGCGGTTGTCATGGCAGTGGTCTCACCTCTGGGAAATCTCAGACGGTGCCTGTCCGTCCTGCCGGTCCTGCTGATCCTGCAGGAACCGCCGGACGTCGGCGGGAGTAGTCACCTCGGCGGCGAGCTCCTGGATGTCAATCGGGTGGTTGGTGATTTTCTCCAGCTGTTCCTTGAGCTGGACGAGCATGATGGAGTCGAAACCGAGGTCCTCGTGGAGGAGGGCGTCGTCGCGTACCTGGTGTGGCGCGCATCCACACAGCTCGGCGACGGCGGCCACCACCGCGGCCCCAAGGGCGTCGGCGGGGGTACGCGGGGTGGATGCCTCGGAGGTGGGCGGGGATGCCGTGGATGCTCGCGGCTGGTCTTCCGGAGTCGGGCTCGTGGTCCAGTAACGGAATTCCGTGGCGAAATCGTACGGTGGAAGGCGGCGCAGCAGCCGAAGCTCAGGAGCGTACAGGGCCGCCCACCGGGGATTGAGCCCGTCCTGGTACAGGCGCGCTACCACGTCCAGCAGCTCTGTCCCCGTGGCCCGGGGGCCGGGGCACGGGCTGAGGACCGCTGCCTGCCCGCCGTCCGCCAGGCGACGCACCAGCGGGCCCAGCACCACGGTAGACCCAACTTCGACCAGATGGGTCGGGTCACGCTGCATGGCCTGCGCGGCGGCGTCGGCGAAGAGCACGGGGCTGCGAATGTGCTCGGTCCAGTAGGAGGCGTCCATGAGTTCGCCGGGAGCGAGTTTCCGGCCGTGCAGAGTGGAGTAGACGTCGCGCTGGGCGGGGTGAAAGGTGCACTGTGCGGCGGCCGACCGGAACTCCTCGAGCACCGGGTCCATCAGTGGGGAATGGAAGGCGTGCGACACTCGCAGCCTCGCGGTGCGGACGCCTTCGCGGTCCAACCGTTCCGCAACTCGTTCCAGCGCGGCGAGTGGACCGGAGCAAACCAAGTCCTGGGGGCCGTTGAAGCCGGCGATAACAGTATCGGGCTCCTCGGCCAGGAGCGACTCAAGGCGGTCCACGGGGCCGCGGACGGCCAGCATTCCTCCGTTTGTGGGAAGTTCCTGCATGAGCCGCGCGCGGACGCACACGAGCCGGGCGGCGTCCGTCAGGTTTAGTGCGCCGGCGAGGACGGCGACGGCGAACTCCCCCACGCTGTGGCCCAGCATCCAGTCCGGTCGGAGTCCGGCATCTTCCAGGGTGCGGCCGAGGGCGTATCCTGCGGCGAGGATCGCCGGTTGGGCGAGACCCGTATCGTGTATATCCGGGTCGTCGGCCAGCATCCGTTGCGAGATCGACTCCCCGAGAACGGGGCCTAGGGCTTCGTCGGCCTCACCGAGCGCCTGGCGGTACGCTGCGCAGCGCCGGTGCAGGGGGGCGGTCATCCCCGGGTACTGGGACCCCTGGCCGCTGAATAGCCAGCCCAGAGACGGGGTGCGTCCAGAGTCTCCGCGGCCCCGTTCGATTGTCTGGCCGATTCGGCCCGCCTCCCGCAGCACGGCGGCCGCCTCAGTGCGGTCGGATGCGACCACGGCGTAGCGCACTCGCCCGGACGCCTTGGTCTGGTTGGTGGTCCAACACAGCTGCCCCAGCTCCCGCTGCCCAGCCAACTCCACCGCGTCGGCGAGTCGGGCGGCGTTGCGCGCCAGCCCCTGGCGATTATTGGCGGACACAGTGATCACCCCATCCGCGGCGTCGTCAGGCACCGTCCCGGTGAGCTGTGCGGGCCCGCGGCCGAGTACAAGGTGGACGTTTGTGCCGCCCAGACCGAAACTGCTGACCCCAACGGCGTCGTCGCCGTGCAGCCTCGTAGGGGCCCGCAGCAGTCTGAGTCCCTTCTCACTCAGCTTGAGCTGTGGGTTCTCGTCTCGGGCGTGACGATGTGGCGGGAGCACTCCACGGTCGATGGCGAGTGCCATCTTGATCAGAGCCGTGATACCGGCCGCGCCCTCGGTGTGCCCGAGGTTGGCCTTCACCGAGCCGACGGCGCAGGGCTTCGCCCGCGCCACGCCGTGGACCTGGCCCAGCGCGGTCGCCTCAATCATGTCCCCAAGTACGGTCCCGGTGCCGTGCGCCTCGACTGCGGCGACGTCGCGGGGGTGGACGTCGGCCCGCCGGTAGGCTTCAGCGATCACCTCCCGCTGTGACCAGCGGCTGGGGGCGGTGACTCCGTTGCTGCGGCCGTCCTGGTTGATTGCGCTGCCCCGGATCACCGCACGTACCGGCAGGCCGTCGGCCAGGGCATCACTGAGCCTGCGCAGCACCACGGCTCCCACGGCCTCACCCCGGACGATGCCGTTGGCGTGCCTGCTGAACGGCTTGCACGCGCCGTCGGGGGCGGAGAGGCCGGCCTGAGTGTAGAAGATGGTCAGCGCGGGGGTAACCATGATGTTGACCCCGCCCACGATGACTTGGTCGCACTCGCCGCCGCGCAGCGCCACGCATGCCTGGTGGACCGCCACGAGTGAGGAGGAGCAGGCCGTATCGACCGCCCAGCTGGGACCCTTGAGGTCCAGGTGGTAGGAGACCTTGTTCGCGATCATGCAGTAGCCGTTGCCAGAGCCCACGTGCGGGGTGATCCGCGCGTAGTCGGTCATGTGCAGATGGGCCCACTCATTGCCCATCACACCGACCAGGACCCCGGTGTTCGTCCCGGCTTGGCTACGCGGGTCGCATCCGGCGTCTTCCAGCGCCCGCCACGCCGCCTGCACCAGCAGCCGTTGTTGGGGATCCATCGCCGCGGCCTCCCGGGGGGAGATACCGAAGAACTCGTGGTCGAAGGCGTCCGCATCCGCGATGAAGCCGCCGGCGACCGTGTTGGCGTGTCCGGGCGAGCCCTCGGGATGATGGAACGCAGCCGCGTCCCATCGGTCGGCGGGGACCTGGTCGATGGCGTCATCGCCGCTTATCAGCAGTTCCCACAGCTCCTCGACGGTTGAGGCTCCCGGGAAGCGGCCGTCGACGCCAACAATGGCGATATCCTCAGCTGACACTCGCCCACCCCTGCGTACCAGTGGTTTTCAGCTCGGCGAGCACGCCTGTGGCCAGCTCCGCCACGGTGGGGTAGTCCCAGGCGAGTGTCGGCTCGACGGGGACACCGAACTCGGACTCGATGTCGCCACACAATGCGAGGGCGTACACCGAGTCCAGCCCGAGGTCGGCCAACGGCGCATCCACGTCGAGCTGGTCGGGCACGAGCTCCAGGTACTCCGAAATCCGCTTGACCAACCACTCCTGCATCTGGAGGGTGCTTGGGGGCGTGGTCATGGTGCCTTGCCTTTCTGCTGGGCTTTCTCTGTGGGATGGTGTGTGTCGGGTTTGGGCCGGGTCACGGACCCACGGTTCCGCGGGACCCACCTGCGCTTCCCGACATGCTGAGCGGGCCGGTGATCGGAATCAGCGAAAGATGGGTTCGGCATCGAGACACATCGATAGTCCTTCCTCGGCGCGTTGAGTGACGTGGCTATATACACGTTCGGCCGTCTTCGCGGGCAGCACGCCGGTGCCGTGGCCCAGGCGTGCGGCAAGGCGCAGCAGAACGGCGTGTACGACCTCCGGGTCTTGTAGGGCCCCCGCTGTCACACCGCGCGCGACCCCCAGACAGGTGGAGACCGCCAGCAGGACGGCATAGCGTTCGGCGAGCCGAAAGGTCTCCGCCCCGGCGAGCGGCCCCCGCTCCACCGGAGGCAGGGCTGTGCACTGCTCCCGCAGTGCCGCGAAGCTATGGGCGAACGCGTCGAGAAGTTCCTTTCTTGCTCGACCCTGCCTGGGCTGCTCCAGGGCTACGGCCAGTGCCGCGGCCAAGGGGTCGGCCGTCCCTGCCGGTATGGCCAGTGCCTCGAACTTCAGGTCGGGCAAGGTATGACGGGAATCGAACAGTGCCGCGGGCGCCTCGATGGGTTGCCACCCGCGCCTGGCCAGCACGGGCAGGTGCGGGATGATCGACAGTAGGCAAGCCGCCCCACCGGCATGTCCCAGGGCGACCAGGGGTATATCTCGGCAGATCTTGCCGAACACCGCATAGGCCCCTTCCCGGAGATAGAACCGGGCGCCGAGGATCTGGGACAGGTCGTACAGCGCGTCCTGGAGCACGCGCGGTACCAGGTACTTCACCGCAGCCGAGGCCACCCCGGCACGTCCGGGGGCCAGGTGCAGCAGACGGGCCGCCGCGGTCCACAGGCAGTCCATGGCCAGCAGATCGGCGAACGCTGCCGCGATGGTGGTGCGCGCATGAGGGAGGTCGCCGACCGTGTGCCCATAGAGTCGCCGCGTCCCGGCGAACCGGGTGACCACGTGCAGGGCGGTGTCCAGCTGTCCGAGCGCGAGCCCCGGCAGGGCGGCCCGGGTGACCTGGAACGCGCGCAGTGCAGTGTGTGCACCGGAACCCTCCGCACCCACAAGACTGTTGTCGGGCACGGCCCAGTCGGAGAACTCCGCGCCGCCCAGCAGACAGCCACGCATCCCGGCTGTTTCGTAACGGGGCAACATCCGAAGCCCGGCAGTGGCGGCCTCGTCCTTGTGCACCCAGAACAGTGAGTGGTCGCGGCTGGCGTTCCCGGTCCCGGTCCGGGCGAACACGAGGAGGCTCCGCGCCCGGTCGATGTTGTTGATGACCTGCTTGCCGCCGTCGAGCCGCCACCGGTCCGTTCGGCGGGCCATCGTCGTGTTCCGCAGAAAATCGTTGCCATGGTCGAGCTCGTGGAAGGCGACCGCCACCTTGTGGCCCTGGGCGAGCTCGCGTGCCATCCGGTGCTGCTGGTCCGAGGACCCCGCCGTCCAGACGTTGACCGCGGCCATCAGGGTGGTGACCCCGTAACCCAAGCCCAGTGCCGCGTCCCGTCGGAATACGGGGCGCAGCCGCCGGACCAGCGTGTCGGTCTGGCGCCAGCGCCCCCCGAGACCGCTGGGGACGAACTCCTCGTTGCATCCCCAGGCGTCCAGCACGTCCTCCGCCGCGGGGAGGGAGCTGTGCTGTTCGTCCGCCTCCAGCAGGCTCCGGAACCCCACAGGGTTGGCGTCGTCGAAAGGATCCCCGAATCGGTGTTCCAGCTGGCTGCCGTCCTGGCCTGGCGTCGGGCCCCTGGCCGGGGTCGTGGCCGTGGCTCCTACGATCATCGGGAGATCCCTTCCGCGGTGCGCTGGGGCAGCAAAGAGGTAGACCAGCCCTCACCCGTCTGGCGGGTCAGGGCGTCGAACAGGGCTTCGTCCACTTGGGGTGAAGGCGGGCACGACACGGCCAGTGCTTCCAGGACGCGACGCAGGGTGGCGTGCAGCCAGTGCGCGTCCTGCCACAGCGGGTCGGACGGTGTCCCGGTGGTGCCTGGTTGGTGGGCTATCCACAGTTCGAGGGCCGCGGCGGCGGCGCAGCATAGGGCGAATTCCTCGGCCACGAGGAAGGTTTCGGCGGCAACCTGATGGCGCGACGGGCGGTGGCCTGTCATCTCCGCGACCACGGCGTGGGTGCGTTCGAGGACGCGGTGTGCCAGTCCGGCGACGGGGGCCAGGGATGGCTGGTGGGCCGCGAGATCGGCTAAGGCCCGCACGGACGTAGGCAGGCTGCCGAGCAGGCTGCTGCCGTGCTGCGCCACGAGGCTGAGGCGTGTCGGGTCGAACGGGGCCGCAGCCGGATCCGGCGCGAGCCGCTCCGCTGCCTCGGGTGTGGCGGGGGCTTCGAGCTGGGCTCGTGCCTTGCGGGCGAGAATCGGGAACTGGTTCACCAGGGCGTGCAGGTTCACCAGGGAGTTGCCGTCGAAGATTGCGACGATGCGATGGTCTCGGTGGAGCTTTTGGAACTGTCCGTCGGCGAAATCCGCAACCAGCTGTGAGCGCGCGCCCAGCAGCTGGCCCAGGGCGTCCAGGGTGGCGTCCGTGCGCCAGGGCACTAGGTACTTAACCACCGCAGAGATGACACTCATCTCCTCAGTGCGGTCGTGGATGGCGCGGGTCCCCACTAGGACGAGGGCCTCGGAGAGCAGGTGGTCGGCATAGGCGTCAAGCAGGGTGCGCCGAGCCTGTGGCAGGTCGAGAAGACGTCGGCCGTACAGTGTGCGTTCTGCCGCGAACCGCATGGCCAGAGCTAGGGCGTGGTCACCGGCCCCCAGGGAGAGGCCGGCGCACAGGGTGCGGGTCAGCTGCAGACTGTGCAGCACGGTCTCCAGCCCTTTGCCGGGCTCTCCAAGCAGGCAGTCGTCGTCCACGTGCGCGGCGTGGAACGTGATGCCACTGATGTCTGCGCCGCGGATGCCGTGCAGACGCACTGCGGGCAGGCACTCGTACGCGGAACTGGACAACTCCTCCTTGTCGACTAGCAGCACGTCGAAACCTCGGGAACCCCCGTCGGGGTGGGTCCGCGTGAGCACGGTCACGTACCTGCCCCGGGTAGCGTTGTTGATGAGCCACTTCTCGCCGGTGATGTGATAGCCCCCTGGTACGGGCGCGGCACGCACCTCGGTGGCGAGTAGGTCACTGCCGTGGTCACGTTCGGTCAGCGCCCAGGAAACGGGATGGCCAGCGAGCACATCCCGTGCCAGTGCCTTGACCCGGGAAGTCGGCTCCACGAGCCACGCGCACACACCCCCTAGGAATGTCTTGCCGTGGGCGATGGCAACTGTGAGGTCGCGGCGGGCAACGGCCCGGATGAGCCGGACCGGCGCCTGGAAGTCGGTGAGCTCCCCACCAAGCCACGCGGGCACGTACTGGTGTTGCATGCCCCAATCGGTGAGCAGGCGGCAGGCGTCGCCGGGAAACAGTTCGGAACGGTCGAGTTCGGCGCTACGCGCGAAGGAAAAGCGGTGGTCGGGGTCGTTCGGGTCACCCAGATGCCTCTCGAGACTCTCGGCGAGCGCGGTCGCATCCCGCATCGCAGATCACCCTCCCTTCAGGATGCCGGTCCGGTGGCCGACACGTTCGCTGCGGCGACCCCGTGCTCGGCACGGGCGGTGTCGACGGCCGGCGGAAGGTTCTCGTGCTGCGCCATGATCCTGCCTTGGAGGAACATGGAGCGCATGGCGTGGCGCTGCACCTTGCCGCTGGTGGTCCGTGGCACGGTCCCGCGGTTGGTGAGGATGACGGCGGGTGAGTGCACGCCGAAGCTCGCCCGCACCGCCACCTTGATCCGCGCGGCGAGCTCCTCCAGCGACACGTCTTTGAGCAACCCTTTCTTGAACTCCTGCACAACGACGATGTACTCGCGGTCGGCGTCCACTGGGAACACGGCCCCGCTTCCCGAGGCGAGCGCCGGATGGAGCTCGCGAACCGTGTACTCGATTTCCTGGGGGTAGAGGTTCCTGCCGTTGATGATGATGAGGTCCTTGAGCCGACCGGTGACGTACAGTTCTCCGTCGACCAGCGCTCCTAGGTCGCCAGTTCGAAGGTACGGTCCGGCGCCGTACGCCGTCTGGGCGCGGAAGACCTTCTCGGACTCCTCGGGTTGCTTCCAGTAGCCCGCCGCGACACTGCCCCCGCGGATCCAGATCTCTCCGACCTGGCCGGGCTCACGTGGGGTGTGGCGCTCCGGGTCTACGATGCGGACATCCAGCGAGCCAGGGCGCCCACAGCCGACGAGGTCGACAGGGTCGCTGGGGTCGTCCTGCTCGGTGGAGGCACGTACCTCGTTGTGTTCCAGGGCGCGGCGATCCGCGGGCAAAACCGTCGCGCGCTGCCCGGTCGGGGTCGTGGTGGCCATGAGTGTCGACTCGGCCATCCCGTAACAGGCGACGAACACATCCGGACGCAGTCCGACCGGGGCGAACCGGTCAGTGAACTTGTGCAGCGTGCTCGACCGCACCGGCTCGGCTCCGTTGAGTGCCGCCGTTAGACAGGACAGGTCGAGCCGATGGTTCTGCGGTTCACTGACCACACGGGAGCACAGTTCGTAGGCAAAGTCGGGAGCGACCGTCAGACTGGCACGCCACTCGCTGATCGCCTCTAGCCAGCGCACGGGTCTGCGCAGAAACGTCGTGGGCGACATGAACACGCAGCTACCCCCGACATAGATCGGGTGCAACAGCATGCCGATCAGCCCCATGTCGTGGAAGTGCGGCAGCCATCCGGCCAGCAGGAGATTGTCGTCCGTACCCACCTGACGACGGATCTCCTCCTCGTTGTGCAGCAGGTTCCCGTGGGTCACCATGACACCTTTGGGGGCGCTGGTGGAGCCGGAGGTGTACTGGAGAAACGCCACTGTATCCGGGGCCACCGTCGTGGGCACGGCCGAGGTGTCGGGGTCATTCCCCGTCTCCCCCACCGCGGCCACCGTGAGGCTCCCGGGTGGCAGGATCGTGTCCAGCTGCCCCCGGGTCGCTGCAGCCATATCGCTGGTCGTGACAATGGTGGAGGCGGATGTGTCCCGCACGATCGCCGCCACTCGCCCTAGGCTGCGCGAATCCTCGGGAACCGGGACGGGGACCGCGGGAATTCCTGCATACAGGCATCCGAAGAAGGCGCGTACGAAGTCCAGGCCGGGGGGAAACAGCAGGATCACCGGGCGGTTGTCGTCCTGGCTGTCCAGGAGGAACTGGGCTGTGCGCCGAGCGTCGTGATCCAGCTCGGCGAAGCTCAGGCGTTCGGGCTCAAGCGCGTTGTTGCGCTCCCTCAGGTAGACGTAGCCACGTTCGTCGCCGTAGCGGCGTACCTGTGCGCGTACGTGCGCAGTGAAACTCTCCTGCATTCCTGTCCTTCCTCCAGGTGAGGGCCGCTGGTCGTCCGACTGCCCCCGGCTGCGTACCACCACGCGGACATCCAACCAACCCTGGCTGCTGCGGACGCAGCCTACTATAAACTGACATTTATATCTTCGTCAATCTGAGTTTATGCTCACTAGGGAGATGGAGGGGCCACTAGAGCGGGGCTTGTCCGGCCGGCCCAACCAGCTGCGAAGCAAGACGCCCTTGAACGTTTGCTCCACCGGGATCAGACGTGGTCCGGGCCCGCAAAAAGGTAGGATTATTCAATCAACTAGGGTTGGCGGATCTGGGGGTAGATGGTGGACGCACCACGTCAAGCGTTCTCGATTGCGGACGCCTTGGATCGCCTGTTCCGCCGTGTCCGCCCGCGCGACGATGCCGAGTACAGCTATGCCGCCGTGGCCGAGGCGATTCGCACCGAGCAGGGTGTTCCCATCTCGCACACCTACATCTGGCAGCTGCGCACGGGACGGCGCAACAACCCCACAATCCAGCACCTCACGGCCTTAGCGACGTTCTTCGGCGTCCCCGTCGCCTATTTCCTCGACGAGGAGGAGCACAAACGGGTCGAAGGCCAGCTCGAACTACTTGTCGCGCTCCGCAACGCCGACGTCGCCCAGATGGCACTCCGTGCCGCCCACCTTTCATCCGATAGCCGCGAGGCGATGGCGTCCATGATCCGCAAGGTCTGGGAGCTCGAACACCCGCAGGAGGCGGACGCGAACCACCAGGAGCAGGGCGGGGAGTCCTAGGTGTATGCGGGTTGGACGTTGGTGACACCGGCGTGTAGGCGCGAGGCTGGAGGTCGACCGCCGGTGCGGCGGGCACCCAGGCGAGCGCGCGGGCCATGCCCGCCTTGCTCGTGGGGAACTCGACCGAATCGACCTGTTGCCCGGTAGCCGTCAGGATCGCCAGGACGTGGGTGCGGGCGTGGGTGTCCACCCCGATGACGAACGGATGGTTGTGCGCGACGATGGTCACGGTGGTCGCAAGCCCTTCCTGCTCCAGGAACACGGTCCCGCCGCCTGCGGCCGGTGCCGGCCTGGGGGAAGTCACTTCGGGGCAGCACTGTGACGGGCCACGACTCAACGGTCGGGCAATCTCCTGATCAGGACACCGAGGTGGGCCAGGGCGGCGCTAGCCGCTCCGACTCCAGGGCGGACAGGTCCATCGAAACGCACCCGGACGGGGCCAGTAGTTGTATGAGTCACGACCTGAGCCGAAGCGACCAACGCCTACACTGACCGGCCAGTCCCAGACCAGCCACCCCAAGACTCACAGTAGTTGTCGTGGATGGTCCAGGTCGCAATTGCCGCTGAGTGTTCGTCCCCTCTGCCGTAGGGCCGGGCGTAGCGGGCCTCTTCGGTCATGATCCGTTGGTAGCGCTCGGCCTTCGGGGATCCGGCCGACCTTCTGCACATCCGCGACCACGTGGCCGGGCCAGTACGCAACCATCCGGCCCGGAGCGCAGTTCGACGCGCCGGCAGGGTAGATGTACCTCTGCCGGGCGAGACCGAGGCGGGCCGCGGACTCAGGGGCAAGCCCGAGAAGCATTCATACAGGCCGGTCTCACCGTAGCGGCGGTACCGGTTCACTCACGTGGAGGCACACCCCAGCGAGATGCCCATCTCAGCGATTACGTGAAAGATCGGGCGGTGTTCAGCGCTCAACGAGACGACGGCGTCCCTCGACGAACAGCGGGCCCTGATCCAGCCCTCTCCACGCGAACGCTTCGCCCCTGGGTGCACCAAGGCCACCGCGCTATGGCGGAGCTGCGCGCCATGGGCTACCCAGGTGGGCCCTCCAGCCTCACACGACCACATCCGCCCCTGTAGAAAGACGCCGCACCGCCACCGCCCCGACCTCAACCAGCTCATCCGCCATGACCAGGGCTTCATCCTGATGATGACCCAGCACCACGGCCATGAACTGGAAAACTGGATGCCACTGCCCGCCCACATTCCGCTTGTCCAGATGCGGCCAAGATCGCAACATCCAGAGTGCAGTCTCTTGCGACCTGCTTCTTTGACAAATTTGATCTTGATTAGTCCATTTCCCTCACTTGCACCTCCATATACAACACCCCTAGAGGCTTATGCAGAACGTAGTTTGAAGAAGTGGAGTGCGCGGACTGCACGAAAGGCAGTGGCGTAGCTGCGAAGTGGCCTCCGATAGTCTGTGAACATGCACCGCCACGTTTTGAAGTGCGCGATCGCTCGTTCGATGACATAGCGAATCTTGTTGATATTCGTGTTAAATTCGTCTTGCCACCCCAGGAGCTCGCCTCCCTGTGGCTTCCGGAACGGCGTTATTGGGCCAACACCGATGTATCCTTTATCGCCGGTGGAGTTGCTTGAGTTCAGGATCGTGTTAAGTCCAGATTCGCCAAAGGCTTTAGCGTCATGTGCACTTCCGGGAGACGGGTCAGACACGTGGAGGAGTTCCCCGAACAGATCGCAGACGAACTGGTGGTTGTGGCCCGTGGTCTTGTGCTTGCCGGAGTAAAGCTCGGGTGCATCCGACCGTGACCAGGAAGGACACAGCGACCCATCGACGACGCCAACCCGCCCGTCAACCTCATCGGCCGGATCAGGAACGAACTCGTGGAGCACATCGGCGATAGGTTCCTCGAGTTCACTAATCGTGCGAGAAATTGTTGCCTGATCGACGAAGAGTAGCTCTGCAATCAGTTCTTCGGTGACGTTCGTCTTGAAGTACATGACAGTGGCTTTTGTCGCCTGCCGAAGGGTGAGGCCTCTTGGTCTTCCGGTGCCCTTGTCCCACAAGATTCGTCGACCAAGACGATCGACAAGTTCGTTGAACTGATCGGACGTCAAACCTGTGCTAGAATTGGTGTGCAATGGCCCCTCCGGGCGGCAAGATTCTTTGGTTGGAACCTTTCCATTATCCCGTAGGGGTCATTGAGGTGATCCCAGCGATTTCTGTGTGAGTCGTCCATGTTCGAAATGGGTGAGGACGAGGGCGGCCTTGGCGATGTCGCCGATCTTGCTGGGGCTGGCTTTGATGTGCTGGAGCAGGCGCCAGCGCTGGGCGAGCAGGGCGAAGCCGCGTTCGCCCAGGCAGCGCAGCCCGCGCTGGAGCCGGTTGAGGGTCAGGGTGTCCTCATCCGGGGGCCGGCTGTCTTGCGGTTGCCTGGCCGGGGTGATGATGCCGATGCCGGCGCCCTGGTAGCCCAGGTCGGCCAGGGTGGGCAGGTCACGGGCGGCGGCGTAGAGCGCGCCCAGGACGTGGGTGCGTGCGGCGGTGAGGTCGTGGACCGAGCCGGGCTCGGCGTCGCTGAGGAACAGTGGGAAGCCTGCCGGGTCCATCAGCCCTTGGAGGTTGGCGCCGTGCAGGCGGGCCTTTCCGGAGTACCAGAGGTCGATCTGTTCGCCGTGGAGGCTCAGGGTCTTGTGCGCGCAGCGGTCGGTGGGGATGACGATGCCGTCCAGCACCAGGTGGGCGGTGCCGCGCTCGCGGGCGGTCTCCAGGGCCTGGTGCAGGTCGGGGGCCTGGTCGGCGAGGACCTCGGTGCCCTCCTGCACGTAGCGGTAGGCGGTGGAGCGCCCGATCCCGGCGTCGCGGGCCAACACCGCCGGGCTGGTGGCGTCGCGGTAGTGGCGCAGCACCACGACGGCCTGGCCAAAGCAGGTCAGGGCGCGGCACGGGGGTGCGGCGGCTTCGCCGCTCGGCGGACAGGAGACGGGACAGGAAGAGAACCGCTTCCCGGGGCACGTCGAGGATGGCACGATAGGTGACCACGTGGAGCCTTTCACGGTAGTCCGGCGGAGCTTGACACCTCGCCTTCTACCTGGGGCTCCACGCCAATGTCAGGGGAACGGACACTCCTCCCGGTTCGACCGAAACGCCCGCTTCGCACCACTGCGACCAGTTCAAATTCTCTGGGATCACCTCATTGCTTTGTCTGGTGAATCCGAAATCTACGTCCACTTCAGCGGGACTTTTGCATAAGCCTCAATGCCTCGGCCAGAACTTCGGAGAACGGTCCCGCCGTTGTGAAGCGTTCCGACTCCCGTTACGCAGATTTGGCCGCGCGGGGCAACAACCGACGGTTCACCGCCCATCCCAAGTCGTTCCAGGTGGTGCACACCACGGCGTAGGTGGGGAACCCCGTCCGCGACGACAGCACAATGGGCGCCTGCGAGTGGAGCCGGCCACCCGACTCGCTGACCTCTACCGTGTGCTCCACTACGGCTGGGGGTAACCCTCCCCGCTGGTGACAGTGCCACCGCGGGAGTCGGCGGACAGGTGCTCGGCGGCGGCTTCGGGGCACTGAGAGTATTGACTGGGTCCACCGTCTCTACCGCGATCTCTACGCGAGAATGGGTGGGGTTCTGGTTCTCGACACGACCAACGATGGCTGTTACCACAGCCTCCCCGACGTTGACATGCTCGGTTCGGCGTGGAACAGCGCGGCGCCGTGGCACCACCTCTTCTACCAGAACAACGATGCGCAGCTTCAGACGGTCACGGCGACCTGGGGCCCGCGAAACGTCTTCCATCGCGCGCTGTCGCTACGCTGCCACACGTAACCGTCCCGGCCCCGCTCCGGCGCCCCATTGGTCTCGCGGTGCTGGCCCCAGAGCATCCAGCACGGCGAAAGTATCCGGATCCGGCCGGCGGATTGGCAAGTCCCCTGAAAACGCCCAGCAGGACTGGTCCGACGCGGACCGGACGTTGGGCATCCCAGGACCACAGCCCCGTAGTGACCCCTCAGCCCCCGGCCATCGAGCCGACCACCAGAAACGGCTCCGCACCGGAGACAACCGGTGCGGGCAGCTCGGTATCCGGAGACTCGTGCGATAGGTCCTCCTCACAGGCGAAGAAGCGGAGGTAAGCCCGACGGTTGCGGGTGGCGTGGTCTCGGATGGTGCCCCGCAGGACCGGATAGTGTTCCTCCAGCGCGTCGAGCACCCTGCGCTGGGTCACGGGCGGCGACACGTGCAGCAGCACCTCGCCGTGCACGCGCGCGAGGGTACGCAGGTGGTACGGCAGCACCACCCGGATCGGGCTGCCGGGACTGCTGGAAGGCGGGGCCGGAGGGGCCGTGGGGTCATAGTCGGTCATTGTGGCTCCCGGGTTCAGCTCAGGGTCTGGACTTCCACCGACAGCACCGGTGGCAGATTGTTGACCACGGATATCCAGCTGTCTCCGGCGTCGGACGAGGCATAGACCTGCCCACCGGTCGTGCCGAAGTACACCCCGCACCGTTCCAGTGTGTCCACGGCCATCGCGTCGCGCAGCACGTTGACGTAGCAGTGCTGCTGGGGCAGGCCTGCCGTGAGCGGTTCCCACTCCGCTCCCCCACTGCGACTGCGGTAGACGCGCAGGCGCCCGTCCGGGGGGTAGTGCAGCGAGTCACTGGTGATGGGCACCACGTAGACCGTGTCCGGATCGTGGCTGTGCACGGCGATCGGGAAACCGAAGTCGGTGGGGAGGTTGCCACTGACCTCGGTCCAGGACTCCGCACCATCGTCGCTGCGCATCACGTCCCAGTGCTTCTGCATGAACAGCACGTCCGGGCGGGAAGGATGCATGGCCAGCCGGTGCACACAGTGCCCCGTCTCGGCGTCCGGATCGGGGATGCCGTCGGTGAGCAGGCCCCGATTGGCGGCCTGCCAGGTCTGACCACTGTCGTCACTACGGAACACGCCCGCCGCGGAGATGGCGGTGTAGATCCGGCCGTTGTCCCGCGGGTCCAGCAGAATCGTGTGCAGGCAGAGCCCGCCGGCTCCGGGCATCCAGCCCGACGCGGTGGCGTGCCGACGCAGTCCGGGAAGTTCCTCCCAGGTCCAACCGCCGTCGGTGGTGCGAAACAGTGCGGCGTCCTCCACCCCGGCGTAGACGGTGTCGGGATCACTGGCGGAGGGTTCGAAGTGCCAGACCCGCGTGAACTCCCAGGGGTGCGGGGTTCCGTCATACCACTGGTGGGTGCCGGTGCTTCCCTGGTAGGTGAAGTCGTTACCGACCGGTTCCCAGCTTGCTCCACCGTCGTCGGAGCGCTGCACCACCTGACCGAACCAGTCCATGGACGGTGCCGCGTAGAGCCGATTCGGGTCGGCGGGACTGGCGGTGAGATGGTAGACCTCCCAGCCGCCGAAGAACGGCCCGGACACGTCCCATTCACGGCGATCCGCATTGGAGCTGAGGACGAACGCGCCTTTGCGCGTGCCCACCAGTACCCGTACTGCGCTCATGTGCCCTCTCCCTGCCTTCGCATGGTTACTGATCACTGGTTTTCCCCGGACAGACCGGCCGGGGAGAGCAGAGTAATCGCCGGGACCCACAATTTGCGGTTCCTTTGCCCGAACGGGGCTCCCCCGCGGATCCGAACCGGCTGTGTCCCGGCCCGCACCGGGACACAGGGGTATCCCGTCCCCGGTGCGGGTGCTCGCAGGGACGGTGCGAGGATGGTGGCACTGTGAGCTCCCCAGTACGCCCCGTGCGCACCGCGCGGTCTGCCATGTTCGCCGCGGTGTGCTGCGGCGTGTCAGGCGTGGGGCACGGGCTGGCCACCGGCACGACGATCCCTGGCCCCGGGCTGTTGTTGGGCTTCGTGCTGCTGCTGGGTGTGGGCCGGGCCATCACGTGTCGGGAACGCGGCTACGCCACGATCCTCGCCTGGATGCTGTGGGGTCAGCTGGTCCTGCACCTGCTGTTCCACCAGGCCCAGGGCTCGCACGGGCACGCCGCCCCACCCGCGGGCGAACCGGCAGTGGCGGAGACGGCCGCTCCGGTGGCCATGGACTCGCCGCTGGCGATGCTGGGCCTGCACATAGGTGCGGCACTGCTCAGTGCCTGGTGGCTGCGCCAGGGTGAAGCCGCGGTGTTCACACTGGCCCGCCTGGTGGCCGCGGCCGCCACCCCCCTCCTTCTCGACCTACGGCGACACCGTCCGGTGCTGCCGGCGCGGGTTCGGATTCCGCTGGGCACACTCGACTCTCCGGCCCTACACGGGGCCGTCCTGGTTGACACCCAGCCCAGCCGCGGCCCCCCACCCAGGTAGCGCCCTTTCGGTTCTGTCCCACACGCCGCCCGGCCCGCTTGCGAGTGGTGGGGCCGCTCGATCAGTGGGGCGCCGCTTCGGGGCCCCACCCCGTGCCCCGGCGGGCCGTTCCCGTGGAGTGGTGCTGCTGGGCGGATGCCGCTTCCGCTCAGCACGTTCCCCTCAGCACAGCCCGGAGCACGCATTCGCGGGACCGTCAGCCGGCGGCGTGGCTTCCACCCCCACATGAGGTGACGCTAGGTGTCTACTACTGTGCACAGTGAAACGAACATGGGGAATCGCTCCCGAGCTGGTGCTGCCGCCCCGCACCATCGTCCGGACCGGCGGCGGGCCGGTCCCAGCGGCCACGACGACCCGACCACCACCGCCCTCGCCCTGGCCGCTGGCGACGGGGATCTCCGCGCCGCCGAATCGTTCGTACAGGCCACCCGGGCCGATGTGCGGCGATTCATCGCCTCCCGAACCCCAGACCGTATGGTCGACGACCTGACCCAGGACACGTTCCTACGGGCCCTATCCGGGATCCGGGGGTTTCAGGGCCGGTGCCCGGCCCGGTCCTGGCTCCTGGCGATCGCCCGGCGGGTCGTGGCCGACCACTACCGGTGCCGTGGCCAGGAACCGGTGGCCAGTGAGGTCGATGTCGCGTCCGGAGTCACACTCGACGAGGAATGCACGCTGCGCGAGCTGGTGGACGGGCTAGCTCCCGAACGCAGACAGGCGTTCCAGCTGACCCGAGTTCTGGGCTACACCTACGCCGAGGCCGCGTCGGTACTGCGGTGCCCGATGGGTACGGTCCGTTCGCGGGTGGCGCGTGCCCGCAGCGACCTCGCCGACGCCATCGTCGGATCGGACCGAGCTGACGGGTGAGACTCGCACTGCCCAGGGCTGTCCCCTGGGCAGTCAGCGCTCCTCGCCCCGTGTGCTGGGGGCCACCCCCACGCCGGAACCGGAGTAATCCCACTCGAACCGCAGGTCCGAGGTTGGCGGGGGTGGCCGGCCGCACGGGTGGGCCTATCCGAGTGACTTTCGGGACAGTCGAGTCAGTCCTCGTGTCCGTCGTGGTCATCGCCGTCGTCGTCACCGTGGTCGTGCGGCTCGGCGGCAGTTTCACCGTCGCCGTCCAGGGAGGCTTCCGCCTCGATCGGGGCGCCGTCCACGGCCCAGGTGGTGTGGTCGTCGGCATTGAGTGTGACCGAGATCGTGTGCTCGCCCTCCCCAAGCCCCTCCTCGGCCGGCAGGTGGAACCAGGGGCCGTACAGCCGGTGCTTATCCTCCCCCACATAGAGGTGAGCGTGCCCCTGGCCACCCACGGCGTCGTCCCCGCTGTGCTGCGGGGTGAACTCGAAGCCGGTCACATCCAGGTGCACGTTCCAGCCGTCATGGGAGTCCGGCTCCACCTCCAACTGGACGTCGGGCGCTTCCTCGGCGGGGATCTCCCGTAGCGGGTGGCCGTCGGGAGCCGTCTCGGACAGCAGCTCGCCGGCGGATTGTTCTCGCTGCTCTTCGGGGGCGCCGTTCGCTGTGGTGTCCTGCCCCTCCGCCTCGGGCTCGGTTCCACAAGCGGCCACGATCAGGCCCACGCTCATCGCCGCCGCTACGGGCAGTCCGTGTCGCGCATTCCGGGTCATGGCACATTCCCTTCTGGGTTCGACGAGGTGTGCATCCGAGGTGTCGTGGCCGAAGGGCGGAAAGTTCCCAGCGGATCGCCGCACGAGCCGCGACGGGTGGCAGGCCGCCTTGGCGGGTGGCGTTCAGTTCCCGGGGAACACGGCAGTGTGGAAGAGGTGGGCCGCCAGAGCAAGGCCGGCTAGACCGATCGCGATCCGCAGGGGCCGTTCGGGCAGCCGCCGCACGAGGGCAGGACCGGTCCACGCGCCCAACAGACAGCCCAGGCCCAGCGCAATGGCCGCCGCCCAGTCCACGGGGGCGAGTATCGCGTAGGTGGTGGCAGCGGTGACGTTGGCGGCACCGGCCGCCACGTTCTTCACGGCATTGGTCACCGGGAGGGGTTCACTGGCCGCCACAGACAGCACGGCGAGCATCATGATGCCTGCGGCCGCTCCAAAATAGCCGCCGTAGACACCGACGAGTAGCACGGCGACCGCCAGGGGCAGGGGCAGCGACACCGGTGTCGCTGCGCGCAGCCGCAGCCGGGTGGCCAGGCCGTCCAGATGGTCGCGGGCCAGCAGCACGAGCGCGCCAAGGGCGATCAGCCAGGGAACGATCAGCTCGAATGCCTCCGGAGGCGTGTTGAGTAGCAATGCGGCGCCCAATCCCCCACCAGCCACCGTGAGCACACACAGGCGCCGCAGCCGGGGCCACTGCCCGCGCAGTTCGGCGCGGGAACCGGCGACCGCGCCCGCTGTGGTGGAGAACAGAGCGACAGTGTTGGTGACGTTGGCCGTGATCGGAGGCAGCCCTGTGGCCAGCAACGCGGGATAACTGACGAGGGAGGCCAAGCCGGCGATGGTTGCGGCGAGTCCCGCAGCGACGCCCGCTCCGAACAGCAACGCAGCCGGAAGGATCGCATCCACGAACTATCGCACCGTCCCACGGCCCGCCGGAGACAGCGCCGGAGGGGACACCCACGGTTCCCAACCGCCACCACTGACGCTGGGACCGAGCGAACCACCACGCGGTCGACGGTCTGGTAACGGCAGCACGACTCCCCAATCTGTGTTGGCCAGCCTGGGACGAGCCGTCGGGCAGCCTAGCAAGGTCGTCCGACGCCCGAGCGGGCCGGGATCTGCCCTAATCCTGGCCCGCTCCGCGGGTCCGCTGCGGCCCGTACCGGCCACTGCGGGCACAGCCGGCAACGTTGCGTTCGCGCTCAGACCAGAAGGCTGAGCACGAGGGCGATTCCGAAACCGATAGTTCCGATCAGGGTCACCATCACCGTCCAGGTCTTCAGGGTGGTCGCGGTGTCCATACCGAAGAAGCGGCCCACCAGCCAGAACCCGGAGTCGTTGACATGGGAGAGGACCGTGGAACCGCAGGCGATCGCGATGACGATCAGCGCGAGGTCCAGGTCGCTCAGGCCCGTGCTGGCCGCGACCGTGGAGGACATGATCCCGGCGGTGGTGGTCAGGGCGACGGTGGCCGACCCCTGGGCAACCCGCAGGCAGGCCGCGATGCCGAAGGCTGCGACCACGAGCGGAAACCCGGTCCCGTCCAGCCCCGCGGCCAGGGCCGCGCCGACACCGCTGGCTTGCAGGACCGCGCCGAACATGCCACCCGCTCCGGTGATGAGAATGATCGCGCAGACCGGGGCGAGTGCCCCGTTGACGATCTCCTCGATCTCGGCGCGGCTGCGTCGCCGATAGCCCAGCGTGGGCATAGCGATCAGGACGGTCGTCAGAAGAGCGATGGGGGTCTGTCCGAGCATGGTCAGTGTCTGAGCCCAGGGCTGTTCGCCGTCGATTATCCCGGCGGTGTCCAGGGTGTCGACTCCGGTATTGCCGAAGATCAGCAGCATCGGCAGCAGCAGCAGGCCCAGTACCGTGCCGACGTGCGGCGGGTTGTGCTGTTGCTGGGGCTCACCGCCAAGGATGTCGGTGGGCACGGGCAGTTGGATTCGACCGCCGATAACGAGGCCGTAGAGGTAGCTGCCGAGGTACCAGGTGGGGACGGCGATCACCAGCCCGACGAGCAGGACGGTCCCCATATCGGCGTCGAGGAGGTCGGCCGCGGCCACGGGGCCGGGATGTGGGGGCACGAAAGCGTGCATCGTGGCGAAAGCACCGGCCGCCGGCAGAGCGTAGAGCAGTACGGAACCACCAAAGCGGCGAGCGACGCTGAATATGACGGGGAGTAGGACGATCAGACCCGCGTCGAAGAAGATCGGAAACCCAAACAGCAGCGATGCCACCCCTAGCGCCATGGGGGCCCGGCGTTCCCCGAACCGCGTGAGCAGGGTGTCCGCGAGTACGCGGGCGCCGCCAGTGACGTCAAGGAGGCGGCCCAGCATGACGCCGAGACCAACGAGGAGAGCGACATTCGCGAGGGTGCCGCCGAAGCCCTCCACCATCGTGGGAACGATCTCGTCCAGGGGAATCTGCGTGGCCAGGGCGACGGCGAAGCTGACCAACACGAGGGCGACAAAGGCGTGCAGCTTCACCCGGATGATGAGCACGAGCAGGACGGCCACGGCGGCCGCCGCGATCAACAGCAGCGGCCCGGTGCCGTAGGCAGGTTCGACAGTGGCTGTCTCCACGGGAGGTCTCCCTCCGGGGTGGTAGCGGAAACGCGGGTGGAGCCCGCGCAGGATGACGTTTCCGCAGACTCTGGCTCAATGGTGATACCAATGTAAATCCCATGGCTCCCACAGTTGCCAGCTCGTTACATTCGCCCCACAACACGAGTCCTGGTCAGCCGTGGGGCGTCCCGTCCGAGACGCTGTGGTCCAGGTGGTCCAGCGCGGCCACCACCTCGGCACAGATCCCGCGCATCGCCGACTCGGCCACCTGTGGGAGCCCGTCGCGCACCGCGGTGGCAACGTGGCTGTGCAGTCGTAGCGCCTCGCGCCGCGGATGGGCGGGCATCAGGTGGTGCTCGGCACGCCCCGCGAGGACCTCGGCCACCACATCGGCAAGACCCGCGAACATCTCGTTTCCGGACTGCTCCAGCACGAGCCGGTGGAACTCGATGTCGTGATGCATGAACGCGTCCAGCTCACCGCGTTGCCCCAGATCCTGCATCATCTCGCTCAGTTCCAGGAGGCGTTCACGCTGGGCCGGCTCGGCCCGGAGTGCGGCGGCCGCGGCAGCGGGCGGCTCCACGGCCGCACGCAGTTCGGTCAGGGAACGCAGCTGGGCACTGCGCTCGTCTCCGGCCAGCCGCCAGCGGATGAGCTGGGGGTCAAAGACACTCCACTGCGTGGTGTCCAGCACCGTGACCCCCACGCGAGGACGACTGCTGACCAGCCGCATGGACTGGAGGACCCGCACGGCCTCCCGTGCCACGGTGCGGGAAACGCCGTAGTCGCGCTCCAGTCCCTCCAAGGTGAGGACGTGACCGGGCGGATAGGCTCCGGCCACGATCGCCGGGCCCACATGGGCCAACACCCGGTTGTGCAGGGTGCTCTGGTCACGGCTGCGAGCCATGGCTGTCTTCCTCACGCGTCGCGGGCACGGCTCCCAGAGACTAACCTGTACACATTGATATCACTATTGAATCGACGCTGATTCGACGGCGAGGGGAGCGCGCATGCACCTCGTGATCATGGGGGTTTCCGGATCGGGCAAGACCACGGTGGCGCGCCTGGTGGCGCAGCGGGCAGAACTGTCCTACGCGGAGGCCGACCAATTCCACACCCCCACCAGCATCGCCAAGATGTCCCAGGGCACCCCCCTGACCGACGAGGATCGCCTCCCCTGGCTGCACCGACTCGCCGCCTGGATCAGTGACCACCAACGCCACGACATGGCGACGGTGCTCGCCTGTTCCGCCCTGCGGCGCCACTACCGCGACATTCTGCGCTCGGCGGCTCCAGACGTACGGTTCGTCCACCTGACCGGCCACCGGAGCACCCTCGCCCGGCGGCTGGAGCAGCGCCGAGACCACTTCATGCCGGCGGGGCTCTTGGACTCCCAACTCGACACGCTGGAAGAGTTGGAGCCCGACGAGCCTGGGTATGTTCTGGACGTTGCCCACCCTGCGGAGGAGTTGGCCGAGACCGCCCTGCACCATGCTGGGCTCGGCAGCGGCACCACCTCATCCACCCACCGCCCAGCTCACTGACCCGACGTCTCGGGACGCCCGGACCCCTACCCCGCTCTCGCAGCACTGCCGGTGACTGCTGGAGACTGCAAGCTGTCCCACAAATTCGACGTACAGGGACTTCCCGGACAGTACCTAACTGTGTTCGGATATACCTGGGAAGGTGTCCCACACCACAGTCAATCGTCGGGAGACAGCTATGGCACAACGCGACATTGCGGCCGAGCGGGCCAGTGTGAACACCGAGATCGCCGGACAGACCCTCGTGGACTGGCTACGTCGGGCCGCCGAGGACTACGGAGAGCTCCCCGCCCTCTCCGACCGGATCGAAGGTAGCGAAACCGGCTCCGAAGCGGAATGGTCCACACACACCTGGGCCCAGTACCGTCAGGCCGCTCTCGACACCGCCGCCGCATTCGTCGCTACCGGACTCCAACCCGGCGAGGTGGCCGCGTTGATGCTGTCCAACCGCTCGGAGCACGTGATCGCCGACACCGGCACCGTACATGCCGGCGGAGTGCCACTCACGGTGTACGCCACCTTCTCACCGGAGCAGATTGACTTCGTCGTCCAGGACTGCCAGGCCAGCGTGGCCGTGTTGGAGGGGGCGGCGGAGCTCCAGCGCTGGAGCCAGGCCCTGGCCAACAACCCGCGTCTACACACCGTGGTCCTCCTGGATCCCACGGCAGTACCCGCCTCCGTTGAGGAGGGGCGCCGCTATGTTTCCTGGGCGGACTTCATCGCCGAGGGCGCCCGCGCCTATGCTGCCGATCCTGCTGCGGTGACCGCCCGGATGGAGGCGATCCGCCCCGAGGATCCCGCCACGCTGCTGTACACCTCCGGCACCACCGGGAACCCCAAGGGCGTATTCGAGACGCATCACCAGATCCTGTTCCAGTGCACGATCTCGCTTCGTGCCAACAACACCCCCGCGCACGCGATCACCCTGTGCTACCTACCCTTGGCCCACATCGCCGAACGGGTGCTGAGCATCTACATGCCGCTCAAGGTGGTCGGGCACCTGCACTTCTGTCCGGACCTGACGCGGCTGGGCGAGTTCCTGGGACTGGTCCGGCCCCACGGACTGTTCGGGGTGCCCCGAGTGTGGGAGAAGATGCAGGCGCGGCTCACCGCAGCGTTGGAGGCCGCGCCGGAGGAACAGCGCACCGCCATCCAGCAGGCCTCCGAGGTCGCGCGTCGCTACCTGGAGCAGGGACAGTACGGCCGCAGCCCCGATGCCGAGCTCTCGGCCAAGTTCGCCGAGGTCGATGCCCAGGTGCTGGCGCCGATCCGTGCGCTGATCGGTCTGGATCGTGCGGAGTTCTGCCTCACCGCGGCCGCACCGATGCCGGAAGACACCGTGCGGTTCTTCGCTGGGCTGGGGCTGCTGGTGCGCGACCTCTACGGGATGACCGAGAACTGCGGTGCGGTGACGATCAACCGGCCCGAAGCGTATCGGCTGGGTAGTGTCGGCCCCCCGTCCGAGGGGATCGAAGTCCGTATCGCCGATGACGGCGAAATCCTGGTGCGCGGCCCGATCAACGTCTCCGGCTACCACAACCGACCCGAGGACTCGGCTGCGCTGGTGGACGACGACGGCTGGCTGCACACCGGGGACGTCGGCCACCTGGACGAGGACAACTTCCTGTACGTGATGGATCGCAAGAAGGAGCTAATCGTCACCGCAGGTGGGGAAAACATCGCTCCGGCCGCGATCGAGAGCCGCCTGAAAGAGCACCCGCTCGTGGGGCAGGCCCTGGCCTACGGCGACAACCGCCCCTACCCGGTGGCACTACTAACCCTGGACTCCGAGGTGCTGCCGGGCTGGGCCGCCGAGCACGGCCTGGACGGACTCGACCTGGCCCAGCTGGCCGAGCATCCCACGGTCCTGGCGGAAATCGGCCGTGCGGTGGAACACGCCAACAGTGGGCTCGCCCGGGTCCAGCAGGTCAAGCGCTGGCGGTTGCTGTCCGACGAGTGGAGTGTGGACACCGAGGAGCTGACTCCGTCGCTGAAACTGAAGCGTCGGGTGATCCACCGCAAATTCGCGGATGTGCTCGACGCCCTGTACGACGACTGAGGGAGGCCCACACCCGCGGTGCCGCGGTACCGCCGTGCGATTCTCCCGCCCTGACCTGCCGGAAACGGCGGCACCGGCACACGTGTGAACCTGTGACGAACACGGGTCGCTGTGTCCGCCACAGGCGATGGACTGACGTTATGCCCCGCGAATGCGGGGCACAACGTCAGTCGGCTACGGGTGGGTGGGCGTTGGTGATGAGCTCGTCAAACTGGTCCTGGAACCAGTGTCCGGACAAGGGGGCGTCGGGCAGGGCCCCGGAGGGGCTGTTGCCGTTGCGGACATTGCCCTCGTAATCCGGATCGCACATCTCGTCGAAGGCCTTGCCCTCGTCGTTCTCAATTTCCTCACTGGCACCGTCGGACTCGCCGGGCGGCTTGATCCAGCTGTAGGCGTCAATGTGGGGCGCCGGGTCGGCTGTGGGGCGCTCCCCGAGGCCAGCACCGGCCTGGTTACACCAGTTGCCCTGGTGCAGCCGCTGGTCGATCCGGCTGTTGTCGACGAACTCGTCGACGTCGGCGGCGTCCTGATCCGGGCCGCTGGGCCGGTCCGGGCCGCCCCAGCCATTGCGTGCGGTGTCGATGACCATCCCCATGTCCCGGCCGAACTCAGCGGAGAACACCTCGGCGTAGTCCTGGGCGTAGGCCAGCTCCCCCGCGTAGTTGTTCCAGTCCAGGTACTCAGCTTGGCGGATCAGCTGACCGTTGTAGGTTCCGTCAATGTCAAAGTGCGGCTCGTCGAGCGCACTGTAGTTGGCGACGTTGGTGGCGAAGCCGTGTACATCGTCGGGGCTGGCACCGTTGGCATTGGCCGCCTCCATCACCAGGTCCACGAACGGCAGGAAGTTGTCGTCCCAGCCGAGCCAGCCGTGGTGGGCAATGTCGATGTAGGTGTAGGTGTTGTCCAGCGAACCGAGCTGACCGAGCGCATACCCGATGCCGTCGACGTAGTTGCCGTTGTCCAGCATCTCGTCACAGCGGTCGGTGGCGGTGTCCCGGTCACCGACGTTGGTCACGAGATTCGGCAGTGAGTCCACCTCCAGTATGGCGATGATGTCGAGGTCGGAGTAGGCCTCCTGGTCCATAATGTCCACGATCGGATCGATGAACTCCTCCTCATAGACATCGATCTCCTCAGGACCAAGCTCCCCGCTGGACGCGAGTGCGGCACAGTCCCGTCCCGGCAGGTTGTAGACGACCACCTGGATCGCGTCGACACCCTGGGCAACGGCCTCGTCCAGATGCTCCTCCAACCCCATCGTGTTCGCACCCGCAGACCCCTCATAGATCGCTGCACGGCGATCCAGCCAGACAGCTGTGGGCTGGTCAGCGACCGCGGCACCCCCACTCGCGGCGGCCTGGTCCGACCACTCGGGGTTCACGTAGAGCTCCCCTGCATACGGGTTGGTTCGATCACTGTCGTCGCCGTTATCTCCGTTGTCGCCGTTGTCGCCGTTGTCGTTTCCGGGATCACCCGCGCATACGGCTCCATTGAGACGGAACTCCTCGGGGACGGTGTTGGAACCGCTGTAGTCGGCGTTGAATCCCACCGTGGCGCTGCCCACCGTAGAGTTCCATCCGGCGTCGGTGACCGTCACCTCGTTTGCGTCCTGCGTGTACTCACCATTCCACAGATTGGTGATTTGCTGATCACCAGAAAAATCCCAGCTCAGGTCCCAGCCGTCCACAGACTCACCGAGTTTGGTGACCGTGACCTCCGCGGTAAAGCCACCACCCCAGTCGTTGACGATCTCATAGTCGACTGTGCAGGCGTCCTGTGCCGCCGCGGGAGCGGTGACACCCAACAGCCCCGCACCCAGTAGGAGTGCTAGCGAGCCCGCCGCGCTCGCCAGCACTCGGTTGGGGCGGGATATTCGTGGTTGGGGGATGTCCATAGCTGCACTTCTCCTTGTCCGCAACACGCGATCACGGATGATCTCCCGCGACCGCCCTAGACGTGGGAGCGCTCCCAAAAAATGACACATTTCCCCTTGTCCGACACGTGTTACTCACCTCCTCACGCACGCCAACACGCGTGTCCCGAGTCGACTCCCGAACGCGGGAGCGCTCCCACATCCTGGAGCATAAAGCCATCGCGATATCCATGTAAACAGAGAATTAACCACAAATATTTTCGCGCGAGCACCAACACCCGAAAAAGACGCTATGATCCCATGGATATTATTTCGTCGTGGATGTCAATAATCGAAACCGGAATACTTACGTCACCCGGATCGACCACACAGTGGACACCGGCCGGAGAGCGGGCCACCGCCCGGTCCGTCCGCGCGCGGCGGACCGGACTCAGCGCCGTGGCGTCAACACGAGCCGGATGGGATTGCCCTCCTTGTTCTCCAGCCGGTGGATCACCTGGGGCGCCTCCTGGAGCGAGAACACCCCACTCACGGACTGGGACAACTCGAGTCGATCGTGACCGGTCAGGGCGACCAGCTGGGTAACATCCTCGGGCTGGGAACCGTAGTGCCCACGAACCGACTGCTTCTGGTAGGCAAACAGCAGGTCATTGTCGATACTGATCGGCTGGTTCGCCAGGCCGGTGATCACCAACCGACCGCCGCTTCCCAGCACCCCCAGGGCCTGTTCCCGTACCGATGGGACCCCCGCGAAATCGAAGGCCGCAGCCAGTCCGGATGGCCCGACCACCTGGAACAGGGATTCAGTGAAGGTGGAATCGGTGGGGTCCAGTGTCGCGTCGGCACCCAACTGTGCGGCACGTTCCCGAGCTTCGGGGACCGGGTCGATCGCCACAATCGGGGCGGCCCCGATGAGGCGCAGCAGCTGGACCGCGTGCGTACCCAGGCCGCCCAACCCCCACACCGCCACCGGTTCGGCCGGCCTGATCTGACCCGAGGTGGTGATCGCGGCCCACGGTGTCGACACCGCATCGGGAATGATGCAGGCCTGTTCGAAGGGCAGCCGGTCGGGAATCGCCACCAGGGTCTCCTGGGTGGCCAGGCAGTACTCGGCATAGCCACCGTCGTAGTCCACCCCGCGTGTCCAGACCCGGCCGGCGGCGTCCTCTTCCCCAGCTTGGAGTAGGACCCGCTGGCCCACCTTCCAGCCCTGGACATCTGCGCCGAGGCGGTCAATGGTGCCGGCAACCTCGTGTCCAAGGGTGACCTCTTCGCCGTCGAGGTACATGGGGTTGAGAGTTCCATCCACCAGGTGCACATCGGACAGGCACACGCCCGCCGCCGCCACCTGGACGCGAACCTGCCCCCGTCCGGGCTCGGGCACCGGGACCTGGGCCATCCGCAGCTCGTGCGTGCGAACGTTCAACCGTGCGGCCAGCATCTGTCCCATGTGGGGTCGCTCTCCCTCGTGCGGCTGTGGTCGGTTCCACCAGCAGAATCACATAATCGCTCGCTGACATCGGACAGGTGCGCAACGTGTCGGCGAATCGCCGATGCCGGACCAGAGCCGGCTATGCATCGTGTCGCGGAACCGACCGCTACACGGATCGATCCGTGGCCTGGGGGCCAAAGTCCCGTCCTAGCGGGGTTCCTCCAGCGGTGGGGGATAGTTGGTTCCTGCCGGCCAGGGCGGACGCAGTCGGGCAACGCCCTGCACCTCGGGAAGGTAGGACCGGACATAGTCCCCGGTCGGGTCGAACCGCTCCGCCTGGCGCCACGGGTTGAACCGGCGGTTGGGCCGGGTGTCGTTGCCGGTGCCGGCGATCCACTGCCAGTTTCCGTAGTTGTTCGGTATATCGCCGTCGGTCAGCGGAAATAGTCGGCCCCCAGGCGCCAGTGCACCCGCAGCACGCGGGTGAGAAACGCCGCCGTGACCATGCGCGCGCGGTTGTGCATGAAGCCTTCGGCCCGCAACTGGCGCATACCGGCATCGACCAGGGGAACCCCGGTGCGGCCTTCCTTCCAGGCCGTGAACCCGTCCGGATCATCGCGCCACTCTCTGTTCCCGGGGCGGTAGTCCCGCCTGGGAAGGTCGGGAAAGGCGTGAGCGACCTGGTAGTGGAAGTCCCGCCAGGCCAGTTGGCGCACGTAGGCTCCCCCATCGGGCCGCTGCCGCGCGGCTCGCGCCAACAGCAGCGGAGACAGGCAACCGAACCGTAGGTCCGCGCCCAGGTGGGAGGTCGCTGCCGCGGCCAGGTCGTCGTGCCGGCGCTCGTAGTCCTCCAGTCCGGAGCGCAGCCAGGTGGCCATGCGTTCGCGTGCCCGCTCCTCGCCTCCGCGCGTTCGGTTCGGGGAGAGCTGGCCGGTCCCCTCCGCACCCCGGGGCTCGACCTCGTCCAGCTGCCCGACGGTTACCGCAAAGGGGGTGTCTAGGCGCTGTGGAACGGGAACGCAGCTGCGCCAGGGGATTGCCTCCCAGGCTCGCCAGTAGGGCGTGAACACTCGGTAGTGGTCGCCCCCGCGGGGGCGAAGCTCTCCGGGAGGGACCACCGTCACTCCCGGAAACTCGGTGACCTCGATGCGGTGGTTGCGCGCGGCCCGCCGGAGCCGTTGTACCCGGCGTCGGGCCAGCGCGCTCACATCCGCACTGAGCAGGATCCGGTCTGCCCCGCAGTCCAGAGCCACACGTATCGTCTCCGCAACCGTGTCTCCGCGCCGCAGGAACAACTGCCCGCCGAGTTTGCGGATCTGCTCACGCAGTTGGGTCAGGGCGTCGGCGAGATAGGCCATCCGGTTGCCTGCCGCGTGGCGGGTGATCGCGGGATCCAGCACGAACAGCGGAACCACAAAGCCGTGGGCGGCCGCGGCGAGGGCTGGATGGTCGTGAACGCGCAGGTCCCGAGTGAACAGCACGACGGAGACACGCACGACGCTCGTTCTCCCTCCGGCCCGCTGCGGGCGCTCACCTCGCTCCTAGTCTTGACCCTGATGATACGAGGTGAATCCAGATTGATACGCCAGGTGTTCAGCGGTCATCCGCGTCCGCGTCTGGAGCTGCGGCTTGACCCCACAGCGGCGGAACCGCTGGAGGCCGAACTGGACCAGCACGTGGACATCGTGGCCCTCGGCACACGGCACGGCTGTCCGACGCATCGAGACCGGGCCCCGGACGGGCTCGTGCTTGAAGGGGCGGACGATCTCGCAACCGACACCGGGGCTGGCGACCCTCCGATGGCGACTCGGCAGCAGCTGAGGGATCCATGGCTGCGGGAGCACTTCGTGGAGCGGCTGTTCGCCCGGGCCCGAGTGCGGGAAATGCTGGCGGGCGGGGCCGGGACTGCGGACGTGATGGAGTTTCACTCCAGACACAAGCTCCAGTGCATGGCCCACGACCCGGCGGGCTGTCGGGCCCTGGGGAGGATCGCCGCCTCGGCACACGAGGCTCCGGCGGCAGCTCTCGTCGCCTACCGGGACCGGTTCGCCCACACCCTTGCTTGTCCCGCCAGCCCGGGGCGGCATGTGAACGCCGTGCAACACGCCCTCGGCATGGTCGACACCCAATTGTCGCGGGGCCAACGCACGCGCATCGATGCGACGCTGGCTGCCTATCGCTCCGGGAGTGTTCCGCTGGCGGTACCACTGGAGCTGGTCCGCGAACTGTGTGCCCCGCTGGAGGCGCCATGGGTGAACAAGCAGACGTATCTGTCTCCCTACCCACCGAAGCTGAGGCTGCGGGAGCGGCTGTACGCGTACCAGGAATGGTGACGGCCCACCCCCGCAGCTGCCGTGCTGCTCACCCCTCCTTGCGGGCCACCCCGGCATGTTCCCATAGCTTCTTGTCGTCCTGCCTCGGCCGAGAGCTGGGTGGAATGTCACCGTTGCGCCAGGTGGATGCCTCCACCACGCCCGGCTCGAGCACCTGTAGTCCCTCGAAAACACGCTCGGCCTCCTCTGGGCTCCGCACCCGGCCCCAGGGCGTCCCGAACCCGTGCACGATGTCGGTGAAGCGCTGGGCCGCGGCGGCATCGTCGGAGACGATATGGGAGAACACCAGGTAGGAGCCGGTGGGCACTCGGTCCATGTACCGGGCGATCACTCCAAACGGGTCGGCCTCATCCGGCAGGCAGTGCAACAGGGACACGATCATGATGCACACCGGCTGGTCGAAGTCGATGAGCCGCCGGGTTTCGGTGTCGTTGAGCACGGTTTCGATGTCGCACAGGTCTGCGGACAGCACGGTGGTGGTCTCGGGGTCACTCGCCAGGAGGGCGCGCCCGTGGGCGAGCACGATCGGATCGTTGTCGACATAGACAACCCGAGCTCCGGCGTCCACCCGCTGTGCGATCTCGTGGGTGTTTTCCGCGGTCGGGAGGCCCGACCCCAGGTCGAGGAACTGGCGGACTCCGGACCGGGCGACCATGTCCACGGCCCGCCCCAGAAAGCCACGGTTGCTGTGCGCCATCCACTCACATTCGGGAGCGGCCTGCTTGAGCTGTTCCATCGCCTGACGGTCCACCTCGAAGTTGTCCTTGCCGCCCAACAGCGCATCGTAGCCACGGGCCACGCTCGGGGTGGACATGTCGATCTCTGGTGGCCAGGTGTGTAGTTCCGTGTCGTTCTTCGGGGGGAAGGGGGTCTCGGACATCGCGAGCCTCTCGATGACTGGGGGGACATCACAGGGATCAGCACCCCGGCAGGACCGGGAGCCCCACTCTAGGTGACCACCCCGCTGCGCGTACGCCAACCGCACAACGAACGCATGGGAAGCGCAGCAGGCTGACCGTCCGTTTTGTTCCCCCCACCCACCATTCCGACCGGTTGGTAGGTTTATGATCCGGCTATGACTTCTGCCACATCTCATCGCCTTCGATGGGTTCTGTACCCCCTGTGCACAGTAGTGGTTCTGACCCTCGTCGCCGCAGGTTTGGGCTACCACCAGATAACCCGAGCCTTCCCCCAGACCGAGGGCGAACTCACCCTCCCCGCCCTCGACGAGGACGTCACCGTCCATCGGGACAACCACGGCATTCCCCGCATCTACGCCGAAACGGCCGACGACCTGTTCCGCGCCCAGGGGTTCGTGCACGCCCAGGACCGGTTCTGGCAGATGCATATCAACCGGATGACCACCTCCGGCCGGCTCGCCGAACTCTTCGGAGAAGAGCAGCTGGAAACCGATGTGTACCTACGCACCATGGGCTGGCGGCACGTCGCCGAACGGGAGTACGACCTGCTGGACGCGGACACCCGCACCTACCTCGACGCCTACGCCGAAGGCGTCAACGCCTACCTCGACCAGCGGGACGGTGGCCAACTCGGGTTGGAGTTCACCGCCCTGGGGATCCTGAACTCCGAACACGGGGTCCAGGCCTGGACCCCGGTGGACAGCCTGGCCTGGCTCAAGGCCATGGCCTGGGATCTGCGCGGCAACATGGCGGCCGAGGTCGACCGGGCCAGCCTGGTGGCCGCCGGCTACACCCGGGCCGAGGTCGAGGAACTCTACCCCGAAATACCGGAGGACCACCCGCCGATCCTCGCCGGAGGCGACCTGGCGGACGGAGAGTTCGTCGACGCCGCGTCGCCACTGGCCCACGACACCCCACCGGCCGACAACACCACAACGCCCGCGGGAGGCAGTGCGGCCGGCGATTCCGCCGACAACAGCACCCACCACCCCACGATCCCGCCGGAGGCCGCTCCAGCGCTCGATGCGCTCGCGGACGGCCTGCACGCCGTTCCGGAGCTGCTCGGCCCCAACAACACGGGCCTCGGCTCCAACTCGTGGGTAGTCTCGGGCGAACACACGGCATCGGGTGCGCCGATCCTGGCCAACGACCCGCATCTGGGCGCCTCGATGCCGAGCGTGTGGCACCAGTCCGGGCTGCACTGTGCCGAGGTGAACTCCGAGTGCCCCTTCGACCTGGTCGGATTCGGCTTTCCCGGACTACCCGGAACCGTGATCGGCCAAAACGCCGACATCGCCTGGGGCTTTACCAACCTCGGTCCCGATGTCACCGACCTGTACCTGGAACAGGTGGACAACGAGGCGAACACGGTCCTCGTGGATGACCAGTACGAGCCGCTGGACACGCGCACAGAAACCATCACGGTCGCGGACGCGGAGGATGTGGAGATCACGGTCCGCAGTAGCCGTAACGGCCCGCTCCTCTCCGACGCGGCCGAGGCCGAGGACCTGCGCACCATCGGCGAACGCTCCGCGGTGGACACCGAGGGCTCCATCACCGAGGAGGCCCACAACACCGACTATGCGGTGGCTCTGCGCTGGACCGCTCTGGAGCCCGGGACCACCGCGGATGCGATCTTCGACATGGGCGCGGCCACCGACTTCGACTCCTTCCGCGAGGCGGCCCGCTCCTTCGACGTGCCGGCACAGAACCTGATCTACGCCGACACCGAAGGCACCATCGGCTACCAGGCACCTGGACGCATTCCCGAGCGGGGTTCCGGGGACGGCCGCTGGCCCGCACCGGGGTGGGACTCCGACTATGTGTGGCAGGGTTACCTCGACTTCGACGAACTACCCACGATCGAGAACCCCGACTCTGGGGTGATCGTCACCGCCAACCAGCCCGCAGTGGACGAGGACTACCCGCACCTGCTCACCGATGACTGGGACTACGGGTACCGTGCCGCGCGCATCCACGAGCTGCTGACCGCGGAATTGGCCGACAGTGCCGACGGTGGGGTCACCGTTGCGGACATGCTGGAGATCATGATGGACGCCGAGCACGGCGGCGCCCAGGCCGTCGTGGAGTATCTCCTGGACGTCCCGTTGGAGGAGGAACTGGACGGGGCCAACGAGACCACGGCCGAGGCTCAACAACTACTGGCCGACTGGGACTTCCAGCAGGATGTGGACTCCGCCGGGGCCGCGTTCTACAACGCAACGTGGAACCACCTCCTTGACGTGGTGTTCGCGGAGTTGCCCGAGGATCACCGAATGCCGGGAGGCTCGCGATCGTGGGTACTGGTGACGGAACTGCTCCGGGACCCGGACGCCTCCTGGTGGGACGGGCCCGAGCACTCCAGCCGTGCGGAGGCGCTGGCCCTGGCCATGGATCGGGCCAGCGCGGAGCTGACGGAGGAACTGGGCGAGAATCCCGGGCAGTGGCGCTGGGGCGAGCTGCACACCTTCACCCCGGTGCACACCCCGTTCGGCGAGTCCGGCACCGCCGCGTTGGAGTGGCTGTTCAACGGATCCACGGTGGAGGCGCCCGGCGGAATCAGCACGGTGAACGCCACCGGCTGGGACCGCACCGAGGGCTACCACGTGGAAACGGTGCCGTCGATGCGGATGGCCGTTGACCTGGCGGATCGGGACTCCGGACGCTGGGTGGATCTGACCGGCGTGTCCGGGCACGTCTTCCACCCCAACCGCCAGGACCAGACCGAGCTGTGGGCCGAGGGCGAAACCCTGGCGATGCCGTTCACGCCAGATGCCGTCCGGGATGCGGCCACGGAGACGCTGACGCTGCGGCCCTGAGGCGAACAGTCGCCGTCCCCGGGTCGGATGCGGCACCGTGGGTACCGCCTATTTCCCACTCCCGCCTGGCAACCGATGCAGCTGGACCGTCCACTGGCAATCGACGCCGACGGAGGCCACGGTCCGATCCGGTGCTGGGTGGGCGGCTACGCCCCCGGGCGGCGGGTGCGCTTCACCTTCCGTCCCGACTGTGACGTCCGCAGCTACCACGAGTTTCTGGTCCAGCCCCGGAGACAGAACCAGTGCGTGCTGCGGCACGTGCTCCACGGCCGCCATCCCGAGACCCGCGGTGTCGCCCCCGGCCAGGCACCCCATGCCCCCGCCGGCCGCCGCGCGGGGAGGCTCCACCACGGCCACCGGCGGATGGTGGTGGCCGTGATCGGGTGGCGGTACGCGCCGTGGTGGCCGCCGGCGGCGTCGCGCCCTGGGGGCGCTCCCCCGCACGACGGCCAACGAACAAGGGAGGCGGCATATTCTCCCCCGCGGTGGCGAGCCGGCCCGGGAGCGGAATACCCCAAACCGGCCAGGAAAACCCCCACACGGCGACCCGTGGAAGCAGGAACGGCGAGACGCGCAGACTGTGGTGGTGCGGAGTGCACGTACGGGATTCCCACAAGCACGCCGACCCAGCGGACTCTCCCCCGACCGGAGGGACAATGCCGCGAAGTCGGGCAGCTTGGGAACGGTCTCCGGGCTACCCGCGCACCCGCACCCCCCGAAGGAAAAACGAACACCCACACCCCAGATACCCACTGACCGTCGTACGGGAGAGCGCCCCCAGGACGCGACACCACCAACAGCCACCACGGCCCACACCCACAACCAACCACCGACACCACCATTCTCCGCTGGCCGTCGTGCGGAGGAGCGCCCCCGAAAACAGCACACCACCGGTGACCACCAGGGCGCGACACCGCCGGCGGCCGACACGGCGGAGGCAGTCACCCAAACACCGCCACCACAACCCCCGAACCAAAGACACCCCCCGGGAAACCCGCCTCCCGCACCGCAGACAACGGCCGCAGACCACGTCACCCACCGAACGCGCACCAGACCAACGCCCCCGGGATCCGCGTAACCGTCCCACCTTCCGGGAATTCCAGCCACCGGCAGGCCCGCACCTGGGCTTCCTCCGCCCCGCGCTCCCGACCACCACCGCACGCGCGCAACGCACCACCGAGGCGCGCCCCCGGGCAGACACCCCCGCCGCACCCGCGCCACACGAGCTAGGTGGCGGAGCCCAGCGGTTCCGGGTGCTCGGTGGCTTGTCCCGATGTCGATCCCGGAACCCCGGCCGGGGTTGCATCCTGGTTCTGGCCACGGAATCGGCGCAGCCGTAGGCTGTTACCGACCACGAACACGCTGGAGAACGCCATTGCGGCACCCGCGATCATCGGGTTGAGCAGTCCGGCCGCGGCCAGCGGGATCGCCGAGGTGTTGTAGGCGAAGGCCCAGAACAGGTTGCCCTTGATCGTAGCCAGGGTGCGCCGCGACAGTCGGATCGCCTCGGGGGCGACGCGCAGGTCGCCACGCACCAGGGTGAGGTCGCTGGCCTCGATGGCCACGTCCGTGCCAGTGCCCATGGACAGTCCCAGGTCGGCCTGGGCGAGGGCTGCGGCGTCGTTGACACCGTCCCCGACCATGGCCACGGCCCGCCCCTGGTGCTGGAGCCGGCGGATGACCTCAACCTTGTCCTCGGGCAGCACCTCAGCGATGACCGTCTCCTCGCCGGGCTCAATCCCCACCTCGGCGGCCACCGTCCGGGCCACCGTCGTGGTGTCCCCGGTCAGCAGGATCGGACGTAGCCCCAACTGGCGTAGCTGACGGATCGCCTCAGCACTGGTGGGCTTGACGGCGTCCGCAATCACGAACAGGCCCCGTACCCGGCCGTCCCAGGCCACGGCAACCGCGGTGTTTCCAGTGGCCTCCGCGGCGGTCTTGGCTTGGTCCAGTTCGTCCGGAAACTCCTGGTCGTGCTCGCTCATCAGCGAGGAGCGACCGACGAGTACCGCATGGTGCTCGACGCTTCCGCGTACACCCTTGCCCTCGATACTGGCGAAGTCGGTGACGGCGGGCAGCTCCCCGAGTCGCTGGGTGGCCCCCGTGGCCACGGCTCGGGCGATGGGGTGTTCGGAGTATTCCTCCAGGGCTCCGCCCAGGCGCAGTACCTCCTCGGGCTGCTCTCCCGCGGCGACGTGGGTGCCGACCAGAGTCATCTCGCCAGTGGTGACGGTGCCGGTCTTGTCCAGCACAACCGTGTCGATGCGTCGGGTACTTTCCAGGACCTCCGGACCCTTGATGATGATTCCCATCTGGGCTCCGCGCCCGGTGCCGACCATGAGGGCCAACGGCGTGGCCAAGCCCAGCGCACAGGGGCAGGCGATGATCAGGACGGCGACCGCCGCCGTGAACGCTGCCGCGGCACCGCTGCCGGTCCCGATCCAGAAGCCGAGCGAGGCAACCGCGATGACGATCGCCAGCGGGACGAACACTCCGGAGATGCGGTCGGCCAGGCGCTGGATGGCTGCCTTGCCCTCCTGGGCCTGTTCCACCAGGCGGGCCATCTGGGCCAACTGCGTGTCCGAACCGACGCGGGTGGCGCGTACGACCAGGCGGCCGCCGGCGTTGACGGTCGCGCCCGCCACAGTGGATCCGGGTGCGACCTCCACCGGGACCGATTCGCCGGTGAGCATGCTCATGTCGACGGCGGAGGTGCCGTCCTCGACCACACCGTCGGTTGCGATCTTTTCTCCCGGGCGCACGACGAACCGATCATCCAACTGGAGGTCGTCCACCGGGATACGTTCCGTGCGTCCTTCGCGCAGCACGGCCACATCCTTGGCTCCCAGCTCCAGTAGGGAACGCAGGGCCGCTCCGGCGCGGCGCTTGGACCGTGCCTCGAAGTACTTGCCGAGCAGGATCGCCGCCACGACACCAGCGGTGACCTCCAGGTAGATGTTGGCGGCCCCGTCGGTGCGGCTGATGGTCAGTTCGAAGGGGTGCACCATGCCCGGCTCACCCGCGGTACCGAGGAACAGCGCGTACAACGACCACAGGAACGCGGCGCTGGTGCCCATCGACACCAGGGTGTCCATGGTCGCGGTGCCTTGCTTGAGGTTCTTCCACGCTGCGATGTGGAAGGGGGCTGCGCCCCAAACGATGATGGGCGCGGTCAGGGTGAGGGCGGCCCACTGCCAGTAGTCGAATTGCCAGGCCGGCACCATGGACAGGATGATCACCGGCACTGCCAGGATGATGCTGATGATGGCCCGCTGCCACAGTGCCGTCAGCGCTGCGTCTGCGGCTGCGGCCGAGTCACCGCTGCCACCACTGGCACCACCGGCATCGGTGGTGCCTCGGCTCTGCCGGACAGGAGGCTGGGGAGCCTCGGCGGTGTATCCGGCCCGCTCCACCGTGTGGATGAGGTCTGTGGTGGTGAGTGCGGTCGCGTCGTCGAGCTGGACCCTGGCCTTCTCGGTGGCGAAGTTGACCGTGGCGGTGACCCCGTCAAGTTTGTTGAGCTTGCGCTCGATCCGGTTGGCGCAGGAGGCACAGGTCATACCGCCCACACTCAGCTCGATCTGGGAGGCTGCCCCGTTCGGGTTCTCGGTTGTGCTCATTGCCGCGCTCCTGTTCTGGCCGAGGTGTCGATCACCGTGTGGTGCCCCACGCCGGCCACATCGCTGCCGGCGGTGTCCGGCCCCTGGTCGAGACTGATCGGCCACGCGGCCGTGTGCCCGTCGCCGTTGGGCTGGAAAGCCAGGAAGGGCCGGTTGTGGTCCCCGGAGGGGAACTCGGGGTGGACGGTGATCTCCCCGGCGGGATGCAGCAGTCCCTTGGCCGCACCGGTGGGCTCCGCACGCTGGTCGGGCTGGTGATCCGTTGCTGTGTAGTCGTCGAATGCACCATCGGCCAGTGTGGGCCCGACCGCGGACCCGACCCACAGCGCGGCCGCGAAAATCACGACCAGCCCGATCCCAAAGACACCCAGCTTCACTCCAATATTCATCGCTTCGTCCTTTGGATTGACCCGTGCGGCATCGGCTCTACGACCCGAGCTCGGCAGGGGATGTGCCAGACCGGAGCTCTGGCGCCCACCCTGCTCCGCGGGGGATTGCCACCCCAGCGAGGGATGCCCATCAGTACCTCCATTCGCGGACGCGCCACGTTCGGAACATCGTGTACCGCACACCCCGACTATACCCCCTAAGGGTATTTATGGAAACCCTTACCCCCTATGTGGCGACCACAGCCCGCACCCCCGGAACACGCACAAACCAGAGCACACAGCCTCGACAGAACCTTGCGCGTGACCCTCAATATACCCACTAGGGGTAATAGGTTCTGAGGGTGGTGACGTCAAGTGTCAAGCTCACCCTCGATACCCGCGCAGAACCCGTCCGGTGGAGTTTGCGCCCCAGTCCGGCCGGCCGATAACGACGTCCCCGCACCGACCGCCAGGACGCGAGCCTCGTCCGCGCCGGTGCCGACGCTGGTCCCCTCCCCGTCTGCGTTCGTTCTCTCGTAGGGTTGTGACCGAACCAGACGTCCTGTGCCACTCCCCCCACGCAGGAGGCCCCATGTCGGGTGATGCGGCCGAAGCTCGCAACGAGTTCAGCGGTACCGCTCATGCCGCGGTGCAGGCCCGCGACATCCACGGGTCGGTCACCGTGCGCAGTGAGGGCCCCGCACCCCCATGGCAGGTACCGGCACATCTCGGGCCCTTTGTGAACCGCACCAGCGACCTGGATCGACTGCGATCCCGCCTGGTCGGCACCACAACCAGCATCACCGTCGTGGACGGCGCCCGCGGCATCGGGAAGACCGCACTACTACGCGTGGCCGCGGCTCAGTTCGGTAACCACTTTCCCGGTGGAGTGTTCCACGTGCACTTCGCGGGCGATGCCACCCGCCCCCAGGCCCAGTCCGACTACTGGGTGACGTTCCTCCTGCAATCCCTGGGTGTCGACAACTCCAGTATCCAGGCGAGCGTGGAGGCGAGGGCCGCCCAGTACGCCTCCGTCACCCGCGGGCTGGCCGGCCCCATGCTGCTGGTGGTTGAGGGCGCCACCCAGCCCGCGCAGATCCGGCCACTGGTTCCCGCGGCGCCGGGAAGCGCACTACTCGTCACCGCAGACGGCCCATCCCTCGGCGAGCTGGAACTGGACGCGGCCGTTGCCCACACTCTGGACCCGCTTGCCCCGGACGCAGCCGCAGAGCTGTTGCGGGAACTGTGCGAGGACCCCCTGGAGGAAACGGCCTGCACCCAACTGGTGCGGGCCTGCGCCGGACTCCCTTTGGCCCTGGTTATGGCCGCATCCCGCGTTCGGCGGGGCACGGCAGCGGATACGGTGGCCAGGCAGCTGGATACCCAGCGCTCTCAGCTGGCCGAAGTCGGAGTCAGTGACCGACTCACCCTGGAGACCGTGTTCACCGACAGCTACGCCCAGCTGTCGCCCACCGCCGCCACGCACTACCGTGCCCTGAGCCGCTGGCCGGGCAACCACTGTGGCACCGACCTCGTCACGGCGTTGACCGACGGCGAGGAGCACACCACCCGAGCAGCCTTGACCGAACTGCGGGCAGCGAACCTGGTGGAGGCGGACCCCGCCCGGCAGGTGCGCTTCCGCCACGAACTCATCCGCACACACGCCCGGGAGCGAGACCGCGCACAGACCCCGGATTCCGACCGCAGGGCCGGCCTGCGTCGGGCTCTGGACCACTACCTGGCCCTCCTCGGGCACGCGGAACGGACGCTGAATCCGACCCGGCTCCGCTGCATCGACCTGAGGCGCGTATGTGCAGGCACGGCCGACCCGTTTGCGGGTGACGGCGCCCAGGCCCGAACGTTCCTCGAAGCCGAACGGGAAACCCTGCCCGGCGTGGTGCATACCGCCGCCGAGGCTGGGCTGGACGAGCACGCCTGGCAGTGCGCCGAACTCGCCACGGCGCTGTATCTGAGGTCCCGCTACCTTCATGACTGGATGGACACCGGGCTGGCGGGGGCAGCGGCAGCCCGGCGCGTCGGAAACGTCGCTGCGGAGGCGCGGCTGCGGTCCCTGACGTCACGGCCACTGCTGGATCTGGGACGGTGGGAGCAGGCGGAAATCGAAGTGAACACCGCGGTACAGCTGGCCGAGTCGAGTGAGGTCTCGACCAGGGCCGACGCCTACCTACTGCGTGCCTCCATCGCAGAGTTCCACGGTCGCTTTCTGGAGTCGGGCGACCCCGAAGCCGCGCGCACCGCCTACGACCGCGCCCGAGAACTCAATGCCCGGGCGGCCGAGGCTCACGACCCGATCCACGCAGCCAACGGGAGACGTGGCCTCGCGTTGGTCGACTACTTTCGCGCACGTTCCCTGCTCGCCTGCGAGCATGCCACGAACGACAACGCGACCGGGGGCAGGGATACCATCGGCGAGCTACGCGCGGCACTCGACCGGTTCCAGACCCTCGACCCTCCGGATGACCGCATGGCGGCCCGGGTCCGCGCGAGCCTGGGCACGGCACACAGCCGCCGCGGTGAACTGGCAGAAGCGAGCCGCGAGCTGGATACGGCGATCCGGGCCCTCCAGGCGGAGCAGCTCCACGCCTACGAGGCGGAGGCCCGCCTGGAACTGGCCCACGTGCTCGGCCAGCTGGGGCTGTCTCCGCGGGAACATCTGGAGGCAGCGCGGACACTGTTCCACCACCTGGGCAGCCCCCGGGCACAGGAGGCCCAACGACGCCTGGACAAGCTGGCGGGCTGACAGACTGTCCCCGAACCACCGGTCGGCCTCGCCGCAACCACAACCGCCCCTCCCCGACCGTGCCCCTCCCGGTCGACTCCCCCGTTGCACATTGCCCTCGGTCGTGGTACGCGCATGCTTTCGCATCAGGGAACCGTCCGGACGGGCGAAGTCCGCGCACACCCGGGATGCGAACGACCGGCGGGCGCGGTGGATGAACACGTCGATGCGGCGAGCCTCGCCACCCCGGGGGCCGCGCACCGGTGATACGGCACCGGGCACTCCACGCAGCACAACGCTAATCCAACGGTCCGGGGCTGGTGTGGACGACGTTCTCTGGGGAAAGCGTGCAGCCCTGCTCCCTTTCGCCTACCCGGAGCCGAAACGACCCGGCCAGGGGCCGGCGCCCCCGCAGGAGTGCATAGACGAGAGCCGATGCCGTGATCGCGTCGAGGTGCGCTGTTGTCGCGGGCATGCAGCGCACAACTCCGCGCCCACGAACCCCCGCCAGGTATCCGCGGTCGGCGGCGGCCGTGACCAGCAGGCTGCCCGGGTAGCGATCCAGGGCGGCGCGGACCCAGTGCCCGGCCCGATCCAACGGTTGCGGCTCCTCGCAGACGATGACCGAGGCGAGATGCGTGAGGGTATCGTCCGTGCCCATCTCCGCGGTCTCGACCACGGCCAGGTGCTGGAGTCGCCCTCCGGGCGGGTCGGACGCAGGATAGGGAAACGCCGGGAAACGTTCGATTCCCAGAACATCGGTGTCTTGCCACCAGGTGTGCACGTGGAGGGCACACGCCGAGCTGGCTTCCACGGCCGGCGCGGGCAGGGTACGGATGGTTCGGGGCTGGACGGGTTGAGGCAACCGCAGGAGCTCGTACAGCAGCTCCGTGAGCTGGTGAAGTGCGGCGCCACCCTCGGTGAAAGCGGATGCCGTGGCCTCCCGGAACCGTCCCGTGGGATGCCCGGTGCTGGCGGCGGTTACCTGGTGCCGCAGGTCCCCGTCGGTGTCGAGTCGCGGTGCCACCTCCGCGAGGCTGGCGCTGGCCGTTCCGGGCACGGTTTCCTTCCCGGATCCACCCAGCAGCACCGGCAGATCCAGGGCCGCACCGTGCAGGGTGACCGAACCGTGGTCGCCGAGGAGACAGTCCGCAGCCACGAGGGTCGCTCCCCATCCCGCCTCGGGCGGGACCAGGATCAGTCCAGCATCACGTGCTCGGCCCAGGATCTGACGGAGCTGCCAGGCGTCATGCCAGAACCAGGTGTTCGGATGCACGATCGCGGCGACCCGATACCCGTCCATGGGCAGGTGGGCCAACAGCCGCTCCGGTAGGTCCGGCCGGCTCCCGAGGAGGCTACTTGGGCCCCAGGTGGAGGACAGGGCCACCAGGTGCTGGCTGTCATCCAGGCCGAGGTGACTCCGGTAGTGCCACCGCAGGCGCCGGCTGGCCTGAATCCGCTCGTGGAGCAGGTCACCGACCACGGTGGCACGTGCGGCGAGCCCACTGTGCACCGTCCGCAGCTGCTCCCGATGCACGGGGTGAGCCAGCGCCATGCGCAGGTTCGACCAGTCGAGAAACTCGGGGCGGGGAATCCCAGAGATGCGCCGCCCGCGGCTACCCGTGTCCGGAACGTACTTCTGGAAACCCACACCGTGAGGCAGGACGACGACGGGCACGCTGAACCCCGTGAGGTCGATGTTTTCGCTGGTCGTAAGGACCAGATCCGTCGGCAGCTCGCGAGCCCGGGGCCAGGCAACCGGTTCGATTCCGTGCCGGCGTAGCAACTCGGCAGTTCCGCGATGGAAAGCGGAGGTGTCGTCACAGGTGAACCGAATCTGCACCCGCGGATCGCCGCGGAACACCGCCAGGGCCTCCAGAAGTACCACAGCATGGGTGAACGTGCGGGCGACCGCCAACACCAAACGCTGCTCCGGGAACGTACTCCAGCGTTCAGGCTCAGAGAGTGGCCCGGAGCAGGTCTGGTCGGCATCGCCCACGCGCCCACGCGCCCACGCGCCCACGCGCCCACGCGCCCACGCGCCCACGCGCCCACGCGCCCACGCGCCCACGCGCCCACGCGCCCACGCGCCCACGCGCCCACGCGCCCCCGTGTTTCGACTCTAGCGGAGTGTGGGGTACCGGGGTGGGGTTTTTCGGAAACGTTGTCGGTATGCACCGGAGGGTGAGTCTAGCGGCGCTTTCGCGATGTCCGGCGGCGACCGGGCTCGCCCATGTCTCTTCGGCCGATCGGGGGCCGGCGTTCACGGTCACGGTCCGCCGGGACGACGGCAGGAATACAGCCATGTCAGCGGTGTTGAACCCAACTGTGAAGAAGATCGGATTCCTCTCGTTCGGACACTGGACGCCGTCGCCGCGCTCTGCGGTGCAGTCGGCCTCGGATGCACTACAGCAGTCGATCGAACTGGCGGTCGCCGCCGAGGAGGTCGGCGTGGACGGGGCGTACTTCCGGGTGCACCACTTCGCCCGGCAACTGGCCTCACCGTTCCCGCTGCTGGCCGCGATCGGGGCTCGCACCAGCCGTATCGAGATCGGCACGGGCGTGATCGACATGCGCTACGAGAACCCCTTGTACATGGCCGAGGATGCCGGTGCGGCGGATCTGATCTCGGGCGGGCGACTTCAGCTCGGGATCAGCCGCGGTTCCCCGGAACAGGTCATCAGGGGCTACGAGTATTTCGGACACTATCCCGCGGCGGGTGCCACCGACGCCGATATGGCACGCGAGCACACCGCGCGGTTCTTGGAGGTGCTCTCTGGGGAAGGCTTCGCCGAGCCGAACCCGAAGCCCATGTTCCCCAATCCGCCGGGTCTGTTGCGCGTCGAGCCGCACTCACCCGGGTTGCGGGACCGCATCTGGTGGGGCGCCGGAACCCGTTCCTCCGCGGAGTGGGTGGGACAGCAGGGGATGCACCTGATGAGCTCGACCCTGCTCACTGAGGACACCGGGGTGCCGTTCCACCAGCTCCAGGCCGAGCAGATCGATATGTTCCGCAAGGCGTGGCAGGCCGCCGGGCACGAGCGGGAGCCCCGGGTCTCGGTGAGCCGCAGCATCTTCCCGATCGTGAACGACTTTGACCGCCAGCTGTTCGGCCGGGAGAAGGGCAGCAGTGACCAGGTTGGCCATCTCGATGATGGCCTGGCCCGTTTCGGCAAGACCTACGCCGGTGAACCAGACCAGCTGGTGCGGGATCTGGCGCAGGACGAGGCGATCGCCGCGGCGGACACGCTGTTGCTCACGGTCCCGAACCAGCTGGGTGTGGAGTACAACACGCACATCCTGGACAGCCTGGTGCGCTACGTCGCACCCGAGCTGGGCTGGCGCTGAGCTCCAGGGACGCAAGCACCAGGCCCCCGGCGATGATCGACGTCGGGGGCCACGAGGATTGTCCGCACCCGAGCACGGAGTTCCCGCACACGCGGCACCCCTCGCGCGCGGCGCCAAAACCTGGTGCACTCGCGCCATGGACACCACGCACGACTTCCGGTTCGGAGTGAACCTGACCACGACGGACCCCACGGCCGTGCAGGAGAACGCGCGGTCCGTAGAGGCGGCGGGTTTCGATCTCCTGCACGCTACCGACCACCTGGGTCTGCACGACCCTGTTGCGGTGCTGAGCGCCGCCGCCACGGCCACCGCGCAGGTGCGTCTGGGAACGCTCGTGCTGAACAACGAGTTCTGGAACCCGGCCCTGCTCGCGCGGGCGGTCGGCAGCCTGGACCAGATCAGCGGGGGCCGGTTCGAGCTCGGGCTGGGGTGCGGGTACATGAAGTCCGAATTCGACTCCGCGGGGATTGCCTGGCGCACGCACGCCGACCGTGTCGCCGCACTGGAGACAACCGTCGTGGAGTTGGACCGGATCGTCGCTGACGACTCCCGGAAACCAACACCGCTACAGCGTCCCCGCCCCCCGCTGCTGATCGGAGCACACGGAAAAGCCACCCTGGAGCTGGCCGCCCGCCACGCCGACATCGTCGGCTTCAGCGGACTGACACAGATCCCCGGTGCGGCCCCCGGCACCTTCCGGATCGCGGATTCGGCGGAGACATCGGAGCGAGTGGAGTTCGTGCACCAACGCGCGGGACCACGCGCCATGGAGCTGGAATTCAACGTGCTGATCCAACGTGTGGAGATCACCGACGACGCGGAGCGGACCGCCGCGGGGCTCGCCGACGGCTACCAGCGGGCGGGCCTCACCAGTGCCCGCGACGTCCTGGACAACCCGTTCCTGCTTGTGGGGACCGCGGAGGAGATCGCCACCGAGATCCTGGCCGCACGGCGGCGGTACGGATTCACCAACATCGTCACACACTGGTCCTATCGGGACGCGCTGGCCGAGGCGATGCCGCTGGTCCGTCGCTGGGCCGGCGACGGGCCCGGAACGTGAGGTGAGGTGGTCGGAGGTGTGCGCGTGCGGGCGTTGATGACCGGAAGACAGCCGGTCACGTTCGGGCACCGATGGGATGGATGCGGGCGCTCGCGTACGAAACAGCGGGTGTCCCCACCGGCACAGTTCCCGCGACATCAGGGCCGAGCGCGACCCAGGCATACGGCCGCTCGATATTCCCCGCCAGCCGGAACGAGCCGAGCCCGGCTGGCGGATTCGTCGGCGGCATGCGACTGGTGTCCGGCTGCACCGGGCAGGTCCCGCCCGGTTCCCGGTGCTGGTTCCCGGCCTCGACGGGACTCACCCCCGGTTACTCCCGTCGCGCGAGGATGATGCTGATGTTGTCCCGCCCACCGGCCGCCATGGCAGCGCGCCACAGCTCAGACACGGCCACGGCGTCGCTGTCGGAGGTGGCGAGAATCTTCTCCACCTCCTCTGTGGTGACCAGGTCACTGAGTCCATCGGAGCAGATCAGCCACGCCACGCCGTCCACACGCTGAACGTGCGGCTCCAGTCTCCCGTCGGTACGTCCACCAACGCACTGGGTGATCAACGCGGTATTGCCGCCCTCAATCGCGTCATCGCGTGTGACCTGGACGAGACGCCCCTGCTCGATCCGGTAGGTACGCGAGTCGCCAACGTTGAACGTGTGGACCCCGTCCCTGGTGAGAAGCAGCCCCGCCACGGTGGATCCCATTCCGTCGAATTCCTGGTGCTGCACCGCGTGCTCTCGCAGTTCGCCGTCGATCGTGGCCAGGGCCCGGCTGAGCGCCTGGGCGCTGCTCAACTGGCGACCAATCTCCGACAGGCGCCGGGCCACGTGTTGCGAGGCGATCTCGCCGGCCGCGTGACCACCCAACCCGTCGGCGACCGCCAGGACCATCGGCTCGTCGGCCGGTACCCAACACTGTGCCGGGGTGGCCATATCGCACGCGGCCATCATGGGTCCGAGGACTACAGAGTCCTCGTTGCGGTCACGGACCGCCCCACGGTGGGTGATTGCGGTGATGGTGACGTGGCCAGCCGGGGCGGGGGGTTCGTGGGCGCGCGTGTCGGTATGTGACATACGGGCAGGGTAGCGGCCAGCGGGAGGCCGACAGTGCCGAACGATCCACTCGGCCCGCAACCTCCGTCTTCGTGTCCCAGCCGGGCGTCGCCGTGCGGTCGGCACGGCACCGCCGGATCCCTGCCCGCGCCCCCGGGGGGCACGACCCGCTACCGGACTGTGGCTACAGACAACCATCGAGACAGGCGAGCCGTCGCACGTGGCTGTCGACGCCCCCACCCGCGACCGCGACGTGCGTGCCGCAATCCCACAGTCGGTTTCGGGGTGCGCCTGGTGGGGACTGTGCTGATTGCTAGCGAGGTCGACCGTACTGTCGGCGGCCCGGATGCAGGGGTCAGCCACGGAGGTGACGACCTCCCAGGCGGTTGTGTGACAGGCTCCACGAACGTCTCGCCCGACGCGAACAGTTCACTGGATTCCCGCACCACTTCCATCTCGTGGATACCCGCCTCCGTGCCGTGGCCGAGCGCCACCAGCCCCAGAGCCGCCAGTACCCGGTGAGTAGCGCAGCGAGAACCGCTACCGCCACCACGGTGCACGGTCGGGTGGACCTCCGCCGCGAGCTGGACCAGCCCGAGGAGGAACATCCACCAGGACCAGTGTGATCACCCCTCTTCCCCGTCTGCGCCGAGTCCATTGTGGTGGCCAAGGTGCGGCCGTCGCTGCCGGGGCTCTGGGCTACGCTCCCCGGCTGCACGAGCGAGTGCGCCCCGTGCCCGGGCCCCCTCGGTGGCCGGGTAGGCTCCCCCACGGCCAACCGCACGCACTGCGGGTGTCCGCCGGCCCCACGTCCGAAGGAAGCGCCATGCCCAGCCAGAAGCAGCGCATGCTCGCCGGTCAGCCCTACATCGCCAACGATCCCGAACTAGAGGCAGATGCACGACGGGCGGCCGAACTGAACGAGTTGTTCAACGCCGTGTCCGCGACCGAACCCCAGCGCCGGCGTGAGGTGCTGGCGGCGCTGTTGGGCAAGCTGGGTGCCGGGGCCGAAATCCGTTCGCCGCTCCATGTGGACTACGGCTACAACATCCGCGTGGGCGAGGGTGTGTTCGTCAATGTCGGGGCCGTGCTACTGGACGTGGCGCCGATCGTCATCGGCGACGATGTCCAGCTCGGCCCTTACGTGCAGCTGCTCACCGCCACGCATCCGGTCGAACCCGTGGCACGCCGGGCCAAGTGGGAGTCGGGGCAGCCGATCACGCTCGGGGAGAACGTGTGGCTGGGAGGAGGGGCAGTGGTGTGCCCCGGGGTGACCGTCGGGGCGAACACCGTGGTGGGGGCCGGCGCGGTGGTCACGGCGAACCTGCCCGCCAACGTGGTGGCCGTGGGCAATCCGGCACGGATCACCCGCGAGATCTGACCAGCCCCGGTCCATCCCCGGGAGATTGCCAGCGCGTCGTGGATATTTGCGGGGTGGGGCTGGCGGGAATCTCGCTGAACGTCGTGCTGACGAACTGCCGAGCTGGCCGCCGGGTTGCTACGGCCTCCCCCTGCCCCCGCTGGCCGTCGTGCGGGGGAGCGCCCCCAGGGCGTGACGCCGCCGGCGGCCGTGCCCACCGATGTTCGCTTCGGTGGGTGCTGGATGGTGTCTCCCCGCTGGGGCCGTGGCCGCTTGATGTGACGTGTGTCCTGTCATCGCAGGATGGGCTGTGTATACAGTCGACCGGTGGCGTGGAGTGGGAGAACCAACACGGGGCGCCGATGAGCGGGGTGGCAACCGGTTTCGGAGTGATCGCCACCGTGGTGGCGGTGGGCTACGTCCTTGGCTGGCGTAATGTGCTGGGCGACAGCGGACGTGAGGCACTGACCAAACTGGCGTTCTACGTGGCCACCCCGGCGCTGCTGTTCGAGATTCTCTCCGATGCGGACCTGTCGGTGTTGTACTCGGCGCCGCTGGCCGTGTTGACGTTGAGCGTGGCGGTGGTGGCGGGGTTGTACCTCGGGGTCGGGCTGCTGCTCCGCTGGGGGGTGGGGCCGACGACAATGGGGGCGTTGTGCTCCAGCTACGTCAACGCCGGCAACCTCGGTATTCCCATCGCGGTCTACGTACTGGGCGACACCTCCCTGATCGGTCCGGTGATCCTGATGCAGCAGCTGCTCCTCACCCCGGTCGCGCTGACGGTGCTGGACCAGAGCAGTCGCGCTCCGGGGCACCGGTCCGGGATCCTGCGTATCCTGAGCATGCCCCTGCGCACCCCGATCGTGATCGGTTCCCTGACGGGTCTGGCCGTGGCGGTGAGCGGCTGGAGCCCACCCGCCCCGGTCGCCCAGCCCATTGAGCTACTGGCGTCCATGTCGGTGCCGGCGGTACTACTGGCCTTCGGAATTTCCCTGCATGGCGACGCGCTGCCCGGACGTGGCCCCGAGCGCGTCCCGGTGGCCCTTGCGGTAGCCCTGAAATCCGTGGCCCACCCTGCGGTGGCCTGGGCGCTGGGCAGTGTGGTGTTCGGGCTGTCCCCGGCAGAGCTGTACGCGGTGGTGATCGTGGCCGCACTGCCCGCGGCGCAGAACCTGTTCAACTATTCGTCCCGCTATGGGGTCGCCACCCGGATGACGCGGGAATCCGTGCTGCTGTCGACCTTCCTGACCGTGCCGGTGCTGGTGCTGATCACGATGCTGCTCGGCTGAGGTGGTTCAGGGGCCGGTGACCTCACCGTGATGTTCCCCGGAGGGTGTCTCCGCCGGTCCGGCTGCTCCCTGACCGAACACACGTTCCAGCAGGTGATCCAGGGACCGCTGGAGGTCAACCGTCTCGGCCAGTTCCCGAAACGCCCGCACCAGGGCGGGCTCCGGGGCGGCCTCGCGGGTCACCAGTCCGATGGTCGGGGCGATCTCCGGCCCTACCAGTCGTAGGGCCCGCAGCCCGGCGGGGAGGGCGAACAGGTGGAACCAGGCGTGCGGCATCACACTGGCCCAACCACCATCCCGCACGTGCGCGCACAGCGCGCTGACCGAATTCGTCTCAATCGCGGGGTGGGGCTCCACCTCGGCACGGTGAAACGCCGCGTTCAGAATCCTACGGTTCTGCATGTCCGGGGAGAGGAGACACAGGGGTAGCTCGGCGGCCTCCTGCCAGGTGGCCTCCCCCCGTTCGACAGCGTCGCCTGCGGTCACCAGTACGTAGCGCTCTCGGTACAGCGGCTGGGCCACCAGGCCCCCGGTGATCGGCTCGTTGTCGATATAGGTCACGCCGACGTCACAATCGTAGTGCAGGAGCTGGCGCTGGATCTCGATGGAGGTCAGCGAGGTGATCATGGCGTGTGCGCGCGGATGGGCCTGTCGAAACGGCACGGTCAGCAGTGGCAGTGAACTCAGGGTGGTGGGAATCGCGCCGATGCGTAGGCGTCCGGCGAGCTCCGGACCGCTGGCACTCACATCCTGAACCAGGGCGTCCCGCTCGGCGAGCAGCCGTTCGGCCCACCTGACGATCCGTTCCCCTTCCGGGGTGAATCCCAAGAACCGGTTGCCCCGCTGCACGATCAGTACCCCGAACTCCGCCTCGAGTTTGCGGATCCCCGCCGAGAGTGCCGGCTGGGACACGAAACACACCTGTGCGGCGCGGGCGAAATGGCGCTCCCGAGCCAGTGCGGTGAGGTACTCGAAGTGGCGCAAGAGCATGGTCGCAGCCTAGCGCGACGACGATTCACGACGGTTATCGCGCCAGTTGCGGAATCGCTTTGACCAGGATCTACGTGACCGCGACGCTGGGCGTATGCCTCGCCGCGCACCACAGCACGATGTCAGCGACGACCAGCTCTCCGTCACCACGCCCAAGAGCTCGGCGGCCGGTCTACCCGCGGTGCTGTCCTCGATACAGCACGCCCAGCAACAGATGGGGGCCAAGCGCACACTCCTGACACTGCTGAATGTCAACCAGGCCAACGGATTCGACTGTCCCGGCTGTGCGTGGCCCGAGGGGGAGAAACGGCATACCGCCGAGTTCTGCGAGAACGGCGCCAAGGCTGTGGCCGAGGAGGCCACACTACGCCGGGTCGGCCCGGAGTTCTTTGCCGAGCATTCCGTCCATGACCTGGCTGAGCGCAGTGACTACTGGCTGGGCCAGCAGGGGCGACTGACCCACCCCGTGCACAAACCCGTGGACAGCGACTACTACAGCGAGATCAGCTGGGATGAGGCATTCCAGGTGGTTCGCCGGGAGTTGGATCGGCTGCACTCCCCCGACGAGGCCGTGTTCTACACCTCGGGGCGCACCAGCAACGAGGCCGCATTCCTGTACCAACTGTTCGCGCGCATGCTGGGCACGAACAACCTGCCCGACTGCTCCAACATGTGCCACGAGTCCAGTGGTCTCGCACTCAACGAGACCATCGGCATCGGCAAGGGCAGTGTGCAGCTGGCCGATCTGGAACAGGCGGATCTGATCTTCGTGGTGGGCCAGAACCCGGGCACCAACCACCCCCGAATGTTGGGCACCCTGGAGGAAGCGAAGCGGCGGGGCGCGCGCATCATCACGGTGAACCCACTGCCCGAGGCCGGCATGATCCGGTTCAAGGATCCGAAGAAGCCCTCCGGGATGCTTGGTCGCGGCACCGAACTGACCGACCTGTTCCTCCAGATCCGCGTGAATGGTGACCTGGCCCTGTTCCAGGCCCTCGGGCGAATGTTGGTGGATGCCGGCGCGGTGGACCGGGACTTCATCGAGGCTTACACCTGGGACTATGACAGTTACGCCGCCCACGTGAAATCGCTGGACTGGGGCGAGGTACTGCTGGCCACCGGACTGAGTGAAGACGACATCGCCGCGGCGCACGCCATGGTCACCTCAGCACAGCGAATCGTGGTGTGCTGGGCGATGGGCCTGACCCAGCACCGCAACTCGGTTCCCACCATCCGGGAAGTCGTGAACTTCCTGCTGCTGCGGGGCAATATCGGCCGCCCCGGCACCGGGGTATGCCCGGTGCGCGGGCACAGCAACGTTCAGGGCGACCGCACAATGGGTATCCACGAGAAGCCAAAACCAGAGTTCCTCGATGCCCTGGCGCAGGAGTTCGGGTTTCAGCCGCCCCGTGAGCCCGGGCACGACGTCGTGGAGTCCATCCGCGCGATGCGGGACGGTAGGGCGCGGGTGTTCATGGCGGTGGGCGGCAACTTCGTCTCGGCAACCCCCGACACCGAGGTCACCGAGGCCGCGTTGCGCACCTGTGCGCTAACCGTGCAGGTATCCACCAAACTGAACCGCTCGCATGCGGTCACCGGTCGGCAGGCACTGATCCTGCCGACGCTCGGCCGAACTGAGATCGACGTGCAAGGCAGCGGACGGCAGTTCGTGACCGTCGAGGACTCGATGAGTGCCGTACACGCCTCCCGGGGGCAACTCCGTCCCGCCGCCGACACCCTGCTCAGCGAGGTCGCGATCGTCTCCCGGTTGGCTCGCACGGTCCTTGGTGCGAACTCGGCACCGTGGCGGGAGTTCGAGGAGGACTACGACCGGATTCGGGACCGGATCGCCGCGGTGGTTCCGGGCTTCCACGACTTCACCTCCCGGGCCGAGCAGGGATTCGTACTGCCGCACCCGCCACGGGACGAACGACGGTTCACCACCGCGAACGGACGGGCGAACTTCTCGGTCAACGAGCTGGAGGTGCTCCGCACCCAAGCTGGTGAACTCATCCTCCAGACACTCCGATCCCACGATCAGTACAACACCACCATCTACGGGCTCGACGACCGCTACCGGGGGATCAGTCAGGGGCGCCGCGTCGTGTTCGTGCACCCGGACGATCTCGCCGAACGCGGGATCGCCGATGGGGAAACCGTGGACCTGGTTGCCGGTGACCGGCGCGCGGAGCGGTTCCGGGTGGTGTCCTATCCCACGGCCCGCTCCTGCGCCGCGGCCTACTTTCCGGAGACGAATGTGCTGGTACCGCTGGACAGCACCGCTCGTGGCAGCAACACGCCGACGTCCAAGTCCGTGGTGATCCGGCTGGAGCGCTCCGCTCCCCGGCCGGTTAGCTGAGGCGCCCCCGGCCGGTAGCGGCTCTCGGCCGCGGGGCCGGTGTGCCCGGGGTGGGCACCGGAGGCCGCGGAGTGTCCGGGTGACCACTGCGCTATAGCGCAGTGTCGGGGTGGGATCGCGGCGGGCTGGCAGGCGAGGGTCTCCCTCCAGCCCGTGGGCTGGGAACGGCCGACGCGGGAACCCAGAGCTGGAACCACCTCGACCCCAATTTGGATATACCGATCGGTATACCTAGACTCGGCGTAGACATAAACCGATCGGTATACATGAGGTGGCTGTGCGTACGACGAAGCCGGGACAGAGCTCCCCGCACACGAAGGGGGCCACCACCCCGGGCACACCGCCTGACTCCCCCACGCGGCGCAGCGGCAAGCCACACGAATCCGGCGGCGCACTGGTGGGATCCGGGCTGGCGCTCATCGCCGTGACCTACGGATTCGCCCGCTATGCCTACGGCTTGTTCGTTCCGGAGTTCCGCACCACCTTCGACCTCTCCGAGACCCTGCTCGGCGTGATCGGCGCGGGCTCCTATCTGGGCTACTGTCTGGCGATCCTGCTCGCCCTGGTCGCCACCGCCCGCGTGGGAGCCCGGGCGATGGCCATCGCCGCCGGCCTCGTCGCGGTGGTGGGTATGAGCATCATGGCCACGGCCCCCACCGCCGGTGTCCTGGCCGTGGGAGTTCTCGTGGCCGGCAGCTCCACCGGACTCGCCTCTCCTCCGATGGGGCAGGCTGTTGCCCAGCGCATCCCGGGCCACAGCCAGGACCGGGCCAATGCCTGGATCAATGCCGGAACCAGTCTCGGCGTGTTGGTCTCGGCCCCGGTCGCGGTGTTGGCCGCGGAGCAGTGGCGGCCCGCCTGGCTCCTGTTCGCCCTGTTCGGTGGCGCGGTGCTGCTGTGGAACGCCAGGACCATGCCCGGACGGGAGCACCCAGGCGCGGAGGTCTCCGCACCCGGAACCCCCGCCACCCGCCTGTCCTGGCGTTTCCTACTCAATCGGGACGCGGTGCCACTGCTGGTGACCGCGGCCGGGGTGGGGTTCGCCAGCGCGGCCTACTGGACCTTCGCGCGTGACCTGGTGACCCAGGTCGGGCAGATGTCGACGACCGCCGGAACCGGCTTCTGGGCGGTGATCGGCATCGCTGGGCTGGCGGGCGGACTCGCCGGGGACACGGTCCGAAGGCTGGGACTGGGCGGGGCGCTGGCCACATCGGTGCTGGCGCTCGCACTGGCGACCGCGCTGCTCGCCATGGCCCCCGCGGCCATTCCCCTGGCCTACGCGAGCGCCGCGATATTCGGCGCCGCCTACATTCTGTTCAGCGGGATCATCCTGGTCTGGTCGGTCCGCGTGTATTCCGGGCGCCCTGCCGCAGGAATCGGTGCCGGGTTCCTCATGATCGCGCTGGGCCAGAGCCTCGGCGCACCCACGGCCGGCTATCTGGCCGGTGCCACCAGCATGCCCGTTGCTTTCGTGGTGTTCGCGGGGATCGCGGTACTGTTCCTGGCCTTCGGCCCCCGGCGCACCGCCCCGAGCGCCGAAGCGCCGCGCCGATTCCTCCGTCGGTGCTGGGCGTCCCGGAGGCGGGGATGAGTCACCCACCGGCGTGGGCCCGCTCCAGCCGGGCGATATCCAGCTTCACCATGTCGAACATCGCCGCGTAGGTGCGCCGCACCCGCTCGGGCTCGGGGTCGTTGAGCAACGCCGGGAGCGTCTCGGGAACCACCCGCCACGTTGTGGACCACGTTCGTGATCCCAGACCGCGGGAAGATCGAAACATAGTACGCGGCGGCCGCCTCGGCCTGGTCGTTAAACCAAAGGTAGGTCAGGCATCCGTCGGTTGCCATCGGCTTTCTCCCGGGCTCGGCGTGCTGTTTCGCCAGCACCGACCGGCCGGATGCGACAAGCCCATCGGCCCTCCGTCGGATCACACGCGCCTGGTGCTGGGGGCCCATCGGTAGCGCACACCCAGCACAGCAACCACGACCAGCACAACCCCGAGATTCAGCAATGGCCCGGCCAGCGAGAACTCGTCCTGGGGAGTGCGCAACAGATCCACGTTGAGTTGTTGGCGGATCCCCAGAGCCAGGAACAGTGCACCACCGAGAACCGCGGGAACGGGCCACGAGCGCACCCGGACGTTGACCCACCGGCCCGTGCTCACCCCGATCGCAAAGCGCACCAGGGTGCCCACGGCTCCGACCACAAGCACCGTGCCCAGGGGGTTGTACCGCCACGACGCCCCCAGATCCCCACTCATCGCCGCCCACACCGAGCGGGTTCCACCACAGGTGGGGCTCATGATCCCCAGGAAGTGGGCCGGGCCGTGCAGGTTCACCGGGGGCAGGCCGAACACCGCCATCGCGGAGCCCAGGACCAGTCCGGCCAGCGCTATCCAGACCAGGATGCGGTGCCGGTCCACTCGCTCTATACGGATCTCAACCGGGCGCCGCCACTCGGCCATCTCTCCCCCTCCACGCATGCCTGGACCCGATCATCGATACCCGTCAGTGCACCGGGCAGCACGCCAATCCCGCCAGGACCGAGCCTGTCACCGCAGCGATACCGAAGCCCGCCGGAACCACCACGACCAGCGCGCCCACGAGCAGACGCCACGGGCTCAGGGGTGGGGGCCCGTCCATGAGGCGACGCACGCGCGCGGCCGTGGCGGTTCCGGCGGCCGCGGCCGCCGCACGTCCCGTCGCCGGGGCATTCCCCTGTGCCAGCCGCAGCACCGCCGAGGCGACGGTTAGCGGTCCGTTAGCCCGGCTACCCGCGTCGTCGGCGACCAGCTCCGTGAGTCGGTCGACGGCGGCACGTCCCGTGGCGAACACCGCGACGCATCCAAAGGCGCGTTCCAGACCCCGCGCCCAGATGCGGTGCAGGTCGTGGCGCCCCCGCAGGTGTGCCCGCTCGTGGGCCAGCACGGCCGCCCGCTCGCTGTCGTCCAGGGTCTGTAGGGCCGCGGTGGACAGCACGATATCGCCGGTCCGGCCGGGCAGGCAGTAGGCCACCGGCGTCGCGTGCTCCACAACGGTGGCCGCCACCCGCTCATCCCACCAGCCCACTACGGAGAGGGTCTGCCGATGGTCCCGACCTTGGCGTGCCGTGTGATACCACTCGACGAGAACGCTGGAACAGGCACGCGCCAGGACCAGCCCGGCCAGGGCCAGCCCCAGAGTTGCCAGTGCGGCACCGCCCGGCGTGGTGTAGGCCAGTTGGAGCGCCAGCACGCATGCATGGAACCAGCCCGTGGGCTGGGTCGACTCCGGCAGCCGCGGCATCGCCAGGGCCAGCCCCAGCAGTACCGCAGCCAGGACCAGGGATCCGGTGAGCAGGTGCCACAGCCATAGGGCGAGGCGTGGCGTGTGCTGGGTCCACACGGCGCGCGCGAGCAGCGGGACCAGCACGGAACCAGCCAGGAGGAGGTAGCTTCCCAGGAGCAGTGCGGTCGTCACGCCAGGTCCTCGGGTCGTGCTCGGTGTTGCGCGTTCTCGCGCAGGGAGGCGAGGCGCGCGGAAAGTTCGTCGATTTCGGTGGGGGCCATCTGGTCCACGAACCTGGCGAGAGCGGCGCCACGGTTGTCCGTCTCATCCAGGGCGTGGCGCATCAGGCCGGCAACGTAGTCCTCCCGGGTGGCTCTCGGCCAGTACTGGTGGGCGCGCCCGGCCAGGCTGCGGTCCAGCCAGCCTTTGCCGTGCAAGATGTTCAGCACGGTCTGGACCGTGGTGAAGGCCGGTGGCTGTTCCCGGGTGAGCTGTGCGCGCACCTCACGGACCGTCAGTGGCCCCCGGGCGTTCCAGAGAACCTCCATCAGCTGGGCCTCCAGCTCGCCGAACCGTCGAACCACGCGTGTTGTCTCCCCTCTGTTCGCCGTCGGGGCCACCTACTCGAGATCGACCTTGCGTTGCAGGTACTCTTCCCGGTCGATCTCCCCGGCAGCGTAGCGGCGGCGCAGTTCCTCCTGCGCCGCGGAGTGGGGAGTCTGCACCGCTCCGCCGGCGGTATCCCGATGGCCGAGCCCCCGGATCAGCCACACCGCTCCCGCCACCACGCCGGCGAGCAGAACCAGGAGCACGAGCAGCCCGCCGATCATCATCCCCGGTCCCATCATTCCCATACCGCCCATCATGGCTGCGTCCTGCGCTGTGCTGCACATAGCACCGTCTCCCAACCGCCGCTGCCGCCCAGCCGCGCACTGGCAGCTGGCACGAGTCCGTTCGCAGCGCCCGGCGCGTCCCGTCAGTCCTGCACGACACTGCCCTGGTCTGCCAGTACGTCGAAGTTCTGCCCACCATCAAGGCTGCGGTACACGCCCTCACCATGGGTACCCGCATAGATCTGCTCGGGATCCTCGGGATGGATGGCGAGGTGGCCCACCGCGTCCTCGCCGACATCCCAACCCAGCTCGTCCCACTCCGAACCGCCATCGGTGCTCTCCAGGAGCCCATCGGCGACACTGTAGGCGAGCAGGCGGTCCGGCTGGGTGGAATCGTAGACCACCGCCGTCACCGGGGCGCCGGTGAACAGCGGCTCCCAGGCCGCTCCCCCATCCTCGCTGCGCAGGAGCCCCGCCTGGGTCCCGGCCCATACCGTGTCGGCGTCCTCGGGGTGGGCTGCCAGGGTCGCGGCACCCTCCAGCTGCGCCAATTCCGGGGCGGGCTCCTCATGCCAGGTCCGGCCCTCGTCGTCGCTGCGGTAGAGCTGACGGTCCCAGCCGTAGATCACCGCTCCGTCCGCACCGACCGCCATCGCGTGAAAGTCAACCTCGCCCTCCAGCGAGCGCACCTCCCAGGTACGTCCACTGTCCTCACTGACCATGAACCCGAGCGGATCGACCAGTCCACTGCCGGGGGCGGGATGGCCGCTGGAGTACAGGCGCCCCTCCTCCGTGGGATGTGCGGAGAAGCCCATGAAATCGTGCAGCTCCTCGCTGAGGATTTCCCAATCGTCCTCGGTGTCGACACCGATCAGCCCGTGGTGCGTGGCGAGGTAGGGGCGATCAGCCGACCACTCGGGCAGCTCCAGGCCGTGTACGTGGGTGAACTCCGTCACCGCGTCCTCGGGCTCGGGTTCGTCCTGAGAGCTCAACGCCCAGCCGCCCGCGGCCACTGCGGCGACCACAACAACACCGGCCCCGCCCAGGAGCCATCCCCGGCGTCGGGTCCGTCGCTGTTGTTCGCGTCGCATGCGCTCGGCGGTCTCCCGGCGGGCGCGGTTCCGCTCCCGAGCTGTCTCGCTGTTACGCCCCATCCCACTCCTTGCTGGTCGGGGAACCGCTGACCACACGCGCCGCGGGCCGGCCGTGGTCACCAACGTCCCTCGCAGTACTCCCGAACCACCCTTCACCTAAGAAGCTTAGGCGAATGGTGTGTGACCACGGTACCCCATGCCCCCTCCCTCGTTCCCTCGTCCCCGCTCCAGCTGCGAGTGAGACGCAGGGACGACCAGAGCGCGCCCCTCAGCGTGCGTCGACGGCAGCCTGATGTGACACCGGGCTCACCCGCCCCCAGGGGAAGAACCGGTCCACGGTGAGGCGCCCGCCGAGGAATCCCAGTGCCAGGGCGGTGGCACCCAGCACCAGAGGAAGCTCGAAGCTGCTACCGCCAGCGGGGTCGTAGAGCGGGTCGCCGAGGTGAGCGAAGACGTAGGCGCCGGCCATCATCGCGGCCAGCAGGGTTCCGGTGACGGGCAGGGCGAAACCCACTGCCAACGCAACCCCTCCCCCGAACTCGACCACCATCGCCACCACGGCTGCCACCTCGGGCGCCGGTACGCCAACCGCACCAAAAAACTCGGCGGTTCCGGCGACACCGTCGTCGATCTTCTGCCAGCCGTGGGCGGCGAAGACGACCCCCACGGCGATACGGGCGAGAAGCGCGGTGAACTCGGCGATTCTCGCGCGGAGACTGCCAGCTGCGCATGTGGTTGTCATGAAGCCTCCCGTTGGGCATGGTCGCTTCCAGCTGGGAACAGATTATCTTTCCAGGAAGATAACTGTCGGGTGTACTTCCGTGTTCTGGGAGTGACACACCTCATTCGTTCCTCCCCCGGTACACAGACCTCGGCCTCACCGCACAAGGTCCCGGGTGGCACTATCGGGCCATGGACGTGACCATCTGGCACCTGGAACAGACCTCACCGCAGCAGCTTCGTCCGGCGCGAGCACCGGGGCTGGACACGACTGTGGCCCGGGTCGAGGAACCACTGCCCGAGTTCAACCGCTTCCTGTACACCGCGGTCGGTGGGAACTGGCACTGGACCAGCCGTCTCGCCTGGACCTACGAGCAGTGGCGCGACTGGCTGAACCGAGACGGCGTGGAAACCTGGGTGGCCATGGCCCTCGGCGCCCCCGCGGGTTACGTCGAACTCGACGGAACCGCCCCGGGGGAGGTGGAAATCGCTTACTTCGGCCTGATGCCCCAGCGCCACGGATACGGCCTGGGCGGTCACCTACTGACACTGGCGCTGCGCCGCGCCTGGGATCTGGCGCTACGGTGGACCAGCCTGGCCGAGACCGAACGTGTGTCCGTACAGACCTGTAGCCTGGACAGCCCCGCGGCACTCGCCAACTACCAGTCCCGGGGAATGCGGATCTACCGCACCGAGACCTCGAGCAGCCCCGACCCCGGCCCTGCCATCGGCCCCTGGCCCGGAGCTCGGGCAGCCGCGCCCGCGAGTGAGAATCCCCCTGACTCCGCCGGTGCATGAGATCTGGTCTGGCCTGGTCTGCTCCACTCAGTCCCGTTCGAAGTGCACCAGCTGCTCCTCCTGGCCATCTTCGAAGAACTGGATCGTGAGCAGGTCCTCCTCCAGCAGCAGCTGCGCCGCGATGAAGCCCGCACAGTCCTCCCCCGAGGGGTCAACCTCGGCACGATAGCCCTGGTCGATGCTCTCCCACAACAGCAGGTGATACTCGCAGTCGGCGTCGTCCGCCTCGACCACGGCACTACGCTCGTCCGCTTCCAGCTCCGTCTCCCACTCTTCACCGGCGGTGTGGCCTATCCAGTCGCCCTCGAAGTCACCGCTGAAGCGGGGCAGCTCGGCAGGTATCTCCACATCCTCGATACCCTCCTCGGGAGTCTCGGCCGGGGTCGGTTCGGGCTCATCCTCGCCGCCATCACCCTCGTCCGGTCCGCTGGTGGCCTCCGCCGTGGGTCCGGCCGCGGGTCCCGCGGTCTCGCTCCCGTCGGCGTCGGTGCCCGCGCCCGCACCGGGGGCCACCACCCAGCCAGCCCCGAACCCCGCCAGCGCGCCCACCACGAACGCGGCCACACCCACCGCGGCGACCAGCCCCCCGGACCGGCGGCGCCGGGCAGAGCGGCGGTTCCGATCGGCCGCCGCGGCCTCGCCGGGTGCAGCCCCAGCACCGCGGTCCGCCGAGCCCGGAGCGGGCACGATCGGCTGGTGGGCGGTGGCCGCCGCCTCCTGCAACACCTGGGTGGCCGCTACTGGTGTGGCGGGGCGTTCCTTGCGGCCGATCAGCGACATGAGGATGTCGGTGGAGGACGGGCGGTCAGCGGGATTCTTCTGGAGGGCCGCGGACACCAAACCGTGCAGCGGCTCGGGCACGCCCGTCAGGTCCGGTGGAGCGTTGAGCACCTGGTTGAGGATGGTGGGCACGGTGTCCCCGGTGAAGGGCTGACGCCCCGTCGCGGCAAACGCCAACACCGCGCCCCACGCGAACACGTCGGTACGGGCATCCACCGGATCCCCGGCAATCTGTTCGGGGGCCATAAACGCCGGAGTGCCGATGGACGTGTTGGTCTGGGTGGTGCTCCCCGCCGACACGCGCGCGACCCCGAAGTCGATCACACGGGCTCCACCCGATCCCAGCAACACGTTCGCGGGTTTCAGATCGCGGTGCACGATGCCGGCTTCGTGGATGGCCATGAGCGCAGTTGCGGTCGCGACCGCAACACGGTGGAGTTCTCCCCCGTGCAGCGGGCCCCGCTCGGCGACCGCGGCCTGGAGCGACGGCCCGTCCACATACTCGCTGACGATGTAGGGCGGTTGGGAGGTGAAGTCGACGTCCAGCACGGCCGCGGTACAGAACGAGGCGACCTGGCGGGCAGCCTCCGCCTCGCGCACGAAGCGCTCCCGGAATCGGGGGTCAGCGGTCCCGTCCCCACTCAGCGTCTTGATGGCAATCCAGGTGCCGTCCTGGGCCTGGCCCAGATAGACAACTCCCTGTCCCCCGGTGCCGAGCCGGCCCACCAGCCGATATCCGCCCAGACTCGCGGGGTCCCCTGCCACCAACGGATCCGCCATGCCCCACCACTCCAGTGCCGTAACCGAATGCCTGCGACCCGGGACAACCTACCCAATTCCCCCTAGGACCGGTGCCGGACACCGGCCGGTCGGATCCGGCTACAGACGGCTGGAGTAGGCGTAGAGCTGCACGTCACCAGGGTCGAGATCCGGCGGGAGGCCGTCCCGGATGACAGCCCGGTGCTCGGACTCCCCCTGGGCGAACGCGTAGTCCCCGGCCAGGTCCAGGGAACGTGACCCTCCGACGATCTCCCCGTCCTCGTTGTGGAACACCGCCTGCACCGTGGGACTGTCCACGTCCCGCGGATGCTCCGAGTCCACCGTGAACTCCAGCTCCAGCTCGTCGTCGCCGGACGTGGCCGTCACCGCGGTTACGGCCAGATCCTCGACATCCGGCCCGGAGCCGGGCTCCCACCACTCGACGTCCACCACCTCGAACTCGACCTCGGCAACGTCGGCGTCGGTCAGGAGAACAAAATCACCGAGGCCCGTGTGCTGCCCCGGTTCCAGTAGATCGTTCACACCGGGGCGTAGGAGCTCGGCCATGTTCTGGTCCTGCTCGTAGGACTCCGGGATCAGGGAGTCTCCGTCGTCGTCGACGATGTCGATCTGCACACTCGCGGTGACGGCGGCTTCCTCTCCGGTGTTCTCCAGGACCAGCCCCCAGCTGACGATCGGCTCGCCAGCGGGGGTGGCGAGCACGGAGAACCCGGAATCGACGACGGCCACCGTGGCCTCGTTCCCCGGTTCGGCCGCAGCCCCGGGATCACCGGGAGCTTGCGGATCCGGGGCGGTCTCGGGTTCTGGGGCCGGATCCTGGTCATTCTCGGTGTCGGGAACCTGCGGCTCCGGTTCCTGCCCGACACCCGTGTCGACAAGAAAGTAGCCAACCACGCCCGCGATCAGCAGCAACGCAGCAAGCTGGCCGAACAGCCGCACCCGCCGACGGGCCCCACCACCCTCCGGCGGGCCGGTCGGCACACCGGCACCATCCGTGCGGCCTCCCGCCGCGTGGATGGTGCCGGGATCGTGTGGATCCCGATCGCCGTGGCTCTGCGCAGGCACGCGCCGCCCTCCCCGTCTCGGCACACAGGTGGCATCCGCATGCACAGGGTATAGCGCCGTGGCCAGCACTCCCGGACCGTGTGACCCCGGCGCCGGTTCCCAGCCCGGCTCCGGCGTCCCTGGCCCGGGACGTCACGCGGTCTATGCCCCAGCGGGAAGGGACATCCGTAGGCGCCGGGCATGGTCCCGGTAACGGGCGAGCACGGCCGAAACCACCCCGTCGTCCGTGCAGAGGGGGTCGGTCACCACATCCGCCCCGGAATGGGCCAGCCGGTCGTGGAACAGGCCGGGTGCCAGAAGCCAGGCCGCGACGATCACCCGCGGATGGCCCGCGGCGCGAAGCCGCTCGGTCACCTCGGGCACGGTGGGGCCACTGGTGGCCACATAGCCAACCACCACCCTGACGCCCAGCCGATCGGCCAGCCGGTCGGCCGCCCCCTGGACCTCACGTTGCGCCCGCGGATCGGAGGTTCCGGCCGCGGCCAGTACAACACCGTCGCCGGGTTGCCATTGGGCCCGCCGCACCCGCTGCTCCAGTGCGTCCAGGAGGCGCTCGTCCGCACCAATCGGTTCGGTAACGGTCGCCCATGCGGGGTCGGGCACCGCTTCGGCGAGCTGGGCGGGAATATCGACCCGGACGTGGTACCCGGCCGCGAGAAACGCCGGAACCACCACCACACCCGACTCCGGGGCGGAGGTGGCGTCACGGCCCGCACCGCTCGCCGTCTCGTGCAGACGCGCGGCAACGTCGCCCACGCTGGGGGCGCACACGTCGGCGAAGGCCAGCCGGACCGGCACGGTGCCGGCCTGCTGCACCCTGCGGGCCAGATCGTGGGCGGCCTGCTGGCCCCGCTGCTGGCGGGTTCCGTGCACGGCCAGCACCAGCGGTGCGGTCACGGTTCCTCCCCAGCCTCGGCTTCTGCACACTCCCCCGGATCCAGCGCCAGCCGGTATCCGCGCTTGACCACGGTCTGCACGATGCGGCTGTCGCCCAATGCCTGCCGTAGCCGGGCCACGGCCGTCTCCACCGCGTGGGGATCGCCCCCACTGTCGAGCACCCCCAGCAGCTCCTCGCGGCTCCGCACCCGGCCCGGTATCTGGGCGAGCTCCCGCAGCAGCCGCATTGGCGCCGGAGAGATCGGACACAGTTGGGCGTCCAGGAGCGCCGCATGCCCCCGGACCTGGAGCTGGTGTCCGGCAACCGGCAACACCGGGCACCGGGAGGCGAGCTCCTCCCCCAGGCGGTTGACCTGTGCGCCGATGCGGCCCCGCTGCGGCCAGACCGTGGGGATGTCCCGGTCGCGGAGCGGGCCCGCGGTCACAGGCCCCACACACATCGCCAGGACCCGTCCGCGCAGTGCCTCCTCCAGTTCCCGCCCACACCCCAGGCGCCGTGCCCGGTCCAGGGTGCCGGCGGCGGCCGGTGCACTGGTGAAGGTCAGTGCGTCCACCTCTCCGGCCACCACGGCACCGATGAGGCGGTCGAGGGGCGCGACGTCCAGGGGGGTGGTCCAGCGGTACACCGGGACCTCCACAACCTCGGCACCGGCCATCCGCAGCGCCGAGCAGAAGTCGGGCAGGGGTTCGCCGTGCAGCTGCACCGCGATCCGCAGCCCCGCCACTCCCCGCTCCAGGAGATATTCCAGGACCTCCGCGGACGACTCCGAAGGGGGTGACCACTCCTCACGCAGCCCCGCCGCCCGGACCGCGCCCTTGGCCTTCGGCCCCCGGGCCAGGATCCGGGACTGGGACATGCCCGCGACCAGTGGCGCGGCCAGGCCCCAGCTCTCGCAGGCCTCGACCCAACCGCGGAATCCGATACCGGTCGTGGCCACGACCAGATCCGCGGGACGCCGGGCGAGGTCGCGGGAGGTCTCAACCAGTCGCTCGTCGTCGCTGAGCGGCACGATTCGCACGGCCGCACCATGGATGACCTCAGCTCCCCGACGCTGGAGGAGTGTCGCCAGCTCCTCGGCACGCCGCGCCGCGGTCACGCCGATGGTAAACCCGGACAGCGGGCCCGCATCCTCCGCCAGTTGACCGGCCGGCCCCGGATCCCGGGGTGACTCCGTGAGGTCTTGACTCGATGTCATGGACTCGCCTCCCCTGTGGGCGGCACGCCCCCCGAGGGCACCGCCGTCGTCACTGCCAACACCTCCAGCACACCCTCGCGTTCCCGCACGGGCAGGGTAGCCAGCCGATACCGTTCGTCATTGAGGCAGTGGCCCGTACGCAGCGAAAATACCTGCTTGTACACGGGGGAGGCGACGGTGGGCTCGCCCTCGCGGTCACCGACGAGCCCCCGGGACATCACAGCGGCGCCGCTAGACGGGTCGATATTGTCCACGGCGTAGAGCTGTCCATCGTAGGCGCGGAACAGGGCCGCCTGGGCCCCGTTGGGCAGGAGTACGGCCACGCCGCGCTCCACGGGGAGCAGATGCTGTGGGCATGCGGGCACCCATGTCCCCGTCTCGGTGAGGGTCTGGCTGGTCATCGGTTACACCTCCGCCTGGGTGGTGCGGGTACTGGGCAGGGGCAGCAACACCGGCTCGTCGGGGATGGGCTGTTGACGTTCCTCCTGGAACCGGATGGTGGGGTCGGGCGTTTCGGGCGCGTTGACGAAGGACACGAACCGCGACAGCTTCTCCGGATCCTCGAGCACGCCCCGCCACTCGTCGGTGTAGTCCTCGACGTGTCGCGCCATGGCCGCCTCCAGCTCGGCGGCGATCCCGAGACTGTCGTGCACCACCACATCCCGCAGATGATCCAGGCCCCCCTCCAGTTCCTCCAGCCATGCGGAGGTGCGTTGGAGACGGTCGGCCGTGCGAATGTAGAACATCAGGAAGCGGTCGATGTAGCGCACCAGGGTGTCGTCGTCGAGGTCACTGGCAAGGAGTTCGGCGTGGCGGGGGGTGAACCCACCGTTTCCGGCGACGTAGAGGTTCCATCCCTGTTCGGTGGCGATGATTCCGAAGTCCTTACTGCGGGCCTCCGCACATTCCCGGGCACATCCAGACACGGCGGACTTGAGCTTGTGCGGGGAGCGCAGCCCGCGGTAGCGCAGCTCCAGTTGGATCGCCATGCGCACCGAATCCTGGACGCCGTAGCGACACCACGTGGTCCCCACGCAGGACTTGACGGTGCGTAGCGCCTTGCCGTAGGCATGGCCGGATTCGAAGCCCGCATCGACGAGACGCCGCCAGATCTCGGGCAGCTGCTCCACGCGGGCGCCGAACATGTCGATGCGCTGCCCCCCGGTGATCTTGGTGTAGAGGTTGAAATCCCGGGCAACCTCACCGATCGTGATAAGGCTCTGGGGCGTGATCTCCCCACCGGGAATCCGCGGGACCACCGAATAGGTGCCGTTGCGTTGCAGGTTCGCCAGGAAGTGATCGTTGGTGTCCTGAAGCGCGGCCTGCTCCCCCTGGAGGATGTGCCCGCCGCCGAGGGAGGCCAGGATCGAGGCGACCGTCGGCTTGCAGATGTCGCAGCCGCGTCCACGCCCATGCGCGGCGATCAGTTGGGAGAAGGTCTCGACCCCGGTGGCGCGGATGATCTCCACCAGCTCGGCCCGACTGTGGTCGAAATGCTCGCACAGGGCCGTGGACTGCTCCACCCCCGCACTGGTGAGCAGCTTACGCAACATGGGAACACAGCTGCCGCATCCGGTTCCGGCTTTGGTGCATCCCTTGAGTGCGGACACGTCACTGTTGCCCTGGCTGATCGCCTCGGTAACCTGGCCCTTGGTCACGGCATGGCAGGAACACACCTGGGCGTCGTCCGGAAGCGCGTCGATGCCCACTCCACCCTGACCACTGCCGGCGGGACTGATCATCTCCAGCGGGTCGGCGGGCAGCTCCCGCCCCACGAGCGGGCGCAGCATCGCGTAGGCGGACGCGTCACCCACCAGCACCCCGCCGCGCAGGGTGCGGGCGTCATCGGAAACGACGAGTTTGGCATAGCGGCGTCCGGGAGCGTCATTGAGGACGACGTCGAGGGTGTCGGGCTCCTCGGACAGGGCGTCCCCGAAGCTGGCCACATCCACGCCGAGCAGTTTCAGCTTGGTGGAGGTGTCGGCTTCGGCGCCGGTGAACTCGGCCTGGCCCTCCATGAGCCGATCGGCCACCACCTCAGCCATGGCGTAGCCGGGAGCGACGAGGCCGAAGCAGGTGTCGTCGACGCTGGCCACCTCCCCAATGGCGTAGATGTGTGGATCGCTGGTGCGGCAGGTGCTGTCGACCGCGACGCCGCCCCGCTGGCCCAGCTGGAGTCCACTCTGACGGGCCAGGTCGTCGCGGGGCCGGATCCCCACCGAAAACACGACAATGCCGGCGTCGAGCAGGGTGCCTGGATCCGCGCCATCCTCGCCCGCGGCGGCATCGCCGCCCAGACGGACCCGGGCCGCCTGTCCGGTGTCGTCGGGCTCGATCGCCGACAGGGTGACTCCGGTGTGCACCCGCACCCCGGTCTCCGCAATGAGCCGGCCGAGGACCGCACCGCCACCCTCGTCCACCTGGCGCGGCATGAGCCAGGGCGCCATCTCCACGACGTGTGCTTCCACCCCCAGCAGGCGTAGCGCGTTGGCGGCCTCCAGGCCGAGCAGTCCGCCACCGACGACGACGCCCCGGCCCGTGTGGGCACGCGCCCGCTGGGCCGTGTCCGTGATCTGTTCCAGATCGTCGACGGTGCGGTAGACGTGGCAGCCGGGCAGGTCATGCCCGGGAACCGGGGGGACGAAGGGGAAAGAACCGGTGGCCAGGACCAGGGCGTCGTAACTGAGGGTGGTGCCGGTGTGGGTGTGGACGGTCTGCGTCGCACGGTCGATGGCGGTGACGCGCTCCCCCAGCCGAGTGACGATGCGCTCGGATTCCTCGGTCTCCGGGAGCCGAAGCTGGGCCTCCCCAGCCCCGTCAAAGTAGGCGGACAGGGCGACCCGGTCGTAGGCGGGTCGGTTCTCCTCACCGAGCACGGTGATCTGCCACTCACCCTGGGGGTCGCGGTCACGCAGCGCCTCCACGAGGCGGTGCCCCACCATGCCGTTACCTATCACGACGAGCTGCCGCATTGCGGGCCCTCCCCTGCGGTGGTCGGCTCTGCTGTCCCCACCCAGGCAACCCGGGGGGTGTTTCCACATGGTCAGCCTGCTGTGACACGCGTGTTTCGTTGTGCTGGCATCGACCGACGCACACCCCGTGAGCCCACGCGTTCGCTGGAGGAGGCCAGGCAGGTGTCCTGGCCCGCCGTGCATGCGGTCGACAACAAGAACAGACCTGGCCGACAGACGCAGTAGCTCTGCGCCTGTCGGCCAGGTCGCGGTGACACGGTGTCCCCACCATCGGCGACGGGTGCATCCGGTGGGAAACACGCGGGCGTGCTCAGTGCGACACGGGTTCGGCGCCGTCGCCCAGCGCCGTCACGAGCGCATCCACGTCCCGGGTACAGCCCCCACAGCCGGTGGTGGCACGGGTACGCTCGGCCAGTGCCGCGCGGCTGCGGGCCCCGTCCAACCAGGCACTCTCCAGGTCACTACGCCGCACCGCGTTACAGTGACACACCGTGGGATCGGACTCTCCCGACGACGCCGGTGAACTGTCGGTGGGGGACAGGCCCAGCAGGAGGGACAACCGGTCCGCAGGTACGACTCCGTCCTCGGTGTAGAGCTGACTGATCGCTGCCGCGGCATCCGCGAACCCCAGGAGGACGGCCCCGACGATGTGGCCGGAGCGCACCGACAACTTCCCGTACCGGCCGCCGTGTGGATCCGCGACGGTGACGGTCTCGGTCACATCGGCCTGCTCTCCGGCGTCGGCTTCCGCGTCACCCAGCGCCGTCAGTTCGATGCCGGCGGCTTTGAGACGGGTGACCGCCCGGGCCCCCCGGTAGCGCGCGGCCGGGTCGACGCCGGTCAGCTGGTCGGCGAGGATCCGGGCCATCTCCCAACCGGGGGCGACCAGGCCGGCTCCGCCTCCGGAGTGTTGGGCGCAGTCTCCGATGGCGTGCACCCGCGGGGCAGAGGTGGCCAGCCGGTCATCAACGAGGACACCGTGCTCGGTGGCGAGTCCCGCCGCGGTGGCCAGTTCGGTGCGGGCCCGCACCCCGGCGGTCACGATGATCCCGTCGGCCGGCACCATGCGTCCGTCGTCCAGTTCCAGTCCGGTTCCGGGGACCCAGCGTCCGGCCACGCGCCAGGTGTGGATGTCGATGCCGAGAGTCCGCAACTGCTGGGCGAGGATGTCGGCACCGCTACGGTCCAGCTGCCGCCGCATCAGCCACGGTGCGGACTCGACCACAGCGACGCGGGATCCCGCCTCGTTCAAGCCGCGTGCGGCCTCCAAGCCGAGGACACCCCCACCCAGGACCACCAGCGGCGCGCCGGAGCGGGCCCAGGAGCGGACCCGGGCGCAATCATCCAGGTCCCGCAGTGCGGTAACGCCGTCACTGGGTGCGCCCTGGCGGTCCACCAACCCGCGGACCGGGGGAAACGCGGGCTGTGCACCGGTGGCAAGCACAAGCTCGTCATAGCGCAGCTCGGTGCCGTCGTCGAGGTACACCCGGCGAGACTGCGGGTCGACGGCGGTGACCGCACGCCCAGTGCACACCCGATCGTTGGCGTGGGTCGTGGACGGCAGAGCCAGCTCCGACTCCTCCAACCGCCCATTCACGGCGTCGGAGAGCAGGATGCGGTTGTAGGGTCCCCGAGATTCGGCACCGACCACGGTGATTCGCACCCGCTGCCCCTCTGGGTCGCGGGCACGGCACTCGGTCACGAACCGGGATCCGACCATGCCGTGGCCAATGACGACAATCTCTCGCGGGTCACTCATCCGGGCTGTCCTTCCCCTCGTCTGCGGGCACCGGCTCCAGCCGGACCGCGCTCACCTTGAACTCGGGCATGCGGCTGGTCGGGTCCAGTGCGGGGTTGGTGAGGTTGTTCGCTGCCCCCGCCCCGGCGAAGTGGAACGGGAGGAACACGGTGTCCCGCCGGCTGTGCGCGGTAATGCGTACCCGGGCCAGGGTGGTGCCGCGGGCCGAGGTCACCCGCGCCTGGTCGCCGGACCGAAGTCCGCTGCGGGCGGCCGTGTCCGGGTGCATCTCCACGACGGTTTCGGGGTCGGCCGCGGCCAGTTCCGGGACGCGTCGGGTTTGCGCCCCGGACTGGTAGTGGCCCAGCACCCGGCCGGTGGTTGCCAGCAGCGGAAACGTGGGACTGGCCGCCTCTGCCGCGGGCCGATGCTCCACCGGCAGAAACCGGGCGCGCCCGTCGGGGTGGGCGAAGGAGTCCAGGAACAGGCGGGGTGTTCCCGAGCCGTCCACGGGCGCCGGCCAGTACAGCTCATTCCCCGTATCGGGGCTCGCGACTTCCCCGGTTGACTCAACCGACGCGGCGTCCTCGGCCGCCACGTAGGACGCTGGCTGCGCAACCGGGCCGCCGGAGGATGGACCGGCTGTGCTGCGGCCGCCATCGCGGTAGGCCAGCCGGGCCGAGATGCCCGAGTAGTCCGCCGGGGCGCCACGCGTGACCGCACCCAATTCGGTCAACACCGCATCCGCCTCGCTGGGGAACCGCTCCGCGGGCTGCCCCAGGCGCACCGCCAGCTCCCGGATCACCTCCAGGTCGGTGCGCACTCCCGCAGGCGGGTTCACGGCCTGGTTGCGCCGCAGCACCCGCCCCTCGAGGTTGGTCATGGTGCCGCGCTCCTCGGCCCACTGGGCCACCGGCAGCACCACGTGCGCATACTCGCAGGACTCCGAGAACACGAAGTCGGATACCACGAACAGGTCGAGTTCGGCAAGGCGCCGACGTACCCGGACGGCGTCGGGGGCGGAGACCGCGGGGTTGGAGCCCAGCAGCCACATCGCCCGCGGCCCCTGGTCCTGTCCCAAGGCATCCAGCAGTTCGAAGGCGCTGCGCCCCGGTCCGGGAAGCTCCCCCGCATCCACACCCCACGCCGTGGCGACCCGGTCCCGGGCCTCGGGGTCGTCGATCCGCCGGTATCCGGGAAGTTGGTCCGCTTTCTGCCCGTGTTCCCGGCCCCCCTGGCCGTTTCCCTGCCCGGTGATACAGCCGTATCCGGAACCCACCCGCCCCGGCAATCCCAACGCCAGGGCCAGATTGATCCAGGCACTGACCGTGTCGACGCCCGAAGAATGCTGCTCGCAGCCACGGCCGGTGAGGATGTAGCGACTACCGGCCTGCCCGAGCAGGCGGGCGGCCGCGTGGATGTCTGCGGCGGGAACGCCGGTGAGCTGTTCCACCCGGTGGGGCCACCATGCCGCGACATGCCGCCAGGCCTCGGAGAAGCCGGTGGTGCGTTCGGCGATGTAGTCCTCGTCCAGCAGGTTCTCCACCCGGGCCACGTGCAGGAGGCCCAGGGCAAGGGCGAGGTCGGTTCCCGGGCGGGGCGCCAGGTGCATCCCACCCCGGGCCAGGGCCTGTTCGGCGGTGGCGCTGCGCCGCGGGTCGACCACGATCAAAGTGGGCGCGGTGAGGTGCCCCATCATCGGGGGCATGGTGGCGGCCGGGTTAGCCCCCGCGAGCAGCACCACCTCGGCGCCACCCAGGTCGCTCAGGGGAAAGGGCATCCCTCGATCCAGGCCGAAGGCGCGGTTCCCGGCCGCGGCCGCCGAGGACATGCAGAACCGACCGTTGTAGTCGATCTGCGAGGTCCCCAGGGCGAGCCGGGCGAACTTTCCGAGCAGGTAGCTCTTCTCGTTGGTCAAGCCACCGCTACCGAACACGGACACCGCGTCTGGCCCGTGAAACCGCCGCAGCTGGGCCATCCGACGGGCTACGTGGTCCAGGGCGGTGTCCCAGTCCACCGGCTGGAATTCGGAGCTGGTGTCCGTACGCAGCAGGGGCGTAGTGAGACGCTCGGGGGTGGTGAGCAGCTCGGCCGCCGTCCACCCTTTCCGGCACAACCCGCCCCGGTTGGTGGGGAACTGGGCCGGCCGCACCGCCAGGTTGCCACTCGGGTCGGGCTCCAGATGCATCGCGCACTGGAGGGCACAGTAGGGGCAGTGGGTACGGGTCATGACGCCACCACCGTGTCCGCGGCCGCCCGAGTGTGTCCGCGGCCACCCATTGGACCGCGCAGGTAGACGCGCCAGGTCACCAGGGCGCACACCATGTAGAAACCCAGGAAGCAGACGAAGGCGGGAGTTGCTGATCCCACCGCGGCGAACGACTCCCGAAACGCCATGTTGATCAGGACCCCGCCCAGGCCCCCGATGGCACCCACGAGCCCCAGGAGTGCTGCGGCCAGGCGTTTGGTGTCCGCAACGGCCTCCTCCCGGGCCTCTCCAGCGGCGATCCGGTCCTCGGCCTTGGCTGCGTAGATACTCGGGATCATTTTGTAGGTGGAGCCGTTGCCAATGCCGCTGAGGGTGAACAGCACCACGAAGCCAAGCGTGAACATAGCCAGTGACCCGTGGAGGGAGGCAACGATGATCACCGCTGTACCGGCCACCATGGCGAGGAAGTTCCACAGGGTCACCTGGCTTCCGCCGTAACGGTCGGCGAGCCACCCGCCCAGGGGCCGGATCAGCGAACCGATCAGCGGGCCGAGGAAGGTGACGGTGGCGGCCTCGATCGGGGTGCGGTCGAACTGGTTCTGGAGCAGCAGGCCGAAGGCGAAGCCGTAACCGATGAAGGATCCGAAGGTGCCGATGTAGAGCAGGGACATCAGCCAGGTGTGCCGGTCCCGGCACACCGCCACCTGGTCGGCGGTGTTGCCCCGCATCGAGGCGAGATTGTCCATGTAGCGCCAGGCCACCAGGGCGGCCAGCAGCAGCAGCGGAACGTAGACCAGAGGAACGACCGCTCCGGCCTGCACGCTGAACAGGGCGATCACCGCCAACCCGAGGAGCTGCACGGTGGCGACCCCGATGTTGCCCCCGCCGGCGTTGAGGCCCAGCGCGGTCCCTTTGAGCCGTTCCGGGTAGAAGTAGCTGATGTTGGACATGGAGGAGGCGAAATTCCCGCCGCCCAACCCCGCGGTGGCCGCCAACAGTGCGAACACCCAGAAGGGGGTGTCCGGACTCTGGACCAGTACCGCCGCCAGCAGCGTCGGCACCAGCAGTGCGACTACGGAGATCAGGGTCCAGTTGCGGCCACCGAAGCGGGGCACGGCCATGGTGTAGGGAATCCGAATCAGCGCGCCGACTAGCGCCACCAGCGAAACCAGCAGGAACTTCTGCTCGGCGGTGAACGCGAACCCGGTCTGGGGGGTCATGAACAGGACCAGAACGGCCCAGAGACTCCACACACAGAACCCGAGATGTTCGGCGAAGATGGACGCCCACAGGTTGCGGCGAGCGATCCTGCTCCCGCCACGCTCCCACTGGGCACTGTTCTCGGGGTCCCAGTTCCTGATCCATCGCCCCGGGCCACGCCGGATCGACGGGTCAGGGTGCGTGTCCGCTGCCATAGCCAGGTCCTCCCGGTCACCGTGTGGTGTTCGTACTCCGCTTCCGCACCTCGCGGCTCGCGGTGCTCCGTTTCGCGCTCGACGCTAGGTGCGCCCCGTTGCGCGGACGTGTCCTGGAGTAACAGCGAGGAAACAGTGACCGCACATCACCCGGTTGCGGGTTGTGCGCACCGCGGTGACGGAGACGAACAGGTCAGGCCCAACGGGCGACCCCGGAAACCGACCGGTTCCACACGGAGGGCACACAGGCCCGAACAGCGGGAATATCGTGGGGAGCGTGGGACACCAGTGACGCGTGCAGCCGGACCCAACGGTCACATCCGGCTACCCCCCCGGGGGGGGGCGGCGTCCCGCATCGTCCCACGAGATCCGAGTCACACTGTCGAGGTTCCCTGGAGGTAGACCATGGCCCAACCGCCCTCTCCCTACGACTTCCTGCCGACCGTTCCCAGCTTCACCCTGACCAGCAGCGACATCGCCGACGGACAGACACTGTCTCCTGCCCAGGTCAGTGGGATCATGGGGGCCGGTGGCACCGACACCTCACCGCAGCTGTCCTGGAGCGGATTCCCCGAGGACACGCGCAGCTTCGCGGTCACGTGCTTCGATCCAGACGCCCCCACCGCCAGCGGATTCTGGCACTGGGCCGTGTGCGACATCCCGGCCGATGTCACCGAGCTGCCCAGCGGAGCCGGAGACGAGTCCGGTTCCGGGCTTCCGGCCAGTGCGGTCACGCTGCGCAACGACGCCGGAAGTCGCCGCTACCTCGGGGCCGCCCCGCCTCCCGGGCACGGCCCACACCGGTACATGTTCGCCGTGCACGCCGTGGACGTGGAAAGTCTCGGTATTGACAACACCGCAAGCCCGGCGTTTCTCGGCTTTAACCTGTTCTTCCACACGCTGGGTCGCGCCATTGTCAGCCCCGTGTACGAGCTGTCGTAGCTCCCCGGTCACCGTGCGGGTGCCCCGAACCACCCCCGGTGGCACCCGCACCCATGACTTGCCCCCACGGCGCAGCTCCTGCACGATCGAGTGATGCCGAACTCGCCATCATCTCTCAGCACGGTCATCTTCGACTATGGAGAGGTCATCTCCACCGCGCAGTCGGATGCCCAACGCGCCGAGCTGGAGCATCTCAGTGGGCTGGACCCGGACGTGCTGTGGCCGGCCTACTGGGCGCACCGTCGCGCCTACGACGGCGGGTTGAGCGCTGACGAGTACTGGAACCGTATCGCCGCCGACACGGGCGCACGCTGGGACTCCGCACAGCTGCACCAGCTGTGGGCCTGCGACCTGGCCAGTTGGCTCGACATTCGGGAGACCACGGCCGCGGTCATCTCCGATCTGGCGCGAGCGGGCATACGCCTGGCGCTGCTGTCCAACGCCCCACACGGGATCGCACAGGCACTGCCGAGCACTCCCCTGTTCGAACCGTTCGAGCAGCTGTGGTTCAGCTGTGAGCAGGGCCGAACCAAGCCGGACCCGGTCATCTACACGGGCCTTCTGGACGTCCTCCAGGTCAAGCCCGCCGATGCGGCCTTCATCGACGACCGGCCCGAGAACGTCGCAACCGCGGACCAGCTCGGGATGGCGGCGCACCAGTACTCCGGACCACACCAGCTGCGACAGTTCCTGGCCCGGTCGCATCTCCTGGACGGGTGACCGACCACGCACACGTGCGGCGACAGGTTCACCACGCAGCCGAAAGTGGCCAGCCACCTGCCAATTCCTGGCCAGGGGTTTACGCTCGAAGTGTGCTCCCGCGCTATCCACCAGCGAGCGGAAGGGTGTACCGGTGACCGCACTCCACCAGCCTGCACCCCCGGCAATCGTGGTGACGACCGCTGGATCGGCCGCCACCCCGGGCACCATTGAACACCTGCGCCGCTGCGGCTACCGGGTGATCGCCACGGACATCGACCCGACCGCGCCAGGGTTGTACCTGGCCGACCGGGGATACCTCGTCCCCCCGGGTGATACCGACGACTTCCTTCCGGAGCTGCGTGGTGTCTGCCTCAAGGAGGACGCGAGCGCCGTTGTTCCACTCGTGGACGAGGAGCTGGCGGCCGTAACCGAACTCGAGGCCGAGGGATTCGCCGTCCTCCTGCCCCGCCGCCCCTTCGTGACAACCTGCCTGGACAAGCATGTCCTGATGCAGCGACTCACCGCCGCCGGGCTCGCCACACCGGTGACGCGCCTGGCCTCCGAATGGGTCGGGGATCTCCGGTTTCCGCTGGTCGTCAAACCCCGATCGGGGCGCGGAAGCAGAGGGCTCGCCCTGGCCGGTTCCGAAGCGGAGCTGGGGCGCATCGTCCATGACGGCCCCTACTCAGCCGGTGATCTCATCGTGCAGGAACAGCTTCCCGGCCCGGAGTACACGGTCTCTGTGGTCTGTTGGCGAGACGGTCAGGTCCAGGCAGTGGTGCCCAAGGAGGTCATTCTCAAGCAGGGGGTCACCAAGTTCGCTGTGACCCGCAGATCCCCGCAGATCGACGAGCTGTGCCGAGAGGTTCAGCGCGAGCTCCAGGCTGACGGACCGTTCAACGTACAGCTGGCCCTCGACGACGGCGGCATCCCTCGGATCTTCGAGATCAACCCCCGGTTCTCCTCCACCACCGCGCTGACGCTGGCTGCGGGCATCGACGAGATCGGTGGCCTCCTGAGCCAAGCCCTCACGCGTGCGGGCGCCCTCGCGGCGGACTGGCGAGACGGGGTGGTCATGGTACGGCGCTGGGCCGAGGACTTCCGCAGCGAAACCGAGTTCGACTCCCACGGGTTGCGCCCCACCCCCACAACCTCAGCACTACCGTTCCGAATGTGAACCCGCGGTCGGTGCTGGGGACGCCCCACACCCGCTCGGCATGAACGTCCGCAACGTTGGTCAGCCCCCGTCGACGCCCGCCCAGGAGATCCTTGGGTGGAGTGGCGGAGCTTCCGGTGTCTGGATGTCGTCCCGGACCATGGGGCACGGAAAGACCGCTGGGGTCCGGCAACAGGAATTGGACCACACCTCGGAGGGGTTTCCGGCCCGATGACGCCGGAGCGTGGACACGCTCCTGTCGAGACGCCCGACTAGCACGCTTTCGCCGTGGGTAGAACCGACGTATCCTCAAAATGCGCCTCTCCTACATGGTGGCTTGGCCCCGAGGTCGAGAGGGAGGGTCCACGGTGGACGACAGCCCAGAGGTTCCCCAGCACCGCATTCGCGCCTCGGACACGGACCGGGATGAGACCGCCGCCCGCCTTGCGACAGCGCTGGGCGAGGGCTGTTTGGACCTGGCCGAATACGAGCGCCGGTTGGACCTGGCCATGCGCGCCCGTACTCGGGGGGAACTGAGCCCACTCACGGCAGACCTGCCCGAACCACGCGAGGCGGACTCCGGAAACCGGGAACTCACGCCCGCATGGCGGGACTGGGTGGACGAGTGGCGCTGGTGGTTGGGCGGCGCGATCATCATGACCGGGATCTGGGGCGTCACCAGTATCAGCTCGCAGACACTCCTGCCGTACTGGCCGTTCATACCACTGGGAATCTGGGCCACCATCCTGCTGGCGGCCGCGGTTTGGCCAGACAGTAGGAACAGCGATCGGGAGAGCAGCTAACCCCAGCCCCGATACCACCACGGTCCGCGCCGGTTGCGTGCGCCGTTCTGAGCACGGGGTCGCTATGATGCCGCCTGCCGGTGCGTTTCGGCTGGCGGTGGTGGTCGCAGCCCCGTTCTCGTTCGGAGGTCGGGTGCGGGTTCGGACATGGGAACCATCAGTTGCGGGGATGGTGGTGCCGGCGGTCACGCCCACGCTCGACCGGGAGACCGGCCAGCGCGACACCACGGCGCAGCGGTGTTCCACGCTGCACACGTACAACCGCGCGGCCCCACTCCACGACACGCGAAGCCGCGCCCGACGAGGGCGCCGTCCTGCTCGTCTCCATCCGAATCTTGGCTGCGCGCGAGCGCACCGCTGCACAACAGGTGGCCTAGCCGACCGCATGCAACCAGCGCACCGGGGCACCGTCCCCCGCGTATCGGAAGGGCTCCAGTTCCTCGTCCCAGGCCCGCCCCAACAGCGCCTCCAGCTCCTCGGACAAGTCGCATTCACCCCGGGCGGCCTGTTCGGTGACGGCACGCAATCGTGCCTCCGGAACGAGCACATCCCCAGAAGCGCTGATCACGGCGGAGAATACACCCAGCGTCGGGGTGTAGCTGTAGCGGACCCCGTCACTACCGGGCGTGGCGTCCTCGGTGATCTCGAACCGAAGGCGTTGCCAGCCCCGCAAGGCAGAAGCAACCCTGCCCGACGTTCCCGGAGCCCCCTGCCAGTTCAACTCGGCACGGTGGTTTCCTGGGGCCGCGGGCTGCGGCACCCAGTCCAGCTTCACGGGTACGCCAACTATGCCCGCGAGTGCCCACTCGACGTGTGGGCACAGCGCCGCGGGCGCAGAGTGGACGTACAAGACGCCACGTGCGGACACCGAACCTCCCGATACGACCGAGTGCGCTTCCCCGACGCCCTCGTGCCTACGGAGGAGCTGTCCTACTCTTGTGCTGTACTGCCCCTATTGTGCCCCATCGGGCTCAGCTGCACCAAGACACCACGCCAGGAAAAACTGTCAACTGTCCTACATCGGCCACATGCCGACGCTACGGTAAGAGCACAGCCCGGATTGCGATTCCGCAACGACCCGGGACCGCCGAAACCACCCCGAGCAGGGGAGCAGCGATGGACGGCCCTACGGGCGACGGCCCGGACCCGGCATTCCTGGTGGATCGGGCCGAGGCTAACGAGGTCACGGCGTGGGACACCCTGGTCCAGCGCTACAACCAGGCCGTGTGGAATGTCGCCCGCGGTATGGGGCTCAGCCGCAACGACGCCGCGGACGTCCAGCAGACCGTGTGGCTACGCCTGGTCGAACATCTTGCCCACCTCCGCGACCCCGCGTGCGTTGGTTCCTGGCTGCTGACCACGGCCCGAAACGAGAGTCGACGCCTCAGGGCGGTCGACGCGCGGACCCGCCCCGGCCACCGTCCGGGTCCCGACCCGCAGAACCACCAGGATCCGGAACGGCACGTGGTCGCTCGGGACCAGATGCAGATGGTTCTGCGAGCCCTGGACACCCTTCCGGATCCGTGCCCTCTCCTCCTACGACTTTCTGTCGTGACCCCAGACCTCACCGCAACCGAGCTGGCTGCGGCCACCGCCATCCCCGAACACCGCATCGCGGCCCACCGGCGTCGCTGCCTACAGCGGCTCCGCACCCGGCTCGACGCATCACCAGCGAACCCGAGCACGGACGTTGTGCACACCCACCCCGGATCCGCCCCCAATCCTCCTGCCGATCCAGCCAACTGACCCTGGGAGTCGCCGTGCCGCAGCACCACCATCCCCAATTCCAGATCCCGGACGAGCTGCTCCTGAGCAGACTGGCCGCCGCCGTGAACGACCTGGACGCCGCACCGACAGCGCCTCAGGCGCGACACGCCTTCGCCCTGCGCCGGCCAGACGCGGCCGTGGCCGAACTGCGGGCCGACACGGCAGTCGATCCACCCGTGGGGCTGCGTGATCGTTCGGAACCGGACACCCGGCCTCGTGTTCTGGAGTTTCAGGCTCCCCAGCTCCAGCTACGCCTGGAGATTACGACCCATGGGCGCCGTCGGGATGTCGTGGGGCAGCTCCACAGCACGCCCGACGTGACCTCAATCGAGATTCGCTGGCCCACCGGACACCACCTCCGCCCCGTCGCTACGGACGGCTCCTTTTCCAGCCCGGCGGTACCGGCCGGTCCATTCAGCGTCCTGTGCCACCGGAGATCCGCGACCCCGGTGGCGACAACGTGGGTCTGTGTCTAAGCCGTGCGCACGCGAACCGTCCCGGATCGACTCAGCGGCCACGCACATGCGGCCATCCCCTTGGTGGCCCGGGACCCGGACCGGGCCCATGCCCTGGCGCGGTGCCTCCTGACCCACTCGGCCGCGGACGAGGTGCGGGCCGTGGCCTGGCGCGCGCTGGCCCTGGCTGGCCACGAACTCGGCGCGGATCCCTTCCCCGCCCTGCGTCAGGCCGTCCTCGCCGCCACCAGAGCCGGTCTGAGCCAGCAGCGGAGTCTGGCCCTGCGCAGTCTGCTCGGCCTCCAGGCCCACCACCGCACGGCCGTCCCGCCGGTGCCGCCCCCGGAGCGCCCGGCGCCCAACCCACCCGGCGCCCACGTCCATCTCTGGCTGCGACGCGGTGTGGCCCAGGTGCAGGGCGGCGCATTCGACCCGGCAAGTACCGCATTTTCCCAGGCCCTGAAACTCCTCGGTTCGGAGGACCACCCCAGCCACCGGGTCGGTCTCCGCAACAACCGGGCACTCAGTCACATCTATGCCGACCGCACCGACGATGCGCTGGGTGACCTCGAGGTGGGCACCGAGCTGGCACAACGCCACCACTTCCACTATCTCCACGCGCTCCTCCAGCAGAACGCGGGCATTCTGGCAGCACGCACCGGCGATCTGGACCGGGCAATGACCCTGTTCGACACCGTGCACCCATGGCTCCGAGGGAACCGTGCCGTCACCCTGACCTTGGACCGAGCCGAGGCCTTCCTGTGGGCCGGCGACCCGGTACAGGCCCGGGCGGTAGCGGCCGCATTCCGTCCGGAGGATCCGCTGGCCGAGTTCGCGGTGCTCCGGCTCGTCGCCGCCCATTCGGCCCTGCGTCGGGGCGACCAAGCCACCGCGCTGGTCCAGGCGCGCCGCATCCTGGCGGGCGTGGGCACTGCCTCGCCGTGGATGGAAGCCGCACGTCGCGTGGCCTGGGCGGCCCGAGACACCACCCGACATCCGCGTATCCGCTCCGTCGCGCCCCCGGATTCCCGGGTTCGGGTACTGCTGAGCCGCTACCGCACCACCCGCCGCCTGCTCAGCGACCCCCCGACTCCGTATCCGCCGCACACGACACCACGAGAGCTCGCTAGGGGGCTGTCTCCGGAACTGGAGTGGGAGCGTGCCCGGCTCAGCCACCGGCTGCGCGCCCAGGACGCGGGCGCGGTACCCGCAATCGCGCCGCGCGAGAGAACCCCCACTGTTTCGGATCGGGCTGTGCTCTGGCTACGCACCTCCCGTGGCCGCCTGGTTGTGTCGCTGAGGAACGCCGGCCAGGAGACCTGGCGGGCCGAAACGGAGCTGGACCGGGTGCGTGACGTCGCCGCAGGGTTGATGCTGGCGGCACGCAGCAGGCCGCGCCATGCCCGCGTCGGCTCCTCCCTCTCGGTCGCGGCCCACCTGGCCGAGCTCCACCGCCTCCTGTTCACCCCCACACCAACCGATCTGTACACGGATCGTGGCGTGATCATCGTCCCGGACGCAGCCGTACCCGCCCTGCCGTGGGGAATGTTGGCCCCGTTGCGGGGGCGCGAGGTCAGCGTGCTCCCCGACCTGCGTGTCTGGAGCTCGTGCAGGCGACGGGTCCGGTGCGCCCAGCCAGGTCCGGTTCTCCTGGCCGCGGGACCCGGTTTGGCCGGGGCCCGAGCCGAACTCCAGGCGATCCGTACGAGCCATCCCAGTGCCCACGTGCTTCAGGGGCCAGCGGCCCACACCCATGCCGTACTCGACGGCCTCCGCCACTGCGCGGTCGCGCACCTGGCAGGACACGGAATCACCGATGCCGACAATCCGATGTGCTCGGGGCTTCTGCTCACGGACGGGCCGCTGACCTCCTATGACCTCACCCACAGCCCCCGGCTGCCGCCGATTGTGGTGCTGGCGTCCTGCACCACCACTCCGGCGACCCCCGCCCCCGAAGGACAAAGCCCCGGGGCTTGGTTCGAGCCGAACACACTCGACCCTGTCACCGCGCCGGTGCGCCGACACGCAACCACAGTGATCGCCAGCACCCTGCCGGTGGACGACACCTTGGTGGCGCCGGCGATGGCACGGGCGCACCGGGCGCTGAGCTCAGGGACGTCTCCGGCTGCGGTTGTTGCCCGATACCTGTCCGGGGCCGGTTTCGTCTGTTATGGGGCCGGTTGAGGTCCTCCCCCACCGTGCGGGAGTGGGGCCACAACGCGCCACAGTCGCGGATGGTCCCCACGGCGCCGATACGTTCCATGGCCACGGTCGTTACCGTGGGGGGTTATGGGCCCATCCGAAGATCCTGCGCCACCGCCGTGGCCATCGTCCACAGGCCAGTTCCGTATCTTTACCGTCGCCGAGGCACGTGCGCTCATGCCGGATGTCCGGGAACGCGCCGCGGAACTCGTGGCGACCCGCGCCGACGTGGCTGAACTCGCCCTGGCACTGGACCGCGGCACCGAGACGGCCCTGGGCGGGTTGGCCGAACACAAGGCGCTCACCGCCCGGGTGAGCGAGATTCAGTCCTGGTTTCTGGAGACCGGCCTGGAGGTCAAGGGTATCGCCCCACTCCTGCTGGATTTCCCCGCGGTACTGGACGGAGTCTCGGTGCGGCTGTGCTGGCTGGAGGGGGAGCAGGAACTCGCGTGGTACCACCGCACCGACCTCGGTTTCGCGGGCCGGCGGCCACTTCCCCACGAGCCGAAGTGACGCCCGTGGCCCCGCCCCGACTCCAGGAGAACTGGGGCGGGGACCGGAGGCGGTGGCCCGCCCCCGGCCGGTCGGGGCCGGTGGGGACTTACCAGCCGCGCGCGTGCCACTCCGGTAGCTGCGGCCGTTCCATCCCAAGTGTGGTGTCCTTGCCGTGCCCGGGATACACCCAGGTGTCATCGTTGAGCTCGGCAAAGACGCGTTGCTCCACGTCCTGGATGAGGGATCGAAACTCGGCCTCCCCCTGGGTCTTGCCAACCCCGCCGGGGAACAGGGAATCTCCGGTGAACAGGTGGGTTCGTCCGCCGGGCTCGTCGTAGCGCAGGGCGATCGATCCGGGGGTGTGCCCACGGAGGTGTATCACGGTGAGGCTACATTCCCCGACCGGAATTTGGCCTCCGTGGTCCACGGGTTCGTCAACCGACACCGGAAGGTGCTCCCCGTCCAGGGGATGAGCCACGGTCCGCGCCCCGGTGACCCCCACAACCTCGGCCAGGGCCTGCCAGTGGTCCTGGTGCCGGTGCGTGGTCACCACCCGGTCCAGACCGGCGTCGCCCACCAGCTCCAGGATCCGGTCCGCCTCGTTTGCCGCGTCGATCAACACTCCGGTTCCGGTGGTGCGGCACCGCAGTAGATAGGTGTTGTTGTCCATCGGCCCGACCGCAAGCTTGTGTATCGTCAGCGCGGCCAGTTCCCGTACATCGGCGGGCCCGCCGACCCGCGTTTCTCCCGTATAGCTCACGGCTCCATTGTGCTGGTCGCTCTGGTGGCTGTGCCAGCTGGCCCCGCCGAGAAGAACGGGCGACTCACAGCACCCAACCAGGCACACGCCGCTCCAGGAAGGCTGCGCGTCCCTCCGCGGCGTCGTCACCAGCAAACAGTTCCCTCGACAAGCGCTCCATTTCGGCCAGTTCCTCGTCCCGGCGGGCTGCCGGCAGCGACGTTCGGCCGAGAATCGCCTTGGTGTGGCGCAGTGCGGTGGGGGCGGCCTGCCGCAGACCGGCCAGCACCCGCTCGGTCGCCTCGTCCAGTTCGGAGTCCGCGACCGCCTCGGTGAGCAGACCCGCCCGCTGTGCGTGGTCGGCGTCGAAGGTTTCCCCGGTGAGGAAATAGCGACTGAGCTGGCGATCGGCCATCCGCGCCGCCACGGGCACGGAGATGATGGCCGGTGCGACGCCGATACGCACCTCGGTGAACGCGAAGCTTGCGCTGTGCGGTGCGATGGCGATGTCCGCGGCGGCCACCAGACCGATGCCACCGGCCCGGGCCGGGCCGTTGAGCTTGGCCACCACGGGCTTCGGCGCGTCCATGACCGCCGCGAACAGCGTGGGCATGGTGGGGGCGTTCGGATCCGGCGGGTTCCCGGCCCGCTCCGCGGCGACCTCCTTGAGGTCGGCTCCGGCGCAGAAGGCCGGACCGGTGCCGGTGAGCACGATGGCGCGCACCTCAGTGTCGGCCGCGGCATCGGTGAGGGCATCGTGGAGCTGGGTGCGGAGCCGCGCGGACAGGGCGTTGCGGTTGGCCGGCGAGTCGAGGGTGATCGTGCGGATCCCCCGGTCGGTGTCGATCCGAACCACCTGATCGGAGGCCTGCGTGGTGATGTCTATGCCGTTGGTACCCACTGTGCTGTTTGCCACGTCCGGCATCCTAACGGGCGGCCCCGGAACGCAGTAGGGGCACCCACACCTCGGTGGGCGTGAGGGAGCCGTGCATGCCAACCAGCTGGGCTTCGACCGGTTCGGAGGCCGGCGCCACCAGGGCGGTGTCGCCGACGGTGACCGCGAGGAGGTCCCCGATTCGCCTGCGGTGCTCGGGGGGCACCGTGTCGCCGAACCAGCCGTGGTCGATCACCTCCTGTCGGCGCAAAACCAGGGCGCGCCCGTCCAGGAGCTCCGTCCAGGCAGCGTGCACGTCCTCGGTGGCGTCCGGCCACGTGTACACGTGTCGCATCCGGGGCTCTCCCCCAAGGACTCGCACTCCCGAGGTGAACTCGGACGGAGTCTCGACGTCGACCCGACCCTCCGGGGACACGTCCACCATGCCGTGGTCAGCCGTGATGTACAGGGCCGTGTCGGCGGGGATGGCCTGGGCAACCTGCTCGGCCAGGCGATCCACAAACCCCAGTTGCGCCCGCCAGTAGGCCGAACCCACCCCGAACATGTGCCCGAGACTGTCCAGATCGCTGTGGTACAGGAAGGTGTAGCTGCGGTCCGCGGAGCGCACGGCCGCATCGGCCTGAACTACGAGTTCGCTGATGTCGTTGGCCGGCCAGTAGGTGCTCCCGCGGGCGGAGGCGGCTGTGAAGCTCCCGTGCTCGAACGCGCCGGGAGCGACGTAGGAGGCGGCCAGACCGGCGGCGCGGGCACGCTGGAACACGGTTCCCCGCGGCTGCCAGGTGTGCGGGTCGACGTCGAGGTTCCACCGCAGCTGGTTGAGCAGGCGATCGGTGTCGGGCACGGCGACCTGGTAGCCCAGGATGCCGTGGCACCCGGGAGCGCAACCGGTTCCGAGTGAGGTGAGGTTCGTAGCGGTTGTGGCAGGAAAACCCGCGGTCAGTGCCGGCGGGAACTGCACCGCGGCCGAGCTGACGGGGCTGCTGTCAACGGTTCCCGCCGGTGCTGGCGCCGAATCCTCCTCGATCAGCGACGCGAGGAAGGGGGCACTGTCCCGGTTCTCACGCAGAACATGCGCCCCCATCCCATCGACGAGCAGCACACACGCCCGACGTGCGGGCGGCAGGCCGAGTGTGTTGACCTCCCCCGGAACGCCGAGGGATGCCAGGACCGACGGGGCGAGATCTGCCAGCGCCGCGGCCCCGTACCGGGGCGGGTTCAGCGGCGGCTCTCCGGCCACCGCGCTCATCCGGCGACGCGGGACAGTGCCGCGGCGAAGTCCAGGAGGTTCTGGACAGCGTTCGCTCCGTCCGCCGCCTGGCTCACCCGCAACGTCAGCGCACTGTTACTGATGGTTCCGGTGTAACCGTGGTCGGCCTCGCAGCTCTCATCACTGCACACGGCCGGTTCCAGATCGATCTGAGTGGTCCCCCCAACGCTGGAGCCGAGACCGATACTGAGCACAACCTCGGTGGCCGGGGCTCCGGGCGTGTAGGCGGCCGGATCGGGCACCACGCGGGTCACCGCTACGGAATGCACGTTGGCCAGCCGCACACCCTCGGTGCTGGTTGACGCGTGCGGCCGCCCGGTCTCCTCGGTCGCAGGATGTTCATCGGTGTGGCACACGATCAGCCGGGTCGGAGTCAGCAGCAGCACGGTGATATGCCGCCGCACCTCCATTCCGGGGTCGAAGGTGGCCTCGTGATGCACGACAGAGGCGTCGACGGTCTCGTCTCCGAGCGCCGTGGCTACCGCGTCAGCAACAAGCACGGGATAGTACCCGCTGCGTTCGACATCGGCTCGCCAGTCGGTGGCAGCGGCACGCGTTTTCCTCATAGCACCATCCTGCCTTGTACCCACAACCTGGCGCACCTCAATCGGTTTCCCATGGGTAACAACGGGAGTCGCCGGGAACGGAAGCCGTATGTACGCAGTGAGCCCACCGATCCCGACACCTCCTCCCCCAGGGCCGCCGATGCCCGACGAGCCCCAGCCGATGCCCCCGGAACCCAACCCGCCGCCGAACGAGCCGCCCGGGCCGCTGCCCCCGGACCCCGAACCCGAGCCCCGGCCGGCCTAGACGTGCTCTCCCAGGCCCTGCCGCGGGAGCTGGGCAGTATTCCAGGTTCCAGGCACGCGCCGCCACCGGGCCAGATGTGGATGGGAGCTGGTTGGTTCTGCCGGTGGGCGGGGTGGTTCGCGTATGGGTGATCGTGCGTTTGGCTGATTGTTCCCGGGGGTGTGGCCCTGGGCGTGGTTGGCGGCGTAGGTCCAGATCCTCAGGTCGGCAGGGTGTCCGTGGGGGGGCAGTCCAGGGCCGGGGTGGCAGCGCGCGGCCCCCATGGGCTCGTGGGCCGTCGT